>NZ_JYJF01000001.1 GCF_000955975.1 Saccharothrix sp. ST-888
CCGCGAAGCCGACGGCCGAATGGCGGTCTTCGTCCTCGGACCCAACGGCAACTCCATCGCAGTACGCGAACAGGTCGCACCGTCGGCCGGCTGGGGCGACTGGAACGGCTCCTTCGGCACCGCGTCCGCGACCGTGAACGTCAGCCACAACGCCGACGGGCGCATGGAGGTGTTCGCCCTCGCTCCCGGCGGCGCGAACATCTCGCACATCTGGCAGACCGCGCCCAACGGCGGCTGGAGCGCGTGGAACGGCGACGGCACCTTCGGCAGCGCCGCCTGGACCGGCCCGTGACCCGTTCGAGAGGAGCAGTTGAGACCGAGATGTCAACGTCAACCCCCCGCCCCCGCTCCTTCCGGCGAGCGCCGGGAGAGGCGGCCCGCGTTCTGCTGCTGGCCGTCGCCCTCATACTCGCCCTGGCGGGAACCGGCCTCGTCTCCGCCGGCACCGCCTCCGCCGACTCGGCCCTCGGCGGCCCGATCACCCGCGGTGAGATCCTCGCGCGAGCCCAGTACTGGGTCGACAACCAACCGGGCCCCTACGACGGGCAAGGCCACTCACCCGGCCCCGGCGGCGACTTCGACTACCGCCGCGACTGCTCGGGTTACGTCTCGATGGCCTGGCACCTCGACGCCAACGCCTGGACCGGGTCGCTGTCGGACACCTACTCGTACGCCATCGCGCGCAGCGACCTGCGCCCCGGCGACATCATGGACAACTACAGCGACCACGTGTTCATCTTCGACCGGTGGCTCGACGCCGACGGCGGCTTCTCCTACTACACCTTCGGGTCGACGCCGGTCCAGCACCTGACGGCCAACATCAACGACGCCTACCTCGACGGGCACCCCAACGGCTCCTACAGCGCCCGCCGCTACAACAACGTCATCGAGGACAGCGCCGCCAAGCCGCATCCGTACCCGTCCGGCCGCGTGGTGTCCGGCCGCGACACGGACGGCCGGCTGGAGACGTTCGCCGCAGGCCCGGACGGCGTCTGGCACGCCTGGCAGACGGCGGTCAACGGCAGTTGGTCGGACTGGGTCAAGGTGGGCGGACCGGCCAACGCCCAGCTGGCGATAGCGCCGAACCAGGACGGCCGGCTCGAGGTGTTCGCGGTGAACGGGGCCGAGCTGGACCACATCTGGCAGAACGCGCCGAACGCCGACTGGTCGGCCTGGGCCCGCCTCGGCGGTGGCGGGTCCCGCATCGCGGCCGGCAGCAACGCCGACGGCCGGATCGAGGTGTTCGCCTCCAGCGCCACCGGCGTGTTCCACACCTGGCAGACCGCACCCAACAGCGCCTTCGCCGACTGGGCCGGCCTCGGCGGTCCGGCCGACTCACGACTCCAGTTGGAGAACGCGCCGGACGGCCGGCTGGAGGTGTTCGCGCTGTCGGACACCACGTTCGGCCACCTGTACCAGACCGCGGTCAACGGCGACTGGTCGGCATGGGAGAACTTCGGCGGCGGCGGGCACGGCCTGACGGTCGGTCACGACGCCGACGGGCGCCTGGAGGTGTTCGCCTCCAACGCCACCGGCGTGTTCCACCGGTGGCAGACCGGCCCCACCACCTGGTCGGACTGGACCGGCACCAACGGCGGCGCCGCCAACTCCGAGCTCTCCTCCGCCCGTTCGACCGACGGCCGGGTCGAGGTGTTCGCCATCAACGGCAGCACCGCCACCCACCTCTGGCAGACGGCCGTGAACGGCGACTGGTCGGCGTGGGAGACGTTCGGCACCGGCGGCACCGAGATCACGACGGCCGACAACCAGGACGGCCGGATCGAGGTGTTCGCCACCAGCGCCACCGGCGTACACCACCGGTGGCAGACCGGATTCAGCGCCTGGTCCGAGTGGGCCTGGCTGAACGCCACGGCCGGCCCGTCCATGGCCTGACGACCGGCACACGCCGAAGGCGGTTCGACGATCCCGGGCGCCGCAGGTGGGGCGACATCTCACAGGGTGTCGATGCGGCGGCCGGTGATCTGTTCGGGCTGGATTCGGATCCACAGGTGGCGGCCGCCACCGGGCCATGGCTCCGTGCCCGGTAGTTGGGCGAGGTGCTGGATGGTCTCGGGGTCGTCGATGTGCTGCGCCGTGCCGACGATGAGGACACTCCAGCCCCGGCTCAGGTGATCGTCGATGTGGTCCGCCTGGAAGGACATCTCCGTGTCGGCCTCGGGGTCCGCTCCGCCCTGTGGATTCGTCCGGTAGACGATCGTTCTGGCGTCGATCGTGTAGTTGACGGGGAACACCGTGGGGCCCGGCCGGACGGGCAGGGCGATCCGGCCGATGCCGTGGGTGCCGAGCTTCTCCCAGCACTCCGGCTCGGTGAGGTGGACGAGGACGGGGCGGGGCGCCGGCCCGGTCTGCCCCGACGGAGCGTCGCTGCGCCCTTCGAGCAGTTCCCGGCGGGTCAGGTGAAGTGCCGCGGCGATGCGGACGAACCCGCCGGGATCGAAGCCGGGCCCCACCTCGATCAGATGCCGCAGGTAGCCGGGTGCCATGGCGGCATTTTTCGCCAACATCTCTTCCGTCAGGCCGAGTTGGGCGCTCCGATCGGCGATGCGCCGCGCGATGGCGCCCGGATCGGGCCGCTGTGCGGCGGCGGCGGGCTGGGCGTTCTCGTTCACGGTGGCTTCTCCCTGCGTGTGCGGTGAGGTGCGGTGGGTCCCGGGAAGGGCGACCTTCAGGGGTGCCGTTCTGCCCGGCGTACGTGACGACGTCGTAGGCGTCCGGCAGCCCGCCGGGCCCGGAGCGGCGGATGACCCGCCCCCCGGCCCGGCCTGTGGCAGGTGAACGCCTTCATGCCCCGATCACTCCCGTCGGACGTCGTTCGGGCGGCACGGCTGTGCCCTTTCCCTTCACATCAAGGGTTCTCCAGGAAGCCGATGCGCGCCACGGACCTGATGGTCGCCACCCACCCGCCGGGGCCCGCACGTTCCGGCGGCCGGGGGCGGAGGCCATGCCCGGGAGGCCGGGCGTGTCAGCCACCGTCGACGTCCAGCACCTCGGAGAGCGGTAGCCGGGGGGTGGGCTCGCCCTCCGGTCCGTGGCCGAGCCGGATCAGGATCTGGACGCACCCCGGGCCCAGGTGCGGATCGCGGGCCTCCCAGCGCAGGTAGGGCCACTCCATGGCCTGGTGCAACAGGGAGGCCCTCACCTGGTGCACGGTCGCCGTGAGCAGCACGTTCTCCAGCGCCAGCCCGGCGCGCAGCCAGTCCTCCCGCCGGTCGCGCTCGGTGGCGAGCACCGCGATGCACGGCTCGTCCTCGAAGGTTTCGGGGTGCAGGTGCTCGGCGGGCCGGAGGGCGGAGTAGTCCCGCATCGGCATGCGTCCGGTGGCGTCCTGCGGGCCGAGGGAGGCCGCCGGGAGGCCGTACGGGCCGCCGTCCGGCCCCTGGATCCAGCGGCGGCTCTCGCTGCGGCGCGCGGGGTCGGTGGTGCTGCGGCGCTCGGCCTCGGCGGTGAGGTGGAGCAGCCTGGCCGTCTCCTTCCGGTCGGGGAAGTAAAGCATCGCCCGCTCCGCGTGCGCGGCCTCGACGAGTTCGCCGCGTACGCCGGTGGCGATCGGCGGGCCGCCGAACGGGGTGCGGACGGTGTGCCGGTGCCGGATCGCTTCGTACAGCTCGGCCGTACCCGGAGGCTGCACCTGGGACGGCTCCTCCAGGCGGACAGTGGCCAGCAGGCCGGGTTCGGCCGGGTCGGGCAGCAGGCGCACCTCCGGCGCCCAGCCGAAGTGTCGGGCAGCGGTGCGGAGGTTGAGCACCGCCGCGCCGACCGAGATGTGCAGGGCCCGGCCGTCGGGGTCGATGGTCGGCAGCGACCGCTCGGACACGGAGCGGACTTCGAGGGTGTCCGTCCCCGAGCACAGGCGGAAGTGCCAGGGCTGGGTGTTGTGAATGGACGGGGCGGCCACGGCGGCGGAGACGAGCTTCTCCAGTGCGGCGGCGTCCGGGGACATGGCGGCCATGGCGGTCTCCTGGTTGGTCGGGTCAGCCTGCGGTCGGCCCTGATCCGGATCGCAGGACCTCCAGGCGGTGGCGGTACTCGTCCGCGTCGATCTCACCCCTGGCGAAGCGTTCGGCGAGCAGCTGCTCCGGCGTGGGCCGGGCGGGTGGCCGGCTCTGCGGCCAGGCGGCCGGGTACTGCTGCGCCCGGCCGAGGTAGCGGGTCAGGGCGACGATCCCGAGGACGATCAGTGCCCAGAAGAGCACCATGCTGATGGCCAGCAGGCCGAAACCCCAGCCGTTCGTTCCATGGTCGTACCAGTACATGATCGCGGGCTCCTCGCTTGTACGCGGTGAGGCGGATGCCCTCACACCTATCGTGCGACCGAACCGATCGGCGGCGCTCGGGTCGTTCGGATCCATCCGCCGATCCGCACGGATTCGGAGCGGGGCCGGGTGCCGGATTCGGCCCGGGAAGGGTTCGGTGTCCGCTGCGACGGCGGCTCGGGCTGCGGCCGCGCACCGAGCGGGACGTCGCGCCCCGAGTCGTCGTACGGAACGCGGCAGCGGTGGCACTGCACTGCCCCCGGCCGCTCACTCCGGGCGGACGATCACCACCGGGCAGGTCGCGTGGAGCGCGCACTGCTGGCTCACCGAGCCCAGCATCGCCCGGACGAAGCCGCCCCGGCCGCGGTTGCCCACCACCAGGAGCTCGGCGTCGTTCGCCGCTTCGAGCAGCACGGCGGCCGGGTGGCCGAGCACCAGGCGCCCGTTCACCTTCACCGGGCAGGCGTCCCCGAGCACCTCGCGCAGCTCGGTGGTGAACGCCCGGCGAGCGGCCTCCTCGTCGAGAGTGGTGTCGACCACCGGCGCCGACCACCCGTACGCCACCGGGGGCTCCCACGCGCCCACGGCATCCACGGTCCCGCCGATCAGCCCGGCCTGCCGGACGGCCCAGCGCAGCGCGGCACCCGAGGAGGGCGATCCGTCGACGCCCACCACGATGCGGGGAGCCGAGTCATTCGTATCCATACCGAATCACCTCGCTGCACTCGGGGGTACCTTCCACGCTGCGCTCGCAACGCCGGATCCGCGAGCGGTGTCCCGACCGTCCTGGGGCACCACGGGAAAGGCGGTAGGCCCACCGGTCGGCCGATCCCGCCGACGCGGAAAGCCCCGGGCCGGAAGAGAATGTCGGTTGACCCGCTTCCGGTCCGACCGGCGCCCTGCCGCGAGACCGGGAGCAGCGGACGGGTCGCGCGGCCCTGCCGCCCTCGGCCACCCGCCTCCGACCGGGGGCGGCGGCCACAGCACCCGGTGGAGGAGCCATGACAGCCGCCAGCGAACGCCGTCCGATCGTCCTCGGCGTCGACGCCCTCGACCGGGGGCCGCTCACGGCGTCCTGGGCGGCCGCCGAAGCCGCGCGCCGGGACCTGCCGCTACGGCTGGTCCACATCGTCCCCCCGAGGGTCCACGATCGCCACGGCTACGGCGAGGCGTACCACGCGGACCTCCGGCAGCGGGGTCGGCAGCTGCTCGACGAGACCGCGGCGGTGGCCCGGGAGAAGCATCCGGACCTGGAGATCTCCAGCGAGGTCGTGGACGGGAGCGCACGCCGGGTGCTGCTCCGTGAGTCGGCGCACGCCGAGCTCGTGGTCCTCGGGTCATGGAGCCTCTCCCGGGCCGAGGAGGTGCTCAGTGCGCACGCGGTGGCCGCGCCCGTGATCGCTCGGGCCGCCTGTCCGGTGGCCGTGGTCCGCGATCCGGAGCACGTCACCCAGGACCCGCTCTACGTGGTGGTCGGGGTGGACGGCAGCCGGTCGTCCGCCGCCGCCGTGGACTGGGCCTTCGACCTCGCCTCACGGCGCGGCGCCGGCCTGCGCGCCCTGTGGGTGTGGCAGCCGCCGCAGTTCTTCCACGCCGACGAGCACGCCGTGCTCCAGCAGGTGCGGCGGACGCTCTACGAGACCACGGCCGGGCGGACCGGCAGGTACCCGGAGGTCGAGCTGACCCACGAGGTGCTCCGCGGCCACCCCGTCGAGGAGTTGGCCAAGGCGTCGGCCCACGCGCTCGCACTCGTGGTCGGGCGGCGCGGACACGGCGGCTTCACCGGCATGCAGCTCGGCTCGGTCCCGCGCGGACTGCTGCACCGCGCCCACTGCCCGGTGGTCACCGTGCCGTCGGAGCAGTGACCACCGGGCACCGGCCCTCCTCGGACGCGGTCCAGGCTCAGGCCCGGGCTCAGGGGAGGACCTCGACTGACTCGCCCGGTGGCCGGTGCAGCTGGTTGAGGTAGGCGTAGGCCGGGCTGCGGGTGAGCAGTTCGTGGTGGGTGCCGTGGGCGGCGACCCGTCCGTGTTCGAGCAGGACGATCCGGTTGGCGTCGCGCACCGTCAGCAGGTTGTGCGAAATGATGATCGTCGTGCGGCCGGCCATCAGCAGGCGCAGGGGGCCCATGATCCGCCGGGACGACTCGGCGTCCAGACCCGTGGTGGGCTCGTCGAGGACCAGGACGGGGGCGTCCCGGATCATCGCGCGGGCGATGGCGAGCCGCTGGCGCTGGCCGCCGGAGAGCAGCCGGCCGCGCTGGCCGACCACGGTGTCGTAGCCGTCCGGAAGCCGGCTGATGAACTCGTGGGCGTCCGCCGCCCGCGCCGCAGCGCGGATCTCGGCCTCGCTCGCCCCGGGTCGTCCGTAGGCGATGTTCTCCCGGGCTGTGCCGTGGAAGACCAGCGTCTCCTGGAGGACCACCGCGACGTTCTCGCGCAGTTCGGCGAGGGCCAGTTCACGGATGTCGAGCCCGTCGAGCCGTACCGCCCCGTCGACCGGGTCGTAGAAGCGCAGCAGCAGCTTGGCGGCGGTCGACTTGCCCGCACCGCTCGCTCCCACCAGCGCCAGGGTCTCCCCCGGCGCCACCGTGAACGACACATCCGACAGCGCGAGCCGGTCGACCTCCGGGTAGCGGAAGGAGACACCGTCGAACTCGACGCCGCCCCGGGCGCGGCCGAGCGTCCGAGGGTGCTCGGGCTCGGTCACCTGCGGGCGCTGGTCGAGCAGTTCGATGATCCGCTCCGCCGAGGCGGAGGCGGAGTAGAACGTGTTGCCGAGCCCGGACATGCCCTGGATCGGACCGTAGAGCCTGCTCAGCAGAGCGAGGAAGACCATCAGCCCACCCAGCGAGAGCCGTCCGTGCACGAGTTCCCAGGTTCCGAGGCCCATCACCACCATGCCGCCGGTCAGTTCGATGAAGTCGACGGTCGGGCCGTACAGCGCCCCGATCCGGGTCGAGGCCATCGCCGCGTGGTACCGGCCGACACTCTCCCGCTGGAACCTGGCGTGCTCCCAGTCCTGCCGGTTGTACGCCTGGACCAGCGCGATGTTGCCGAGCGTCTCCTCGGTGACCGCACTGATCGATCCGCTGCGCCGACGGCGCTCCCGGGAGGCTTCCCTGATCAGCCCTGCGAAGCGGCGGGCGGTGAAGAAGAACATCGGCGCGGCGATCAGCGCGACCAGCGTGAGGTCCCAGCGCAGCACGAGCAGCAGGCCGACGTAGATGCCCAGCCGTGCGACCTGGGCGAGGGCGCTGACGATCCCGGAGAGCAGGAAGGTCTCGACCGCGTCGACGTCACCGGTCACCCGGGACAGGACGTCGCCGAGCCGACGGCGTTCGAAGAAGCCCAGCGACAGCCCCTGGATGTGCCGGAACACGTCCGACCGCAGGCTCAGCAGAAAGCGCTCGCTGACCCAGGTGGAGGTCACGCTGTCGGAGAAGGCCAGCACACCGGAGATCAGTGTCAGCCCCGCGAAGGCGAGGGCGATCGGCAGGAACAGGCTCAGGTTGTGCGGAACGAGCATGTCGTCGATCACGATCTTGAACAGCCAGATCTCGGCCGCCTCGACCACCGGACCGGTCACCACCAGGGCCAGCAGCACCGCCAGCCAGCGGCGGCCGCCTCTGGTGTACGGCCAGAAACGCCGGAAGATGTCCCGAAGTGGAACCGGTGGCGCGGCGGCAACCACGTCGGACGTTTCGGCGACGGTGAGCAACCGCCGCACAGCCGACCGTACGCTGCGTTTCCTCGTCATCTCACGGCCTTTTCGCTCGTCCCCGAGCCCGGTCGTTCTCAGCCGCCCGGAACGCTGCCGGAACAGCAAGGCCGGGCACGAATGCCCGGCCCGCTCTCACAGAGTTTGGATACTCACCGAGTTGGATAGTCACTAACGCCCGTATCCGCCACGTCCACCGCGGCCGCCGCGACCGTAGCCGCCGTCGCCCCAGTCGCCGTCGCCCCAGTCGCCGTCGCCCCAGTCGCCGCCTCCACGGCCTCCATAGCCGCCATAGCCGCCGAAGTCGCGGCCGTAGCCACCGCGGCCTCCGCCGCCGTATCCTCCGCCGCCGCCGTAGCCTCCGCCGCCGTCGCCGCCTCCACCGTCACGGCCGAACGAGATGAATTGTCCGAGGAATGCCATGATCAGACCTTCTTTCGAAGCCTTCCCCTTCAACCCATCCTCATACTCGACCGGGGCAAACACAACCGGAAACAGGGGAAAATGTGAAGGTTTAATGACTTTCTCCAAAATGGCCAATTGACCAGATCCTGACACAACTTTTGGGCAGGACACAGCGAGTGGCGAACCGTCACCGCACGGCGCGAGGAATGGCAGGCCGTCACCCGGTGACCCACCGACAGGTCCGGCCGATCTGCGAGGATCAGCGGGATCCGCCGCCGTCCGCAGGGAGCAGTTCCGAGCACCGTCGCCGCCGGGGCCCTCTCCGTCCTGCTCCTGCCGGCGGCGCCGACCTTCGCCGTCGCCAGGCCGCGCGTGCGGCCCGAGGCCGCCGCTGCGGTCCCGGCCGCCGCCGTCGTGGCGACCGGCGCGCTCTCCCCCGCCGAGGCCTGGAGCCAGACCCGGGCGCTGCTGCCGGCCGTCGGGTTCCCGGCCGCCGTCCTGATGCCCGCGCAGCCGTGCGCCGACGAAGAGCGGTCTCGAACCCCCGCCGATCTGCTGGCGGTCGCCGCCGGCGGCCTGACCTTCACCCGGTTCGCCGCGCTGACGGGCCCGGCCCGGGCGGTGGCGTTCACCCTGGCGGTGCTGGCAGCCGCCCTGGCCGGGGCCCTGGTCCTGGGCGTACGAGCGCTGGGGCAGCGGCGCACCACCGCGGCCGGGCCGGTCGGCGCGACCTCACCTACGTCGGTGCCTACGTCGGTTCACTGGCGACCCTGCTCCGGCGGCGCGTGCTGCGCGACCACGGCACCGACCCGACCCTCGGCGACTTCACCCGCCTCGGGCTGCTCACCACACCCGCCACCACGCTCGCCGCCACCGTGGCGCTGTTGGTGGACACTCACCGCGGTCGGCGGGTGACCGTACGCGCACGCCGGGCGGCGGCCTGGCCGTTCGGGCCGGCCAGGTCCCAGGATGGGGGGTACGGCCCGGTGCCGCGGCGGGAGCACGGCACTGTTCCACGGACCCACAGATCCACAGATCCACAGATCCACAGATCCACAGATCCACGGTGCAGGTACGGCGCTGTTTCACGAGGGAGGTACGGCCCGATGCCGGGACGAGGTGTAAGTGGGGACAGGTCGCCACGGCTGCTCGTGCTGCGCCACGGCAAGTCCGCCTGGCCCGCCGATGTGCCGGACGGCGACCGGCCGTTGGCGCCGCGCGGCCGTCGCAATGCGGCCGAGGTCGGCGACCGGCTGTTCGCGCTCGGCCCGCTGCCCGATCTGGTGCTGTGTTCGCCGGCCCGGCGCACCCGCGAGACCTGGGAACTGGTCGCGGCGCGCTGGGCGGTCGCGCCCACCGCGGAGTACGACGGACGGCTGTACGGCGCGCAGGCCGGGGAACTCGCCGACGTGCTGCGCGCAGTACCCGCAGCGGCACAGACCGTGCTGCTGATCGGGCACCAGCCCGCCGTGCAGGAGTTGACCTCGGCACTCGCGGGCTCGGCAGTCGGCGACAGCCTGGAGCGGGTCCGCGAGAAGTTCCCCACCTGTGCGCTGGCAGTACTGGAACTCGACGGGCCCTGGGCCCAGTTGGCGCCGGGGGCGGCCCTGCTGCGGGACTTCACCACGCCGCGCCACCACCGCGACCTCCCGCACGGTTGACTCCCGCACCGGCCGACTCCCACGAAGACCGCACCATCGACAGTGTGATGCAGGTAACATCGCGGCACGGCTCGGCGACCGGTCGGTTCGCCTGCCCGAGAGGAGAGCGAGACCTGACATGTCGGAACTGTTGGAACGGCATCGCGCAGTCCTGCCGGCCTGGCTGGCGCTCTACTACGACAGCCCCCTGGAGATCGTGAGCGGCAAGGGGCGCCACGTTCAGGACGCCGACGGGGTGAGCTATCTCGACTTCTTCGGCGGGATCCTCACCAACATGCTCGGGTACGACATCCCCGAGGTACGCGAAGCGGTGGAGCGCCGGCTGAGGACGGGTGTGGTCCACACCTCCACGCTCTACCTGATCCGCTCCCAGGTGGAGCTGGCGGAGAAGGTGGCGCGGCTCTCCGGCATCCCGGACGCCAAGGTCTTCTTCACCAACTCCGGTACGGAGGCGAACGAGACGGCCCTGCTGCTGGCCACCCACGCCCGCCGCTCCGACCAGGTGCTCGCCCTGCGCAACAGCTACCACGGCCGGTCGTACGCCGCGACCGCCGTCACCGGGAGCCGGAGTTGGAAGAACTCCTCGCTCTCCCCGCTGAATGTGCACTACCTGCACGGCACCGATCGCGAGCGGTTCCCGCAGCTGTCGGACCGGGAGTACGCGCGGTTCTGCGTCGAGGATCTGCGCAGCTGCCTCGCCACGGCCACCGCCACCGATGTCGCCTGCCTGCTGGTCGAGCCGATCCAGGGCGTCGGCGGGTTCACGGCCGTGCCCGACGGGCTGCTGCGCGAGTTCAAGCAGGTCCTGGACGAGTACGGGATCCTGCTGATCTCGGACGAGGTCCAGACCGGGTGGGGGCGCACCGGGGAGACGTTCTGGGGCATCGGCGCCCACGGTGTGACGCCGGACGCCATGACCTTCGCCAAGGGGCTGGGCAACGGCCTCGCGATCGGCGGCGTGGTCGCGCGGGGCGACCTCATGGACGGACTCCCGGCCAACGGCATCTCCACCTTCGGCGGGAACCCGCTGGCGACGGCAGCGGCCAACGCCACCGTCGACTACCTGCTGGACCACGACCTCCAGGCCAACGCGCACCGGATCGGCAGCCGGCTCATCGCGGGCCTGCGCGCGGCGGCCGAGAAGCTCCCGACCGTCGGGGCGGTCCGTGGCAAGGGCCTGATGTTCGCGGTCGACCTGGTCGACCCGGAGGACGGACAGCCGAGCCCGGCACTGGCGGCGACCGTGCTGGAGGAGGCCAGGAAGCGCCGTCTGCTGATCGGCAAGGGCGGTCTGCACGGCAACACACTGCGGATGGCACCGCCGCTCACGCTGACCGACAGCGAGGCGGAGGAGGGGCTGGCCGCGCTGATCGACGCACTGGAAACGGTGGACCGGGCCGACCGGTAGCCCCGGACGGACCGGACGGACCGGACGGACCGGACGTAGGCGATCCCGGCTGCCGCCCGGATCCGGGCCGATGTGGTCCGGATACGGGCGGCTGCTTGCCGGGTCAGCCGCTCCCGAAGCAGTCGTGGGCGACCTCGAGGAAGTGCAGCAGCAGCGGGTTCGGGTCGTCACGACGCCAGCCGATCGCCACCGTGGTGCGCGCGGTGCCGGGTTCGATCCTGCGGTACGCCACACCGCCGAGGCGGATCCGGCGGATGCTCGCGGGGGCGAGCGAGACGCCGAGCCCCGCCTCCACCAGGGCGGCGACCGTCTGCCACTCCACCGCTCGCTGGGCGATCGCGGGCTCGAATCCCGCCGCCCGGCAGAGGCCGACGATCCGGTCGTGGACCGTCGGCCCGATGGCGCGCGGCAGCAGTACGAACGGCTCCTCTGCCAACTGCTTTACGCGTACGGCGCGTTGGGCGGCCAGCGGGTGGGTGGACGGCAGTACGGCGACGAAGCCCTCGGAGAGGATCACCCGCGTGTCGAGGTCAGGGGCGGCGGGCGGCTCCCGGAGCAGACCGACGTCGATCTCCCCTTCGTGCAGGGCGGCCACCTGCGGCGCCGTGGTCATCTCCCGGATCTCCAGGTCCACTTGGGAATACCGCTCACGGTAGCTGCGCAGCAGCGCGGGCAGCACGGTCAGCGCGAGCGAGGCGGCGAAGCCCACCCGGAGCCGGCCGGCCGTGCCACTGCCGATCCGCCGGGCGGCGTCCAGCCCGGCGGCGAGCTCGTCGAGCGCGCGGCGCGCCGCCGGCAGCAGCTCCCGGCCGGCCGGGGTCAGGGAGACTCCGCGCGGGCCCCGGGCGAAGAGTGGATGCCCCACCCGTTCTTCCAGCCGCCGGATCTGCTGGCTCAGCGGCGGCTGCGCGATGCCGAGGCGGACGGCGGCGCGGCCGAAGTGGAGTTCCTCGGCGAGCACCGCGAAGACGTGCAGCTGGTGGAGCGCGAGTTCGGGGCGGTCCATAGCGCCAGAGGTATCACACGGAGCGATCCGAAGTATTGGACGTATGGCGGCCGGTCCTCCTAGCGTTCACCGCATGACAGAGCGACGCGCGATCCTGAGCGGTTCGACCTTCGAGGAGCAGATCGGTTACGCCCGGGCCGTGGTGGACGGGGACCGGGTGCACGTCTCCGGCACCACCGGGTTCGACTACGGCACCATGACCATCTCCGACGAGGTGGTGGAGCAGGCCGAACAGTGCCTGCACAATATCGGCGCGGCACTGGCCGAGGCCGGCTGCTCCTTCGCCGACGTGGTCCGGGTCCACTACCTGCTGCCCGACCGTGCGGACTTCGAGCCCTGCTGGCCGGTCCTGCGCCGCTGCTTCGGCGAGATCCGGCCGGCCGCCACGATGATGGTCTGCGGTCTGGCCGATCCGCGGATGAAGATCGAGATCGAGGTGACGGCGCGGCGGTCGCCCGGACAGCAGGGCAGCGCGGGGCGCTGAACTGCGCGCCTCCCGACCACGAACACCCCGCCGCCGCACCACTCTCCGCCTCGGCACCTCCCAATCACGGCCTTCCGTCACACCCCTTCCGCCACAGCCCTTTCACCGGACGACCTTCCCGGCCGCCCGGACCGGTGGAGTCCGCATCGACCGCACCACCACCGGGTACACCACCCAGCGTGAAATCCCGAGCACGGAAGGTGACGACCATGCGACTCTGGCGAAACGTTCAGTCCTGGCGGCGGAGTTGGCGGTCCCGGTGGTCCGGACAGGACGACCAGAGCAAGCAGGGTGGGCAGGGCGAGGGCGGGCCCACCGCGCACCGCGTGGTGTTCCAGGCCGACTTCGGCTCGACGCAGCAGTGGATCGCCGGGAGCTCCAGCGCCTATCCCCGGATGGGTCCGACCAACCGCGGCGACCACAAGCTGGACCACCTGACCAACCGGTACTGCCCCGACGGGCGGTTCACCGCGACGCCGCGCCCCGACGGCCTCTGGGACTGCAACCTGCTGACCACCGAGGGCAGTCCGGGCGCCTTCCAGGTGCGCACCGGCGACACCCTCCAGGCCCGGGTCACCCTGCCGGTCGGCCTGGGCGCCTGGCCCGCGATCTGGACCTGGCGCAACGGCGACAACGAGGTGGACGTCTTCGAGTACCACCCGGACAACCCCGGCCTGCTGGAGCTCTCCAACAACGTCCGCAACGGCCACCGTTACTGGACCGACCCCACCGGGGCGGTGGCCCCCGGGGCCACCGCGGACCTGCGGGTGGTGCTCGGCGCGAGCTCGGTCCTCTGGTACGTCAACGGTGTGCTCGTCTTCTCCGACGGCCGCGGTGTCGGACCGTCCTGGCAGGCGTACCTGATCGTGAACCTCTCGGTGAGCGACGGCACTTACCACCCACGCCCAGGTCCACGGCAGCGAGAACTCTCCTGGACCTGCCACTCGCTGTCGGTCACCCGGGGTTAGCCGCCCCCTGTCCCGGACCGGATCGGATCGGCACGCAGATCCCCAGCGGGCCATGGTCTCTGGCTCGGCATCAGCCATTCGGAGACCGACCCGAAGAGGGGTACCTGTGATCACCGTGTCGGCCCGGCTCAGGCCGGCGGGTCAGGGCCGGACGATCGGGAGCAGGACCTCGTCCACGATGGCCTCCGCCCCGGATCCGCTGGATGCGCCGAGCCCCAGCTTGGCCCGGTACAGCATCAGCGCCGGGGCCACGTCCACGACCAGCGGGGTGACGGCCTCGGGCCGCACCTCGCCGCGGGCGACACCACGGGCCAGGACCTCGGTGATCAGGCGGGCCGTGGGGTCGACCACGCGGGCCAGGACCAGCTCCAGCACGGCGCGGGCCCGCTCGCGGTCGGCCTCGTTGATGACGGCCCGCGCCGCCGCGCCCGGCTCGGAGAGCATCGCGGCCCGCATCCGGGTGAGCAGTTCCACCAGGTCGGCACGGAGGCTGCCGGTGTCGGGCGCGGGGCCGGCCGGGGGCAGGCAGGCGCGCAGGGCGTCCAGGACGAGCTCCTCCTTGGAGGACCAGCGCCGGTAGAGGGCCGCCTTTCCGGTCTGCGCCGCGGCGGCTACGCCCTCCATGGTGAGCCAGGCATAGCCGGAGTCGGCGAGACAGCCGAGGGTCGCCTCGAAGATGGCGTTCTCCAGCACCCGGCCGCGCCGCCGGACCGGGGCGCCCGTCAGCCGTCCGCAGGGAGGTTCGGCCTGCTTCTGCACCGCTGCTGCACCTCCTCGGAAGATCTCCACGACGACCGTCCAGGACAGCCGCCCGCGACGGACGTCCACCATGGACACACCCAGCACGGACACCCGCCGACATCCACGGCAAATGTCGGCATTGACTGTTGTGCCCCTATGTCCCCGGCGGCTAGTCTCGATTCTAGTGAACGTCGTCGTTCACTCCCAGCCCCCAGGGGACACCGCCATGGCCTCTTCAGCCGCCCTGGCCCAGGCTCCGCCCGCGCGCGCGAGACGCGGCCGGCACCCAGGAATCGCCCTCACCGTCATCGCCGCCACCCAGTTGATGGTGGTACTCGACATCACCATCGTGAACGTCGCGCTGCCGCACATCCAGCAGGCCCTGGCGTTCTCCACGACCGGCCTCTCGTGGGTCGTCAACGCCTACACGCTGACCTTCGGCGGGCTGCTGCTGCTCGGCGGCCGGACCGGTGACATCCTCGGCCGCCGCCGGGTGTTCATCGTCGGCATCCTGCTCTTCAGCCTCGCCTCGCTGCTCGGCGGCGTGGCCACCTCGGCCACCTGGCTGCTCGCCGCGCGCTCGCTCCAGGGGGTGGGCGCCGCCATCGCCTCGCCGACCGCGCTCGCGCTGATCGCCACCAACTTCGCCGAGGGCCGGGCCAGGAACCGCGCTTTCGGGGTTTACTCGGCGGTCGCGGCGGGCGGCGGTGCGATCGGGGTGCTGGCGGGCGGCATGCTCACTTCGTGGCTGTCCTGGCGCTGGGTGTTCTTCGTCAACGTGCCGATCGGCATCGCGATCGCCCTGCTGGCCCCGCTGTACATCAACGAGTCCGACCGGCACCCCGGCCGCTCCGACCTGACCGGGGCGTTCGCCGCCACCCTGGGCACGGCCGCGCTGGTGTTCGGCTTCATCCGCGCGTCCGAGCACGGCTGGACCGACGGCTGGACACTCACCGCGTTCGGTGCCGCGCTGGTGCTGCTGCCGTTCTTCCTGTGGCACGAGCGGCGGACGCCCCAGCCGATCACGCCGCTGCACCTGTTCCGCAACCGCAACCGGTCCGGCAGTTACGCGCTGGCGCTCTGCCTGTCCGCCACCATGTTCAGCGTCTTCTTCTTCATCACCCTGTTCGTGCAGGACGTCCTGGGCTTCAGTCCGCTCAGCGCCGGATTCGCCTTCCTGCCGATCAGCGCGGCCATCGTGGTCGCCGCGCAGGTCGCGGCCCGGAACCAACTGCGGCTGGGCCCCAAACCGTTCATGGTCTGCGGCTCGCTGCTGGTGCTGGGCGGGGTGTTCTGGCTCAGCCACACCTCCGCGACCAGCAGCTACACCGGTGGTGTGCTCGGCCCGACACTGCTCTTCGGCTTCGGCATGGGCTCGCTCTTCGTGCCGATGATGCTGAACGCCGTCTCGGGAGTCGCCCCGTACGAGACCGGCGCGGCCACCGGTACGCTCAACGCCACCCAGCAGGTCGGCGGTTCGCTGGGGCTGTCCATCCTGGTGACCGTCTACGGCGCGGCGAGCAGCAGCGAGGCCGCCCGGCAGGTCGCCCACCTGCTGCACCACGGCACGACGGCGCAGCTCGCGCGGTTCAGGGCCACCGGACGTCTGCCCGCGCCCTACGCCCAGCAGGTCCTGGTGCACGGCATCGCCGGCGCGTTCACCATGGGCCTGGTCTTCGCCGTGCTCGCGGTACTGATCGCCGTGTTCGTGGTCCAGGTCCGCCCGGCCGCCCGGCCCGCCGGGAGCAAGTGACCGGCGGAGGTACGGGCAGCGGAGGTACGGGCAGCGGACGTACGGCCCGCCGACATCGAACGCTGGTGCGCCGTTCACCCGTCCGCGGTGGCGGACGGAACGGCGGGTTGTCAGGCTGCGGTCAGGCCGTGAGAACGGCGTCGACCGAGGGGCACTGGGTCGGCCGAGGGGCACTGGAGGGGAAGACATGGCCGTACGGACTCGCCCGCGGGCGGCGGCGCTCGCCGGACTGCTCGCGGTCGTCGCACCGTTCACCATGGGCGCGGCGCAGGCCGACCGGGCGGCAGCCGGCCTGCCGCTGGGGTCGGCGGGACTGCCGGAGACCCGCACCACGCAGACACTGGCCGACGGGGTAACGCTGACCACGATCGTCCGGGGCCGGGTCGCGCCGGGTGACCACTGGACGGTGGACGTGGCGATCCCCAGCGGCGAACTGCCGCCCTCGCCCGACCCGGACGCGCCGGCGTCCGTCCTCGGCACCAGGGCCGGGGCCACCGCCGTCGCGGCCCGGCTGACGAAGGCGGGCTACCGGCCGTCGGTGGTCGAGGAGAAGAACCCGACCTACCGGGACCTCCCGGCGGGCTCGCAGGGCTTCACGGTCCAGATCGGCGGTTTCGGCGACCAGGACGCGGCCAACGCGGCTGCCAGGCGGCTGAAGCCGCTCGGCTTCAAGGGCGTCAGCATGTTCACCGGCGGCGAGCGGACCCAGACCGCCGGGCCCTGGGTCCTGCACGAGCTGGTGATCGACCCGCGCCGTTTCAAGGGCCGGATCGAGGAGTCCCACGGCCCCGGCCAGACCGGGCGCCGGACCACCTCCCAACTGGCGCTCTCCGGCAGTGCGTTGGCGGCGGTCAACGGCGGGTACTTCGTCATCGACCCGGCCGCCGGAACGCCCGGCCAGTCGATCGGCACCGTGGTCGAGCACGGGAAACTGCTGCACGAGGCGACCGACGGCCGGATCAGCGCCATCCTGCGGGACGGCGGCCGGCGGGTCGAGTTCGCCGAACTCACCACGGCCGTCGGGCTCCGCCAGCAGAGCGGCGTCCACCCCGTGGCGGGCCTCAACCGCACCCCCGGCCTGATCCCCAACTGCGGCCAGCCCGGCGACCGGCCCAGCCCCGCACCGCTGATGGACGTCACCTGCACCAAGGCGGACGAGACCGTGGTCCTCACCCCGGAGTACGGCTCCGCGCCCCCGGCCGGACCCGGCGCCCAGGCGGTCGTCAGTCCCGCCGGTACCGTGGTGTCGGTCGGCCCGCGCGACGGCAGGCCCGTCCCGGCCGGTGACACGGTCGTGCAGGCGATCGGCACCGAGGCCGGGTGGCTCACCGGCAGCCTCCCGGTGGGACGGCACGTCACCGTGGAGAGCACGGTGACGGACGGCCGGGGCCGGGAGGTGCGGTTCGGCCCGGACGACTCCGTGGTCGGTGGCGGTCCCAAGCTCCTCTCCCAGGGGGTCCCGGACATCCGCCCGGTCGCGGACGGCCTGGTCCACCCCGGCGAGCCGTCCTACTTCTACGGCTGGGGCATCCGCCGCAACCCGCGCACCGCGATCGGCACCGACCGCAACGGCCGGATCATCCTGCTCCAGACCGACGGCCGCCGCCCCGGCTACAGCCAGGGCCTGTCCCTGGACGAGGAGGCCAAGGTGCTGCGCGCCCTCGGCGCGGTCGACGCGATGAACCTGGACGGCGGCGGCTCCTCGGCCATGTACACCGCCCACACCGGCCTGGTCGGCCGGCCCTCCGACCCGGGCGGCGAGCGCGCGGTCGGCAGCGCGGTGCTCGTCCTGCCGGCGGCCGCGCGGCACTGACGGCACTGACGGCACTGCCGGTACGGAGGGCACTGCCGGTACTGCCGGTACGGAGGGCACTGCCGGTACGGAGCGCTGCACGCGGCACGGGGGCGACGGGGTGGCGGCCGCCGGCCCCCGGTCGTTACGGCCGGTCGGCCACCGCGTCGGTACGGCGTTCGAAGACCGTCGGACGGGCCGTGCGAAGCGCGGTGGCCAGCGCGCCGATCAGCACCGCGTCCTCCCCCAGCCGACTGGGCGCCAACCTGGGCCGCAGTGGCGAGAGTTGGTGCAGCGTCCGTTCCATCCGGCCGAGCAGCAGGTCCGCGCTCTGACCGACGCCGCCGCCGAGCAGGACCAGGTCGGGGTCGAGGACTGCGGACACCACGGCGACCGCGTAGGCGAGTTGGTCCGCCTCACGCTCGACGGCGGCCAGCGCGGCCGGGTCTCCGCGCCGGGCGGCGTCGAAGACCTGCCTGGCCGTCGACGCTCCGCGCAGACCCAGCGACTTGGCGGTACGGACCACGGACTCGGCCGACGCGACCGACTCCAGCGTCCCCGGCACACCGTCCGCACCCCCTGCCGCCGCCATCGGCATCGGCATCGGCATCGGCATCGGCAGGAACCCGATCTCCCCCGCCGCACCGTGTGCACCGTGCTGGAGCCTGCCGCCGGACACCACGCCCAGCCCGAGGCCGGTACCGATCAGCAGGTAGACGAAGAGCCGGCTGCCCGCGCCCGCACCGCGCTCGTACTCGCCGAGGGCCGCCAGATTGGCGTCGTTGTGAACGCTGATCACGGTGTCGAGGCCGGAGCGGATGCGGTCGAACAGGCCGCGTCTGCCCCAGCCCGGCAGGTTGCGGGCGAAGTGGACGCGCTGCTCGTGCTCGTCCCACACCCCCGGGGTGCCGATGGCGGCGTGCACCACGTCCCCGGGCGTCAAGTGGGCCTCGGCGATGGCGGCGTGGGCCTCGGCGATCACCGCGTCCGCGACCGCGTCGGCGCTGCGTCCCCGGTTGGGGGCGTCACGGCGGGCGACGGTCTCCCCCGCCAGGTCGGCCACGGCGACCCGCAGCCGGCCCCGGCCGATGTCGATGCCGAGGACGTACCCGGCCGTCGGGTCCGGCTCGTACAGCACGGCGACCCGACCGCGCTCGGGGGCGAGCAGCCCGGCCTCGCGGGCCAGTCCCGCGCGCTCCAGCGCGGCGAGCGCGGCGGAGACGGTGGGCTTGGACAGCCCCGTGTCCCGGGCGAGTTGGGCCCGGGAGGCGGAGCCGCAGGCGCGCAGCCGTTCCAGCAGCAGCCACTCGTTGTTGCTGCGCAGCCGCTGCGGGCTCCACGGCTGCCCGGGAGCCGCCGCCTCGGCGGGTGCTCCCGGCGCTGCGTCGGACCCGGCTGCCGGGTGGGCGCCCATGGTTGCCTCCGTTGCCTTCCTGGGTGTCGCGGTCGCTGCCGGCGCCGTCACTGGCGACGTGTGCTACCGGTGTACGTACCGCCGGTGTACGTACCCCTGTCGCAGGTACGGCAGCAGTACGTGCCACCCTATGCGGCCCGTTGGCGGCCCGTGGGACTCTCCGCCGGAACCGACCGGGTTCGGCGCCGACTCTTGACGCAGTAAGTAAGGATCCTTAACTTAAGCCCCCTCACTGGTCGTTCAGACCTTCTCCCCTCCCCTGCGCACGGAGGTTCCCCGGTGCCCCCAGAACTGACCCGAAAGATCGGCCTGTTCCAGGCCACTGCCATCAACATGAGCCAGATGTGCGGGATCGGACCGTTCGTCACCATCCCGCTCATGGTGGCCGCCTTCGGCGGGCCGCAGGCCGTGGTCGGCTGGATCGCCGGGGCGTTACTCGCTCTCGTCGACGGACTGGTCTGGGCCGAGCTCGGCGCCGCGATGCCCGGTTCCGGTGGCAGCTACGTCTACCTTCGCGAGGCTTTCCAGTACCGCAGCGGACGGCTGATGCCGTTCCTCTTCGTCTGGACCGCGATGCTGTTCATCCCCCTGATCATGTCCACCGGCGTGGTCGGCTTCGTGCAGTACCTCGGCTATCTGTGGCCGGACATGTCCAGGGGGCAGGGCGACCTCGTCGGTCTGGCCGTCATCGGGCTGGTGGTTCTGCTGCTCTGGCGGCGGGTGGAGAGCATCGCCCGGATCACCGCCGTGATGTGGGGCGTGATGATCACGACGGTCGCGGCGGTGATCTTCGCCGCCTACACCCACTTCAGCCCGTCCCGCGCCTTCAGCTGGCCCGCGCACGCGATCGAGCTGACGCACGGCCAGTTCTGGATCGGGTTCGCCGCCGGTCTGACCATCGGGATCTACGACTACCTCGGCTACAACACCGCCGCCTACCTCGGCGCCGAAGTGAAGAACCCCGGCCGGGTGATGCCGCGCGCCGTCATCCTCTCCATCCTCGGCATCATGGCGATCTACCTGCTGCTGCAGATCGGCGTACTCGGCGTGATCGACTGGCGGGAGATGCTCGACCCCGCTTCGGTCGCCTCCCAGTCGGTGGCCTCCGCCGTCCTCGAACGCACCTGGGGCAGCGGGCCGGCCGACGTCGTCACCGTGCTCATCCTGATCACCGCCTTCGCCTCGATCCTCACCGGGCTGCTCGGCGGCTCCCGGGTGCCGTACGACGCGGCGCGCGACGGGGTCTTCTTCCGCTCCTTCGGCAGACTCCATCCCCGACACGGGTTCCCCGTCCACGGGCTGGCCGCCATGGGCGCGGTGACGGCGGCCGGGTTCCTCCTCAGCCGGCACCTCGGCAGCAGCGCCGAACACCCGCCGCTGACCATCCTGATCGACCTGCTCACCACCGTGATGGTGCTGGTCCAGGCCCTCGCCCAGATCCTCGCGGTGACGGTCCTGCGCCGACGCCAGCCCGGCCTCGCCCGCCCGTACCGGATGTGGCTCTACCCGGCGCCGAGCATCCTCGCCGCGATCGGCTGGCTCGTCATCTACGGCTACGCCGACCGCAACTCACCCGGCTTCCACCCCATCGAGTGGTCGCTGGCCTGGGTCGCGGTCGGCGCTGTCGCCTACCTGGCCTGGTCGCGGACCGAACGGATCTGGCCCTTCGGCCCGAAGGAGGTCCGCGAGGAGTACCTGGAGCAGCCGGCGGAAGCGTCGGTCTGACCGCCCGACGGTTCCCGATCGGTGGTTCCCGATCGGTGGTTCCGCCGACGGCCGCCGTGGCCCGCACCCAAGGGAGCGGGCCACGGCGGCCCGGACGGGATCAGAACCGCAGGAACACGCCCGGGTCCGCGAGGGCGGGCTGCTGGGCCGTACCCGGCGCCGCCGGCTCGGCTGCGGCGGATGCGGCGGACGTGGTGCCGCAACCGCCGGAGTTCAGCAGGCGGTTGACGGCCTGCCCGCTCGGCCCCGCGTACGCCGGGTCGTACGGGTTGTAGGAGACGGCGACCTGGCGGTGCCCCTCGGCGTCGCCGAGGACGAACGTCAGGAAGCCGGGCGTACTGCCGTTGTGGCCCCAGAGATCGCCACAGGTGCCCTGGAGCTTCATCAGGCCCAGGCCGTAGTCGAGGCCGGGGGCGGCGGGGACGGTCGTCTTCATCTCCGCCAGTTCGGCCGGGCCCAGCAGCCGCCCGCCAAGCAGGGCGGCGTTGAACCGGGTGAGATCGGCGGTGGTGGAGATCCCGGCACCGGCTGAGGAGGCGACCGAGGGGTTGAACAGGGTGATGTCCACCGGCCCGGACGGCATCTTGAGGTAGCCGTGCGCGTTCGGCCCGGGAATCGCGGCCGAGGTGGTGGGCATGAAGGTGTGCTGCAGGCCGAGGGGGCGGATGATCCGGCGCTCGACCTGGTCCGCCCAACTGCGGCCGGTGACCTGCTGGATGAGCATCCCGGCCAGGATGTAGTTGGTGTTGGAGTACGACCACTTCGTGCCGGGTTCGAAGCCGGGGGCGTGAGCGGTGGCGATGTCCACCAGTTCCCTCGGCTGATAGGTCTTCCAGCGGCCGGACCGCAGCCACTGCCGGAGGTCGGCGTCGGTCTTCAGCTCGAACTGCGGGTCCTCGGTGTAGTTGTAGATCCCGCTGGTGTGGTTGAGCAGCTGGCGGACCGTGATGTGCTGCCCGTTCGGAACCACCCCGGGGAGGTAGTGCTCGATCGGGTCGTCCAGGCGCACCTTGTGGTCGGCGACCAGCTGGAGCACCACCGTCGAGACGAAGGTCTTGGTGACACTGCCGATCCGGAAGGCGCCGTCGGCATCCACCGGCGCGCCGCTCGCCAGGTCGGAGACTCCCCCCGAGCCCTTCCACACCGTACGGCCGTCCACCCGGACCGAGGCCAGCACGGCGGAGTCGCCCCGGTTGGCGACCGCGCCGTTCAGCGCACCCTGAAGGTCCTTGTCCCAGACCGAGGTTGCGGGTGCTGCGGGCAGTGCCGCCACCTCGGCCCGCTGCGGCGCGAGGGCCGGGCCTGCCGCGAACGCCGCCGGTGCGACCACCCCGATGGCGGTGGCACCCGCCAGCACCCCGATCACCACCCGCAGACCCGCGCGGCGCAGCCCGTGCCCTAACCGTGCGTCAGCCATGATCCCTCCCGTTCCCGGCCGGATGCACCGACCGACCGTGGCCCGGCCGCTGGAGCTGCGGCCGACCGTCCACCAGGACAACTCCTGTCTACCTGCCGCACCTTGGCCTCGGCTCCCCCACAGGACGGAGCCGCCCCCGACTTCCACCGGGGTACTGGCCGAAACCCACTCAGGGTCGGCCGGGAAGCTCCGCCGGCCACACCGGGGCTCGGCGGCACCGGGCCGTACGCCGCCGGGCCTCCGTCGGGCACCGTCCGCCCGGCCGGAGGCCGCTGTGCACCCGGCCCGCCGCAGCGGCGGGGAGGCCGCTGCGGGGGTGTGGCGGACCGGGTGGTTCTCCCGGTGCTGCTCACCGGGGGTACGGATGCCGCCCGGCGCTCCGCGAGGTGCGGTGCGGGCGGCGGGGGGAGGCAGCGGTCAGTTCTGGCCCGCCGCCGCGGAGAGGACGGTGTTGCCGGTCACCGAACCGGCCGTTCCGTCCACGGTGACCAGGTGGCGCACGCCGTCCGCACCGAGCACCTCGACCGCCCAGGCGCTGCCGCCGCCCTGCTGGCCGACGACCCGCAGCGCGTCCGCCTTGCCTCCCGGGACGGCGGCGACGGCCTTGGCGACCGCCTGGTCCGCCGGAACGGCCGGGATCGGCGCGGGCGCGAGCTCCGCGCCATCGGTGGACCGGTCTGCGCCCGGGAGCCCGCCGCCCTCGCCGTCGCCGTGGCCGCTCCGGCCGTGACCGTGCGCATGGTCACCGCCCTCGCCGAGGTTCGACGCGTCCTCGCCGTGGTGGCCCTCGCCCGCACCCTCGTGCCCGGCGGCGAAGTGGCCGTGCCGGCCGCCCTCGTGCTCCAGACCGTGGTGGACCACAGCCGCGGCTCCCACGCCTGCGACCCCCAGGACGACCACGGCCGCGCCCAGGGCCAGCAGGCGGGGGCGGCGCCTCGGCAGGCGCAGGTACCGGTCCCGGAACGGTGCCTTGGCGGCAGCGACGGGCTCCGCAGCGGTCCCGGCGGCCTCGAACGACTCCGGGGGGACGGACTGGGACATACTGGCGTTCCTCCTCAGCCGGCCGGACCTGCGCCGACCGCACGGCGCCCAGCATGGCCACGCCTTGCTGAAGCTGGCCTGAAGCATGCTGAAGACCGCTTCAGCCGCCGCCGGAGCCGGTGTGCGACCCTGGACCCCGTGCGCGTACTGGTGGTCGAGGACGAGAAACGGCTGGCCCAGGCCCTGCAGCGGGGCTTGCAGGCCGAGGGTTTCGCCGTGGACGTCGCGCACGACGGGAACCAGGGCCTGTGGCTGGCCATCGAGCGCGACTACGACGTGATCGTGCTCGACATCATGCTGCCGGGGCTCAACGGCTACCGCGTCTGCGCCCGCCTGCGCGCGGCCGGGAACGAGACGCCGATCCTGATGCTGACCGCGAAGGACGGCGAGTACGACGAGGCCGAGGCACTGGACACCGGCGCCGACGACTACCTCTCCAAGCCGTTCTCGTACGTCGTCCTGGTCGCCCGGCTGCGCGCCCTGCACCGCCGCACCGGCCGCCGTCTGCCGCAGACGCTCGCCGTCGGCGACCTGGCGATCGACCCGGCCCGCCGGACCTGCACCCGGGGTGGGGCCGAAGTCCGGCTCACGGCAAGGGAGTTCGCCGTACTGGAGTACCTCGCCCGGCGCGCCGGAGAGGTGGTGCCCAAGCGCGAGATCCTCGACCAGGTCTGGGACTCGGCCTTCGAGGCGGACCTCAACCTGGTCGAGGTGCACGTGAGCGCCGTCCGCCGCAAGATCGACACGGCCTTCGGACGCTCGGCGCTGGAGACCGTCCGCGGCGCGGGCTACCGCCTGGCGGCCGACGGTGGCTAGCGCCCACCCGGCGCGATCGGGCACCGGGAAATCAGGCATCGGGAGATCAGGCACCGGGAACCGTCCGGGAGAGCCGCGTCGGCGCCGCGCGGGGGTGCGGGGGTGACCGCGGCGACCCGGAACCGTCCGGCCGGATTCGGCGCCCTGCTGCGCGCACGCGCCCTGCGCACCCTGCGCCGCCTGTGGCCGGACTCCGTCCGGGCCAGGGCGACCGTCGGCGCGACGGCGGTCGTGGCGGTCGCGCTCGGCACGGCCGCCCTCGCCCTGCTCGCCATCCTGCACGCCAACCTGAGCCGCAACGCCGAGCGGGCCGCCGCCCAACAGGCCGACACCGTCGCACAGTTGGCCGCGCAGGGACGGCTGCCCGATCTGGTGCCGCTGGCCCACGGCGCCGACTTCATCCAGGCGGTGGACGCCAACGGCCGGGTGGTGGCCGCCAGCCAGAACCTGGCGGGCAAGCCGCCGGTGGCCCACCTGCGCCCGGCGGACGGCGCCCTCCGCACCACCTGGTCCGGCGGGCCGGTGGACGACGACCACGACCAGCGCCTGGTCGCCGTCACCACCCAGACCCCCAGCGGCCCGCTCACCATCTACACCGGGACCTCACTGCGCGAGGCCGACGCGGCCGACGAGATCACCAAGGCCGCACTCGCCGTCGGCCTGCCGCTGGTGCTCGGCACCGTCGCCTGGGTCACCTGGTGGGTCGCGGGCCGGGCGCTGCGCCCGGTGGAGGCGATCCGCGCCGAGGTCGCCGACATCACCGAGCACCGCCTGCACCGGCGGGTCCCGGTGCCGGCCGCCGAGGACGAGATCGCCCGCCTCGCCCGCACCATGAACAGCACCCTCGACCGGCTGGAGGAGGCGGGCGCCCGGCAGCGCCAGTTCATCGCCGACGCCTCGCACGAACTGCGCAGTCCGATCACCGTGCTGCGCACCCAGCTCGAGGTCGCCATGGCCCACCCGGACCCGGCGCTCTGGCCCGACCTGGTCAAGGACGCGCTGGAGGACACCGTCCGGCTCCAGGACCTGGCCTCCGACCTGCTGCTGCTCGCCCGGCTGGACGCCGCCGACCCGGTCAGGACCGAGCCCCTGGACCTGTCCGAGCTCTGCCGGGCCGCCGTCGCCGGCCGGCACGGCGACCGGATCGCCGTGCTGACCCGGCTCCAGCCGGACATCACCGTGACCGGCAACCGGAGTTGGCTCACCCGGCTGCTCACCAACCTGCTGGACAACGCCCAGCGCCACGCCGATCAGCAGATCCGGCTCACCCTGCGCACCCACCCCGAGGGCACCGCCGTGCTGGAGGTACTCGACGACGGGCCCGGCATCCCGGACGCGGACCGCGCCCGGGTCTTCGAACGGTTCACCCGCCTCGACGACGCCCGCAGCCGCGACCACGGCGGCACCGGGCTCGGCCTGGCCATCGCCCGCGACATCGCCGGCCACCACGGCGGCACCCTCACCGCCGAACCGTCCGAGCGCGGGGCCCTGCTGGTCGCCCGCCTGCCGCTCGCCGGAACCCGTCAGGGACACTCGCCCGAGAACGGCTGATCCGGGTGTCAGACACCGACGGCCTCCTCCATCTCCTCCTCGTCCGCCACCCGGGACGCCGGGGAAGCCTGGGACGCCGGGGATGCCGGGGATGCCTGGAGCGCCTGCCGCCGCTCGTGCCCGCCCGCGACAGCCATCACGGCCAGGCCCGCCACGAGCCAGAGCGCCAGCGAGAGCAGCCGTCCGCCGAGTCCCGCACCGCTGTCGAAGTAGAGGATGCTGCGCGCGCCCTCCACGAACCCGGCGCCGTTCCAGAACGAGTGCAGCGCGCCGAAGAAGCCGCCCTGCAGCTCGGGCCGGTAGATCCCGCCGGAGGTGGTGAAGTTGAGCATCACGAACAGCACCATCAGGGTCAGCGTGGTCCAGCGCTTGAGGAAGATGTGCAGACCGGTGCCGATCGCGATGATGCCGGCCGAGTAGAGCCAGCCGAGCGCCCAGACGGCGGCCCGGTGGTGGTCGACGATGTGGAACAGCGGCCCTGCGGTGGCGATCCCGATCACGCTGACGGCCAGCGAGGTCGCCAGGCCGATCAGCGCGCGCACCCGCATGCTCACCGCCGCGCCCGCCGAGCCGATCACGGCCACACTGCCGTACGAACCGATGCTCAGTGCGACCAGCAGGAAGAAGATCCCCTGGCCGGTCGGGTCGCCGCTGCTGAGCGGGGCGACGTCGGTGACGGCGAGCGGGACACCCTGCTGGGCCGTGACGGTCTGGAACACGGCCTCGGCGGCCATCGCGGAGGTGTCGGAGTTGGCCTTGGCGACGAGCAGTTCGGGGTGCCTGGCGCCGGGGACGAACGCCCCGACCAGGTTCCGGTCACGGAGCTGCTGCTCGGCGGCCTGCCGGTCGGGCAGCGTGGTGACGTCGAGGGCGTCGCCGGCCCGGTCCTTGACGGTCTGGGCCAGCACCTGGGCCTGCGGCGTCGTGCCGACCACGGCGACCTTCAGGTGGTGCGGCTCGGGCTGGTGGAACGCGCCCTGGTAGGCGAGGGCCATGCCCAGGCACATCAGCAGCGGGGTGAGCAGGTGGACGGCGATGTGCCGGAGGCTGTGCCGCAGGCCCGGTGCGGCGTGCGCGGCGTGTGCAGCATGGGCGGCGGGTGCGACGGCGGGACCGGCGGGTGCGGTCCCCTGGGGTGCGGTCATGGTCCGTGCGGTCCTTCTCGTGATCTCGCGACCGGGTCAACTAGTTGGCAAATGCAACCGCATGTCCGGACAGGTTGGTGAATACAACTCATCTGGATGTACTATACAACCGTGAACGAGAAAGCCGCATCACCCTCCCGCGACGACGCCCTCCGGTCGATCCAGCGCGAGCTCACCGCCTTCGCCCGACGCGCCCGCAGCCGGGCCGCCGAGCTGCACCCCGAACTGTCACTGGTCGCGTTCAGCATGCTCGACCTGATGACCGAGCGCGGCGGCTGCCGGGGTGCCGACCTGGCCGCGTACTTCATGCTCGACAAGTCGACGGTCAGCCGCCAGGTCGGTGCCCTGGAGAAGCTCGGCTACCTGGTGCGCGAGACCGACCCCGAGGACCACCGCGGCCAGATCCTGCGCCCCTCCCCGGCCGGCCTGGAGGCCATGCGCGCGGCTCACGAGCAGCGCCGGATCGCCTTCCTCGACCGCCTCACCGACTGGGACGACGCGGACATCGCCCAGCTCGCCGCCTACCTGGAGCGCTACAACTCGTCCTTCTGACCGGCCTGACCGGCACCCGGCCGGGCGGAGTCCGGCAAACCGTCGTTGACCAGCACCGCCGCACCCGTGATCCGGCCGGCCGCCAGGTCCGCCAGCGCCTCGGCCGCCTCCGCCATGGCGTACCGCTGGAGGTGCACCACCGGCGGGTGCGCCGCCACCTCGGCCAGGTAGGCCAGGCCGTCCGCGCGGGTGTTGGCGGTGACGCTGCGCAGCGTGCGCTCCTGGAACAGCTGCCGCCGGTAGCCGAGCGCCGGGACGTCCGTGAGGTGGATCCCGGCGATCGCCAGCGTCCCGCCCCGGTCGAGCGCTTCGAGCGCGACCGGTACCAGCGACCCGACCGGCGCGAACAGGATCGCCGCGTCCAGCGGTTCGGGGGAGCCCGCGTACGCGTCCTGCGCGGACGCGGACCCGAGGGCCAGGGCCAGCCGCTGTGCCTCCTCGGACCGGGTGAACACATGGACGGTCGCGCCGCGTGCCAGCGCCAGCTGCGCGGTCAGGTGCGCGGAGGCGCCGAAGCCGTAGACGCCCAGCCGTCCACCGGGCGGCAGTTCGGCCCGTGCCAGCGCCCGGTAGCCGATGATGCCCGCGCAGAGCAGCGGTGCGCACTCCTCGTCGGGGATGCCGGGCGGCAGCCGGTAGACGTAGCGGCTGTCGGCCACCACCAGGCCGGCGTACCCGCCGTGCAGGTCCCACCCGGTGTAGCGGGAGTGCGGGCACAGGTTCTCCCGGCCGGAGCGGCAGTACCGGCAGACCTGGCAGGTCCGCCCCAGCCAGGCGACTCCGACCCGGTCCCCCGGCGCCAGCCCGGCCACTGCGGCCCCGGTCCGGACCACCCGGCCGACGATCTCGTGGCCCGGCGTGCACTCCGGCAGGTGCGTCGGCAGATCCCACTCGACCAGGTGGAGATCGGTCCGGCACACCCCGCACACCGAGACCGCCACCAGCACCCCGTACCGCCCCGGCTCCGGCACCTTGCGCGCCACCCACCGCAGCCCCCGGTCGACCACCCACGCCCCCGTCCGGCCCGTGCCGCCCATCGGCCGCTCCTCTCGCTCCACGGCTCAGCACCTGGCTGATACCCGCCGCAGGCCACTCCGACGACCGGGCCGTACGTGCCCGTGCCCGAATCTCCCAGCTGTCCGAACCGGGTGATCCGGGCGCCCGCAGCGGCCCGTACGGGCCCAGGTAGGCTGCGGCCTGCCCCTTCCGACCTGCGCGGACCGTGAGCCGCCCGGCAGCCGGACCACCAGCGCCGGACCACCAGCAGAGGAGTAGCCCGTTGGCCACCGCCACGCCGCCCGTGCCGCCAGGACCGGCGGACCCCGCGCACTCGACCGGGCCGACCGCCGACGGGCAGGCCCCCACCGGGTCGGCCACCGGGCCGGTCACCGTGGTCGGGATCGGCGCCGACGGCTGGGCCGGACTGGCCGAACCCGCACGGGCGGCGCTGCGCGCGGCGGACACCGTGATCGGCGGCCCGCGCCAGCTGGAGCTGCTCCCGCCCGAGGTCGCCGCCGCCCGGCTGGCCTGGCCCTCCCCGCTGCGCCCGGCCGTTCCCGGACTGCTCGCCGAGCACGCGGACCAGCCCCTTGCGGTTCTCGCCAGCGGTGACCCGATGTTCTACGGCATCGGCCGCGCCCTGGCCGAGACGGTCGGGCCGGAGCGGCTGCGGGTGTTTCCGCACCCCTCCTCCGTCTCGTACGCCTGCGCCCGGCTCGGCTGGCCGCTGGAGGACGCCGAGGTGGTCAGCCTGGTCGGGCGGCCGCTCGACACGCTCACCCTCGCCCTGCACCCGGGCCGCCGGCTGCTGGTGCTCAGCGCGGACGCGGACACCCCGGCCGCCGTCGCCGCGCTGCTCACCGGACGCGGCTACGGCCCGAGCCGCCTGCGCGTGCTCGAACAGCTCGGCGGCCCGCAGGAGCGGCAGTTGGACGGCTGCGCCGAGGACTGGCCGTACGGGCCCGGCGCCGCGCTCAACCTGATCGCCGTCGAGTGCACGGCCGCGCCCGGCGCGCCCCGGCGGTCGCTGGTGCCCGGTCTGCCCGACGACGCGTACGAGTCGGACGGGCAGCTGACGAAGCGCCACGTCCGGGCGGCGACGCTGGCCGCACTGGCGCCGGTGCCGGGCGAGTTGCTCTGGGACGTCGGCGGCGGGTCGGGCAGCATCGCGATCGAATGGCTGCGCGCACACCGCTCCTGCCGGGCCGTCAGCGTGGAGCGCGACCCGGTCCGGGCGGAACGGATCACCCGGAACGCGGTCGCACTCGGCGTGCCCCGGCTCGCCGTGGTGACCGGTCCCGCACCCGCTGCCCTGGCCGAACTCCCCACCCCCGACGCGGTGTTCATCGGCGGCGGGCTCACCGCACCCGGCCTGCTGGAGACCTGCTGGGACGCGCTGCCGCCCGGCGGACGGCTGGTCGCCAACACGGTCACCCTGGAGTCGGAGGCCCTGCTGGCCGCCTGGTACCGCAGGCACGGCGGCGAGCTGCTGCGGCTGGCGGTCGCGCACGCCGTACCGGTCGGCGGGTTCACCGGCTGGCGGCAGGCGATGCCGGTCACCCAGTGGTCGGTGGTCAAACCGGGAGCACCGGAAGAACTGGCAGAGCCGGAAGAACCGACCGGCCCCGCAGCACCCGAAGAACCGCAGAGCACGGGCCGGCCCCACGCCCGCACCAACACCCAGGGAGCGCACACCTGATGACCGTCCACTTCATCGGAGCCGGCCCCGGCGCCGCCGACCTGATCACCGTGCGCGGCCAGCGGATCCTGGCCGCCAGCGGGGTCTGCCTGTACGCGGGCAGCCTGGTGCCGCGCGAGCTGCTCGCCGAGTGCCCGCCGGACGCCCGGCTGGTCGACACCGCCCAGCTGAACCTGGACCAGATCATCGCCGAGATCGTCCGCGCCCACGAGGAGGGGCTGGACGTGGCCCGGCTGCACTCGGGCGACCCGTCGGTGTTCAGCGCGGTCGCCGAGCAGATGCGCCGGCTGGACGCGGCTGGCATCCCGTACGAGGTGGTGCCCGGCGTGCCCGCGTTCGCCGCTGCTGCGGCGGCGCTGAAGCGGGAACTGACCGTGCCGACGGTCGGCCAGACGGTCATCCTCACCCGGGTGGCCCGGCAGGCCACGCCGATGCCGACAGGCGAGGACCTCGCCACCCTCGGGCGCAGCGGTGCGCTGCTCGTCCTGCACCTGGCGGCGCGGTACGTGGACAGCGTGGTGGACGAGCTGCTGCCGCACTACGGCGCCGACTGCCCGGCCGCCGTGGTCGCGATGGCCAGCCGCCCGGACGAGCTGGTGCTGCGGGGCACGCTCGGTGACATCGCGGCGCGGGTGAAGGAGGCCGGGGTGCTGCGGACCGCCGTCATCCTGGTCGGCCGGACCCTCGGGGCCGAGCAGTTCCGCGACAGCCACCTGTACTCACCGGAACGCGAGCGGCCGCACGAGCCGTGCGGCAGCTAGCGGGCGCGTGGCCGGCCGGCTCAGTTCCGGTGGGCCGCTCCGGCCGCTCCAGCTGCTCCGGCTGCTCCCGCCCCTCCGGCCGGTGGGGCCTGGCCGACGATGTTCCCGGCGCGGTCGATGCAGATGACGTCGACCGCGACCGGCGAGCCGGTCAGCACGCCGAGCGCGGTGGCGCGGGCGGCCTCGGCGACCAGGTCGCCGAGCGGCACCCCGGCGGCCGAGCAGAGCTGGACCGCTTCGAGGCCGGTGTTGGCCGCGGCGACGGCGGCGGTCAGGGATTCGTCCGCGCCGCCCCGCTCGGCGAGTTCGGCCAGGTAGCCCTTGTCGACCTGGGAGCGGGCGGAGTGCAGGTCGAGGTGGCCGGCGGCGAGCTTGGAGAGCTTGGCGAAGCCTCCGGCGACGGTCAGTCTGGGGACCGGGTGGCGCTTGAGGTACTTGAGGACGGCCCCGGCGAAGTCGCCCATGTCGAGCAGGGCGTCCTCGGGCAGCCCGTGCACGGCGGTGGCGACCTTCTCGGAGGTCGAGCCGGTGCACCCGGCGACGTGGGTACGCCCGGCCGCACGGGCGACGTCCACACCGCGCCTGATGGAGTCGATCCAGGCGGAGCAGGAGTAGGGCACCACGATGCCGGTGGTGCCGAGGATGGACAGGCCGCCGAGGATGCCCAGCCGCGGGTTCCAGGTGGAGCGGGCGATCTCCTCGCCGTCGTCGACGGAGATCTCGACCTCGACGTCCCCGCTGCCGCCGTGCCGGGCGGCGATCTCGGCGACCGTGTCCCGCATCATCTGCCGGGGCACCGGGTTGATCGCGGGTTCGCCGACGGGCAGCGGCAGTCCGGCCTTGGTCACCGTGCCGACGCCGGGCCCGGCGCGGAAGACCGTCCCGCTCCCGGGCGGCGCGTGCCGGACCGTGGCCCGGATCAGCGCGCCGTGGGTGACGTCCGGGTCGTCCCCGGCGTCCTTGACCACGCCGGCCATCGCCCAGGCCCGCCCCTCGACGGCATCTTGATGACCAGTCAGTTCCCGCTGGTGGCAGGAGAGTTCCTCGATGGCGAGGGCGAACGCGGGCTGCTGCCCCCTGGGCAGCGTGATCGTCACCGGGTCGGGGAACTCTCCGGTCAGCAGTGCCGTGTACGCGGCGGCGGTCGCCGCCGTCGCGCAGGCGCCCGTCGTCCATCCGTGCCGCAGCCCGCTGCTCCTGAGCTGTGCGGCGCGGCCTCCCGTCTCAGCCACGTACATCCCCTGGAGTTCCCATGCCCGTGCGGCACGTCCTGATCCTCGGCGGCACCACGGAGGCCCGGCGGCTGGCCGAGCGGCTCGCCGCCGGGCAGCCGCCGGGTGTGCCACCGCTGCGGGTGACCAGCTCCCTCGCGGGCCGGGTGGCCGAGCCCCGACTGCCCGCCGGGGAGGTGCGGATCGGCGGGTTCGGCGGGCCGTCCGGGCTGGCCGCCTGGCTGCGCGAGCAGCACGTGGACGCGCTCATCGACGCCACCCATCCCTTCGCCGGAACCATCAGCCGCAATGCGGCCGAGGCAGCCGCCGAGGTACATGTTCCCCTGCTGGCTCTGCGGCGTCCCAGCTGGGTGCCGGTTTCCGGGGACCGCTGGCATCCGGTGGACTCGCTGGCCGAGGCGGCCGACGCCCTGCCCGGCCTGGGCCGCCGGGTCTTCCTGACCACCGGGCGCCAGGGGCTGGCCGCCTTCGCGCACCTCGGCGACCACTACTTCCTGGCGCGGTCGGTGGACGCCCCCGAGGCCCCGATGCCCCCGCACACCGAAGTCCTGCTGGACCGGGGGCCGTTCACCCTGGACGGCGAACGGGCCGTCTGCCGCGCGCACCGGATCGACGTCCTGGTCACCAAGGACAGCGGCGGCGCGGCCACCGCTCCGAAGCTGACGGCCGCCCGCGAGCTCGGCCTCCCGGTCGTGATCGTCCGGCGCCCCGAGCTGCCCCGGGGCGTCCCGGCCACCCCGGACGTCCCGGGCGCCATCGCCTGGCTGGCCGGCCTCGCCCCCTGACACCCGCCGCCCTGGCGGTCGGGGGCGGGCCGCCCGACGGGGCCTACCCGGCGACCTGGCTCAGCGCCTCCCGGAGGGCGACGTCCAGCGCCTGGTCGGCCGGGACGGCGATGTCCGGAACGACGCCCACGGCCTCCCAGTTGGTGCCGGTGACGGGGTTGATCGAGCGGGCGGTCGGCACGGCGACGGTGATGTGCGGGCTGACGGCGATCCGGGCGGTGGGGTGGGCGCCGCCCCTGGTGGTCTCGCCGATCAGCGTGGCGCGCTCGTTGACCAGCAGGTTGTAGGCGAGTTCCTCGCCACCGGAGAAGGTGGAGCCGCTGGTCAGTACGTAGACCGGCCGGTCGAGGTAGCGGGGGGCCGGCAGGTGGGTGGAGGTCCAGTACTGCCGGGTGGAGTCGGTGGTCCGGTCGTAGATGTCGTTGAGGTGGGTGTCGCCGTCCGGGAAGAAGTAGCTGCACCAGAGGGCGACGCCCGCGGGTGAGCCGCCCCGGTTCTGCCGGAGGTCGATGACCAGGGCCTCGGTGTGGGCGAGGATCTCCATGGCGGCGGCGTAGGTGCGGGCGGCCGGACCGGGCTCCGCGATCAGGCGCAGGTCCAGGTAACCGATGTTGCCGTCGAGCCGCTCGACCCGCTGGACACCGAAGTTCGCCGCCAGGGACATCGCCTCGAAGTTCGCCTGCGCGAGCTCCTCCGGCTCCTCCTCCACCGACTGCGGCTCCTCCTGGTGGAGCAGCCGCAGATGCTTGTCGGGGCACGCCTCCTGGAGGTGCGCGGTGACCGCGGCGCACAACTCCGGCGCGGCCAGCCCCTCGTAGGATCCGGCGGCGAGGTGGCCGCGGATCGCGGTGTCGATGGCGGCGGTGCGTTCGGGGAAGACGTACCCGGCGGTGATCCGGGCGAGGGCGCTGTCGAGTATGTCCGCCGTCTCGGCGTTGGTCGTCATGAGCCGCGATGCTAGCGGGAGGATCGCCGTCGGCCGACTGGTTATCGGACGGCCGCACCCCCGGCAGAGCGGTTCCCTGGCAGAACGGTTCTCCGGCGGAGCGTCGGGAGCTGACCGACGCTCCGCCGGAGGCGGATCAGGCCGAGGGGTAGCGGCGCGGGGTCCAGACCACCTCGGTGCCGTCGTCGCGGCGGACCACCCGGGTCTGCGAGGAGCCGATCAGCAGGATGGTCCGCATGTCGACCTGGGCGGGGTCGAGTTCGGCCAGCTTCACGGTCCGCACGCGCTCGGTCGGGCCGCCCACGTCGCGGGCCATCACCACGGGGGTGTCGGGCGCGCGGTGTTCGAGCAGCAGGTCGCGGGCCAGGCCGACCTGGGTGGTGCGGATCTGCGAACCGGGGTTGTAGAGCGCGAGCACCAGATCCGCCTCGGCGGCGGCGCGCAGCCGCTTGGCCACCGCCTCCCAGGGCTTGAGCCGGTCGGAGAGCGAGACCACCGCGTAGTCGTGGCCGAGCGGGGCGCCGGCCCGGGAGGCGGCGGCGTGCGCGGCCGTCATCCCGGGCACGATCCGCACCGGCACCGAGCGGTAGGGCTCCTCACAGGCGGCCTCCAGCACGGCGGTGGCCATCGCGAAGACGCCCGGGTCGCCGGAGGAGACCACGGCCACCCGGTGTCCGCGCCGGGCCAGGTCGAGGGCGAACTCGGCGCGCTCGGCCTCGACCTTGTTGTCGGAGCCGTGCCGTTGCTGGCCGGGGCGGACGGGCACCCGGTCGATGTAGGTGGTGTAGCCCACCAGGTCGGTGGCGGCGGCGAGTTCACCGCGCGCCTCGGGGGTCAGCCAGAGCGGTCCGGCCGGCCCGAGACCGACCACCACGACCTCGCCGGCACCGTCCGGTGCCGACGCCTGCTCGGCTGGGGCCTGCTCGACGAAAGCCTGCTCGACGGGGGCCGGCTCGACGGAAGCCTGCTCGACGGGGGCGAGCCCGATCCGGCTCGGCAGGACCGCGACCGAGAAGTACGGGACGCTCCCGGGGTCCACCTCGGCCAGCGGCACGGTGCGCTCGCCCGCCATGGTGGCCCGCTCGACGTACCGGGCCTCCGCCAGCCGGCCCGACCGCTCCAGCGCCCGCCGCACGGTCGGGAAGGTCCGGCCGAGCTTCATCACGACCGCCGAGTCGGTGGCGGCCAGACGCGCGGTCAGCTCCTCCTCGGGGAGGGTGCCGGGCAGGATGGTCAGCACCTCCTCGGCCTCGACCAGCGGTGTGCCGAGCCGCGCGGCGGCCGCGCTCACCGAAGTCACACCGGGCACCACCTCGGTGGGGTACCGGTGGGCCAGGCGCTTGTGCATGTGCTGGTACGAGCCGTAGAAGAGCGGGTCGCCCTCGGCCAGCACCACGACGGTGCGGCCCGCGTCCAGGTGGGCGGCCAGCCGGGCGGCGGCCTCCTCGTAGAACTCGTCCAGCGCGCCCCGGTAGCCGCCGGGGTGGTCGGTGGTCTCGACCGTGACCGGGTAGACCAGCTGCTCCTCGATCTGGTCGCCGCGCAGGTAGCTCTCGGCTATCGAGCGGGCGATCGAACGGCCGTGCCTGGCGCTGTGGTAGGCCACCACGTCGGCCCGGCCGATCAGCGCGGCGGCCCGGACGGTCACCAGCTCCGGGTCGCCGGGGCCCAGGCCGACGCCGTACAGCCGCCCGGTACCGCTCTCCTGATGCTCCGTCACTCTTCTTCGCTCGCAATCGCGTTGATGGCGGCAGCGGCCATCGCACTGCCACCGCGCCGACCGCGCACCACCAGGTGCTCCAGCCCGGACGGGTGCGCCGCCAGCGCCTCCTTGGACTCGGCGGCGCCGATGAAGCCGACCGGTACCCCGATCACGGCGGCCGGGCGGGGGGCACCGGCCTCGATCAGCTCCAGCAGGCGGAACAGCGAGGTCGGCGCGTTGCCCACGGCGACCACCGCGCCTTCGAGCCGGGGCAGCCACAGCTCCATCGCGGCGGCGCTGCGGGTGTTGCCCATCTTCTGCGCCAGCTCGGGCACCGAGGGGTCGGAGAGGGTGCAGACCACCTCGTTGTCGGCAGGCAGCCGCTTGCGGGTGACACCGCTGGCGACCATCGAGACGTCGCACAGGATCGGCGCACCGGCGTGCAGCGCGGCGCGCGCGCCGGCGACCACGCCGGGCGACCAGAGCAGGTCCTCGACCAGGTCGGTCATGCCGCACGCGTGGATCATCCGCACGGCGACCTGCGCCACGTCGGCGGGCAGGTGGGCCAGTTCGGCCTCGGCCCGGATGGTGGCAAAGGACTGGCGGTAGATGGCCGCGCCGTCCTTCTCGTACTCGATCACTTCGTCCTCCGGGCCTCGGCCACTGCCTCGGCCATCTGCTCTGTCGTCACGTTCACTGACAAGGGGAGTGCTGCTGCCGGGGGTTGTTCCGACGTGCCGATCCGGGCCACCCGGTAGCCCTGCCCCGTGGCGAGCACGTCCACCCACTCCCCCGCCGGGTGTCCGCAGCGCCGCTCGCAGCCCGACCAGTGCACGGGCAGGCCGCCGGGGGCCGCCGCGTCCAACGCCCGTGCGGCGTCCGCCCGTACGTCGGCCTGCGACCTGGCGCAGCCGGGCAGGCCGGTGCAGGCGCTGGCCCGCTCCCAGGCCGAGCACTGGTCGGTACGGAACCCGGCGCGGGCCAGCTCGGGCAGCCGCTCCGCGGGTGCGCCGGGCAGCACCACGCCGCGCCAGGGCGTCAGCCGGAGCCCGTCGGCCGCGGCCGCAGCCAGGGTCCGCCAGCGGGCGGCGCCGACCCGGCCGAAGCGCAGGCCGACCGAGAGGCCGCCGGGCAGCACGCCCGGCGCCGGGGCCGCGCCCGGCAGCGCGGGCAGGGCTTCCGTACCCGGGTCGAGCAGCTGCGGCACCTCGCGCAGGTGCCAGGCCCTGGTGCCGGTGGCCCGCAGTGCGTGCAGGAACTCCTCGGCGGCGGCGAGGGCGTGCCCGACCGCCTGACCGGGCGGCACCCGGCGGGCGGTGGCGGCGCGGCCGAGGCGCAGCAGGGCGCCGCCGTCCGCGGTTGCGATCAATGTCACATCGGCGTCCAGGGCGGCGATGTCGCCGCGTCCGTCGTCCAGGGCGAACAGGAACTTGCCGGAGAGCTGCGCCACCGGCTCGCTCGCGCAGAGCCGCCGGTCGAGCTCGCGCACCCAGGACTGCACGTCCGCGTGGCCCAGTCCGTCGAGCCCGGCGGCCGGGGAGGCGACGATGTTGCGGACCCGCTCGTGGGTGTCCGAGGGCAGCAGCCCGGCGGCACGCAGCCGGTCGGCGAGTTCGCGGCCGCAGTCCGAAGGCAGGCCGCGCAGCTGGACGTTGCCGCGCGAGGTGGTCTCCAGCTCGCCGTCGCCCAGTTGCTCGGCGGCGTCGGCGAGCGCGAGCGCCTGACGGACCGTCAGCAGGCCGCCGGGGGTGCGGATCCTGGCGAGCGCGCCGTCGTCGGCGGTATGCAGGCGAAGGGCCCCCGGGCAGGCGTCCGAACGACCGCGGTCGGGCGCACCGGGGCCCGCTGCGGCGGCGTCGGGTGTGGGTGGCATGGCGGCGAGCATACAGATTGCCGGTCCGGATGCAGCGTCCCGTCGATCACACTTCCGGTCGGCACTCCCCCAGCTCAGCCCCACCCCGTACGATGCTCCCGGACGGTCCCGGTGGGCCGTCCACGCCAGCGACGGCGCCAAGGGGAGGAAACCGGTGCAAACCCGGTGCGGTCCCGCCACTGTGACCACGGTTCACGCCGTGGGAGCCAGGAACTCCTGCCGTCCTCCATGCTTCCCCGGCCTGCGGCCGGGGGGACCCCCCGGGGCGCGGACCCCGAGGAAGGCCTGAGACCTATGCGCTGCCGCGTGCCCGTACGGGCTGCCGCGACCCGCCCGCCCTCGGACCCGGCCCCGGTCGGGCCGCAGAGACGCTCCGGGCACCCTGAGCCGACGCTGACGTTTTCCGCTCCCTCGCTCCCTCTTCCGCCGCTCGCCTGCCGCCCATCGTCCTCGGCGGCGGCGCGCCCTTCGGCTCGGAGCACCGACCTGGCCGGGAGGGCCTTCGCATGATCCTGCTGCTTTCCACCTCGGACACCGATCTGCTGAGCGCCCGCGCCTCCCAGGGCCCGGTCGGCTACCGCCTCGGCAACCCCGCCCGGCTGACCGCCGAGGACCTGCCCGCCCTGCTGGAGGGTACCGACCTGGTGGTCGTCCGGCTGCTCGGCGGCCGCCGGGCCTGGGAGGAGGGCCTGGACGCGCTGCTCGCGGGCCCGCGCCCGGTGGTCGTCCTGACGGGTGAGCAGGCGCCGGACGCCCAGCTGATGGAGCTGTCCACGGTGCCCGCCGGGATCGCCGCCGAGGCGCACGCCTACCTGGCGCACGGCGGCGCGGCCAACCTGGCCGAGCTCGGCGCCTTCCTCTCCGACACCGTGCTGCTCACCGGGCACGGCTTCGCGCCGCCCGCCTCCGCCCCGGCCTGGGGCCCGCTGGAGCGCACCCCCCGGAACGCGGACGGCCCGGTCATCGCGGTGCTCTACTACCGCGCCCACCACATGAGCGGCAACACCGCCTTCGTCGAGGACCTGTGCCGGGCGATCGAGGACCAGGGCGCCCGCCCGAAGCCGCTGTACTGCTCCTCGCTGCGCGGCGCCGAGCCCGAGCTGCTGGCCGAGCTGAGCCAGGCGGACGCGATCGTCACCACCGTGCTCGCGGCCGGCGGCACCCGCCCGGCCGACGCGCAGGCGGGCGGCGACGAGGAGGCCTGGGACGCGGGGGCGCTCGCCGGGCTCGACCGCCCGATCCTCCAGGCGCTCTGCCTGACCTGGTCCCGCGCGGCCTGGGAGGCGAGCGACGACGGCCTCTCCCCGCTGGACACCGCCACCCAGGTGGCCGTCCCCGAGTTCGACGGCCGGCTGATCACCGTCCCGTTCTCCTTCAAGGAGCTGGACGAGGACGGCCTGACCGTCTACGCCGCCGACCCCGAGCGGGCCGCCCGGGTCGCGGGCATCGCGGTACGGCACGCCCGGCTGCGCCACATCCCGGCCGCCGAGCGGCGGTTGGCGCTGGTCCTGTCCGCGTACCCGACCAAGCACGCCCGGGTCGGCAACGCCGTCGGCCTGGACACTCCCGCCAGCGCGGTCCGGCTGCTGCACCGCCTGCGCGCGGAGGGCATGGACCTCGGCACGGACCTGCCCGGCCTGGACTCGGCCGATGACGACTCGCACGAGGGCGACGCGCTGATCCACGCCCTGATCGCGGCCGGCGGCTACGACCAGGACTGGCTGACGGAGGAGCAGCTGGCCCGCAACCCGGTCCGCATCCCGGCCGCCGACTACCGCCGCTGGTACGCCGAACTGCCCGCCGAGCTGCGCGAGCAGGTCGAGCGGCACTGGGGCCCGGCGCCCGGCGAGCTGTACGTGGACCGCTCGCAGAACCCGGACGGCGACATCGTGCTGGCCGCCATCCGCTCCGGCAACCTGCTGGTGCTGATCCAGCCGCCGCGCGGCTTCGGCGAGAACCCGGTGGCCATCTACCACGACCCCGACCTGCCCCCGAGCCACCACTACCTGGCCGCCTACCGCTGGATCGCGGCCTCCCGGCAGGACGGCGGCTTCGGCGCCGACGCGGTGATCCACCTCGGCAAGCACGGCAACCTGGAGTGGCTGCCGGGCAAGACGGCCGCCCTGTCGTCCGCCTGCGGCCCGGACGCCGTCCTCGGCGACCTCCCCCTGGTCTACCCGTTCCTGGTCAACGACCCGGGCGAGGGCACCCAGGCCAAGCGCCGCGCGCACGCGACCCTGGTCGACCACCTGGTCCCGCCGATGGCCCGCGCCGACTCCTACGGCGACATCGCGCGCCTGGAGCAACTGCTCGACGAGCACTCCAACATCGCCGCGATGGACCCGGCCAAGCTGCCCGCGATCCGCGCCCAGATCTGGACCCTGATCCAGGCCGCCCGGCTCGACCACGACCTCGGCCTCGACGAGCGCCCCGAGGACGACGGCTTCGACGACTTCCTGCTGCACGTCGACGGCTGGCTGTGCGAGGTGAAGGACGCCCAGATCCGGGACGGCCTGCACGTCCTCGGCCAGGCCCCGGCCGGCGAGGACCGGATCAACATCGTGCTCGCCATCCTGCGGGCCCGGCAGATCTGGGGCGGCGTGAGCGCGCTGCCCGGTCTGCGCGAGGCACTCGGCCTGGACGAGGCCGCGCTGACCCTCGGTGCCACCGACGCGGCCGAGGCCCAGGCGCGTGCGCTGGTCGAGGCGATGGAGGCCGAGGACTGGGCGCCGGAGGCGGTCGAGAAGGTCGCCGTCGGCCACCCCGAGGCGGTCCGCGACGTGCTGGACTTCGCCGCCCGCCAGGTCGTCCCCCGACTCGCGCGGACCACCGACGAGCTGGACGCCGTCCTGCACGCGCTGAACGGCGGGTTCGTCCCGGCGGGTCCGTCCGGCTCGCCGCTGCGCGGGCTGGTCAACGTGCTGCCGACCGGCCGCAACTTCTACTCCGTCGACCCCAAGGCCGTCCCCAGCAAGCTGGCCTGGGAGACCGGCCAGGCGCTGGCCGCCTCCCTGGTGGAGCGCTACCGGGCGGACAACGACGGGGAGTTCCCGCCCTCGGTCGGCCTCTCGCTCTGGGGCACCAGCGCGATGCGCACGGCGGGCGACGACATCGCCGAGGCCTTCGCCCTGCTGGGCGTCCGCCCGGTCTGGGACGACGCCTCGCGCCGGGTCACCGGCCTGGAGGCCATCGGCCTGGAGGAGTTGGGCCGCCCGCGCATCGACGTGACGCTGCGCATCTCCGGCTTCTTCCGGGACGCCTTCCCGCACGTGGTCAACCTGCTGGACGACGCGGTGCGCCTGGCCGCCCGGCAGGAGGAGGCGGACGAGCAGAACTTCGTCCGCGCCCACGTCCAGGCCGACCTCGCCGTACACGGCGACGAACGCAAGGCCACCGTCCGGGTCTTCGGCTCCCGCCCCGGCACGTACGGCGCGGGCCTGCTCCAGCTCATCGACAGCCGCGACTGGCGCACCGACGCCGACCTGGCGGAGGTCTACACCGTCTGGGGCGGCTACGCCTACGGCCGCGACCTGGGCGGCCGCCCGGCCCGCGAGGAGATGGAGACCGCGTACAAGCGGATCACCGTCGCCGCCAAGAACACCGACACCCGCGAGCACGACATCGCGGACTCCGACGACTACTTCCAGTACCACGGCGGCATGGTGGCCACCGTCCGCGCCCTCACCGGCAAGGCCCCGACCGCCTACATCGGCGACTCGACCCGGCCCGAGACGGTCCGCACCCGCACCCTGACCGAGGAGGCCGCGCGGGTCTTCCGCGCCCGCGTGGTCAACCCGCGCTGGCTGGAGGCGATGCGCCGGCACGGGTACAAGGGCGCCTTCGAGATGGCCGCGACCGTGGACTACCTGTTCGGCTACGACGCCACCACGGGCGTGGTCGCCGACTGGATGTACGAGAAGCTCACCCAGGAGTACGTCCTGGACCCGACCAACCGCGAGTTCCTCGGCGCGGCCAACCCCTGGGCGCTGCACGGCATCAGCGAGCGCCTGCTGGAGGCGGCGGAGCGCGGCCTGTGGGCCGAGCCCGACCCGGAGCTGATCGACGCGCTGCGCACCGCCTTCCTGGAGACCGAGGGCGACCTGGAGGGCAACGGCTGAGTCCGCCTTCCCGGAGCAAGCGGGAAGCCTTTCAGGGGCGCGGGGCTCTGCCCGATCAACTGCGTGCGCGGGAGACCGTCCACGTCCGTAGTGGGCCGGTCGCGCGGTTCCCGGCGCCCCTGAAAACGAACACACCGGCGTCGGCGACCTGGGAAGTCGTGCCGTTCGGGCGGACAATCGGGGCATGACGCCCCGCTCCGCCCGCTTCGCGGCGCTCCTCGCCGGTGCACTGCCCGTCCTCACCTTCCCCGCGCCGGGCCTGGCCGCGCTGGCCTGGGTCGTGCTGGTACCCGGCCTGCTGCTGATGCAGCATTCACCGAGCGGACGGGAGGCGGCAGTTCGGGGCTGGTGGTTCGGGGCCGGCTTCATCCTGGCCGCGATGTACTGGCTGATCCCCTCGATCGGCCCGGCACTGCTCCCGCTGGCCGTGCTCTTCGGGGCGTTGCAGGCCGCACTCGGGCTCGCGGTCCGGCGGCTGCTCCACCCGCCGCTCACCCTCCGGCGGGCGCTCGGTGCGCTGGTGGTCGTCCCGTCGGTCTGGGTGAGCGGCGAGTACGCGCGCTCCTGGCACGCGCTCGGCGGGCCGTGGGCGCTGCTCGGCGCCAGTCAGTGGCAGCACCCGGCCGTACTGGCGCTGGCCTCGGTCGGCGGGGCCTGGCTGGTGAGCGCCGCCGTGGTGGCGGCCAACACCGGGGCGGTCATCTTCCTGACGCACCGTCAGGTGTCGGTCCGGGTACTGGCCGCCGGGGTGGCGGTCCTCGCGGTGGCCTCGGGCCCGTTGCTGTTCGCGCTGCGCACCCAGCCCTCGCCGGCCGGGCAGGCGGCCGTGGCGCTGGTCCAGCCGGGCGGCACGGCGGACCCCGACACCCGGTTCGACGCCGGCGTCAGGATCACCACCCGCCTGATCGGACAGCCGCTGGACCTGGTGGTCTGGGCCGAGAGCAGCACCACCGACGACCTGGACCGCGACACCGCCACCGTGGACCGGCTGCGCAGCCTCTCCACCGCAACCGGCGCCCAGCTCCTGGTCGGTGAGGACGCCCGCAAGGCCGACGGCCGGATCTCCAAGGACGCCGTCCTGGTCACGCCCGAGGGGATCGCCGCCCGCTACCGCAAGATCCGCCTGGTGCCGTTCGGCGAGTACATCCCGCTGCGGCCGGCCCTCGGCTGGATCGCCGGGGTCAGCAGAGCGGCGGGCGAGAACCGGGTCCCCGGCACCGGCTTCCACCTCGTCCAGGCCGACGCCCACGACGGCCGTCCGCTGCCGCTGGGAGTGCTGATCTGCTTCGAGTCCGCCTTCCCCGACATGTCCCGCACGGCGGCGGACGACGGCGCCCGGATGCTGGTCTACCAGTCCTCGACCTCGACCTTCCAGCACACCTGGGCGCCCGCCCAGCACGCCTCGCTCGGCGCGCTGCGCGCCGCGGAGACCGGCCGTCCGGTGGTCCAGGCCGCCCTCACCGGCGACTCGGTGGCCTACGACCGGCAGGGCCGGCGGCTGGCCCACCTGGACACCTCGGCCGACGGCGCGCTCACCGTCCGGCTCCCGCTCGCCGACCCGGCGGCCCGCACCTGGTACGACCGGCTCGGCGACTGGGCACCGGTGTCGGCCCTCGCCGTCACCCTGGGCGCCGCCGCCCTCGCTCTGCTCCGCCCCCGCCGCACGCCCGAGGGCCCGGCGACGGCCGCACCCGCCACCGAGCCCTCCCGCACCACCACCGACGCCTGAGAGCCCGGCCGGCCGGGCCTCAGCCCTCGGCGCCCGCGGTGTGGATGCCGAACCTGGCGCCCTGCGCATCCTGGAACACCGCCAGCCGCGGCCCTCCCGGCACATCCGTCGGCGGAAGCATGACGGTCGCGCCGAGCCCCGCGGCCCGCTCCGCGGTCAGGTCGACGTCGGCGACCGCGAAGTAGGGCATCCAGTACGGCGGTACGTCCGGCGGGAACTGCTCGGCCATGTCGAGCATGCCGCCGAAGTCGTCCCCCGCCAGGCCCCACTGGGTGTACATCTCGCTCACGGTGACGCTCCAGCCGAAGACCCGGCTGTAGAACTCCTTGGCGCCGGCGGTGTCCCGCGTGGCCAGTTCCACCCAGCCCAGCGAGACCGGCTCGTTGAGCAGGCCGGCGCCCTTGAACGCATTGGCCTGCCAGATGGTGAAGACCGCTTCGGACGGGTCCGCGAGCACGGCGAAGCGGCCCTCGTCGCGGAGGTCCGTCGGCTCCTTCAGCACCTTGCCGCCGGCGGTGGCGACCGCCGCCGCGGTGGCGTCGGCGTCCGCCGAGGCGAAGCAGACCAGCCAGGCGGTCCGCTGCTTGGGCGAGGAGATCGGGCTGATCGCGGCGACCGGGGCGTCGCCGACGAAGAACCGGGTGTAGCCGCCCACCTCCTCGCGCGGGTCGGACTCCGCCCGCCAGCCGAAGAGTTCGCGGTAGAGGGTCCTGGCGGCCTCGGGGTCGGAGGTGCCCAGTTCGACCCAGCAGGGAGCGTTGACGGTGGGGCTGGTGATCTTCACGATGGGCCTCCGATCAGCCGAGGTCGAGGACGAGCTTGCCGCGGACGTGGCCCGACTCCACCTCGGCGAGGGCGCGGGCGGCGTCTTCCAGCGGGTAGGTCGCGGCGATGTGCTGGTCGAGCGCGTCGAAGGCGACCAGCTTCGCCAGCGCTTCGAGGGTGTCGGCGGTGCGGCTGCGCCGGACGAACGCACCGCCGAGTTCGGCGGCGGTGGTCGGGTCGACGGCGGAGACCAGCTTGGCCGGGTCGCGGAGCAGCGGCGCGACGGCCCGCGCGTCGTCGCCGCCGACCAGGTCGACGATGCCGTCCACACCGTCCGGAGCGACGGCCCTGATCCGGTCGGCCACGCCGTCGCCGTACCGGATCTGGGTGGCGCCGAGCGACTCCACGTAGGCCCGGTTGCGGTCCCCCGCCGTGCCGAGCACGGTCAGCCCGTGCCCCTTGGCGAGCTGGGCGGCGACGCTGCCGACACCGCCCGCGACACCGAGGATCAGCACCGTCTGCCCCGCCGTGAGATCCAGCTGCCGCAGCGCGTCGTACGCGGTCGCCGCGGCCACCGGCAGCGCCGCGGCCTGCGCGAAGCTGATGTCGGGCCGCTTGTGCGCGGTGGTCGCGGCGTCCAGCAGGGTGTGCTCGGCGTAGCCGCCGGCCACGGCACTGCCGAACACCTCGTCGCCGACCGCGAAGCCCTCGACGCCCGCGCCCAGGGCCTGCACCACCCCGGACGCCTCGGAGCCGAGCACGGCGGGCAGCGGCTGCCCGGTGCCCAGATAGCCCTGCCGGATCTTCCAGTCCACGGGGTTCACCCCGGCCGCCCGGACCGCGATCAGCAGCTGACCCGGGCCTGGCGAAGGGGTGGGACGGTCGAGTAGCTCCTGGTTCTCCGGCCCGCCGTAGGCCACGAATCCGAATGCCTTGGACATGCTCTTCCTTACGCTCGGCAGCACCCCTCCACCAGCTTGCGTGCGGGGTCGCACGGGCGGACGGGGATGCTGAGCCGAACGGGGCTGTCGGACCGGGCGCGGAGCCGGGAGAAATCATAGTTGTTCAAATTCGAACTACAGTGTACGGTCGAGCCCGACGAGCCGTTTCAAGTTCGAAACACTTGCGACCTACCACGTGGCGCCCCGCCACCTGGCGACCACCGGAGGCCCGGCATGCCCCACCCCGAGCACCAGCAGCAGCACGGCTCCCGGCCGGGTCCGGCCACCGTCCGCTCCCAGGTCCGCATCCCGCTCACCTTCGGCGACGGCTACCGCGTCGAGGCCGAGGTCCACACCTTCCACGGCCTGGCCGACGGCGCCGAACACCTCGCCCTGCGCCTCGGCGAGCCCACCGACACGCCCCTGGTCCGCCTGCACTCCGAGTGCCTCACCGGCGACGTCTTCGGCTCGGACCGCTGCGACTGCGGCCCCCAGCTGCGCGAGGCCGCCGAGCGGATCGCGGAGAGCGGCGGCTACCTCCTCTACCTCCGCCAGGAGGGCCGGGGCATCGGCCTCTACAACAAGCTGGACGCCTACGCCCTGCAGGACTCCGGGCTCGACACCTACCAGGCCAACACCGCCCTGGGCCTGCCGGAGGACGGCCGCGACTACACCGCGGCCGCCCAGATGCTCACCACCCTCGGCGCCACCGGCATCCGCCTGCTCAGCAACAACCCCGACAAGGCGGCCCAGCTCACCGCGCTGGGCATCGCGGTCACCGAACGCGTCCCCACCGGCGTGCACCTCTCCGAGAGCAACGTCCGCTACCTGCACACCAAGGCGGCCGGCACCGAGCTGACCCGGGGCCACGGCCTCCCGCTGCTGCCGGTCGGCGCCTGAGCCGCTCCCGCCAGCGACCCGTCCGGGCCCGGCACCGCTCGGTAGGGGGCCGGCCACCGGGAACCCGCGGACGCCGGTGCGCTGCCGACCCGACACGGGAAGCGCACCAGGCGTCGCGGTGGTCCAGGGGTGTCCCACGACGGGCACGCCGACACCCGAGGGCGTACCCGGGCCGGGCGGTGAGCGGTAGGACGCACCGTCTGGGCGGTGGGTCTGCGTGGGCGTCCGGCGAGCCTCCACGCTCCGGGCAAGTGCACTCGGGAGCGGCGCCGAGCTCCATCATTGGCAGATCCTTCACACCGCGTCAAGGGATTCTGTCCCGGTTTTTACCGATACGGCAGGATGGGCTTTCACCGATACGAGCAGGGTGGGCATCGGCCTACGCACGGTGCGGGCCGGACCGCTCAGGGACGCGGCGGGAGCTTGCTCCCGGCGATGCGGCGGGCGATGTCGGCCGGGCGGGCGGGGCGGCCGAAGTGCCAGCCCTGGGCCCAGTCGCAGCCCATCAGGCGCAGCCGGTCGGCGTCGGCCCCGTTCTCGACGCCCTCGGCGGTGACGGTCAGGCCCAGGCTGTGGGCGAGCGAGACCAGTCCGCTGATGATCCGCCAGCCGAGGTGGGTGTCCTTGCCGGGGTCGTGCAGGTCGCCGACGAAGGAGCCGGCGATCTTCAGACCGGAGACCGGGAGGTCACGCAGGTAGGCGAGGTTGGACCAGCCGGTGCCGAAGTCGTCGACCGCCAGCGAGACTCCCAGGTCCACCACCGCGTGCAGCGACTTGAGCGCCTCGTCCTCGGGGCCGACCACGGTGGACTCGGTGATCTCCAACTGGAGCTTGTCCGGGCTGAGTCCGGTGGAGCGCAGGATCCGCTCCAGGTCGCCGACCAGTCCGGCGCTGCGGGCCTGCCGGACCGCCAGGTTGACGTTCAGCTGCGGGGCGGCGTCACCGAACTCCCGTACCCAGGCGGCAGCCTGGGTACACGCCTGCTCCAGCACCCAGCGCCCGAGCGGCATGATCAGGCCGGTCTCCTCGGCGATCCCGATGAACTCCTCGGGGCCGAGCACGCCCAACTCCGGGTGCCGCCAGCGCACCAGCGCCTCGACCGCGACCAGCGAACCGTCCGCGAGCGAGCAGAGCGGCTGGTAGTCGATGAAGAACTCGCCCCGGTCCAGGGCCACGGGCATCCGGACCGAGACCGTGTAGCGGCTGACCGCGCGGGCGTTCTCGGTCGGGTCGAAGAGCGTCCAGCGGCCGCGCCCGGCCTCCTTGGCCCGGTAGAGCGTCAGGTCGGCGGCCCGGACGGCCGCGCCCGGCGTGGTGGTGGCGACCCGCCGTTCCAGCACGCCCACGCTGGCGCCGACCGCGAGCCGGTGGTCCCCGATCAGCACCGGCTTGGCGAGCGCCGCCAGTACCGTCTTGGCCGCCGCGACCGCCTCCTGCTCACCCCGGCAGTTCTCCAGCAGGACGACGAACTCGTCGCCGCCGAGCCGCGCCACCAGGTGGCCGAGCGGGGTCAGCGCGGCCTCCAGCCGACCGGCCACCGCCGCCAGCAACTGGTCGCCGGTGTCGTGGCCGAGGCTGTCGTTGACCACCTTGAACCCGTCCAGGTCCACGTAGCAGAGGCCGAAACGGGCGCCCGGCTCGGGCTCCTCGAAGAGCTTCTCCAGGCGTTCGAAGAAGGCCACCCGGTTCGGCAGCCCGGTCAGCGGGTCGTGGGTGGCCTGGTGGCGCAGCCGTTCCTGGAGGCGGTAGCGGTCGGAGATGTCCTCCAGCATGGCCACCTGGTAGACCGGCTTGCCGTCGTCGTCCCGGATCAGCGAGACGGTCAGATGGGTCCAGACCACCTCGCCGTCGTGCCGGTAGTACGGCTTGTCGAACTGGAAGTAGTCCCGCTTGCCGGAGATCAGCTCCTCGTACGCCTCCCAGACGCCGGGGGTGTCCTCGGGGTGCACCAGATCGCCGACCCGGCGCCCCTGGAGGTCCTCGGGGCGGGCGCCGAACAGCTCCTGGAGGGCACGGTTGACCGCCAGGATGTTGCCGTCCACGTCGCCGAGGCCGATGCCGATGGCCGCGCTCTCGAACAGCGCCCGGAACCGCGCCTCGGAGGCGCGCAGGGCCTTCTCCATCTCCTGGCGCGCGGTGTCGGCGGCCAGCCGGATGGCCTCCTGCTCGCGCAGGGTCCGTTCGCGCAGCGCCGCCGCCCAGCCTGCCGCGAAGGCGCCGCAGAGCGCCGGGCCCCGCCCGTCCAGCGGCTGGATCTGGAGCAGCTCGACCGCGCGGGCCAGTACCGCCGGGTCGGTGAACCGGGCGTCCACCAGCAGGGCGCCCGCCTCGGCGGCGAAGTCCGGCCGGAACGGCTGCTCCAGCTGCGCGCGGTGCAGCAGCCCCGCCGTCCGGGAGACCAGCCGGCGCAGGATGCCGGGGTGGATCGCCACACCGTGGCCGGCCTGGAGCAGCCGGGCCCACTCCTCGTGGAAGCGGGTCGCGCTCTCGTAGCGGTCCGGCCGGGTGTCCGGGCGGCCCTGGTGCGGGTGGCCCGGATGGGACGGGTGAGTGGGGAGGGTCGGGTGGTGCAGGTCTGTGCTGTCGTGCCCGCCGGTGCGGTCGCGTCCGCCCGTCCGACCGTGCCGCTCGGGCGGGACGGTCCCCTCAGGCGGAGCCGTGCTCACCGCAGGAACCCGACTCCGGCCATACCGGACATCCGCTCCGGGTGCGGGCCGATCCCCTCGGGGTTGTCCGGATGCCACTCCGGCAGGTAGACCACTCCCGGTTCGACCAGATCGAAGCCGTCGAACAGCTCCACGATCCGGTCGCGGCCGCGCATGGTGAGCGGGGTCGGGGTGCGCCGGTAGAGGTCCTGGTGCGGTCCCGCCTGGTCCGGGCGGCCCTCCATCGAGGCGTGGCTGAGCACCAGCGCGCTGCCCGGCGGCAGGGCGTCGCGCAGCGTGGACACCAGCCTGGCGGGCTCGTCGTCGTCCGTGATGAAGTGCAGCACCGCGACCAGCAGCACCGCGACGGGTTCGCCCGCAGCCAGCAGTTCGGCGACCTCGGGGCGGGCGAGCAGGTCCTCGACCGAGCGCAGGTCGGCCTCGACCACCTCGCTCAGCAGGTCGTCCGCCAGCAGCAGGCGGCTGTGCGCCACCGCGACCGGGTCGCGGTCCACGTACACCACCCGGGCCTCGGGCCGGATGCCCCTGGCCATCTCGTGGACGGCGCCGAAGGTCGGGATGCCCGAGCCGATGTCCAGGAAGCGGCTGATGCCCGCCTCGGCGACGTGCTGGACCGCCCGGCGCAGGAAGGCCCGGTTGGAGCGCATGATGGCGGGCAGGTCGGGCCAGAGTTCGATGGCCCGGCGGGCCATCTCGCGGTCGGCCTCGAAGTTGTGGGAGCCGCCGAGGTAGTAGTCGTAGACCCGGGCGGCGTTCGGCTTGTCGAGATCAGTTCCGGCGGGGACCCAGTTCGGTCGTCCCATGGCGGCAACCCTTCCGGAGCTGGAGCGGACAGTAAGGCATCGAGATCTTCCTATCATCATTCGCTGCCTGCAAGCCGAGTGGCCCAAATGGTGCGATTTCCACCAGGGGCGCGGGGAACTGCGCGGGCAACCCGGTGAGTCCGTTCACATGTCGGCGACCCGTAAGCCAGGCACACCCCAGGGGCGCGGGGAACTGCGCGAGAGCCGTGCACCGCTGGTTCGGGCTGGTCGCGCGGTTCCCCGCGCCCCTGAAGTGCAGCCCCTGAAGTGCTCGCGTCTGGAGTGCCGCCCCTGCGGGGTCAGGTCGGGAAGAGCCAGCGGCGGAGGGTGCGGGTGACGGCGGGGAGGGCCAGGTAGGTCATCAGGACGCTGATGACGGGTGCCATCAGGAGGGTGCGCGGGACCACCGGCAGGTCCGTCAGGTGGGGTGTGACCAGCAGGCTCGCGCTGACGGTGAGCGGTGCGATGGCGAGCGTGGAGGCGACGGCCATCTTCCAGCGCGGCGGCGGGGTGCGCTTGGCCCCGGCCGGGGTGGTGGCGAACCAGCCCTCCATGCCGTGCAGTTCGCGGCGGGCCACCTCGACATGGTGCCCGTCCATCCTGGCGAAGCACTCGGCCCGGTCCGGCGACTGCTGCCAGGACTCGAAGGCCGCGTCGTCCTGGAAGTGCAGCAGCAGGTGCCAGGGCTCGCCCGGCCCGGCGGGGCGCAGCAGGCCGGTGCCGAGGTTGCCCGGGTGTGCGGTGGCCCTGTCGAGGATGGCCCGGGCCCACCCTTCGAAGGACTCCTCGTGTCCCGGCTCCACCCGGCGTGCTACGAAGAGGGTGACTTCGTCCCCCGCGTGCCTGATCTCGTTCATGATCCCTCCCCTTTCGAACCTCGCAGCGTACGCACCGCGCGCGGTCTCCCGCGAGCCCGTTCGGGCCGTGGACAACACCTCGGGGCCGCACGGGGGTTAGCGTGTGGTCCGGCAGGCAGCCGTCCCCTGGGGAGGTCTGGTGGAGGGGTTCGACCGGAGCGGTACCGGAAGCATCAAGTGGGCCCGTGCCGGGGCGGGGCGGATCGCGCTCGGGCTGGCGGACATGGACCTGCCCGGCCCACCGGAGATCGGTGCGGCGCTGGCCGAGCGGGCCCGGCACCCCGCGTACGGGTACACGGTCTGCGACCCGGCCGGGCGGGAGCTGGTCGCGGCCTGGTACCTGGAGCGGCACGAGGTGGTGGTGGACCCGGACTGGGTGCTGCTGCTGCCGTTCAGTCCCCGGACCGCGCTGCGGCTGCTGTTCGAGGTGGCCGCACCCCGCAGGCCGGTGGCGTTTCCCGCACCCGAGTGGATCGGATTCCGTCAGATCTGCGACGCGGCCGGGCTGCGGTGCCGCCCGGTTCCGCTGGCCGCGGACGGGCTCGGCTACCGGCTGCCGGTGGCCGGGCTCACCCGGGACGGCACCGATCTGATCGTGCTGAGCAGCCCGCACAACCCGTCCGGGCGGGTCTGGACCGCCGACGAGATCCGGGCCCTGGCCCGGGCGGCCGCCGCGGCCGGCGGGCTGCTGGTCTCGGACGAGGTGCACGGGGATCTGGTCCATCCCGACCACGGGCTGTCGCAGCCGGTGGCCGTCGCCGTGGCCGGGGAGGCGGCTCGGCATGTGGTGACGCTGAACTCGGTCGGCAAGACGTTCAACACCTCGGGTGTGCCGAGCTGCTTCGCCCTGGTCCCGGACCCCGGCCTGCGGGAGCGGCTGACCGCCCTCATGGCGGGCTACGGCCTCTGGGAGGGCGGTCTGCTCGAACAGGTGGTGCAGCGGGCCGCGCTGCGGCACGGCGGCCCGTGGCTGGACGGCCTGCTCGGCGGGCTGGTCGCCGCCCGCGACCTGGTGCTGGCCGCGCTGCCGGACGGCGCGCTGCTCTCCCGTCCCGAGGCCTCGTACCTCGTCTGGCTGGACGCCGCCGCGCTGGGTCTGCCGGCCGACCGGGCCCGTGAGGTCCTGCTGGCGGAGCGGGGCGTGGAGCTCTCGGACGGCACCGATTTCGGTCTGCTGGGACGCGGGTGCCTGCGGCTCAACTACGCCCTGCCCCGGCCGCTGCTCGAGGCCGCGCTCACCCGTCTGACCGATCCTGTCCCCGGGCGCTGACCGGCTCCGCGCACCGGGATTGACCGGTTCCGGTGCCCCGGCACTGACCTGCTGCTTCGCCGGAGCCGAGCACGAACCGGTCGGCGCAGATGTTTGATTCGTAGCAGACTGAGGCAGGAGAACCGGGCCGCGACCGCGGCTTGAGGATGGTGAGTCCGGTGACAGCCGTACGACCGAAACAGGCGCCCCCGACAGCGCAGCCCCCACCACCGACCGAGGTGAGCCCGCTGACCGAAACGCTGACAGACCCACTGACGGACATACCCCCGCGCACGGATGTGCCGCCGCTGACCGAGGCGAACGCGGAGGGTCATCTGGCCGCGATCTGCTTCAAGATCGGACCGCCCAGGCTGGTGGGCGTGGAGGCGGAGTGGTTCGTCCACGACGCCGAGAACCCCGGCTCAGCGGTGGCGCCGCACCGGCTGGAGCAGGCCCTGGCGGCACTGCCCACCGATCCCGACGGCGAACACCCCGGTTCGGACGGCCCGTTGTTCCCCGCGGGTTCCCGTCTCACCCGTGAACCCGGAGGGCAGGTCGAGCTCAGCTCCCCGCCCTCCGACAGCCCCGGAGACTGCGCCGAGGGCCTGCTGCTCGACCAGGGCACCCTGCGGGCCGCCCTCGCCGCCCAGGGCCTGCGCCTCACCGGTTCGGGTACCGATCCGCTGGCGCGCGAGCGGCTGATGCAGCTCTCCCACCCCCGCTATCTGGCGATGGAGCGGCACTTCGACCGCACCGGCCCGTGGGGCCGGATCATGATGTGCGGCACCGCGTCCCTCCAGGTCTGCGTGGACGCCGGGACCGCGCGCGGCCCGTCCTCGTACGCGGCGCGCTGGCAGCTGCTGCACCGGCTCGGCCCGGTGCTGGTCGCCGCCTTCGCCAACTCGCCGTTACTGGACGGCAAACCGACCGGTCACCGCTCCACCCGGCAGATGGTCTGGTCCCGGATGGACCCGACCCGGACCCTGGCACCGCGGCTCGCCGACGGCGACCCGCGCGGGAACTGGGCCCGCTACGTCCTGGACGCCGAGCTGCTCTGCGTCCGCCGCGACCACGGCCGCTCCTGGGCCGCCCCCACCGGGTGCACCTTCCGCGAATGGCTGCGCGGCGACGGCGAGCGCCCGCCGACCCTGGCCGACCTGGACTACCACTGCACCACGCTGTTCCCGCCGGTCCGCCCGCGCGGTCACCTGGAACTTCGCATGATCGACGCCCAGCCGGGCAACGGCTGGCTGGCCCCGCTCGCGCTGGTCACCGGGCTGCTGGACGACCCGGTCGCCGCCGACACCGCGCTCGGCGCGCTGGAGGTGCTCGACACCTCCAGCCTGCTGCCGCCGCGCTCCGAGCTGTGGCGGCGGGCCGCCACCCTGGCCATGGCCGACCCCGCGCTGCGCCGGGCCGCACTGACCTGCTTCGGCGCGGCCGAACAGGCCCTCGCCCGCCGCCCCGGCAGCGGCCGGCTGCGCGCCGCGCTCACCGAGTTCGCCGAACGCTACCCCGCGCGGGGCCGATGTCCCGCCGACGACCAGCTGGACGCCCTGCGGGCAGGTGTCCACCCCGTCCCCCTGGAGACCGCACCATGCTGAACGCCGACCGTCTCCCGCCGGAGCGCACCGGCCCCGAACCGCTGCGCGAGCGGATAGCCGCCGAGCTGCTGGCCGCCCGTGCCCGGACCGCCGCGCTCACCGACTGCGTGGACGAGCGGGAGCTGACCGCCCAGCACTCCCCGCTGATGTCGCCGCTGGTCTGGGACCTCGCGCACATCGGCAACCAGGAGGAGCTCTGGCTGCTGCGCAACGTCGGCGGCCGCGATCCGATGCACCCCGAGATCGACCCCCTCTACGACGCGTTCGAGCACCCGCGTGCCGCCCGCCCCACGCTGCCGCTGCTTCCCCCGGCCGAGGCCCGCGCCTACGCGCACGAGGTGCGCGGCCGGGTCCTCGACCTGCTCGCCGCCAGTCCGCTCGAAGGGGTGCCGCTGCTGGACGAGGGCTTCGCCTTCGGGATGATCGCCCAGCACGAGCAGCAGCACGACGAGACCATGCTGATCACCCATCAGCTCAGGCCGGGCCCGGCCGCCCTGTCCGCTCCCCCGCCGCCGGCCGCCGATCTCGGGCGGCTGCCCGCCGAAGTCCTCGTCCCCGGCGGCCCGTTCACCATGGGCACCGACACCGAACCCTGGTCGCTCGACAACGAGCGCCCCGCCCACGAGGTCTCGCTCCCGGCCTTCCGGCTGGACACCGCCCCGGTGAGCAACGCCGCCTACCAGGAGTTCATCGCGGACGGCGGCTACGACAACCCGCACTGGTGGACGCCCGAGGGCTGGGAGCACCGCCGGCGGGCCAGCCTCCAAGCCCCGCTGTTCTGGCAGCGCGAGGGCGGCCGGTGGCTGCGCCGGCGCTTCGGGGTGACCGAACCGGTGCCCGGGGACGAACCGGTGCTGCACGTGTGCTGGTACGAGGCCGACGCGTACGCCCGCTGGGCCGGGCGGCGGCTGCCGACCGAGGCCGAGTGGGAGAAGGCCGCCCGGCACGACCCCGCCACCGGCCGCTCCCGCCGCTACCCGTGGGGCGACGCCGAACCCACCGCCGACCGGGCCAACCTGGGCCAGCGCCACCTCCAGCCGGCGCCCGCCGGCAGCTACCCGGCGGGCGAGTCGCCCTACGGGGCACGGCAGTTGATCGGCGACGTGTGGGAGTGGACGGCGAGCGACTTCCTGCCGTACCCGGGCTTCCGGGCCTGGCCGTACAAGGAGTACTCCGACGTCTTCTTCGGCCCGGAGTACAAGGTGCTGCGCGGCGGCTCCTTCGCCGTCGCGCCGGTGGCCTGCCGGGGGACCTTCCGCAACTGGGACTACCCGATCCGGCGGCAGATCTTCTCCGGCTTCCGCACCGCCGTCTCGGTGGACGAGACCTGATGTGCCGCCATCTCGCCTATCTGGGGCCGCCGGTGGCGATCGGGCAGCTGGTGCTCGACCCGCCGGCGAGCCTGTCCCGGCAGTCCTGGGCGCCGCGCCTGCAGCAGTACGGCAGCATGAACGTGGACGGCTTCGGCGTCGGCTGGTACGCCGACCACGACCCGGTCCCGGCGCGCTACCGGCGGGCCGGGCCGATCTGGGCCGACCCCTCCTTCGCCGACCTCGTCCGGGTGGTGCGGACCGGCGCCCTGCTCGCCGCCGTACGCTCCGCCACCGACGGCTGCGCGGCGGGCGAGGCGGCGGCGGCACCGTTCGGCGCCGAGCGCTGGCTGTTCAGCCACAACGGCGCGCTGCCCGGCTGGCCGCACCAGTTCGGCAAACTGGCCGCCGCGCTGCCGCCCGAGGAACTGCTGGACCTGGCGGCCGGCAGCGACTCCGCGCTGCTCTGGGCGCTCACCCTGCACCGGCTGCGCGCGGGCGACCCGCTGGACACCGCCCTCGCCCGTACCGTCCGGGAGACCGCGGACCACTGCGCCGAGGCCCGGCTCAACCTGCTGCTCACCGACGGGACTTCGATCGCCGCCACGGTCTGGGGCGACAGCCTCTGCTACCGGACGGGCCCCGACTCGGTGGTCCTCGCCTCGGAGCCGTACGACGACCTGCCCGGCTGGATCCGTCCGCCGGACCGGTCGCTGCTGCTCGCCGACCGCGGCGGCGTGACCGTCCGGCCCCTCGGCTGAGTACCGGCCCCACTCCATGGACATTGCTCGATCCACAGCACCGTGAGAGGAATTCCGCACCATGGGCACCTTCGACCTCACCCGACTGCTTCCGGCCGACCACTTCAGCCGCGCACTCCGGCACGACGTGCAGCGCGGTCTCACCGCGAGTCCCAAGTGGCTGCCGCCGAAGTGGTTCTACGACGCCCGGGGAAGCGAGCTGTTCGAGGAGATCACCCGGCTGCCCGAGTACTACCCGACCAGGGCCGAGCGGGAGATCCTGACCGCCCGCGCCCGGGAGATCGCGGCCGTCACCAAGGCCCGCACCCTGGTGGAGCTGGGATCCGGCTCCTCCGAGAAGACCCGGCTGCTGCTGGACGCGCTGCGCGACGTGGGCAGCCTGCGGGCGTACATACCGGTGGACGTCAGCGAGAGCGCGCTGGCGGCGGCGGGGCAGGCCCTCACCAGGGAGTACCCGGGCCTCGCGGTGCACGGGATCGTCTCCGACTTCACCCAGGGCCTCGGGCTGCCGCCCGGCAACGGGCCTCGGCTGGTCGCCTTCCTCGGCGGGACCCTGGGCAACCTGCTGCCCGCCGAGCGGGCCGAGTTCCTCGCCGCGCTGCGCCGCGAACTGGAGCCCGGCGACGCGCTGCTGCTCGGCACCGACCTGGTCAAGGAGCCGTCCGTGCTGGTCGCCGCGTACGACGACGCGGCGGGGGTGACGGCCGCCTTCAACCGGAACGTGCTCGCCGTGGTGAACCGCGAGCTGTCGGCGGACTTCGACCCGGAGCAGTTCGAGCACGTCGCGCTCTGGGACCCGGCCGCCGAGTGGATCGAGATGCGGCTGCGTTCGCGCCGGCCGCAGACGGTGAAGGTGGGTGCGCTCAGCCTGCCGGTGCACTTCGAGGAGGGCGAGGAACTGCGGACGGAGGTCTCGGCGAAGTTCCGGCGGTCCCGGGTGGCCGACGAGCTGACGGCGGCCGGGTTCCGGCTGACCGAGTGGTGGACCGATGAGCAGGGGCGGTTCGGGCTGTCGCTGGCGGAACCGGTCGGGGCGCACGCCTGACGGCGGCGGGCCGGCCGCCCAGTGGGTCTGATGGAAAGTCTTTGTTCAAGTCTTGAAGAGAATGCGACGACAGCCAGGGTCTGATGTACAAGCTTTAAACGATGCGGTTACTATCTCAGCGCCTCAGCGTTGAGTACAGGAGTCACATCGTGAGCGTCACCCAGCAGCCCCAACGGTCCGGGGCGCAGGCCCCGGACCGGCTCGGCTTCGTCGTCTTCATCACCGCAGCCGCCGCTCTCGGTGGCTTCCTGTTCGGTTACGACAGTTCCGTGATCAACGGCGCGGTCACCGGGATCCAGGACCGGTTCGGCATCGGCGACGGTGTCACCGGCCTGATCGTCTCCTCCGCGCTGCTGGGCTCCGCGGTCGGCGCCGCACTGGCCGGGCGCTTCGCCGACCGCTACGGCCGCATTCGAGTCATGAAGGTGGCGGCCGTCCTGTTCGCCATCAGCGCGGTCGGCTCGATGCTGCCCTTCGCCGCCTGGGACCTGGCGTTCTGGCGGGTGCTCGGCGGCGCCGCGATCGGCATCGCCTCGGTGATCGCCCCGACCTACATCGCCGAGGTCGCGCCGACCAGGTACCGGGGCCGGCTGGCCTCCTTCCAGCAGGCCGCGATCGTGCTCGGCATCGCCATCTCGCAGCTGGTCAACTGGGTGCTGGCGGAGTCGGCCGGCGGTGACACCCGCGGCCGCCTGCTCGGCCTGGAGGCCTGGCAGTGGATGCTCGGGATCTGCGTGGTCCCGGCCGTGGTCTACTTCGTGCTCGCCTCGATGATCCCCGAGTCGCCGCGCTACCTGATCTCCGCGGACCGGCTGGCCGACGCCCGCACGGTGCTCCGCGAGGTCGAGGGCGAGGGCGTCGACGCCGACGCGCGGATCGCCGAGATCCAGGGCCTGATCGCCTCCGACCACCGGCCGCGCTTCAAGGACCTGCTCGGCGGCCGCTTCGGTCTGCTGCCGATCGTCTGGGTCGGTATCGGGCTCTCGGTCTTCCAGCAGCTCGTCGGCATCAACGTGATCTTCTACTACTCGTCGATCCTGTGGCAGTCCGTGGGCATCGACCAGAGCAGCTCGCTGCTGATCAGCTTCTCCAGCTCGATCATCAACATCGTCGGTACCGTGGTCGCGATCCTGCTGGTCGACCGGATCGGCCGCAAGCCGCTCGCGATCATCGGCTCGGCCGGTATGGCCGTCTCGCTGGGCGCGGCGGCCTGGGCGTTCAGCTCGGCGACCGGCAGCGGCGGCAACGTCCACATCCCGGACCTCCAGGGCACGGTGGCCCTGGTCGCCGCCAACGCCTTCGTGCTCTTCTTCGCCCTGTCCTGGGGTGTGGTGGTCTGGGTGATGCTCGGCGAGATGTTCCCGAACCGGATCCGCGCCGCCGCCCTGTCGGTCGCCGCCTCGGCGCAGTGGGTCGCCAACTGGGCGATCACGGTGTCGTTCCCGTCGATGTCCCGCTGGAACCTCTCGGCGACGTACGCGATCTACGCGGCGTTCGCGGCGCTGTCGATCGTCTTCGTGGCCCGCTTCATGAAGGAGACCAAGGGCATCCGCCTGGAGGACATGGGCTGACCCGCCCGCCCACGCCCACCGAGGGGCCCGCACCACGGGGTGCGGGCCCCTCGTGCGTCCCCGGTCCCACCCGTGCGAAATCCGGGAGTTGCCGGCGCGCGCGGAGGCCCTGGACCTGTCGGCGGCCGATCAGGCGACTCGCACCGCTGCCAGGACCGGGCCCATCCCCTGGTGAACCGGCCGGGACCGCCGCCTCACCCCGTGGCCTCCGGGGCGGGGAAGCGGAGGGCGAGGCCGTCGAGCAGCGCCTGGAGTCCGGTCTCGAAGGCTCCGTCGTCGATGCTGCGGCGGTGTTCGGCGAGCAGGTGGGCCTCGCCGAGGTGCGGGTACTCGGCGGCGTAGAGCCGGGCGTCCTCGGGGAACCCGGCGGCGAAGGAGGCGAGCGCCGAGCCGGTGATGAAGTAGCGCATCAGCGCGCCGATCCGGGTCGCCTGCCCGCGCGGCCAGCCCGCGTCCACCAGGCAGCCGAAGACCGCGTCGGCGAGGCGCAGCGCGTTGGGCCGGCGGCCCGGCCCCTGGGCGAGCACCGGGACGATGTTGGGGTGGGCGGAGAGGGCGGCGCGGTAGGAGCGGGCCCAGTCGCGCAGGGCGCCGCGCCAGTCCGTCCCGCCGCCGGCGCCGAACATGCCGAGGTCGACCTCGCCCATCACGGTGTCCACCACGGCGTCGAGCAGTTCGTCCTTGGTGGCGAAGTGGTTGTAGAGCGAGGGCCCGCTGACCGAGAGCTCGGCCGCCAGGCGGCGGGTGGAGAGCGCTTCGAGGCCCTCGGCGTCGACGAGCGCGAGCGCTGCCGTCACGATGCGGTCGCGGCTGAGCAGCGGGGTGCGCGGGCGCGCCATCATCGCCTCCTGCGGATGTGTGACGGATGTGTGTTCGGCGGGTCATTCTCGCAGCCGTCCGCCGGGCGCCTCTTCCCAGAGCCGGGTCCGGCGGGCTACAGTCCAGGAAAAACTTGCACCGCTAGTTTATTCGTTCCGCCCTTTCGGGCAAGGAAGAGACGAGAACGAGGGACCACTGCGATGAACCTGGAACTCTCCGAGGAGCAGGCCGCCGTACGCAAGCTGGCCGCCGAGTTCACCGACCGCGAGATCGTGCCGCACGCCGCCGCCTGGGACCGCGCCGAGTCGGTGGACCGCACGGTCATCGGCAAGCTGGCCGAGCTCGGCTTCCTCGGGCTGACCATCCCCGAGGAGTACGGCGGCAGCGGCGGCGACCACCTGGCGTACTGCCTGGTGCTGGAGGAGCTGGGCCGGGGCGACTCGGCGGTGCGCGGGATCGTCTCGGTCTCGCTCGGTCTGGTGGGCAAGTCCGTCAACGCCTTCGGCACCGAGGAGCAGAAGCGGTACTGGCTGCCGAGGCTGACCTCGGGCGAGGCGCTGGCCTGCTTCGCGCTGACCGAGCCGGGCACGGGTTCGGACGCCGCCAACCTCACCACCCGGGCGGTCCGGGACGGCGATAGCTGGCTGATCACCGGCGCCAAGATGTTCATCACCAACGGCACCTGGGCCGACGTGGCGCTGGTCTTCGCCCGCACCGGCGGCAGCGATCCGGACCGGCAGGGCCATCGCGGGGTGACCGCCTTCCTGGTCCCCACCGACCTGCCGGGCTTCGAACGCCGGGAGATACACGGCAAGTTGGGCCTGCGCGGCCAGGCCACCGCAGAACTGTCGCTGGACGGCGTACGGGTGCCCGACAGCGCCCGGCTCGGGGCGGAGGGCAAGGGCTTCACGGTGGCGATGGCCGCGCTCGCCAAGGGCCGGATGTCGGTCGCGGCCGGCTGCGTCGGCATCGCCCGCGCCTGCCTGGAGGCGGCGGTCGCCTACGCCAAGGAGCGCGAGCAGTTCAACAAGCCCATCGCCTCCCACCAGCTGGTGCAGGAGCTGCTCGCCGACATCGCGGTGGACGTCGAGGCGGCCCGGCTGCTGACTTGGCGGGTCGCCGACCACATCGAGCGCGGCCTGCCCTTCGCCACCGAGTCCTCGGTGGCCAAGCTGTTCGCCTCCGAGGCCGCGGTCCGGGCCGCCAACAACGCCCTCCAGGTCTTCGGCGGCTACGGCTTCATCGACGAGTACCCCGTCGGCAAGCAGCTGCGCGACGCCCGGGTGATGACCCTGTACGAGGGCACCAGCCAGATCCACAAGCTGCTCATCGGCCGGGCGCTGACCGGCATCAACGCGTTCTGAAGCACCCGCAGCCCCGGACCCACCAGCACCCCCGGACCCACCAGCAGAATCTGCAGAGACAGTAGAGGAGCCCGAAGAAGTGCGTCCCGTCTACTTCGCCGCCGCCCGCCGCACCCCGATCGGGCGGCTGCGCGGCGCGCTGTCCACCGTACGGCCCGACGACCTGTCGGCCGGCGTCCTGCGCGGACTGCTCGACCAGGTACCGCAGTTGGACCCGGCCAGGATCGACGACGTCTACTGGGGCGCCGCCAACCAGGCCGGGGAGGACAACCGCAACGCCGCCCGGATGGCCGTCCTGCTCGCCGGGCTGCCGGACACCGTGCCCGGCGCCACGCTCAACCGGCTCTGCGCCTCCGGCATGGAGGCCGTCACCACGGCCGCGCGGGCGATCGGCTCCGGCGAGGCCGAGATCGTGATCGCGGGCGGCTGCGAGTCGATGAGCCGCGCCCCGTTCGTGCTCCCCCGCCCCGACGAGGCACTGCCGCACCGGATCGAGACCTACGACACCCGGCTCGGCTGGCGGCTCACCAACCCCCGGATGACCGAGCTGCACGGCGTGCTCTCGATGGGCGATACCGCCGAGGAGGTCGCCACCCGGTACGGCGTCACCCGGGAGCAGCAGGACGAGTTCGCGCTGCGCAGCCACCAGCGGGCGGCCCTCGCCCGCAAGGACGGGCACTTCGACGCCGAACTCCTGCCCGTGCTGCGGCCGGACGGGGTGACCGTCGGCCAGGACGAGAGCATCCGCGAGGACACCACGCTGGAGAAGCTGGGCCGCCTGAAGCCGGTCTTCCGGGAGGGCGGCACGGTGACCGCGGGCAACGCCTCGCCGATGAACGACGGCGCGGCCGGGCTGCTGCTGGTGAGCGAAGAGGCGCTGCGCGAGCTGGAGCTGGAGCCGCTCGGCCGGTACGTCGGCGGGGCCTCGGCCGGGGTGCACCCGGATGTGATGGGCATCGGCCCGGTCCCCGCGACCCGCAAGCTGCTCGGCCGGGTCGGCTGGCAGGTTCCGGACATCGAGGAGGCCGAGTTCAACGAGGCGTTCGCCGCCCAGGCACTGGCCTGTGTGCGGGAGTTGGGCTTCGACCCGGAACTGGTGAACCCGAGCGGCGGCGCCATCGCGCTCGGCCACCCGCTGGGCGGCTCGGGGGCCCGTATCCTCACCACCCTGCTGCACCGGATGCGGCGCACCGGCGCCCGGCGCGGCCTGGCCACGATGTGCGTGGGCGTGGGTCAGGGCAGCGCCGTCGTGGTCGAGAGTGTCTGACCGTCCGGGTCCGCAGGCTCCGGGCGCCCGCCCGGTCACGTTCACAGAGACTGAGCTACCGAGGAGAGTTGGCATGGCACGTTTTGCAGGCAGGATCGCCGTGGTCACCGGCGCGGCGCAGGGGATCGGCGCGGCGACCGCGCTGCGGCTGGCCGAGGAGGGGGCGACGGTCGCCGTGGTGGACCTGACGGCCGAGCGGGCGCAGGGCACGGCCGAGGCGATCACCGCGAAGGGCGGGACGGCCCGGGCGTACGGCTGCGACGTGGCGGACTACGACGCGGTGGAGGCGGTGTTCGCCGCCGTGGCCGAGGAGTTGGGCGGGATCCACATCCTGGTCAACAACGCCGGAATCACCCGGGACAACCTGTTCTTCAAGATGCCGAAGGCGGACTGGGACGCCGTCCTGACGGTCAACCTGACCAGCGCCTACAACTGCAGCCACGTGGCGCAGAAGTACATGGTGAAGCAGAAGTACGGCAAGATCGTCTCGCTCAGCTCGCGCTCGGCGCTCGGCAACCGGGGCCAGGCCAACTACGCCGCCGCCAAGGCGGGCATCCAGGGGCTGACGGCGACGCTGGCGATCGAGCTGGGGCCCTTCAACGTCAACGTCAACGCGGTGGCCCCCGGCTACATCGCCACCTCGATGACCGCCGCCACCGCCGAGCGGGTCGGCGCCACGCCCGAGTCGCACCAGGCCGAGGTCGCCGAGCGCACCCCGCTGCGCCGGGTCGGACAGCCCGAGGAGATCGCCTCCGTGGTCGCCTTCCTGGCGAGCGAGGACGCCTCCTACGTCAGCGGCCAGACCCTGTACGTGAACGGCGGAGCGCGCTGAACAGGTGACGGGCTGTCCGTCGGATGGCCGATCCCGGTGTGGCGTTACCAGGACCGGGGTCGGCCTTTACCTATTCAGGTGGCCGGTAGGGGCCACCCGGCACCTCCGATCCGACTATGGCCCGACCGGCCCCGGACCGATGAGATGACGGGGCCGACCGTCCACGGTCGGAGTCCGTGTCGAACCGTCGCTCCGAAGGAGTCCCATGGGTGCCTTTCCCGCCGGCCGCGGTCCCCGCCACTCCACCGCGGTCCGCACCGCGGCGCTGCTCGCCGCCGGAGCCGCCGCACTGACCGCCGGCACCGGCCCGGGCGGCAGGGCCACGGCCGCCCCCGCAGCGGTGCACGTCCGCCCGGCCTCCGCCGGGCACATCAGCGCCCTCGGGCTGAGCGCGCCGATGGCCACCTCGGCCTGCGTCGCCAAGGTCGGCCTGCACTGCTACTCACCGCTCCAGTACCGCGCGGCGTACCACCTCGACCCGCTCTACCGGGAGGGCATCACCGGCAAGGGCCGCACCATCGTGATCGTGGACTCCTTCGGCTCGCCGACCATCCAGCACGACCTGGAGACGTTCGACCGGCAGTGGGGCATCCCCGACACCGAGGTCGAGGTGGTCAAGTGGGGCAAGGTGCCGCCCTTCGACCCCGCCAACCAGGAGCACCTGGGCTGGGCCGGCGAGAGCACCCTGGACGTCGAGTACGCCCACGCCATCGCCCCGGACGCGCACATCGTGCTGGTCGAGACCCCGGTGGCCGAGACCGAGGGGGTGACCGGCCTGCCGGAGATGATGGACGCCGAGAAGGCCCTGATCGACGCCGGCCGGGCTGATGTCGTCTCGCAGAGCTTCGGCGCCACCGAGAACACCTTCCCCGGTTTCGACCAGGGTGCCTTCAGCTCCCTCACCGACCTGCGGTACGCCTTCAAGGCCGCCGCCCAGCACGGCGTCACGGTGCTCGCCGCCTCCGGCGACAACGGCGCCACCGACTCCACCGACTCCACGGCGGCCGCGGGCAGCCTCTACCCGTACCGGGTGGACTCCTGGCCGTCCTCCGACCCGCTGGTCACCTCGGTCGGCGGCACCCAGCTCACCCTGGACGACAGCGGCAACCGCACCGCGCCCGACCGGGTCTGGAACGACAAGTACGGCGCCGGTGGCGGCGGCATCTCGGGCGTCTTCGCCCGCCCCTGGTACCAGGCCGGAGTCGCCCAGGTCACCGGCGACCACCGGGGCACCCCCGACATCAGCATGAGCGCGGCGGTGGACGGCGCGGCCTGGACGTACGAGTCCTACGACCCGCACCAGGCCGGCTGGCACCTCACGGGCGGCACCAGCGAGGCCACCCCGATCTTCTCGGGCATCGTCGCACTCGCCGACCAACTCGCCGGGCACCGCCTCGGGCAGCTCAACTGGCGGATGTACAGCCTGAGTCGGCTGCCCGCACGGCAGAGCGGCATCGTCGACGTGACGGCCGGCAACAACTCCTGGGGCGGCGTCGACGGCTACCAGGCCGTACGGGGCTACGACCTGGCGAGCGGGCTGGGCACCATCGACGGGGCCCGGTTCGTGCACTCCATCGCCGGGCGCTGACGGGGCGGCCGGGTCAGAGCTGGGTCTCTATCTCGGCGGTCACCAGCTGCTTGAGGTAGCGCTCGGCCGCGCGGAGCTTGCGGCCGTCCGGCCCCGGCAGGTAGGCGCGGAGTTCGATGATCTCCGGTGCCACCCTGATCGCCTCGGTCCGGTCCTTGATCGAGCGCCAGCACGCCTCCGCGTTGGTCGCCGCCCGCTGGGTCTCCGGATGCTCGGGCCCCTCGGCACGGAGCAGCGTCAGGGCCACCTCGCGGTACAGCTCGGCGGCCAGCTCCGGGCGGCCCGACAGCCGCAGCACGTGGGCGCGGACCTGACGGACCTGCAGGACCGCCGGTGCGACCGGTCCGTGGGTGGACACCGCCTGTCGCTCCAGTTCGAGCGCCAGCTCGGTGGCGCTCTCGTGCTCGCCCGCGTCGGCGCTGCGGACGATGCGGGCGATCGCCTCGCGGTACCCGGCGAGCGGATCGGCCTCGGGGGCCGACTCCGGGGCCGGGGCCGGCTCCGGCTCCACGGCGGCCTGGGCGGAGGCCGCGACGGAGGTGTCGACGGGGTTGTCCGGCACGGCTTCGGGGGCCGGCTCCGGGGCCGGGGCCGGTGACTTCCCCAGGTCGACCAGGGCGGCGGGCTCGGCGCGCTCGTACGGCTGCGGTTCCGGCAGCGACTCGGGCTGCGGCTCGGGTAGCGGCTCGGGCTGCGGCGCCGGATCCGCCGCCACGGGGAGCGGGCCGGCCTTGGACAGGCTCACCGAGGGCACTCCCGCCTCGGCGGGTTCGGACCATGGCGCATCAAGCACCTGCTGCGGCGCCACCTTCAGCAGGGAGACCGGGCGCACCGGACGGGGCGGCGTCGGCGGGACACCGGGCTTGAGCAGTGAGACCGGCTTGCGCGACGCCGCCCGCTGCATCGTCGGCTCCGGCGCCCCGGCCTCCGCTGCGCCCTTGGACAGGATCACCCGGTTCGCCGCCGCCTGGCGCTGCCGGGCCACCCGCGCGGGCGGCTTCGGCAGCACCGCGGCCGGGCGCGGCCCGTCGTACGGCCGGGGCTCCGCCTCGCCCAAGTGGCGGGCGGTGTTGCGGAACAGCGGCCGGTCGGCCGGGTGCGAGCTGTGGATGATCACGTCGGGCCGCAGCACCGAGTGCACCTGCTGGCGCAGCTGCTCCGGCGTCAGGACGGGCTCCGCCCCCGGACGGCCGCCGTGCAGTGCCTCTGTCAACGCGCGGGTGAAGGTGCCGATCTGCTCCGGGTCGGGGGCGACGACCGCCCAGAGCGGCACACCGTCCGTCAACGGGGAGATGGTGCTCTGGAGTTGCGGCCAGACGGCCTGGTCCGCGCTCAGGTCGGCGATCACCAGGGTGTCCCACTCGGCCGGGCGGTGCCGCAGTTCCGCCGCGACGGCCGACCAGGGCAGGCCGTCCTGGCGGATCGTGCCCGCCTTGGAGTCACGCAGCGTCAGGTAGAGCTGGCCGCCGCGCCGGTCGGCGATCAGGTGGCCGCCGAGGTGGACGAGCAGCGGTCCCGCATGGCGGGCGGCGGCCCTGAGGTGGGCGAGAACGCTCTGCGGGTCACTGGCGCCGGGCAGGTGGACGGCGTCCACGGCGTCCGCCGCCAGCAGGATCGACGGCGAGACACCGGCCAGCATCGCCGAGAGCACCGGCGCCTGCGCCGAACCGCTGCGCCCCCAGGAGCGCCGGCCTGACGCACCGTAACCGCCCTCGACCACCAGGATCCGGCCGCGCGGCCCACCGCCGAGCCCCGGGCTCGCTCCCACCGCCACCGAACCGACGGGCGCGGCAGGCGCGGCGGACACGGCGGGGGCCGGTTGCTGGGGCCGGATCACGGGCATGAAGCCGGTCCACCCGGTGGAGGGCATCGGCCCGTCCGGACCGTCGGGGCCAGGCGGCAGGACGGCGGTGCGCTCCACCGTCGGCCCGGCCTCCCCCTGGTACGGCTGCGCCTCGGCGCACCCGGCCGGAACAGCCGGCAGGGTCGGCGGGCCCGGCGGGTTCGGCGGACCCGGCACGGCCGGCGGGGCCGTGGGGTACGGGGGAAGCGGGGCCGTATCGCCAGTGCCGGGAGGCCTGTTGCCACTCCCGGAGGTCGATGTGAGGTCCGCCACCGCCGGTCTCCCGCCCCGCCCCGCGGTTCACGCGAGGTCCGTATCTCCCGCCGTGGTGCCCTTCACCACGCGCGATCTCGCCACCTTACGGTGTGATCCCACGGGCGAGCCAGGCCGGGCCCCTCGATCGCGCCGCTGCGGACGGACGCGCGCCGCCGTTGCCCGGCGTGCCGGCGGAAGGTGTCCGAACGGCAGGCCCGAGGGCCCGAACGCCGGATCGGACGATTCGAACGCGAGATCGGACGCCCTGGATACCGGATCCGGTCGGCCACGACGAACAGGTGGCAGAGCCGTCCTCCTGGCACACCACCAGGCTCCTCGGTCCCGGGTCGTCGACGCCCTCGGAGGAGGCACTTCATCACATCGGGCAAAGGGAGAGTCAAGGACTGTGACACGATGAGCAGATGGATACGACAGCGGTCAGGACTCGCCGGACCTCGCTCGCCGCCGCGGGCCTGCTGCTCTCGGCGGCCGGTCTGCTCACCGCCTGCGGGTCGAAGTCCTCGGCCGCGACCGGGCCGGCAGCCGACGGGCCTGCGCCCACCGCATCCGCCCGCGCCGTGTCCGCGCCCACCGTCCCCGGCCGGTCGGCCTCGGGCACGGCGGCTACCGCGCCGTTCCCGCGGGTCCACGCCGATACGCTCGATACGTCGGGTGTCCCGTACGGAGTGACCCCCAGTGCCGCCCCCGTCACCGCCGAACCGTGCCCGGCCTCGGGGGTCGCCCTCCGGGCCGGGGAGCCCGACGCGGCGATGGGACTGCGCGCCCTGACCGTCGAGTTGACCAACTGCGGCACTCGGCCCTACGCCCTGAACGGCTACCCGACCGTCCGCGTCCTGGACGACCAGCGGGAGCCGTTCGACATCGCGGTCAGCCACGGCGCCTCCGCCATCGCCGTCATCGACCGCTTCGACGCCGGACCCACACCGCTGACCCTGAAGCCCGGCGAGCGCGCGGTGTTCGGGCTGGCCTGGAGGAACACCGTGACGGAGGTCAACTCCGCTCCGGTCAACGGAAGTCACCTGGAGATCACGCCTCGTCCCGGCGCCCGGGCACAGAGCATCACCATCCTGATGGACCTCGGCACCACCGGAAAGCTGGGCATCAGCGCCTGGTCCAGCCCCCGCTGAACCGGCAGCGCACACACCGGCACCGGCTCCGGCACCCGGTGCGCCAACCCGGCCCGGGTGCAGGGTCCGCGATCTCGCGAGCAGGGGTTCCCGCGGAAGTGTGAGATTCCGCGGTCCGTGGGCACTGATCGGGTCGGTCCGCCGAGAGCAATCACGTGCAGGTACCGAGTCGGGGGCGCCTGCCGCCAGCCTGAGGCCAACGAAGACCGGGAACGCAGCCGTACACCTGCCTGAGCACGTTCGGGTGTACGCCGACGCGTGGACATTGCGGTTGGCCGCCGGGGCGGGAGGATTGGCCTCATGGCGGTTCAGGTCATCGTCGAGGCGGCCATCGTGCCGGGGGACGGGATCACGGTCGGTCACGTGCTGGGACACGCCACCGGCCTGACCTGTCCCCTGGACTCGGAACCGAGCACGGCCACCGGCTATCACAGTCGCCGAGTCCGACCGGGCCGGTCAGCTCCCGGCGAGCAGGTCGCGGAGCAGGGCGACCGTGTCGGCGTCCAGATCTCGGCCGGTTCGGCGGCTGAGGGCGTCCAGTCGGTTGACGGCTCGGACCAGTTGGTCGCGGGCACCGGCCGAGGCGTAGGTGTAGAAGAGGTCGCGGTGCAGGAGTTCGATGTCCGGGGCGACGGCGAGGCCGCGGAAGATGGCGGCCTCGGCGCTGCGGTGGTCGCCGTACTGGAGGCGGCGGGCGGCGAGTTCGTGGGCGGTGTCGACGATCGCGGCGAGCATGTCCTGGCGTTCGGCCTCGGCCCAGGCGTAGGCGGTGGTCGGGGCCTCGGCGAACGGGGCGCCGCGGACCAGGGCGAGGGCATGCGCGAGCGCGGCGTCGGCGGTGCTGCTGGTGCTGCGCATGCCGCGCCGGTAGAGGCTGCGGAACTCGTCCCAGTCACAGGTCACGGTCGGGGCGAAGGCGTAGCCGTCCGGCGTGTCCGGGTGCAGGAAGGCCCGGCCGTCGGTGGAGCTGCCGAACCAGCCCGCCAGTTCGGCGAGTTTGGCGGGCAGCGGGGTGCCGGGGCGGTCCGCCGCGGTCCCTGAGCCGTCCGGTTCGGAGCCCGGCTGTTCGGCCGCCAGGTGCGCGGCGCCCGGGTGCAGGGCCCGGTCGAGCGCGCCGTGTTCGACGCCCGGCCGGAGCGCGAGCAGGGCGGCCAGCTCGGTCAGCCGGGGGATGGCCGACGGTTCGGCGGGACCGGCCGCACCCAGGACGTCCACCGGTCCGAGCAGGCGGATCCGGGGAGCGGTACGGGTCGCGTGCGCCTCCGGGGAACGCAGGATCGCCAGCAGGTCGTCACTGTCGCTGCGAGTGGAACCGGACGCCGAGGGCACGGGGTTCACCGGCGCCACCGGGTGGACCGGGGTGACCGGTGCCGGGCGTGCCTGGTCGGCCGGACCGCCGAAGGCGTCCGCCGGGGGCGCCGGGTCGTGCATCGGCACGGGCTCGGGGGGTGCCACCGGGGCGGCGGGGGACGCCGGGGGCGCCGGAGGCACAGGCTCGGCGGCCGGCACTGACGGCACGTCGGCCCCGGGCCGCACGGGCGGGACGAGCGGGACAGGCGGGACGAGCGGGACGAGCGGGACGGGCGGGACGGGCGGAATCGCGGGACGCACAGGACGCACAGGACGCACGGCCGGCACGGTGGACGCAGCGGCACCGGCGGCCCCGGCAGGCAGCGGAGGCGAGCCGGGCACCGAACCGTTGCTGTGCAGGCCGATCCCGTTGGCGCTGTGCCGGGCGGACGGTCGCACCGGCGCGGCCGGGGCCACCCGGCCGTCGTCGCGGGCCTCGGGCGCGGTGGCTGATCCGGCAGCACCGGGCCCGCCAGCCGAATCCCCGACAGCCGAAGCCCAGGCGGCAGCCCCCGCAGCGGCACCGGGCCCGCCAGCCGAAGCCCCGGCGAGGCGCGGGGCCGGTGTCACCGTCGGGTCGGTGCCCGCGAACGGGCTGGCACCGGTCCCGATCATCCGGGTGACCAGCTGCGCCCCGGCCAGGTCCACCGGCAGCGCCAGTGCCGCGCCGGAGGGTGCCCCGACGGTGGCCAGCACCGGCACGGGCGGCAGCGGGATCTCCGCCGCGTCGAGGTCGCCGCCCGGGCCGTCGAGGGTCCAGTCGGGCGCGGGGTACTGGGTGCTGTCACAGGCGACCCGCAGCAGTTCACCGATGTGGTCGTACTGCTCCGGGCCGAGCTTCTGGAGTTCGACGGTCAGGTGCAGGCCGGGGATGGTGGCGGTCCCGCTGCTGGGCAGGGTCCAGCGGGCGACCGGGCCGGTGCCGCGTTCGGGTGCCCGGGTGACCACGGCGAGGCAGGTGCGCGGGGTGCCGTCCAGCAGGCGGCCCAGCTCGGCGGGCAGGCTCCCGCCGGGCGGCTGCGCGGAGAGCACGATCTCGGGCACCCAGGACTCGTCCGCGTGCCCCCGGCTGCGGGCGTCCCGGGGGCTGGCCGCCTCGGCGGCGACCAGGGTGGCCCTGGCCTTGGCCGTGCGCGGGCCGAGCGCCGCGATCGCCGCCTCCAGACTGTCGTACCGGTGGACGCGCTCCACCGCCGGGCCGGTGAGCGGCAGGTCCTCGGCGAGCCCGATCAGGTGCAGGTGCAGCCGGTCGGCCAACGGGCTGTGCGCCAGCTCGACCGCCAGCGTGCGCAGGACGTCCCGTGCGTCGTCCGGGTGCCCGGACAGGTGCATCAGCCGTACGGTCTCCAGGTCGGCGAGCACCACGGCCCCGTCGGGCGCGGTGCCCAGGGTGACCAGGGCCGGGTACGGCGCCGAGGTCTTGGCCGCCTGTGTGGCGGACAGCAGTTCCGGCGAGTCCTCGGGGCACCACCAGACGTTCGGTGCGTGGGCGGCCCGGAAGGGTGCGATCGGAGCGCAGGGCCCGGCGAGATGGAGCTCGACGGTACGCCCTGCGGTGACCCGGACGGCGACCAGGGCGGGCAGGCGCTTGCCGGTCCGGACGGTGTTGCGGGCCAGGGTGCGCAGCGCCCGGTTCAGCAGGTCCAGGCCGGTGTCGCTCTGGCGCACCTTCAGTTCGGCCTCGAAGTCGGCGGCGGGGCCGGCCGGGAGGGCGATGCGGTGCCGGGGGCGGCGGGCCCGCTGCTGGTCGCCCCGGCGGCGGCCCACGGTTCCGATCAGCACCGCTGCGAGCAGCACTCCGACGGTGGAGGTGGCGAGCGCGACGCTGTAGTCGTCGCTGGGGACCGCCGCCTTGGTGGTCGAACTCGGCTTGGCGGTGGGCGACTTGTGCTCGGGCGGCGCCGAGGGCCCGGCGCTGGACGGCGGCACGGCCGGGCCGTGGCCCGAGGTCGGTCCGGGCGTCGGGGCCGAGCCGGACCCGGGCGTGCTCGGGGCCGGGGCCGACTGCGTCGTACCGGTCGTGCTGGTCGTACCGGCCGTCCCGGGGGCGGGGGTTGCCGGGGCCGGGGCCGGGGGCTGGGCGCCGGGGATGGCGAGGACCATGCCGGGAGCCAGCACGTCCGGGTCGGTCAGCCGCTCCCCGTCGGGTGTGCTCACGCCCTTGTTGGCCTCGAAGAGCTTGGGCCAGCCCTCGGCGGAGCCGAGCTCCCGCTCGGCGATGGCCGAGAGCGTGTCGCCCGCGTGCACCGTGACGTTGGCGTGCTGCCCGCCCGCAGGCGTGGCCGTGGAGCCGGCGCCGCTGCCCCGGGGCGTCTCGGGGGGTGTGCCCGTCGCCGTCCCGTCCGCCTTGGCGTCGCCGGGCATGAGCAGGTTCCAGCCGGGCTGGATGGCCCGGTCGGCGTCGAACCGGGTACCCGAATCGTCCATCGTGCGGCCGGTGTTGAGCTTGGCGATCTCCACCCACCGCTCACCGGAGCCGAGTTGGCGTTCGGCGATGGACCAGAGGCTGTCCGCCGGGCGGGCGTCCCTGACCGTGTAGGTCGGGTGCTGGTCGGCCGCCGGGGCGAGGGTCGGGGCCACCGGCGCGGCGGGCAGCGCGGCGGGCAGCGCGCGGGCGGTCAACTGGGCCGGGGCGACCGCCGCATGGGCCTTCTCGGGGGTGGCCGCGAAGGCGCCGCCGGCGACGGGCAGGATGGCGAGGACCGAGCCGACCAGTCCGGCGGCGATCCGCTGACTCCAGCCGAAGGCCGGGATCCGGCGGGCGATCCGGCCGCGCAACTGGGCCGGGATCTCCAGCAGGACGGACAGTGCGAAGCAGAGCCAGGCGATCCAGCCGACCGCGACCAGCACCCAGAGGAAGAGCCGTCCGTCGTCGGGTCCGGTGAGCATCGCGACGAACCCGCCGGTCGCCGGGTCGCCCATGCCCAGGACCGCGAGGGTGCCGTAGAGCAGCAGCGCCGGGAGGCCGACCAGCAGCGCGGCCAGCGCGATCAGCGCGCCGAGCGCGGAGGCCACCGAACCGGCGGTCCGCCCAGGGCTGTTCGGGCGCAGCGGCACCGGCCGCCGCCGATCCGGTCCGGGCGAGCCCGGGGCGCCGCCGCCGTGGGCGGGCGCGTCCGTACGGGTGCCGTGGGCGTGGTGCCTGGCTCGTGGCGCGGCCATCAGCCGTTCTCCGCTTCCGTGACTCCGTGCACCAGGGTGGCCGTGCCTTGGCCGTGCACCGGGAGGGTGTTGACGTTGATCGCGCCGAGCAGCGCGGTGCGGTACGAGGTGTCGATGCTCACCTGGACGGTGTGGTCGTCCTTGAAGCTGACGTCGGCGCTCAGGTGGTACTGGTCGAGGTAGGCGTCGGCGGCGCGGGTGGCCACGTCGAGGTCGTGCTGGCGGGCGCCGATCACCGAGTAGCCGTCGCCGCGCAGCACCGCCGCCTCGTCGAGCTGCTGGCCGACCACCCGGGCGGCCTCCTGGGCGCGGGCGTCGGTGTTCTCGATCGCGCGCAGCCGCCCGCCGCAGTCGAGCACTATGCCGACCACCACGACCAGTCCGGCGGCGCAGATCGCCACAAAGGTGGAGACCGCTCCGGCGTCCGGTACCGCGTTCCTCCCACGTCCGTTCAGGCGTGGCATCAATTCCCCTCCCCCACCAGGTGGTTGAACCCGATGCTGCGTACTTCCGCTCAGCGCCCGGTCATCCGGTTCCCCGGTACCGGTCGATCACCGAGGTGAACCGGCCGGTCATGGTCCTGCTCCCCGGTACTCCCCCCACCGCCAGGTAGTCCAGTGCGACCTTGCAGCTCACCGTCACGCTGACGGTGGTGAGCTGGCCGGTCGGACTGTTGATGGTGCCGTACTCGACCGGGGCGACCGAGGCGTCGCTGCACGGCACCCGCTGGTCCCGGAACACCTCCTGCGCCGCGTCCTGCGCTGCCTGCCGTGCGCCTTCCGGGCTCCGGGCGAGCGAGGCCGCCCTGGCGCCGGACCGTGCTGCCGCATCCACTACCCCGCCGGTGGTCTGAATACGCCCCGCCACCACGGCGATCATCACGAAGAGCACCACCACCGGGATGATCAGGGCGGCCTCGACCGCGACGCTTCCCCGGTCCGCCGCCCGGCTCACGGCCGACCGCCCTGCGGGACGAACTTCTCGCGCGGGGCGGTCACCTGGCGGACGATCGTCATCCCCGACATCCCGGGCAGCAGACTCTGCGCCCGAACGGAGACGCGCAGGCTGAACATCTGCGCGTCCCCGCCGGGGACGACCTCCACCCGCTCGGCCAGGCTGCCCTGCCGGTCCAGGAAGTCCGAGGCCCGCTGGACGGCCCGCTGCGGCGTGCCGCCCCTGATCCGGCCCGCGTCGGTGCCCTCCCGGGCGGCGGTGAGCGCGGCCTGGCTCGCGTACCACCAGAGCGCGGCCTGCACCACGAGCACCACCATCAACAGCACGGCCGGAAAGACGATGGCCAGACTGAGCGTCATCGACCCCCGGTCGCACCCCCGGCCCGACCAGCTGCGGGCCGACCAGGTGCGGGCCGACCAGGTGCGGGCCGACCAGGTGCGGGCCGACCAGGTGCGGGCCGACCAGGTGCGGGCCGGCCGAACGCGTCCCGACCGGGTGCGTCCCGGCCTGGCCCGGCCGGGACGCCGGATCACGTCGGGTTCGGCACATCGATCGGGGTGTCGTTCACCTTGCTCTTGACCTTGCCGGCCAGGCTGTAGAGGACTCCCACGATGATCCCCGCGACCACCACCAACCCGACCACCGCCAGGGCCAGTTCGATGGTGATCGCACCCCGGTCCCCGGCCGCGCGGGCGGCGCGGACCCGGCCCATCCGGTAGTGGAAGAAGACGGACATGGCGAGCTGCACCGGCAGCAGCAGGGGCAGCAGCAGCGCTGCGAGCAGATTCCGGGTTCGGTTCATGGTGACTGGTCTCCAGACGAAGCGGCGGGCGGCTAGACAACATTGAGCATCTGGTAGAGGGCGGGAAAGACGATCAGCGCCGTCATCAGCAGGGTGAGCACCGAACCGGGAGCGACCATCCGCTCGCTGTCGGCGTTGGCGCCGGCCAGCTCCTCCGCGAGCAGTTCGCCCCGCAGGCTCTTCGCCCTGGCCCGCAGCGTGTCGTACACGGCGGCACCGTCGGTGCCCGAGATCCGCATGATGTCGGCCACGTCCTGCATCGGGGTGAGGCCGAGCTCGACGGCGAGCGCGTCCAGCCCCTCCCAGGGCGGCAGCCGGTCGGTGGCGGCGCGCTCCAGCGCGTCCCGGATCCGGCGGAATACGGTGCCCCGGCCGACCGCCGCCGCCCGCCGCAGTGCCTCGGCCGGACCGCAGTCCGCGGCCCGTTCCAGCGCGACGAGTTCGAGGTAGGCGACCAGCCCGTGCAGGTACTCGGTCCTGGCCTCCTTCGCCTCACCGGCCACGATCGCGTCGGGCACGAGCCAGCCGAGCAGCGCCAGCACCGGTCCGAGCAGCAGCGGCACCGCCACCGGCAGGCCGAACCCGACCACCAGCGCCATCGCCGCCAGGTACCCGGGCAGCAGCAGGCCGATCAGCGCGAAGAGCAGCTTGTGCGCCATGAAGCGGGCCGGGGTGCGGCCGATCAACGCCAGCTGCTGGCGCGGGATCCGGGTGCCGGGCAGGCCGAGCGAGCGCTCGCCGACCCGGTCGTACCAGGACTGCCGGTCCTCGCCGTCCACCGCCTGCTCGGACGGCACCCGGTGCAGCCGGTCCAGGGCCTGGCCCAGGTCCGGCGGGGACGGGCGGAGTTCGGCGGCCAGCAGCGCGATGCCGCCGGCCGCGACGGCACCGGCCAGCACGGCCCAGGGCGAGATCACCGCGCCTCCTTCAGCAACGGGTCGGGGGACTCCTCCGGTTCGGCGCCGGGCAGTCGGCCCGCCTTGCTGCGCCGGTCCGCCTCCAGCAGGCGGGGCGGCGGGGTGTGCCGGGCGAGCGAACGCATCCAGGCGATCACCAGGACGAAGGCGGCGGAGACCACGCCGAGCACCGCCTGGCCGACGAACGTCCCGTACGGCGCGGTGTAGTGGCGGTTGAACGAGCCGACCGCCAGGACGCTCACGATGATGGTCACCAGCCAGCGGATGGTGGTGCGGTGCTTGGCCCGGTCGGCCTCGATCGCCCGGCGCTGGCGCACCTCCTCGCGGACCGACTCGGCCAGGTCGGCCAGCGCACGGGCGAGCCCGGGACCGCTGTCCCCGGCGCGCAGCAGAAGCGCGGCCAGCACCTTGTCGGCGGTGGCGTCGGCGAGGCTGTCCGCGAAGGCGCGCAGCGCGTCCTCGGGGCGCCAGCGGGACTGCAACCGGGCGGCGAGCTCGGCGATCTCACTCTCCAGGGCGGGCGGGGCGGTACGGCGGCTGGTCAGGATCGCCTGGTTGAGGCCGACCCCGAGCAGCAGCACGTCGGCGAGGCGCTGGGTCCACTCGGAGAGCGCCTCCAGCCGCTCGATCCGGCGGGTGTCGGAGCGGGTGGCGTCGAAGAGCCAGGGCAGGCCGAAGACGGCGAGCGGGACCAGCAGGGCGGTGAGCGGGACTCCGGTGAACAGCCAGGCCGTCGGCGCCCCAGCCAGCGCCAGGCCGGTCTGGATCCGGCGCAGCCGGGCGACCTGGGCCGTCGGGCTGCCCGGCGCGCCGTACCAGAAGGTGTGCAGCCGCCCGCTCATCGGGTTGCGGTCGCGCTCCTCGAGCGGCCCGCCGAGCAGACCGACCACCAGCGCGACCGCGCCGCCCGCCACCAGCAGGCCGCAGAGTACGAAGAGCAGCATCACCGCAGGCCGCCGATCCGCAGCGACAGTGGTGCGCCCCAACTCCCGTACGGGTTCTGGAGCAGCGCCGCGTCGAAACCGGCCCGGCGCAGGTCGTCGATGCACTGCGGCGGGGTGTGCGGGACGGCCCGGGGCTCGCCGTGCTCAGGGCGCGGCCCGAAGACGGTGTTCATCGCGGGCCGGCCGTTCTCGCCGAGGCCGGTGATCTCCAGGACGTGCGAGACGAAGCGGTGGCGGCGGCCGCCGACGGCGGTCTCGTCGACCATGGCGACGTGCACGATCAGGTCCACGGCGTTGGCGGTCAGGCGGTAGGCGAGGCTGTCGGTCATGTGGGCGCCGTACTCCAGGCAGAGTTCGGCGATCCGGTCCACCACCATGTGCGGGCCGCGCGCGTGCAGGGTGCACATCGAACCGCCCTCGCCGTTGGTCATCACCCGCAGCATCGGGACGACCTCGCCGGAGCGGACCTCGCCGACGATGATCCGCGACAGCGTCATCCGCAGCGCGGCCGGGATCAGCTCACCGATCGTCAGCTCGCCCGCGATCCGGCCGTCCACGCGCTCGCCGTTGCCCTCCCGGGCCTCCATCGGGACCACCTGGCGCAGGTGGCCCAGGGTGTGCAGCCAGAGCTCGAACTCCGACTCCAGGGTGCCGATCCGCTCGTCCGGCGGGATCTCGGCGGCCATCGCGCGGAGCAGGCTGGTCTTGCCCACGCCCTGGGTACCGGTGATCATCACGTTCTTCCTGGCCCGGATCGCCGAGGCCAGGAAGGCGGCCAGGGTGGCGTCCACGGTGCCGAGTCGGACCAGGTCGGCGAGGGTGGCCGAGGCGACCCGGTGGCGCCGGATCGCGACGTACGGGCGGGGGGTGACCTCGGTCATCGCCTGCAGGCGCATCCCGCCCTCCAGGCGCAACGCGAGCGTCGGACTGGCGGTGGAGAGGCTGCGCTCGCCGCCGCCGTGCTGGCGGGCCAGGTCCTGGAGCAGCTCGACGAGTTCCTCGTCGGTGTCGGCCACCGGCGGTACCTGGCGCAGCGGTTGGTGCACCCGGGAGACCCAGACGTCGTCGCAGCCGTTGATCAGGATGTTCTCGATCTCGGGGTCGTCCAGGTAGGGCTGGAGCCGCCCGGCCCGGAACAGCAGGTCGTAGACGGCCTCGGCGAGCACCCGGTCCTGGTCCCTGGTGGGCGGGATGCCGTGGGTCTGGGCGTACGCGTCGGACCAGCGGGCGACCGCCTCCTCGATCAGCGCGCGGCCGCGCTGGCGCCGGGTCGCCCGGTCGGCCTCCAGGCCGGATCCGTCGGCCAGCCGGGAGAGCTGCTGGTGCAGTTCGGCCGCGACCTGGCGCTTGAGCTCGCGGGCGACCTGCGGGTCCACCGCGGGTTTGGCCGGGACCGGCTGGAGTGCGGGCACGCCGGTACCGCGGACCGGTCCGGGGGTGAAGGAGCCGCCGGGCACGGCGGCCGGCCGCACGGGCGCCGCCGGCTGGACGGTGGCCCAGGGCAGCTCGGCCGGGTCCACGGTGCCGCCGGGGCCCTTGTGCAGGGGGCTACCGCGCACGGAGCACCTCCCCGTACGCCGTCTGCTGCGGGGGCTGCGGCTGGAACGGCGCGGGGGCTGGCGGCTGCGGCACGTACGGCGCGGGGGCGGGCACCGGACCGGGGTAGGCCAGCGGGTGCACCTCGGGCTGCGGCGCGGCGACGGTGTCCCCGGCGGGTATCGGCGGCTGTACGGGCTGCTGGTAGGGCACGCCGGGCTGGGCCGGCGGCGCCGACCAGCCGGCGTGCACCGGCGGACCGAGCGGGGCCGGGTCCTGGGCCGGGGCCGGGGCCGGGGCCGGGGCCGGGGCGAGCCGCTGGCGGCGCCGCCGGACGAGCAGCTGGATCTGGTCGGCCGCCGACCTGGCGGTGCGCATCAGCTCCGAGCGGACGAACCGCCGGTCGGTGGTGTCACCGCCGTCGGAGAGCACCCGCGCGAAGCGGGGGGCGTACGGGAGCAGCCCGAGCACGGGCAGCGCGAACTGCCGGGACACCTCGACCGCCGGGTACGGGCCTTCGGCCACCAGCAGCAGCCCCAGCGCGTCCGCACCGGTGCCGGAGCTGTCCAGCTCCTCGCGGAGCGCGGCCAGCCGGGGACGGGCGCTGCTCAGTCCGCGCAGCGTGCTGCGCAGCGCGACGGCGACCACGTCGGCCCGGCGGGCGAGCACCGCCCCGGCCCCGGCCGCACCGGAGCGGCCGAGGTCCAGGATGACGTCGTAGCCCTGCGGTTCGAGCGCGTGGAGCGTCTCGACCAGCGGTTCCCAGGTGTACGCCAGGCCGGGCGCCTGCGCGGGGTCGGTCAGTCCGGGGAGCAGCAGCCGCTCGCCGTTGCCGGCCGGGGAGAGGTCGATCAGCTGCTCCCAGAGGCTCTGGGCGAGCAGGCCGCGCCGGTCGGCGACGGCCAGGTTGCGCAGCCCGTACACGGCCTCGACCCGGCCCTCCAGGGCGCCGGCCAGCACGGCGCCGCCGTCCGGGTCGCACTCGACCAGCAGGATCCGGCGGCCGGGCTGGAGCGGCCAGGCCAGCAGCAGGGCGAGCGCGCCGGTGGTGGCGCCCGGTGCGCCCGGTCCGCCGACGACGGCGACCACGGCCATCAGTTGCCACCCCCGCCGGCGCCGCTCGGGCTCGGTGACGACCCGTTGGAGGGCGCGCTGGAGGCACCGGAGGACGGGGTGCCGGACCCGGCGCCGGACGGGCCGGGGGCGGTGGCACCGGCCGTCCGCGGCGCCAGGATCACCTGGAACCTGCCGGTGGACACCCAGGCCGCCAGCCGGGGCCCGTCCGCGGGCGGCACGGCGACGTCGACCACCTGACCGCCGTCCGAGTCCACCCGGCCGACGGTGACCACGGTGGCGGCCATCGTGTCCGGCGTCCGGGTGGTTCCGCCCTGGCTCTGGTCCGGGGTCGCGACGATCAGCACCCGCAGGCCGGGTTGCAGCCTGGTGGCGGGCAGTTGGGTGCGTTTGGCCGCGACGCCGACGATCTGCTGACCGGGCTCCACCGCCGGGTCCGCGGTGACGTCGGCCTTGCCCAGCAGCGCGCCCCGGCGCAGGTCGGTGGTGGCACGCAGCCCGATGGTGCGGTCCCGGTCCCTGGCGTCCAGCGGGCGCAGCGCCGGGTCCCCGGCGATCCGGGCGACCACCACGTCGTCGGCGGTCAGCGCCTGTCCCATCGGGACGTCACGGGCCAGCGCCAGTACGGCGATCCGCTGGCCGGTGCTGTTGTAGAGCACCGCGCCGCCGAGTCCGCCTGCCGCGATCAGCGCCACCGCCATGGCCAGCACGGCCGGCCTGCGGCGCCGGGCCCGCAGGGTGCGCGGCGGGGTGCGCGGCACCGCCCGAGCCGGTTCGGGCACGAGGGTGGCGGTGCCGGGGCTCGGCGACGCGAAGGTTCGGTTCTCCACCGGGCTACGGCCTTTCGTACGGGGACTGTCTGTGGGGCGCGGTCGGGTGCCGACGGTCAGTTGAGGACCTGGACCTCGCCGACCCGCAGCGGGAGCGGCTGGTCGCTGGTGACCGGGAAGTCGAAGGCGAACACCTTCTCGCCCGTCCCGCTGACCACCGCCGTGACCTTCCAGTTCAGGGTGGCGGTCAGGTAGTACCTGCCGTCCCGCTGCCTGGCCGAGCCGGTCGTGTAGAGGTGGCCGCAGTCGGGCGAGGGCGAGCCCCCGGCGTCGGCGTGGTAGGGGGTGCCGGGCGAGGTGCAGTCCACGCCCGCGCCGTCACCGGTGTCCCAGTGCACACCGGCCAGCGTGACGGTGGCGGTGACGCTGATCTGCCGTCCCGTGGCGGTGGCACTCAGCGGGCCCGTGGTGGCGGCGTCCCGGTCGTACCAGAGCCACACCGGGACGCCGACCACTGCGGTACCGGTCGGGGCGGCGTGCAGCACGGGCGCGGCCAGCCGGATCGTCTTCAGCGCCTTCAGCCCCAGGTCGTACGGCCGGTCCGGCGGAGGCTCCCCGCCGGGGGGCTGCGCGAAGAACATCGGGTCCTTCGGCGTCAACTGCCCGTCGATCCCCCGGCAGTTGACCTCGTACACCGCCCCCTCGGACGGGTCGTGGCCGCCCCACTCCTTGGCGCCGGCGGGCGGCTGCTGGTTCATCCGGTGGTAGTAGCACCCGTCCGAGGAGCTGAACCACCCGAGATCGTCGTCCCAGCAGGGCCACTGCTGCCCGTTCCAACTGCACATCTGCACCCCGCCGCCACCACCCCCGGTGCTCCCGCCCCCGGTACCGCCGCCACCACCCGGCGTCCCCCCGCCGGGTTCGGTGACGACGACACAGATGTACAGGTTCTTGCATCCGGCAACACCACCGCTGGGGTCACCGGACGGGTCGGCCGTCGCGACTGGGTTGAGCGCTGCCGCAAGCCCTAAAGAGAGAACCGCGGCAACGAGAAGACGCCAAAGGGGCCTCAGCATGTCCGTCCCACCTCACGAGTGACTTCCACAATGAGCCAGCTGTTACCGGACTTTCGCAGCTTGGTCACCGCCAGATAGCGGGACAGGCGTTGCTGCGGATCTTTCGTCGCACCGCTCGCAGCGTCGGCCTGGTGCCATTCGGACACGTCCAGGCAGTCTTCCACCACTGCGGTCTGCGGATTGGCTTTCAGATCGACCTGACTCACCCGGGGAGAAGTTCGCGGCAGACCGACCATCACCATTTTGGCCTCGTGTAGCTGATGCAGACTTGCCATCGAGTCGCTGAGCGCCTGGCCACCCGAGTACGCACTGAGTTGAGCCCCGTCCGAATCGAGTCGTCCGAAAGCATCCACCTTGGCGTCCCACCAGCTCTGATACGTCCTCAGGACCACCCGGCCGACCGCTCCTTCGGGCCCTTCGGTCGGCGCGATCGACTCCGTTCCCGAACCACCCGAAGGAGTCACCGGAGCCACGGTCGCAACACTGGCCCCAGGGCTGGCGAGCCGGTCCGTGGAACCCGCCGATCCCTCACCGCTGCACGCGGTGAGTACCGTCAGCAGAACCACGCCACTGATCCCAACCGCCCCAGGGCGCAACACATTTCCGCGCTGCCGCATCGCCCCACCTCATCGCGGCCGACCCCATCCGTTGCCATGGCCGCCAGAAGATTTCCGCCGTCCCGCAGTGCCGCTCCGGGCATCGATTCTTCGCCACCCGCCCCTTCCCGGCAACACCTCGGGCCCCCTGACCTTACGCGGAAGGCGGATCCGTTGGGGCACTTTCTCGCCACAGAACCGCCAACAGTTCCTCGGAAAGCGACAATCCGGCCAATGCACCCCGCACGGCGGCCCGATTGCGCATCAACAGCCGTCCGTTCTGGCCGGGAACGAGCAGTCGGGCACCGGCCGCCCCCGCGCCCGGACCCAACTCGGCCTCCACCGCGGGCTGGAGCTCCGCCGGCCCGACGGCCGCGGGCGCTCCCGGTACGCCGTGCTCCAGCACCCGCGCCAGTGCCCACGCGAACGAGCCCTCCCCGCCGGGGAGGACGGTGTCCCGCCCGCGCCGCCCGGTGGCGAACCGCCCGACCCGCCCCCACAGCGGCACCCGCGAGTGCGCGAGCAGTTCGCCCGCGCCGTCCTCCCCACCGCGCTCCAGCGCGGCCCACGCCTCCCGGTCCGCGACCGCGTCCACCAGCAGCAGGGTGTCCTCGGCCTCGCCGTGGACCATGGTGCTGACCACCCAGTCCCAGGCCAGCCCGCGCCGGTACGCGTTGTCGGAGGTGCTGCCACCGGCGACCAGCGCCAGCCGCCGGCCGCGCGGATCGACCACCAGCTGGCCGAGCAGGCAGACCACCAGCCAGCGCGAGGGTCTCTGGGCCGCCGACCGCAGGGCGGTGAGCATGGCGTTGGCGTCCGCGTCCGGCGGCACCAGGGTCACCCGACAGCCCTTGGTGCCGGTGTCGAAACAGCGTCCGGGCAGCACCTCGGCGAGCAGCCCCGCCCCCTGGGCCGCCCGCGCGGAGCCGCCGTGGGCGCGGTCGGGCCCGCCGTCCGCACCGATCACCACTAGTTCGATGCCGCCGCCCATCCGCACCGCCCCCTCCCCCACAACGCCGACCTGCGCACCCGGCTCACCCGCCCGCCGTCGCCGCGACCCATCGGTGTCGATCTGCCCCGCGACGACCGCGGACTACCGGCCTACCGCCGACAAGCTACCGCCGCGGCGCCCGCGAACCGGTGTCATCGGCCGCACGGGCCGCTACCGCCGTTTACGGCCGAGAATCGACGCAGCTCAGGGACCATGGGCCCGATGGGGAGGGCGGCGGGGGCGGCACGATCGGTGCCATGGACCGTGACCACCGCGTGCCGAGCCGGTCCGCGCCCCCGGCCTGCACGAGCACCTGCTGCGCGCCGGTCCGCGCCCCTGGGTGACCGGCCAGGAGCAGCTGTTCGTGCTGATCACTCCCGAGCTGCCCAGCGGCCGGCTGCCGCTCCCCACCGGACGAGCCGTCGGGATCTCCGCCCCGGCCGGCCCCTGGAGCCCGCCGGGCACGTGACTCCTGACAGGTGACTCCCGAGTAGGCATACTCTGCGGAATCGGAGTCCAGCCAGCAGCACCCCCTCAGGAGCACGTTGTGACGACCTTCGCCTCGCTCGCCGACCTGACCGCAGCCGTCGGCACCGAACTCGGCACCAGCGAGTGGCACATCATCGACCAGGACCGGGTGAACCTGTTCGCGGAGGCGACCGGCGACCACCAGTGGATCCACGTCGACCCCGAGCGCGCCAAGGACAGCCCCTTCGGCGGCACCATCGCGCACGGCTATCTGACCCTCTCGCTGATCCCGGTCCTGGCCAAGGAGTGCTACGGCGTCGAGGGCGTTCGGATGGCCCTCAACTACGGCTCGGAGAAGGTCCGTTTCCCCGCCCCGCTGCCGGTCGGCACGGCGGTCCGGGCCACGGCCGAGCTGCTCTCGGCCACCGAGGTCACCGGTGGCGTCCAGGCGGTGGTCCGCTTCACCATCGGCAGCGAGACCAGCCCCAAGCCGCACTGCGTGGCCGAGACCATCACCCGCTTCTACGCGGTCTGAGCCCGAGCCCGCACGCCGGGCGCACGACCCGACCGACCACGCGCCCCGACCCACCCCGCGCGCCGCCCCACCGCACGCCCGGCCCACGCGTCCCGGTGCACCCCGGGGGCGCCTGCGGCGGCCACCGCCGCCGCAGGCGCTCACGCCCGCCCGACGACGGCAGTCGGCGCGTACGCCCACAACCGCGCACGGTCCACCGAACGGCGTGCTCGGTACCCCGTTCACCGGGTTCGACGGCCGCCGGAACGGTAAGGTCCGGTCAGATGCATGTCGTACGGCGGCGGGTCCGCTACCCGCTCGTACGCGTTGTCCCGCGCGTCCGTGCCGCTGCGTGCGCGCGTTGCTGTGTGCCCATGGAGGTGCTGTGCCCAGCTCCGTCTCCTGGATCTCCCGGTTCACCACTCTGACCACGCAGCTCGGCACCGCCACCGGCCTCGGCCCCGGCCTCCCACCGCTCCGCGACCTGCCGCGCCACACCTGGCGCAAGGTCCGCGCCGACGCGTTCGGCGCGGAGCCGGCCGGCGACCGGCTGGCCCGGGTCCTCGCCTCGCCGAACTTCGCGGACGGCGCCTTCCAGAACCCCGTACCGACCCGCCGGCTGGTCTACGACCGCTCACCGCTGGAGCTCACCCACTCCCAGCTGACCGCCAACCGGCCGCGCCGGGTCCCGGCCGCCGCCGTCCCGCTGCACCGGCTGCGGCCGGTCGAACTGGCCGAGCCGCCCGCCTCCGGGCTGCGGCTGACCTGGCTGGGCCACGCCACCGTGCTGGCCGAGCTGGACGGCCGCCGGGTGCTGTTCGACCCGGTCTGGGGCGAGCGCTGCTCCCCGTTCGCCTGGACCGGGCCCAGGCGGCTGCACCCGGTCCCCGTCCCACTGGCCCGGCTGGGGCCGGTGGACGTGGTGGTGATCTCGCACGACCACTACGACCATCTCGACATGGCGACCGTCCGGGCGCTGACCCGCTCCCCCGCGGTCTTCGCCGTCCCGCTCGGCGTCGGCGCGCACCTGGAGCACTGGGGAGTGCCGGCCGACCGGATCGTCGAACTGGACTGGTGGGAGTCGGCCGAGGTGGCGGGGCTCACGCTGACCGCCGCACCCGCCCGGCACTACTGCAGCCGGGGGCCGAAGAGCAGCCCGCACCTGCTCTGGGCGTCCTGGGCGGTGGCCGGGCCCGAGCACCGGGTCTTCCACAGCGGGGACACCGGCTACTTCCCCGGCTTCGCCGAGATCGGCGGCAAGCTCGGTCCGTTCGACGCGACCATGGTGCAGATCGGCGCCTACAGCGACTTCTGGCCCGAGGTGCACATGACGCCGGAGGAGGGCGTCCGGGCCCACCTCGACCTGGGCGGAGCGCTGATGCTCCCGATCCACTGGTGCACCTTCAACCTCGCCCCGCACCCCTGGGAGGAACCCGCCGAACGCACGGTCGCGGCCGCCCACGCGCTCGGCGCCCGGCTCGCCGTGCCCGTCCCCGGCCGGCCGTTCGAGCCCGCCGAGGCACCCGCCCTCCAACTCTGGTGGCGCGCGGTCGCGGTGATGCCCAGGGGAGCCGAACTGCTGGTGCCGGACCTCGACACCCCGGTCACCGGACGCTCGGCCGAGGACGACGAGGTCGCCGTCTGACCACCGGGTGCCCGCCCCGGGCCGCCGGGGCCGGACACCGACCATCCGACATTTCTGAAACCCGTTCCATCACCTGAAATGAGACTACGGGTAACCCAGGTCACACCGTCGAACGGCCCTCGTCTGCCAGTATGGGCAGGTGACCGACGCCATCAGCCAGGAAGCCCCGGACCGCGGCACCGTGGGTTCGTTCATCGAGCTGCTCCGGATCGAGCAGCTGGACAAGAACCTGTTCCGGGGCAGCTGCCATGCCGGGGCGCCCACCCGGACCTTCGGCGGCCAGGTGGCGGCGCAGGCCCTCACCGCCGCCGGGCGGACGGTGGACCCCGCCCGGACGGTGCACTCCCTGCACGGCTACTTCCTGCGGCCCGGCGACCCGCAGCGCCCGATCGAGTACGAGGTGGACCGGGTCCGCGACGGATTCTCCTACGCCACCCGGCGGGTGACCGCGGTACAGCGGGACGAGGCGATCTTCACCCTCTCCGCCTCCTTCAAACTGCCCGAGGAGGCCGGGACCCGGCAGCGCACCATGCCTCCGGTGCCGGGGCCCGAGGAGCTGCCGGACCCGTTCCCGCTCTGGGCCGCGAAGGCCCCGGAGGACTACGCCCGCAGCAGCGGCTTCCGCGCCCTCGACATGCGCTTCGTCCCGGCCGATGCACCCGGTGTGCCGACGGAACTCCCGGGTGTGCCACAGCAGTTCGTCTGGCTCCGGGCGGGCACCCCGCTGCCGGCCGACGATCCGCTGGTCCAGGTCTGCGCGCTCACCTATCTCTCCGACCTGACGCTCGCCTCGACCGCCGCGCTGCACGTCCAGAAGCCCCGGATGCAGCGCTCCGAGCCGACCCGGGTCATGCTGGCCTCGCTGGACCACGCGATGTGGTTCCACCGTCCGTTCCGCGCGGACGACTGGCTGCTGTTCGCACAGCGCAGCCCGTCCGCCTCCGACGGGCGCGGTCTGACCCTCGGTGAGTTCTACAACCGGGACGGCGAACTGGTCGCCTCCGCGGTGCAGGAGGCCCTGGTCCGCGAGTACCAGCCGCGCCCCGCACAGCCGTAGGCCGGTGCCGGCGGCCGGGCTCGCGCGGGCGGTGCGCTGATCAGGCGTCGTTCGCTCCCGGGTGGCCGCCCCGTATCATGGTGCGGGTGACCAAGGTTGACCTGTCACCACGCCCGATCGAGGCGATGTCGCCCCGTCAGCTCGAACGCCGCCAGAATCTGCTCTCGGCCGCCCTCGCGCTGGTGAACGAGACCGGGGTCGAACGCCTGCAGATGAAGCAGGTCTCCGAGCGCTCAGGGGTCGCGCTCGGAACCGCGTACCGGTACTTCTCCTCCAAGGATCATTTGCTGGCCGCCGCGATCGCCGACTGGCACCGCCTGCTGCTGGCCGACCTGGTGGCGGACCTGCGCGGCCCGCGCGGCGGGCCCACCGGCACCGACCGGGTGGTGCGGTTCGTCCGGCACGGGATGCGGGCCTACCAGCGGCAGCCGCAGCTCGCCCGGCTGCGGGTCTCGGTCGCGGCCTCCACCGACCCGTTCGCGAGCGAGGCGCTGCAGAGTCTGGTCCGGGCCGACGACGCCGCGCTGAACGCGGTGATGGCCCAGGTCCCGCCCGGTGCGGGCGACGTGGTCCGGCACATCGTCGGCCACGCCTGGCAGGGCGAACTGACCGCCTGGGTGACGGGTCGCACCACGCTGGACGACGCCCGGCGCCGCCTGGAGGACGTGGTCCGCCTGGTGCTCACGCCGTACGAAGCGCTCTGACGGTACGGAACCCCGCACGGTGTGCCCGGCAGAACGGCGGGCGGGGCCCGAAGCCCCACCCGCCGTCGGCAACCGGTGCCGTACCGTCAGACGCCGCTGCCCACCTGCCGCCGCCCGGTGCCCCGTCGGCCCCGGGAGCGTGACCGGCCCCGGCCCGGGCCGCTGCCGACCAGCCGGGAGGCGCCGCCCGCGGCCGCCGGCTCCGGCCAGGCCGCGACCGGGTTGCCGAGCCAGCGGGTGCCGTCCGGCACCGACTCGCCGCTCATCACCAGCGACGCGGCCCCCACCGACACCCCGGTACCGAGGTTCGAGCCGGGCAGGGTGATGGAGTGCGGGCCCGTGCTGGCTCCCGCGCCGATGTGCACGGTGTCCAGCCGCATCACCCGGTCGTGGAACAGGTGCGTCTGCAGCACCGTCCCGCGGTTGATGCTCGCACCGGCCTCGATGGCGATCAGGTCGGTCTCCGGCAGCCAGTGCGTCTCGCACCACACCCCGCGTCCGACCCGGGTGCCGAGCGAGCGGAGCCAGACGTTGAGGAACGGCGTGCCGATGATGGCCTGGCCGAGCCAGGGCATCGCCAGCTCCTCGACGAAGGTGTCGTACAGCTCGTTGCGCCACACGAAGTGGGACCAGAGCGGGTGTTCACCGGCCTTGAAGCGGCCGACCAGCACCCACTTCGCCACCGTCGTGGTGATCAGCGCGGCCAGCCCGGCTCCCATCAGGATGAGCCCGGCGCACGCGGCGGCCGCGGCCCGGCCGTCATGGTCGATCAGCTCCTGGAGCGCCCCGAAGGCCAGGTCGCCGAGGAGGGCGACCAGCAGCACCGGCACGAACCGGCACAGCTCCACCGCCCCGCGGGCGACGACCAGCCGCCGGGGTGGGTCGTAGGTGTGGCCGGGGTCGTCGGTACGGGCCACCCGGGGCAGCGAGAAGCCGGGACGTCCCAGCCATGAGGACCCGGCCTCGGCCTGCGGGGGTGCGTCGGAGAGCACCCCGACCAGGGAGTTGTCGGGAAGCGTGCGGCCCGGTCCGACGATGCCGGAGTTGCCGACGAAGCTGCGTCGGCCGACCTGCGAGGTCCCGAGCCGCAGCCAGCCGCCGCGCACCTCGAACGGCGCCACCAGGGTGTCGTCGGCGAGGAACGCCCCGTCGTCCACCCGCATCAGGCCGGGCAGGGCCAGCACCGTGGAGGCCTCCACCCGCCGGCCGATCCGGGCGCCGAGCAGCCGGAGCCAGACCGGGGTGAACAGACTGGCGTAGAGGGGGAACAGCGACCTGCGGGCGGTGTCCATCAGCCGGGTGACGACCCAGACGCACCAGGCCACCCGGCCGAGCGACGGGTGGTGTCCCGGCTTGATCGCCAGGCTGCACAGCCGGACCGTGCCCACCAGCAGCAGCGCGTAGCAGACCATCGAGAGCAGCACCGCCAGTGGCGTCGCGATCAGCAGCTGGACCATCGCGGTGGCCAGGGTGCGGTCCTGGTCGAGCAGCGAGAGCAGGATGACCAGCGCGGGCAGTGCGGCGAGCAGCGGCATCAGCCCGAAGCCGAGCAGCCCCACCCCGTACGCGGCGTTCCAGAGCCGGGAGCGGCGGTGCCGGGGCAGTGGCCAGCCGGTGCCCGCCGGGCCCATCTCCGCCGTCGGGCGGGCCGGTGAGCCGTGCCACTGCTGACCTGCGGCGACCTCGTCGAGGACGCAGCTGCCGGCGGCGACGTCCGCCCAGTCGCCCACCCGGGCGCCGGGCATCAGGGTGCTGCGGGTGCCGACCCGGGCGCCGGTGCCGATCTCGACACTGCCCAGGTGCAGCACGTCGCCGTCCAGCCACCAGCCGGCCAGGTCGACCTCCGGCTCGATGCTGGAGCCGTCGCCGAACCGGGCGAGTCCGGTCACCGGCGGCATCGCGTGCAGGTGCACGTCCTCGCCGACCTGGCATCCGAGGATCCGCGCGTAGCGGCGGGCCCAGGGGGTGCCGATCACCGAGGCGACGTTGAAGGAGGCCACCGCACGTTCGGCGGCCCAGAGCCTGAGGTGGACCGAGCCGCCCCGGGGGTAACTGCCCGGCCGCAGCCCTGCGGTGAGCAGCCGGGCCGCGCCCGCCCCGATCACCAGCCGCCCGGCCGCGCTGTACAGCACCAGCCAACCGGCGACGATCAGCCACCACGGCGTGTACGGGGCCCAGGCCAGCGTCCGTCCGGTCAGGTTGCCGAGCACGGCCAGGTTGTCGAGCGCGGCCAGGGCCAGCACCCAGCGCAGGCCGCTGACGGTGAACAGCAGGGTGAGGAAGGCCAGTTGCACCACGCCCGCCCGCCTGGGGGTGGGCCGCACCAGGCGCGTCCCGCCGAGCGGGCCGCCGAGTTCGTCGAGCCTGGCGGCCTGGGCGAGCAGGGTGGGGTGGGCGTAGACGTCGGCGACGGAGACGCCGGGGTGACGGGTGCGCAGCACCGAGACCAGCTTGGCGGCCGCGATGCTGGTCCCGCCGAGCGAGAAGAAGTCGCTGTCGCCGGCCACCGGCAGACCCAGCAGGTCCTGCCACCTCCCGGCGAGCCAGCCGGCGGTGCCGGTCAGGGCGGGGCCGGTGGGCGCCGTCGGGGCGAGGTCGGCCAGCGGCCAGGGCAGGGCGTTGCGGTCGACCTTGCCGGAGGTCTTGGTCGGCAGGTCGTCCACCAGGGCGAGCAGCGGGACCAGTGACTGGGGCAGCCGGTCGAGCAGCGCCAGCCGGGCGGCGGCGGTGTCGAACGGCGTGCCGGGGCCGCCGTCGGGAACCAGGTAGCCGACCAGCACCTGGCCGCCGGCCGGAGTACTGCGGACCGCCGCGGCGGCGGCGCGGACGCCCGGCAGCGCCTGCAGGGCGGCGTCGACCTCGCCGAGTTCGATCCGGCGCCCGGAGAGCTTGACCTGCTCGTCGGCCCGGCCGACGAAGACCAGTCCCTCGGGATCGGCCCGGACCAGGTCGCCGCTGCGGTAGACGCGGGTGCTCTGCAGGTACGGGCTGCTGACGAACTTCTCGGCGTCCTTGGCCCGGTCCAGGTAGCGCGCGGTGCCGACGCCGCCGATCAGCAGCTCACCGGTCTCGTTCCAGGCGACCGGCTTGCCCTGCTCGTCGACGACCGCGAGCTCCCAGCCGTCCAGCGGTGCGCCGATCCGTACCGGTTCACCCGGCGTCATCAGCGCGGCGCAGGCGACCACCGTGGTCTCGGTCGGGCCGTAGGTGTTCCACAACTCGCGGTGCGGGGCGGCCAGTCGGCCGACCAGCTCCTCGGGGCACGCCTCGCCGCCGAGGATCAGCAGCCGGACCTGCTCCAGGTACTCGGTCGGCCAGAGCGCGACCAGGGTGGGCACGGTGGAGACCACCGTGATCCGCCGCTCGACCAGCCACGGCCCGAGGTCGGCGCCGGCCCGCACCAGCGAGCGCGGGGCGGGGACCAGGCAGGCGGCGTGCCGCCAGGCGAGCCACATCTCCTCGCAGGAGGCGTCGAAGGCGACCGAGAGCCCGGCGAGCACCCGGTCGCCGGGGGCCAGCGGACGGCCGCGCAGGAACAGCCGGGCCTCGGCGTCGACGAACGCCGCCGCCGAGCGGTGGCTGACCGCAACACCCTTGGGGCGTCCGGTGGTTCCGGAGGTGAATATGATCCAGGCGTCGTCGTCCGGGGCCGGCGCGCCGGGTCGGCCGCCGGAGGGTCTGCAGGAGTCGGTCGCGATGACCAGCCCCGCGCCCAGCACCGCGCAGACTCCGGCGTCCGCCCACACCATCGCGGCCCGCTCGTCGGGGTCGTCGGCGTCGACGGGTACGTAGGCCGCGCCGGTGCGCAGCGTCGCGAGGATCGCGACGTAGAGGTCGGCCGTCCCGGAGGGGACGCGCACACCGACCCGGTCTCCTCGGCCGATGCCGAGGGACGCGAGGCGTCCGGTGAGCGCGTCGACCTGCTCCAGCAGCGTCCGGTAGTCGAGTACCGCGGCTCCCGCGTCCAGCGCGGGGGCATCCGGGTGCGCCTGGACGGCGGCCTCGATCACGTCGATCAGGGTCCGTGCGGGGGCGGCCGGGTTCACCGGCCACAGCGCCCCGCCCGCCGACCCGGGTGTGGTCCCGAGCGGCGGCAGACTCAAGTCCGCTACTTCACGTGATTCCATCAACCTGCTCTATCGGTCTCGTGGACTGCGGGTTCTTCGAAGGCGGCTACGGACCGTATACGGTCGATTGCCCCCACAGCCGAGGCTAGACGCAGTTCTCCGGCGATCCGCGCACAAAAGGCCCCTGTTCATCAAAGTCTCATCGACGTTAAGGACTGCTCACAGATTGAGAACGCGTCAGCCCGGCACCCTACCAGGAGTGACGGGCAGGTCACCGCACATGGTCTAGACAACGATCACGGGGTGCAGCACCAGGGCGTCGAACAGATAGCCCTCGCGGTTGTTGCGGGAGCGGCGGGGCTGAGTGTTTCCCTCCTGGTCGCCGGCGCGCGCCACCAGCGTGTACGGGCCCGGGTGTTCGGGCCGCCAGTCGAAGCTCCAACGGGTCCAGGTGCCGGCATCCGGCCGGTCCAGCAGCTGCGCGCGGCGCCAGCCGCGACCACCGTCCGTGCTCACCTCGACTTGACGGATCGTCCCCGCACCGGACCAGGAGCGGCCGTGCAGCCGGTGGCACTCCCCCGCGGCGAGCGCGGCGCCCCGGGCGAGCTCGAAGGCGCTCTTCACCACCTGCCCGGCGAGCGGCGCACCGCCCTGCTGCGGGTAGTCGGGGCCGAACATCCGGTAGAACTCGGTGTTCCAGGGTGAGTGGAGCGGCCCGGCGGCGACCTCGATGGTGCCGACCCACTTGATCCAGGCGATCCCGACCCAGCCCGGCACCACCAGCCGCAGCGGCGCGCCGTGATCGGGGGTCAGCGGCTCGCCGTTCATCTCGTACGCCAGCAGGACGTCGTCCAGCGCCTTGCCGATCGGCAGCGGGCGGCGGACGTGGCCCAGGTTCCGGCCGTCGGAGGTGACGTAGTCGGGGTCGAGCCCGACCGGCATCACGTCCACCGCCTCGGGGCGCAGTCCGGCCAGCCGCAGCACCTCGGCCAGCCGCACGCCGCGCCAGCTCGCGACCCCGATGCCGCCGAGCGTCCAGGGGGTGCCGGGGACGCTGTGCCGCTGCTGGGCGGCGAAGAAGCTGCGGCCGTTGCCCGCGCACTCGACGGCGGAGCTGAGCGAGGTGGCCGGCAGCCGCCTGAGCTCCGCGAGGCCGAACTCGACGGCGGGTCCGCGCAGTCCGTCACCGGTGACGGTGAGCCGCCAGGTGTCCGGGTCGATCACCGGGGTGCCGGTGTGGTTGCGGACGAAGAACCGCTCGGTGGGGACGTGGAAGCCGGTACAGCTCTCGCGCAGGGTGTCCCAGCGCATCTCGGCGTTGGTCTCGTGCCGGACGAACCACTCGGGCGGCAGCGGTTTGACGATCCCGGCCACCGGGGCGGACAACTCCACACCGCCGGAGGGGAGTCCACTGCCGGAGGCGGCCTGCGCCGCTCGCTGCTCACGGTCGTACTCGAACGCATTCATCGGTCGCATCCATTCCGGTCGGGGTGGGACGGAACCTCGGATGGGAGACGGCGCGCAATCACGAGCACCCGGAGGGTGGCTGGGGGCTCGCGCCGCCCTGTCATGCCCCGGATGATAGGGCGGATCCGAAGGACTCCGACAGCGGACGGCTTGACCTTGACACGGGTGTCAACCTCTACCGTCCTCAGTGACGGCATCGCGTACCGGCAGTCCCGGCCGGCACACCCGACGACCCATCGAGGAGCACACCATGACGTCCCGCCCGCTCTCCCGGATCACCAAGGGCTCCGGCCCCGGCCTCCTCCTCGCGCACGGCGCGGGCGGCGGCGCCGAGGCGAACTGGGGTGCGCTGATCGGACCGCTCTCCGAGCACTACTCCGTGGTGGCACCGGACTATCCGGGCTCCGGCGGCACTCCGCTCGATCCCGGCCCGCTCACCCTGGACGACCTGGCGGACCGGCTGGTCGAGGCGGCCGTCGAGGAGGGGCACGAGACGTTCGACCTGGTCGGCTTCTCGCTCGGCTCGGCCGTCTCGGTCCGGGCCGCGGTCCGGCACCCCGAGCGGGTGCGCTCGCTGGTGCTGATAGCCGGGGTCGCCAGGACCGGTTCGCACATGCGGCTGCTGGTCGACTCGCTGCTGGAGGCGGAGCGGCTCAGCCCGGCCCTGCGGGCCAGGTTCAACATCCCGTTCGCCTTCAGCGCGGAGTGGATCGACCGGCACTCGGCGGGTGAACTCGCCCTGCTGGCCGAGGTGATGGTCGCGAGCACTCCGCCCGGCCTGCACCGGCAGTTCGAGCTGGTCCGCACCGTGGACGTCACCGGCGACCTGGCCGAGATCGCCGTGCCGACCCTGGTGGTCAGCACCACCGAGGACACCCTGTCCGTCCCGGCCCAGCACCGGATCTTCGTAGAGGGCATCCCCGGCGCCCGGCTGCTCGAACTCGCCTCCGGCCACCTGGTCGCCGTCGAACGCGGCCCCGAGCTGCTGGCCGCCGTCCGGGACTTCCTCGCCGAGCAGCACCGGTGACCTCGCCGTTCACCCGGAACAACCGGCCGCACGGCCGCGTTGGCCCGTATATGCGCATCGGGGAACTCGCCAGGCTGACCGACGTCTCCACCCGCCTGCTGCGGTACTACGAGCAGCAGGGCCTGCTCCACTCGGAGCGCACCTCCGGCGGGTACCGGGAGTACGGCGCGAACGCCCAGGTGCGGGTCCGTCAGATCCGCGGCCTGCTGGCGGCCGGCCTCTCCACCAGGGTGATCGCCGAGATCCTCCCGTGCGCCACCGGCCCGCTGCCCGCCCTGGAGGCCTGCCCCGACCTGCTGGCGACCCTGCGCGCCGAACTGGCCGACCTGGACGGCCGGATCGACACCCTCACCCGGAGCCGCGACGCGCTGGCCGCGTACCTGGCGACGGCCCGCCTGGCCGCCGCCCCGGCCACCGTCCCGTACGCAGCCTGACGGTTCTCCGCCCGGACCTTCCCGGCCGCATCCGGCCCACGGCCTGCGGGACGCCGTCCGGGTCGCGGTCGGCGAGGCGATGGCCGAACAGCACAGTGACCGGCCTCCTCCGTCCGGGTGAAATCCGGGCACCCGGCACCGGGCGGCCGGATGCCGCAACTCCCGTGCCCCGTCCGGCCGAAGCAGGCCGGACGGGACACTTCCGTCCGGTCACCGACCGCAACCCAGCATTACAGACAGTCAGATCAGTGACATGCTGGCCGACGCACCACCCGCCCGAGCTGCCGAAAAGGCCCGCACGATGTCCTTACGAGCGTCCGTACTGCCGCGCTCGACCCGCCCGACGGGCCCCTCGCACGCAGCCGAACACCCGGCCCCGCCCGGCCCCGCCCGCGGACCCGTGGCCCTGCGCGGACGCCTGCCCGGCCGCCGGGCCGTGACCACCGACCGGGCCGTCCGCGCCCACCTGGCCCTCGCCACCGTCGCGGCCTGCGCCCTCGGCCTGGTGCTCCCCGAGACCGCCGCCCTGATCAGACACTGCCGCCCGGTGCCCGGGGCCAACCCGCCGATGCTGATGCTGCTCGCCGCGATGTTCATCGGCGGCTTCGAGGTCCGCGCGGCGGACGCCGCCCGCGCGCTGCTGCGCCCCGGACTGCTGCTGGCCGGGCTCGGGGTGGCGCTGGTCCTGCGGATGCTCGTCCTGCTCGGCGCCGAACGGGCCGCCGACTGCTGGCCCGACCCGCACGAGGCGCTCTGGCTGGTGGTCGGGCTCTCCCTCACCGCCACCATGCCGGTCGCCGGGTCCGCCCAGACCTGGGGCGCCAAGGCCCAGGCCAACGCGCCGCTCGGCCTCGGCCTGGTGCTGGCCACCACGCTGCTCAGCCCGCTCACCGTGCCGCTCGGACTGGTCCTCGCCGAGGAGCCCGAGGCCGGCGGCCCGCGCCAGGTGCTGGACGCGCTCGCCAGGTCCGACTCCACCTGCGGGTTCATGGCGCTCTGGGTGGCCGCCCCCTGCCTGGCCGGACTCGCCGCCCGGCGGCTCACCCGGGGCCTGGTCGGCGGACGGTTCCGCGCCGCCGTGCTGCCCTGGCTGCGACTGCTCGGGCTGCTCAACGCGCTCGGGCTGACCTACCTCAACGCCGCCGGGGTCTTCGGCGAGATCGGCCGCCGGCCCGAGCCCCGCCTGGTCGCCCTCGCCCTGCTCGCGGGCGGCGCGGTGTGCGCCGTCCCCTTCCTGGCCGGCTGGCTCACCGCACGCCAGGCCCACATCGAACGGGACACCACCGCCGCGCTCACCCTGGCCACCGGCCTGAACAACACCAGTGCGGCCGCCGCCCTGGCGGGCAGCCAGTTCAGCGGCCACCCGGCCGTACTGCTGCCGATCTTCTTCTACGGCATGACCCAGCAGCTGCTGGCCGCCTGCGCCCCCCGGCTGCTCCGCGCCCGCGACCGACGCGGCAGCCGCACCCCGTACGGGCCCGGCGGCTCACGCGGTCCGCGCGGCCGCCACCGGGCCCGCCGCCTTCACGCCCCGAACGGACGGCGCACCCCGCGCGGCCCCGGCCGGCGGCGCAAAGTGCCCCGCCCACCGGCCCCGCACCCGCCCGCCACCTGCACAGATGTCCCGATGCCGAGCCCCCGCCCAGACTTCACCCGGACGTAGTCACCGTTTAACACCCTCCTGGAATGCTCTCTGACATGAACGCTCAGCCGACCTCGGCCCCGCAGGCCCTTCCTCCGGACCGGTTCCCGCTCCCCCAGCGGCATCGCCGCGTCCTCGCCTGCGCCGCCGTCGCCGCCTCGATCGCCCTGGGCAGCCTCGGCGTCGCCGCCACGGTCGAGACCGTCCGCCAGGACACCCTCGCCGTCAGCGCCCCGGCCCGCTGACCCGCCTGGCCGGCAGCCCCGGGCGGTACCCGAACGCCAGGGCGATCGGGCAGCCGCAGCCGGGCGCAGCCGCCCTCAGGCCATCAGCTCCTGCTGGGCCCCCGACCCCGGCCGGGAGTGCCGCCCCGAGCCCGGCGCCCGGTGCACCTCCAGCGGCGGCGCGTAGCGCGCGGCCGGCGCGCGCAGCAGCCACGCCCGCCCCGCCGGAGCGATCAGCTGCATCCGGTGGAGCAGGTCGAGCGCGTCGCGCCGGAACGCCGTCAGGTCCGCCAGGTAGTCGCGGCGCCAGCCCGCCGCCAGGCCGTACTCGTCGGTGATGTCGCCGAGCGCGCCGTCTATCAGCGCGTCCGGGATCAGCACCGCCGGGGGCGCCGACTCCTCGGGCAGCGGGCGCAGGTCCTCCACCAGTCGCTCGACCAGCAGCAGGGCGGCCTGCGCGAGCGTGCCGGTGCCGGGCAAGGCGAGGTCGGTGAGCTCGTCGGCCGGGTCGAGCAGGGCGACGCCCTCGCTCCTGATCTCCGCCTCCAGCCCGAGGAAGTCGGCGAACAGCTCGGCCTCGGCGTGCTGGTGCTCCAGCAGCCAGCCGCGCTCCTGAGCACCGAGCTCGTCCAGCAGGACCACGGGCGCCTCGGCGAGCCGCCGCCGCACGGAGAGGGCCGGACCGGCCGCGGGCGGGGCGGCCAGCGGGCCGAGGGCGCGCGCGAGTTCGCGGTCGACCACCGGGCGGCCGTCCTCGCTCCAGGTCAACACCTGCCACTCGTCCAGAAGTTGACGGACCGCAGGATCGTCCACCCCGGCCGGCTGCCCGTCGGCCAGCGCCGCCAGCGCCCGCACCAGGCAGGCGTACCCGGCGGGCTCGAACCCGGTCAGCCCTCGGCCCGGCAGCCCGGCCTTGTGCAGCCGGGCGTACGAGTGACCGACCGTCAGGGGATAGCCGAGCACCGTGAGGAACCGTTCCGCCAACCAGTCCGCGTGCCGGTGGATCAGCGGAAACCCCGCCCCGTGCGGACCGGTTGCGGTCACCACCGGGTGCGCCACCAACAGCCTTGCGGCGGTGCGCCGTTCGACCGCGATCTGCTGCGGGGTGGTGCCGGGCGAGCGCTCGGGCTTGCGATGGCGGCCACGGGTGGCCGGGACCGCGGCCGGCAGCACGTCGGAGGCGATCCGGCGGGCCCGGCGCGGACCCCGCACCGGGCGTCCCGCACGGGACCTGAGCCCGGCCGGGAGCTGCACACTCGGCCCGTGCCACCAGCTGGTCCCGGCCACCGCGGCCCGCCCGGAGTCCAGTACCCCGCCGAAGTGCCGTGCCCCGTAGAGGCCGAAGGCCGCCGCGAAGAGATCGTGCGCGGCACCCGGTTCAGCCGCCGCGAGCCGCGCCGCGAGCCGCTCCGCCCCGGTGTCCCGACTCTCACCGGCCACCGCCGCCCGGACATCGGCGGACACCTCGGCCTCGACCAGGACGCCGGTGCGCGTCCCGCCGGGTACGTCGACCCGCGCGTCGGCGGTGAGCTGCCCCGCTCCCGCCCCGCGCCCGCCTGCCACGCCTCCGGACGCCTCCCCGGCGCCGGTCGCGTACTCGTGCTGCTCCATGTCGCACACCAGACTAGACGGTGGGTGAGCTCGCCCGTGGCACCATCCGGCCCGCTCGGGAATTTCACCGCGGGCACCGGACGGCACGCCCGGACCCGATATCCTACGCACCGGTAACAACCTCTTCCGCAGGCCGCCCACCGTCGCCTATCGTCCAGGGCATGCCGAACCTGCCCGATGTGGTGCTGTGGTCGATACCGGCCTTCGTCCTGCTCACCGTCCTGGAGATCGTCTCGCTCCGGCTCCATCCGGACGAGGACGAGCAGGGCTACGGCGTCAAGGACACCGCGACCAGCCTCACCATGGGCCTCGGCAGCATGCTCTTCGACGCCGGCTGGAAAATCCCGATCGTGGCGATCTACTCCGTGCTCTACGAGCTGACGCCGCTGCGGGTCCCGGTGCTCTGGTGGACCGTACCGCTGATGCTGCTGGCCCAGGACTTCTTCTACTACTGGTCGCACCGGGGCCACCATGTGATCCGGATCCTCTGGGCCTGCCACGTGGTGCACCACTCCAGCAAGCACTACAACTTCTCCACCGCGCTCCGCCAGCCCTGGACTAGCGCCACCGTCTGGCCCTTCTACGTGCCGATGATCCTGGCCGGCGTCCACCCGGCCGCGCTGGCATTCTGCTCCTCGGCCAACCTGGTCTACCAGTTCTGGATCCACACCGAGCGGATCGACCGCCTGCCGCGCCCGATCGAGTACGTCTTCAACACGCCGTCCCACCACCGGGTGCACCACGCCTCCCAGGGCGGCTACCTGGACCGCAACTTCGGCGGCATCCTGATCGTCTGGGACCGGCTGTTCGGCAGCTTCACCCCGGAGACCACCAGGCCGGTCTTCGGCCTGACGAAGGACCTGAACTCCTTCAACCCGCTCCGGGTGGCCACCCACGAGTACGTCTCGATCGCCCGGGACCTCGCCAAGGCCGAGACCTGGGGCGACCGGGTCCGCCACCTCACCAAGGGCCCCGGCTGGAAGCCGACCCCGACCGACCGCCCGGAGGGCACCGCCGCATGACCATCACCCGACGCCTGCGCTCCGCCCGCGGCCTGCTGGGCGGACTCGCCGCCACCTCCGCCGCCCATCTCGGCGCCATCGCCACCGGCGCGAGCGCCCTGCAGCTCGCCACCAAGCCCGCGCTGATGCCGCTGCTCGCCGCGCACACCCTGGCCAGGGCCGAGCGGACGCCCAGGCTGCTCACCTCGGCACTGGCGGCCAGCACCGGCGGTGACGTCCTGCTCCAGGTCGGCGGCGACACCGCCTTCCTGGCCGGGATGGGCTCCTTCGCGGCCGCGCACGTCTGCTACGTGACGATGTTCGTCAAGCAGGGCGCGCTGGACGACCGCCGGCGCACCGCGCTGGTCGCGGCGGCGTACGCGGCGGCCTGGGCGGCCATGGTGAGTCAGCTCTGGCCCGGCCTCGGCGACCTGAAGCTCCCGGTCGCGCTGTACAGCCTGCTGCTCGCCTCCACCGCCGTGACCTCCTCCGGCCTCGGCTGGCGGACCGGTCTGGGCGGGGCGCTGTTCCTGCTCTCGGACACCCTGATCGCCACGCAGCTGGCGGGCTGGCGCGAGCTGCCCGGGCACGAGTTCTGGATCATGGCGACCTACATCGCGGCCCAGTACCTGCTGGCCGTCGGCACCCTGCGCGCCCAGTCGGCCAGCGCCCCGGAGGCAGCGGAGGCCGCAGAGGTCACGGCGGCAGGCCCGCACGGAGCCCGGACCCCGCTCGGCGCCCCGGTCCACTCCACGGGGCGCTGAGCGCGAAGATCTGCCGACGGGTCACCGGAGGCTGGATGCAGACCTGCGCCAGGCGCGAGCCGCCTGAGGCAGGTCTGCATCCAGCCGCTCAGTGCTCCGCCCCGTCCTGGCCGGCGGCGTTGCTGCGGCGGCGCAGCAGCCAGAAGCCGGCGATCCCGGCCGCGACCAGGACACCGCCGGTGGTCAGCTGCCGCGGGTCGGTGGCGATCGAACCGCCGAGGCCGGTGCCCATTCCGCCGTGCGGGTAGCGCCCGGACTCACTGCCGTGGCCGGAGCCGCCGTCGTGGCCCGAACCCCCGTCGCGACCGTTCTCGTGGCCCGAGCCCCCGTCGCGACCGTTCTCGTGGCCGGACCCGCCCTCATGCCCCGAGCCGTTGTCACGACCCGCCCCGCCCTCATGCCCCGAGCCGTTGTCGCGACCCGAACCGCTCTCATGACCTGCCCCGGCCTCGTGGCCGGCGCCGCTGTCACGACCCGCCCCACCCGCCTTGCCCCCGGACTCGCCGCCTTCGCGGCCCGCCCCGTTCTCCTGGCCCGCTCCGTTCTCATGACCCGATCCGTTCTCGCGGCCCGACCCGCTGTCGCGGCCCGCCGCGCCCGGCTTGCCGCCGAACTCGCCGCCCGAGCCGGACCCGGGGGCCGAGTTCGGGCCGGTGTTGGGACCGGCGGCGGCCAGCGCGACCTGGACGGCTCCGGCGAAGCTGCTGCCGTCTGGGCACTTGCCGTCGACGCCCCAGTTGTCCTCGCCCTTGCCGGACTTGGCCGCCGCGAACTTGGTGAACTCGTCCTTGGAGGCCAGCTGCACGGTGCCGCTGTACCTCCCGTCCGACTCGGCGTTCAGGGTCGCCTTCCCGGTCGCGAACGCCTGCGAGTTGGCGGTGACGCGCTTCTCGGCAGTGTTCCCGCAGGCGACACTGACCATGACCGACTCCCCGGGAGCCGCTGCGGCCGGGCTGACCAGGGCCTGTTCGGCCTCCTTGGCCGGCGTCTCAGGCGCCGCGGAACTGAGTGCAGCCGGGACCGCGACTGCGACCAGAGCCGAGCCACCCAGCAGAGCTGCGGCGGTACGCGAAATGCGCATGCCCGTACCTCCAGCTTCTCGGGCGCAGCCGGGGACTTGGCCGTCCACGTGATCGAACGGCTACGCCCTGTCGCTCCCGACGCTAGGCAGCGCCGACACCGACGGCCACCGCACGGGCCCGTTCGGGTAGGCCACGGGCCCGGCGGCGCACGGCCGGAGCCCGGCTACAGCGCCAGGTCGACCACCACGGGCGCGTGGTCCGAGGTGCCCTTGCCCTTGCGCGCCTCGCGGTCGACGTAGCTGTCGCTGACGGCCTCGACGAAGGGCTTGTTGCCGTAGGTGAGGTCGATCCGCATGCCGCGGTTCTTGGGGAAGCAGAGCTGGCGGTAGTCCCAGTAGGTGTACGGGCGGTCGTACTTCAGCGGGCGCGGCACGACGTCCTGCAGACCGGCCGTCTGGAGGGCGGCGAGGGCGGCGCGCTCGGGCTCGGTGACATGGGTCTGGCCCTCGAAGGCGGCGCGGTCGTAGACGTCCTCGTCGGTCGGGGCGACGTTGAAGTCACCGAGCACGGCGAACGGGCGGGCCCCGGCGGCGTCCTCCAGGACGGCCCGGCGCAGCGTCTCCAGCCACTCCAGCTTGTAGCGGTAGTGCGCGTGGTCGACCTCGCGGCCGTTGGGCACGTACACCGACCAGACCCGGACCGGGCCGCAGGTCGCCGCGACGGCGCGCGGCTCGGTCTCGGGCAGCAGCGCGTCGTCGGCCAGGTAGCCGGGCTGCCCGGGCAGGTCGCGGACGACGTCGTCCAGGCCGATCCGGGAGAGGATCGCGACGCCGTTCCACCGGCCGGTGCCGTGGGCGGCGGCTTCGTAGCCGAGCTCGCGGACGGCCTCGGCGGGGAAGCTGTCCGTGGCGCACTTGAGCTCCTGCAGGCAGAGCACATCGGGCTTGGCGGCCTCGAGCCACTCCAGCAGTTTGGGCAGCCGGGCGGTGACGGAGTTGATGTTCCAGGTGGCGATTCGGACGGTCACGGGCGGCCTTCCCGGGCGTGCGGAGCTGGTGCGGACAACGGACGGAGAGCCCCAGGAGGCTCCCACCCCGAACATACCGCCCGCCACCGACAGGTCGGCCGCAGCCGTGCTTCCGCCCGGCCCCCGGAGGCGCGGGAGCCGTCCGGCGCACCGGTCGGACGGCTCCCCGCGCCCCTCACACCCCTTCGGAGCCCCCGTTCGGAACGCCCCTTCGGAGCGGCGCGGCGCTCAGCGGCTGGGCCGGACCACCGCCGCGGCACCGCCGCCGCGCCGGACGGGTTCGGCCGCCGCGATCCAGCGGCCGTCGGGCAGCCGTTCGATACCGGTCGCCGCGCCGATCTCGCCGCCGTCGGTGAAGCTCTGCCCGAGTGCCTCCAGGGCGGTCCGCTCGGGCAGCGCCAGGAACGCCGGCTCGGCGTAGGTGAGCGCGGTGTTGCGCTGGCTGGCCCGTGGTGCGGCGATGGCCTGTTCCAGGGTCAGTCCGCGGTCGATCCGGCCGAGCAGCACCTGGAGCGCGGTGGTGATGATGGTCGCACCCCCCGGCGAACCGGTGGCGAAGAACGGCTTGCCGTCACGGAGCACGATGGTCGGCGAGATGGACGAGCGCGGCCGCTTGGCCGGTCCCGGCAGGTTGGGGTCGGGCACCCCGGGGGTGACGGGGGTGAAGGAGAAGTCGGTCAGCTCGTTGTTGAGCAGGAAGCCGCGTCCCGGGACGGTGATGCCGCTGCCGCCGGTCTGCTCGATCGTCAGGGTGTAGGAGACGACGTTGCCCCAGCGGTCCGCGACGGTCAGGTGCGAGGTACTCTGGCCCTCGTACGTCTCCGGCACGGCCGGGCCGCTGCTCCCGCAGGCCGCCGGGTGGCGCGGGTCGCCGGGGGCGAGCGGGCTGGTCAGCGTGTGGTCGGGGCTGACCAGGCAGGCTCGCGCGGCGGCGAACTGCGGTGAGAGCAGCTGCCGGGTCGGCACGTCCGAGAAGCCCGGGTCGCCGACCCAGCGGTTCCGGTCGGCGAAGGCGATCCGGCTGGCCTCCAGGAAGCGGTGGTAGTACTGGGTGCTGCTCAGCGAGGCCAGGTCGCTGTGCGAGAGGATACCGAGTGCCTCGCCGACCGTAGTGCCGCCGGAGGACGACGGCGCGATGCCGTAGACGTCGTAGCCCCGGTAGTCGACGTGGGTCGGCTGCCGGCGGTCGACCTGATAGGCCGCCAGGTCGGCCGCGTCCACCTTCCCGGGACGGGCGGTGCGTCCGGAGGCCGGGTCCACCGGCGGGTGCTGGAGGGTCTTGACGATGTCGGCGCCCAGATCGCCGCGGTAGAGCGCGTCCACGCCCTTGCGGCCCAGCTCGCGGTAGGTGGCGGCGAGGTCCGGATTGCGGAACGTGCTTCCGATGACGGGCAGTTGGCCGCCGGGCAGGAAGAGCCTCCGGGTGTCGGGGAAGTCCTTGAACCGGTCCTGGTTGAGCGCGGTCTGGTCCTGGAACGTCCGGTCGACCACGAAGCCGTGGTCGGCGATCCGCTCGGCGGGCTTCAGCGTCTCGGCGAGGGAGCGGCTGCCCCAGAGGTCGAGGGCGCGCTGCCAGGTCGCGGCGGTGCCTGGGACGCCCACCGAGAGGCCGCTGGTCACGGCGTCCGCGAAGGCCAGTGGCTTGCCGTTCTCCAGGAAGAGCGAGGAGTCGGCACTCCGGGAGGCGGTCTCCCGGCCGTCGATGGTGGAGACCTTGCCGGTGTGCGCGTCGTAGTAGACGAAGTAGCCGCCACCGCCGATACCGGTCGAGTAGGGCTCGGTGACGCCGAGCGCGGCTGCCGTGGCGACAGCCGCGTCCACCGCGTTTCCGCCCCGGCGCAGCACCTCGATCCCGGCCGCCGTGGCATCGGCGTCCACGCTGGCGACGGCACCGCCGTACCCGACCGCCTCCGGCGTCTTGGGCGGTGCGGCGCCCTCGGCTTGCGCGGGGGCGACGGCCGAACAGATCAGGGCCGTACTCAGCGCGAGCGTTGGGACGAATCGGACCAGAGCTCTCATGCGGGCCTCCTGAGACAGCGTCAAGTCCCCGTTCTTTCATACGAAGAGCGGTTACCACAACGACGCATGGGGACGCCTTTACGCCACTACCGGCCGGTACATTCGTCCATCGCTCCCTCGGCAGCGCCTACCCGCACGAGGCCGAACTGCGCGCCTGGGGCGACAGCATCGTCCCGCCGAAGCAACTCACGGACTTCTACCGGAAGTTGCCCGCCCTCACGCCGCCCGGCGGGCCGGACGTCCGGCCGACCGCGCCGCAGCCGCAGCCGGAAGCCGGAAGCCTCCGCGGCTCAGCCGAGGTGGGCCCGCTCGGAGCGGCGGCGCTTGATGGTGCGGAAGCGCCGCGCGACCTGGCGGGCCAGGTCGGCGGCGCCGACCAGGCCGGCCTCGTTGCCGAGGGCCGCGTGCACGATCTGGGCCTCGGGGCGGAATCCGCGTCCGGTGAGGGTGCGGCGGAACGCCTCCTGGGCCGGGCCGAGCAGCAGGTCGCCCGCGTCCGAGACGCCGCCGCCGATGACGAAGCGTCCGGGGTCCAGCGCGGCGGCCAGGTTGGCGATGCCGACACCGAGCCAGTTGCCGATGTCGTAGAGCAGCTCGACCGCGACCGGGTCACCCGCCCGGGCCGCCTCGGTGACCAGTGGTCCGGTGATCCCGTCCCGGCTGCCGCCCGCGCGGGCGAGCAGCGGTTCGACCACCGGCGACTCCTCCTCGACCAGCGAACGGGCCTCCCGGACCAGGGCGTTGCCGGAGGAGTACTGCTCCCAGCAGCCCCGGTTCCCGCAGGGGCAGCGGTGTCCGCCCGGCACCACCTGCATATGGCCGAACTCGCCCGCCAGGCCGTACTTGCCGCGGTCGACGAACCCGTCCCGGACGACCGCGCCGCCGATGCCCGTGCCCAGGGTGATCATGACCATGTGGTCCTCGCCCCGGCCGGCCCCGAACCGCCACTCGGCCCAGGCGGCGGCGTTGGCGTCGTTCTCCACGATCACCGGGAAGCGGAACCGCTCGCTGAGGGCTTCCTGCAGCGGCTCGCTGCGCCAGTTCAGGTGCGGGGCGAAGAGGACCCGCGAGCGGTCCGCGTCCACCCAGCCCGCCGCGCCGATGCCGACCGCGTGGACGTCGTGCCGGTCGGCCAGCTCAAGCACCAGTTCGACGATGACGTCCTCGACCACCTTGGCGCTCTTGCTCTTGTCCGGGGTCTCGGTGCGCAGCCGGTCGATCACCTTGCCCTCACCGTCGACCACTCCGGCGACCACCTTGGTGCCGCCGATGTCCACACCGATGGTGGGCAGGCGCAGCACGCTCGCGGGCAGGGCCCGGCGCCGCCGGTCGGCGTTGCGCGGGCCGAGGCCGAAGAGGGTGGGCAGCACTGGCGGCCGGGCGGTGCCGCTCGGGATCACGGTCACGTCGGCGGACGCTCCTTCGGGTCGGTGCGGCCGAGCTCGTGCGAGAGCTCGGCCAGGTCGGATCCGCCCGCCATCTCGGTGGTGAGCTGTTCGAGGCTGATCTCCGAGCGCGGATGGCTACCCGCCATCCTCCCTCGTTTCAGCAGGGTGAAGTGGTCGCCCACCAGATAGGCGTGGTGGGGGTTGTGGGTGATCAGCACCACCCCGAGCCCGGCGTCCCGGGCGGCGGCCACGTACTTGAGCACCACGCCCGACTGCTTGACGCCGAGTGCGGCGGTCGGCTCGTCCAGGATCAGCGCCTTCGCGCCGAAGTGGACGGCCCGCGCGATCGCCACGCACTGGCGCTGTCCGCCGGAGAGGGTGCCGATCGCCCGGTCCACGTCGGGCAGTTCGATGCCCATCCGGGCCAGGGCCTCGCGGGTGATGGCCCGCATCCTGGGAATGTCGAGGCGGAACCGGCCGAGTTCGGCCCCGAGGAAGAAGTTCCGCCAGACCGGCATCAGCGGCACCACGGCGAGGTCCTGGTAGACCGTGGCGATCCCCCGGTCCAGTGCCTGCCGGGGCGAGCCGAGCCGGACCTCCTCACCGGCGATGGCGTAGCGGCCCTCGTCGTGCTGGTGCAGCCCGGCGATGATCTTGATCAGGGTGGACTTGCCCGCGCCGTTGTCACCCAGCACGCAGCTGATCTTCCCCGCCTCGACCGCCAGTGAGACGCCCTCCAGCGCGCGGACCGCCCCGTAGTTCTTTCCGACCTCGGTCAGTTCGAGCAGTGTCACCGGCCCGGCCCCCGTTCCGCCCGTCGCTTCACCCAGGAGTTGAGCAGCGCGGCCAGCAGCAGCATCGCGCCGAGGAAGAACTTGAACCAGTCCGGGTTCCACTGGGCGTAGACGATGCCCTTGCTGGTCATCCCGAAGATCAGTGCGCCGAGTGCCGAGCCGACCACCGAGCCGTAGCCGCCGGTGATCAGACAGCCGCCGATCACCGCCGCCACGATGTAGATCAGCTCGTTGCCCACGCCCTCGCCCGACTGCACGGTGTCGAAGGAGTACAGCAGGTGCTGCCCGAGCACCCAGGCGCAGAAGCCGACGCCCAGGTACAGGCAGGTCTTGGTCCGGGCCACCGGGACCCCGACCGCCCGGGCGGCGGCCGCGTCGCCGCCGACCGCGAAGATCCAGTTGCCGAAGCGGGTGCGCAGCAGGATCCAGCTGCCGAGCAGCACCAGGCCCAGCCACCACCAGACCGTGGCCTTCAGGGTGAGTCCGCCCACGGTGAACTGGGAGGCGAACAGCCAGTGGCAGGAGGCGAAGCCCTGCATGTCGGCGATCGACTTGGTGGAGACCGTGCCCGAGACCAGCTTGGTGACGCCCAGGTTGGCGCCGGTGAGCATCAGGAAGGTACCCAGCGTGACGATGAAGCTGGGCAGCCCGGTCCGGGACAGCAGCCAGCCGTTCAGTGCGCCGATCCCCAGGGCCACCGCCAGCGAGACCAGCGACCCGACCCAGGTGACCGCGGTGAGCTGGTAGGAGACCATCGAGGAGGTCAGCGCGGCGGTGGTCACCGCGACCCCGGCCGAGAGGTCGAACTCACCGCCGATCATCAGCAGGGCCACCGGGACTGCCATGATCCCGATCGTCGAGGCGGCGTAGAGCACGGTGCCGATCGAGGCGGACCGCAGGAAGCTCTCCGCCACCACGGAGAAGACGGCGAAGACCGCGACGGCGGCGAGCAGCGCGCCGAGCTCCGGCCGGGAGTGGTGCCGCCGCAGCGGGCGCTCGTGGGCGAGCACCTCGGTGTTCACCGGGTACCCCGGGCGACGTACTGGGCCAGGGCGCTCGCGTCGTCCTTGGTGAGCACCTGCGGTCCGGTGAGCACCGGTTTCCCGCCGCCGAGGGCGTCCAGGTTGTAGCGGTAGAGCCAGAGCAGGTCCACGCCCTCGTAGCCCTGGAGGTAGGGCTGCTGGTCCACGGCGAAGCCGATCGTGCCGCCCTGGAGGCCGGTCACCACCTGGCTACTGAGGTCGAAGGTGTCCAGCTCGACGCCGCGCCTGGCATCCTGGATCGCCTGCAGCCCGGTGGCGGCGAGCGGGGCGCTGAGGGTGAGGACGGTGTCCAGGGCCGGGTCGGCCTGGAGCTTGGCGGCGATCGCGGCCTTGGCGTCGGGCAGGTTGACCCCGTCCACGTACAGCGTCTGGAGCTGCCCGCCGAAGGAGCTCTTGGCCCCGGAGCAGCGCTGCTCCTGGCCGATGTTGCCCTGCTCGTGGATCACGCAGAGGACGTCCTTGCGGCCCCGGGTGCCCAGCGCCGTCCCGGCGGCCTGGCCGGCCGTGCTCTCGTCCTGGCCGATGTGGGTGAGGGCGCCGAAGCGGGACGAGAACTCCTGGCCGGAGTTGATGCTGATCACCGGGATGCCGGCGGCCTTCGCCCGGGCCAGCGGGGCGGCCATCGCCTCGCCCTTGGCCAGCGAGACCAGCAGCCCGTCGACCTTCTGGTCGATCGCCGCGTCGACCAGCTGGACCTGGCCCTGGGTCTGCGCGTCGTTGGAGTAGAGGAAGGTGATGTTGTCCTTGGCCGCGGCCTGCTCGGCGCCCTTGCGGACGGTGTCCCAGAAGGCGTCACCCGCGCCGGCGTGCGTGACCATCGCGACCGTCCAGCGCGGGGTGTCGACCGCGCCGCCCGCCTTGCTCGCCTCCCGGCTGCGGGCCTGTTCGGCGCGCAGACCGCCGGTACTGCTGCACCCTGCGGCCAGCAGGGCGAGGGCGAGGAGCGTCATTACGGTTCGTGGCATGCCTACCAGTGTCGGGGGGCGGCGGGCGGGTCGTCACGCACGCACCGCCGCCGAACCGCCGCGCGGGTGACGGTACGCCAGGTCCGCGCGATGCCCCGTGAGGCCAGGACCCGTTAGACGTACCGGTACTGGCGAGTGGCAGACTTGTCCCCGCACCAAGCCGGTTCCCAGCAAAATGTGACGTTCCTCTCAGCTTCCCATCAGGTTTAAGAAGAACTGATCTCACGTTCGAGACCGTCTGATCCCATCGGAGAGCGTGCCGGGCTAGCGGAGCCCGGTCAGCCTGCAACCCGGATACGAGAAGTAGATGCAACTGACTGGTAAGCCATTTCTGATCCTCACGATCATCCTCGTGCCGATCTCGATCGCGGTTGCCATGCTGCTCTGGGGGCGGGTGCGCGGACCCAAGCCGCTGCAGTTCCTGACCCGGCTGATCATGATTCTGTTCGCCCAGATCACGGCCGTGCTGATGGTCTTCGTGCTGGTCAACAACGCCAACCTGATCTACGGCAGCTGGGACGACCTGCTCGGTACCGGCAACCACATCCGGGCGGTGCCGACGGTGCCGAAGGAGGACCCGAACGCGGCGCCGGACCAGGCCACCAAGGACCGGCCCAAGGTCATCCAGCAGTTCAAGTCGGTCGACGACCCGAAGGTCCCCAAGGACGTCAAGACCACCGACCTGAAGGGCCAGCTGTCCGGCGTGGACGGCGAGGTCGTGGTCTGGACCCCGCCGCAGTACGACGACCCGGCGTACAAGGACAAGAAGTTCCCGGTCGTCGAGCTGCTGCCGGGCTGGCCGGGCTCCTCCTCCACCTGGTACGGATCGCTGCACGTCACCACCAAGCTGAAGCCGCTGATGGAGAGCGGCCAGGTCGCTCCGTTCATCCTGGTCTCCCCGCGCACCCTGCTGCTCGGCAACACCACCGACACCGGCTGCGCCGACGTCCCCGGCAAGGTCAACGCGGAGACCTGGCTCACCCGGGACGTCCCGCAGATGGTCCTGGACAACTTCCGGGTGGACGAGTCCGCCGACCGCTGGGCCGTGGCGGGCTACTCCGCCGGTGGCCACTGCGCCGAGAAGCTGGCGGTGGCGCACCCCAACCGCTACCGCGCCGGCATCAGCCTCTCCGGCTACAACGACCCGGCGGCCGAGGACGCCTCGCTCACCGCGAAGGACCCCCACCTGCGCGAGATCTCCAACCCGCTGAACATCCTGAAGACCGCTGCCACCCCGCCGAAGGTCGCGCTGTTCCTGGCCGGCAACAAGGGTGACGGCTACGAGTCCGGTCTCGCCGTGAAGGCCGCCGCCAAGGCGCCGACCACGGTCACCGTCCAGGAGATGACGGGCCCGCACACCACGGACGTCTGGAGCAACATGCTTCCCGAGGTCTTCAAGTGGCTGACGGGGATCATCCCGGTCCAGCACTGACCCGGAACACGGGAGGGGCCCGCCGAATCGTTTCGGCGGGCCCCTTCTGCGTTCCCAGACCACTTCCAGGTCCGGTTCATCGGCCGTCCAGCGACCCCAGCCGCCACTCAGCCGACTCCGGGACCGGCCGAGCCGGTCCCGGAGAGCGGTTCGAGCGGCCCGAGGTAGCGGTTCGAGCGGTTCCGGGCGGTTCCGGGCGGTTCCGGGCAGCGGCTCAGTCGAGTCCGGGGAGCCGGCGCTTGCCGCGTTGGCGCCGAGGCCACGGGAAGAGCCTGAGGGAACGTTTCGCCGCCAGGTCCTCCATCCACCCGAAGCAGAGGACGAACAGCGCGATCAGCGGGAGCGCGATCATCAGCGGGAACCAGTGGCTCCGCAGCAGCCACTGCCCGTGCTGGAACATGAAGTCGACGTCCCAGAGCCGGTCGATGATCGGGATGGCCAGCACCAGCGCGGTGTTGTGCCACAGGTAGACGCTCACCGCCCGCGCGTTCAGCAGGCTGATCAGGCCGTTCCAGCGTTCCAGCGGCCGGGGCCAGCGCTCCCAGGACGGGCTGAGGTGGAGCAGCAGCAGGACGAAGCCGAACGACCAGACCGCCTGGGCGATCGGCACGCTGTCCAGGTCGCTGGGGACGGTCGGATCGTCCACCGGCCTGCTGAGCAGCCACCAGATGCCGGCCACCATGATCAGCGGTGCCATCGACGGAGCCAGGTACTGCGGCAGCTTGCGCAGCAGCCCCTCCTGGTGGGCCATGCCGAGGATCCAGCAGGAGCCGAAGGTGGTGAAATCGGTGACGGTCTCCCAGATCCGCCCCTCCTGGTCGAACAGGCCGGAGTTGATCAGGATGGAGAGCGCGAGCGGGGTGAACACCGTGATCCACGGCTGCCTGCGCAGCGCCTTCAGCATCAGCGGCGAGAGCAGCACGTACCAGAGGTAGGCGCGCAGGTACCAGAGCGGCACCGCGATCTGCTCGGCCCAGGTCGGCTCGACCACGCCGTGGAAGCCGTGCAGGTTGTCGCCGAACGGCGGGGTGCTCAGCGGCAGCACCCAGAACGCCAGCTTGCCCCACCACCAGGCCGGGTGGCCCTCGGAGTTCGGGCCCCAGCCGTCGAGCACCATGGCGGTGATCAGAACGGCGCCGAACAGCCACATCGGCGGCAGCAGGCGGCGCAGCCGTCCCCGGATGACGCTGAGCGCCGGACGGCTGAGCGAACGGGCCATCAGCGACCCGGCCAGCGCGAACATCACGCCCATCGACGGGAAGACCAGCGGCAGCCAGGCCCAGCCGAAGTTGTGGTACAGCACCACTCGGCCCAGGGCCAGCGCCCGCAGCAGGTCCAGGTAGCGGTCGCGACCGCCCTTGCGGGGTGCCGGGGCCGGTTCCGCGCCCTCCTCGACCGGCAGCGCGTCGGGTCGCTGCCGGGGTATGCGCAGCTGGATGGTCTCGGAGTGCAGATCCGGGGCGAAGGCGTACGGCTCGGAAGCGGACATGGTCAGACCTCCACGATCGGTGCCGCGACCTCACCGGTGCGCCGCAGTTTCTGCCAGCGCAGTCGGCCGCCGGTCACCGCCGTGATCGAGGACTGCAGCAGGACCAGGTACATCAGCTGCCGGTAGACCACCTGCTGGACCGGCAGGGTGACCAGGTGCCAGGGCTTCTCGCCGTCCAGCCGGAAGGCGTACCAGGCGAGGCCGCCCTGGACCAGCAGCACGGCGGCCCAGGCGCCGAGGGTGCTCGGGGCGTCCACGAAGAACACCCCGTAGAGCAGGAAGAGGTCGATCAGCGGGGCGAGCAGCGGGGCCAGCACGCCGAAGAGCACCACCAGCGGCAGGCCGACCCGGCCGAAGCGGCCGGCCGGGCCCCGGTCGAACACCGCCCGGCGGTGCTTCCACATCGCCTGCATGGTGCCGTAGCTCCACCGGTACCGCTGCGACCAGAGCTGCTGCATCGAGGCCGGGGCCTCGGTCCAGGCCCTGGCCCGCTCGGCGTAGACGACCCGCCAGCCCTGGCAGAGCATCGCCATGGTGATGTCGGTGTCCTCGGCGAGCGTGTCGTCGCTCATCCCGCCGACCTGGACCAGGGCGCTGCGGCGGAACGCGCCGATGGCCCCGGGGATGGTCGGCATGATGTTGAGCGAGTCGTACATCCGGCGGTCGAGGTTGAAGCCCATCACGTACTCGATGTGCTGCCAGGCCCCGATCAGGGTGTCCCGGTTGCCGACCTTGGCGTTCCCGGCGACCGCGCCGACGCCCGGGTCCGCGAACGGCTGGATCAACTCCCGTACGGTGGACGGCTCGAAGACGGTGTCGCCGTCCATCATCACCACGATGTCGTGGGAGGCGTTGGCGATGCCGTTGTTGAGCGCGGTGGACTTGCCGCCGTTGGGCTGGCGGATCAGCCGGACGTTCGGCAGCGCCATCTCCTCGACGATCTCCGAGGTGCCGTCGGTGGACCCGTCGTCGATGACGATGATCTCGATCGGATGGTCACTGGCCGCCAGTGAGACCAGGGTGTTGGCGATGCACTCGCGCTCGTTGTAGGCGGGGACCAGCACCGTCACGGGGCCGGTCACCGGTGGCCCCCAGGAGAAGTCCGGGCGGCGCGCGCGGCGGGCGTGGCGGGTGGCCAGCACCAGCATCAGCGCGAACCGGGCGAAGACCAGCGCGCCGGTCACGGCCAGCAGGCCGACCAGCCAGGGCAGCACATGGACCGCGATCTGGGTGCAGAGGATGAACGCCTTGCCCGCCCAGAGCTGGTAGCCGTGCACCGGGACCATGGTGTCGGAGGCGCCCAGGGCCTCACCGATGCTGGCGAAGCGGTAGTTCTGGGCCTGCAGCCTGTCGATGATCTGGCCGAGCGCCGCCACCGTCTGGGAGCGGTCGCCACCGGCGTCGTGCAGCAGCACCAGCTCGCCCTTGCCGGGCACCTTGGGCATCGCCGTCTTGACGATCTCGTCCACGCCGGGGCGCTTCCAGTCGTCGGTGTCCGAGTCGATGAAGGCGGTGAGGTAGCCGCGCTTGCCGATCTCCTTGGTCACCGGCCAGGTCCAGTCGTCCAGGGCGTCCGCAGTGGAGGAGTACGGCGGCCGGAAGAGCGAGGAGTGCACGCCCGCGACGCCCGCCAGCGCCAGCTGGGTCTGGCCCAGCTCCCAGGCGAGCCGGGTCTTGGACTGCAGCGCCAGGTCGGGGTGGGTGAAGGTGTGCACGCCGATCTCGTTGCCGCCGGCCACGATCCTGCGGATCAGGTCCGGGTTGTGGGCCGTCATCGAGCCGGTGACGAAGAAGGTGGCGTGGATGTGGCGGGCCGCCAGCAGATCGAGGATCTTCGGCGTCCAGACCGGGTCCGGGCCGTCGTCGAAGCTCAGCACCACGGTGTGGTCCGGGACGGAGTAGCTGACGGGGTGGTCGTTCTTCGCGCCTCGGGCGTCGATGATCGGACCACCGGTCAGCAGGTTCGGCGGCACCGTGGTCTTGTCGACCGAGACGGCGATCCGCTCGTCGTGGAAGACCTCGTTGGTGGCCATGCCTCGCAGCACGAGCATGGCGAGCAGGCAGACCAGCAGGGTCACCGGGAGGAAGAAGCGCAGGGGTGGGGCGGCAAGCCGACGCGGCCGAAGGATCGACTGCCGACGGCGCTGATGGCGGGACATGGGTACCTGGATCCGGAACGGGACGAACGGGACGTCGGTCAGTGGTGGCTGGGCTGGACCGTGGATTGCGGCTTCGCCGCGTGGGTACCGGTCGTTGCGCCGGCGGAGTGGCTCGGGTGGGCACCCGAGGCGGCCGGTTTCCCGGTGGCCGCGGGAGTGCCGACGGGTCGCGCACTGCCGGAGGCCGAGGCGCCGACGCCCGGGTGACCGATGACCGGGTGACCGGACGCCGATGCCGAGCCGGTGGCCGGTGGCGGGCTCCCCATCGGCGAGCCGAGAGCGACCGGCAGCCCGGTGGCACTCGGCCAGGGGCTCGCGATGGTGCTGGACGGCTGGGGTGGCACCTGGAGCGCGGGGGCCTGCGACTGCAGGCCGATGAGGCTGCTGGTGAGCGCCGCCGCGACCATCGCGCTCGCGAGGCCGACCAGCCAGCCGAAGCCGCGCATCCGGCGCCCGCGGGTACCGGACTGGTCGACGAAGACCGGGGAGTGGCTCGCGGCCGGGGCGGCTGATCCGGTCTCAGGACGCTCGGATCGGAGAAGTGGTGGTGCCACCGAGGGCGGGCCTTTCCGAAGAAACGTGGAGCAGTGTCTGCTGCAAGGGAGGACGGTAATGCACTCTCATTAACCGAATCTGGGACAATGTTCGATTTGAGTGGATCTGGGCACCTCTTGTGACCTGATCGCAATTCCTCCTGGAACATGACACTTCGCAGGCCGGTCCGACGACCTCATAGGATGCGCGGAAGCCCACCGACGCAGTCGGCCCGAACATCCCGCCCAGGAACGGCCACCCTTGATCAGAAGCGCTCTCGCCGCCCGCGGACTCCCGTACCGGAACCGCCGTGCGGTCGCCCTGGCCGTCGTCGCCCCACTGCTTCTGGCGGCGTGCAGCACCGGTGGCGGTGGCACCACCGCGGCACCCACCAGTGCGGCCGCCGGCCCGACGGCCTCGCCGTCGGCCCCGCCCTACGACGCGTCAGCCCTGCGCAGGCCCGGCGGACGGCTGTTCGGCGTGGCGTCCGACGGGACGGTCGGCGATCTCGCACCGGTCACCGCCTTCGCCGCCAAGGCCGAGCGCCAGCCGGACATCCGCGAGTACTACCAGGAGTGGGGGGACGACTTCGACCCGGCGGGCAACACCAAGCTGTGGCACAACGGCCAGGTCCCGATGCTCAGCTGGGTGCCCGAGCAGGCGCCGCTCGCCCGGATCGCCTCGGGCGGCGAGGACGCCTACCTGGTCAGGTTCGCCCAGCAGGTCCGCTCGTACCAGGGCCCGCTGGTGATCAGCTTCGCACCCGAGATGAACGGCGGCTGGACCGCGTGGGGTCCCGGCCACGCCACCCCCGCGGACTTCGTCAGCGCCTGGCGGCACATCCACGACGTCTTCCGGGAGCAGGCCACCACCAATGTGATTTGGGTCTGGACCCCGCACGTCGGCGACTCGGGCACACCGGCGGCGCTGCGCCCGTACTACCCCGGTGACGACTACCTCGACTGGGTCGGCCTGATCGGCTACTACGGCCCGCAGGACGGCAGCGACTACCGCACCCTGTTCACCCCGACCATCCGCACGGTCAGGTCGTTCTCCGGGAAGCCCCTGCTGATCGCCGAGACCGGGGTGGCCGAGGGCCCGCGCAAGGTCGCCCAGATCGACGACCTGTTCGGCGGCGCGGCGGCGAGCGACGGCCTGATCGGACTGGTCTGGTACGACCTGCGCAGGCAGTGGCCCGGCAGCAAGCAGCCGACCGACTGGCGGGTGGACAGCTCGGCCGCGTCCGTCGCCGAGGTGGTCAAGCAGGCCGCCCAGCAGAAGTTCGGCTTCCGGATAGCCCCCTGACGCATCGTCAGCAAAACAGACCCCCGGGCGCGAGGTTATCGGCCCCGGGGGTGCGGCGACCTGTCGGCTAGGCCAGTTCCAGGGCCAGGTAGAAGTCGACCCGGTCCTCCAGGCGGGAGAGGTCGCGGCCGGTCAGCTCCTCGATCCGGCCGATCCGGTACCGCAAGGTGTTGACGTGGACGTGCAGTTGGGCCGCGCAGCGGGTCCAGGAGCCGTCCGAGCGCAGGAACGCCTCCAGGGTGCGGACCAGGTCGGCCTGGTGCTCGATGTCGTAGCCGATGACCCGGTCGAGCAGCCGGCTGCGGAAGGCACGCCGGACCTCGTCCGGGACCGCCGCCAACAGCAGGACGTGCGAGGCGAGTTCCTCCGGTCCGGCGACACAGACCCGGCCGACCCGGGCGGCGGCGATCCGGCGGGCGTGTCTGGCCTCCTCCAGGGCGCCGCGCAGGCCACCGGCCTCCGAGGCGGGGGCGGAGACGCCGAGGGTGATCCGGCCCTCCGAGCCGAGACCGGCCTCCAGCGGGGCGAGCAGGTCGCGCAACGCCTCGGCGGGAACGCCGGATTCGAGGACCGGCAGCACCACCACGGCACCGGTGCCCGCACCGGCCACCAGGGCGCGGTCGGTCGCGTCGGTGAGAGCTTCCTCCAGGATTGAACGCACCGCCCCTTCGGGTAGGCCTGTCCCTTCGGCGCTGAGCACCAGCCAGCTGCCGTCCGGCTCCATCGGCTTCTGCTCGGGACCCTCGTACCGGGCGGCCATCGCCGAGGAGGCGTACAGCGTCCTGCTGATCTCGGCCGGGTCGGCGTCGCGCTGAAGGAGCGTCAGCACCTCGTCGGCGAGGCGGCGGCGCAGCCGGCGGCTCTCGTCCCTGCGGGTGCGCTCGGCGGCGACCAGCCGGGCCAGGTTCTCGGCGAGCTGCTGGCGCTTGGCGGTCCACTCGGTGACGTCACCGGCCACCGCGAGCACCCAGTCGGCGAGCGGCGACTCGGTCTCCGGGGTGGCGGAGGCGGGCAGCAGCGAGTACGAGCCGGTGGCCAGCCGGGCCCGGTGCGGGGGTCGGCGGCGCTGGCGCTGGGCGGCGAGGTGGGCGCGGACCAGCTGGTCACGGTCCTCGGCACCGAGCCGGTCGGCCGGCCCCGCGATCACCCGTGCGGTGGGGGTGAGCACCCAGCAGTCCAGGTCGAGGTCGCCGCCGAGCAGGTCGAGCACGGCGTCCAGGCCGCCGCCGCCCGCCGCCGAGACCAGCAGCCGGTGCCGGTCGACCAGGGCGGCGAGGTCGGCGGCCCGGTCGGCCGAGACCTGGCGGCCGATGAACTCGGTGAGGGTGCTGAAGGCGATGTCGTCGGGGACCGCGAGCAGCGGCATCCGGTGCCGGCGGCAGGCGTCCACCAGGTCCTCGGGGACCGGTCCGACCTCGGCCTCGCCCGCCGCCAGGGCGACCGCGCCACCGGCCACGATGGTCCGCACGAAGCGCTCGGAGTCCTCGGGTGCGGTCCGCCAGAGCATGCCGGTGAGCACCAGCTCGCCGCCGAGCAGATAGCGGCCCGGGTCGTGCAGGTCCGTGGTCATGACACCGCTGACCTGCCGGTCTAGCTCGTCCTCGGCCGCGAGCAACCGCAGCCGCGGGGCGCCGGGGGCGAGCAGGTCACGGACGCGCATCCGCAGACTCCTTCGTCTGAATGGGGGTGAGGGGCTCACAGTGTGCCCGAGATCCGATGGTCGGTGTTACGTATCAACCGGCGCCCGGGTCACGGGCCCATAGCTTCGGAATCACGGCCGGATTACGGTCGTAGTTAGCAGTGGACACTCCGCTGTACAGGGCAATTGTCCGCCTTAGAGGAACGTACAGGATGTCCGGCAGGAGCAAGGCAAGGGCTTCATGCCATCGGTGACTGCCAGTGGGCCCCGTCACAGCGGTTCACTGGCCACACGCCGCCGGACACACCCCGGTGACCAGGACTCGACCCGTCGGCAACGAGGCGGTGGCACGGTCCGGAACACCGAGTTCGGGCACTGTGCCCACAGTCTGGTTGGCGACGACTTGAGGAGACACCCGCATGGAGTTCCTTCGGCCCGCTACCTGGGACGAGGCGCTCGCGGCGAAGGCTGAGTACCCGACCGCGCTGCCCATCTCGGGTGGTACGGACGTGATGGTCGAGATGAACTTCGACGTGCACCGGCCATCCGCGATTCTCGACCTGAACCGCATCACCGAGCTCACCGAGTGGTCGATCGACGGCGACGTGGTGAGGCTCGGCGCCTCCGTTCCGTACTCCCGGATCATCAACGAGCTGTCGGGTCCCCTCCCCGGCCTGGCGCTGGCGGCGCACACCGTCGGCTCCCCGCAGATCCGCAACCGTGGCGGTGTCGGCGGCAACCTCGGCGCGGCCTCGCCCGCCGGCGACTCGCACCCCGCGCTGCTCGCCGCCGGACGTGACGTGTTCGTCGAGGTCGCCTCGGTCCGCGGCACCCGGATGATCGCCATCGACGACTTCTACGTCGGGGTGAAGCGCAACTCGATGGAGCAGGACGAGCTGATCCGCGCGGTGCACATCCCGGTCGCGGACGGCCCGCAGCAGTTCTCGAAGATCGGCACCCGCAACGCGATGGTCATCGCGGTCTGCGCCTTCGGCTTCGCGCTGCACCCCAAGAACGGCACGGTCGGCACCGGTATCGGCTCGGCCGCCCCCACCCCGCGCCGCGCCGTCGAGGCCGAGCAGTACCTGCAGGGCGTGCTCGCCGAGCGCGGGCTCTGGGAGTCGGGTGACCTGCTCGGCACCGAGGTGATCCAGAAGTTCGGCGAGCTGGTCAAGGCCGCCGCGTCCCCGATCGACGACGTCCGGGGCACCGCCGACTACCGGCGGCACGCGCTGGCCGTGATGGCCCGCCGCACCCTCACCTGGACGTGGAACGACTACAGCAAGCAGATCAGGAGCGCGGCATGAGGGTCACTTTCACCGCCAACGGCAAGCCGGTGGAGGCCGACGACGTCTGGGAGGGCGAGAGCCTCCTGTACGTGCTGCGCGAGCGGGTCGGCCTGCCGGGCTCGAAGAACGCCTGCGAGCAGGGCGAGTGCGGCTCCTGCACCGTCTACCTGGACGGCACCCCGGTCTGCTCGTGTCTGGTCGCGGCCGGCCAGGTGCAGGACCGCGAGGTCCGCACCGTCGAGGGCCTGGCCGAGGAGAACGGCGAGCTGGGCCTGGTCCAGCAGGCGTTCATCGACGCCGGCGCGGTGCAGTGCGGCTTCTGCACCCCCGGCCTGCTGGTGCAGACCGACGCGCTGCTGGAGACGGACGCCCAGCCGAGCGACTCCGACATCCGCGAGGCGCTGTCGGGCAACCTGTGCCGCTGCACCGGCTACGAGAAGATCATGGACGCGGTGCGGCTCGCTTCCGCCCGCAAGTGCGCTAAGGCGGCCTCCGAATGAACGAGCGTAGCGAGCGAATCATCCAGCACAGCGCTTGGCGAAGCCACCGCACGAGCGAAGCGAGGGCGGGAGGACTGAGCACTCGCACCATCCAGGGCCAGAAGAACCTGCAGGACATCCGGCAGGCCAGCAAGGACGGCATCGGCGGCTCGCCGCTGCGCCCCGACGGCACGCTGAAGGTCAAGGGCGAGTTCGCGTACTCGTCCGACATGTGGCACGAGGACATGCTCTGGGGCATGGCGCTGCGCTCGCCGCACCCCCGGGCCAACATCCTCTCGGTGGACATCTCCGACGCGCTCAAGGTCCCCGGCGTCTACGCGGTGCTGACCCACGACGACATCCCGGGCACCAAGTACTACGGCCTGGAGATCCAGGACCAGCCGGCCCTGGCCATCGACAAGGTCCGCTACCACGGTGAGGCCATCGCACTGGTCGCGGCGGACCACCCGGAGACGGCCCGCCGCGCGGTGAAGAAGATCAAGGTCGAGTACGAGGTGCTCACCCCGATCGTCACCGAGGAGCAGTGCCTCAACCCCGAGGTGTACGGCTACGTGCACGAGCCGCACGAGTACAAGTCGCACGGCTCCGGCAACATCGTGCACTCGCAGAAGCTGGTCTCCGGCGGCGGTGTCACCGACGAGATCCGCGCCCTGGCCGACGTGATCATCAAGTCCGACTACGAGGTCGGCATGCAGGACCAGGCCTTCCTCGGCCCGGAGTCCGGCCTCGCGGTGCCCGCCGAGGACGGCGGCATCGACCTCTACATCGCCACCCAGTGGCTGCACGTGGACCGCCAGCAGATGGCCCCCGTGCTCGCCCTGCCGGAGGAGAAGGTCCGCCTCACCCTCGCCGGGGTCGGCGGCGCCTTCGGCGGCCGCGAGGACCTGTCGATGCAGATCCACGCCTGCCTGCTGGCCCAGCACACCGGCAAGCCCGTCAAGATCGTCTACGCCCGGGACGAGTCCTTCTTCGGCCACGTGCACCGCCACCCGGCGAAGATGACCTACGAGCACGGTGCCACCCGCGACGGCAGGCTGGTCTTCGCCGACGCCCGGATCGTGCTGGACGGCGGCGCGTACGCCTCCGCCTCCCCCGCCGTCGTCGGCAACGCGGCCTCGCTGGGCCACGGCCCGTACGTCATCCCGAACGTGCGGATGGAGGCCATCGCCCTCTACAGCAACAACCCGTCCTGCGGCGCCATGCGCGGCTTCGGCGCGGTGCAGGCGGCCTTCGCCTACGAGTCGCAGATGGACAAGCTGGCCGCCGCCCTCGACATGGACCCGGTCGAGCTGCGCCAGCTGAACGCGATGGCCGAGGGCGACTACATGCCCACCGGGCAGCAGATCGACTCACCGGCCCCGGTCGCCGAGCTGCTCCAGCGGGTCAAGGACATGCCGCTGCCGCCGCCGCTGGACCTCGACAACCTCGACATCCGGCAGATCCCGGGCGCGCTGTCCAACACCTCGCACGGTGAGGGCATCGTCCGCGGCATCGGCTACTCGGTCGGCATCAAGAACGTCGGCTTCTCCGAGGGCTTCGACGACTACTCCACCGCCCGGGTGCGGATCGAGGTCATCGGCGGCGAGCCGGTCGCCATGGTGCACACCGCGATGGCCGAGGTCGGCCAGGGCGGCGTCACCGTGCACGCCCAGATCGTGCGCACCGAGCTCGGCGTCGAGCAGGTCACCATCCACCCGGCCAACACCGAGGTCGGCTCGGCCGGTTCCACCTCCGCCTCGCGCCAGACCTACATGACCGGCGGCGCGGTGAAGCTGGCCGCCGAGGCGGTCAAGCAGGCCGTGATCGACAAGGGCCGCCGCCGCTACGGCTGGACCCAGAGCGACCTGACGCTGATCGGCGGCAAGGTGGTCTCGGAGTCCCAGGGCGCGCTGATCTCCGTCGTCGACCTGCTCGGTGACGAGGCGATCGACCTCACCCGTGAGCACCACCACCGTCCGACCGTCCCGTTCGACAAGGAGACCGGACAGGGCTTCGGCCACGTCCAGTACACCTTCTGCGCCAACCGCGCGGTGGTCGACGTGGACGTGGAGCTCGGCCTGGTGAAGGTGGTCGAGCTGACCGCCGCCCAGGACGTCGGCAGGGCGCTCAACCCGCTCTCGGTGGTCGGCCAGATCCAGGGCGGCTGCACCCAGGCCCTCGGCCTGGCCGTGATGGAGGAGATCATCGTCAAGGACGGGAAGGTGCGCAACGCCTCCTTCACCGACTACCTGATCCCCACCATCCTGGACACCCCGCCGATCCCGGTGGACGTCCTGGAGCGGCCGGACCCGCACGCCCCGTACGGGCTGCGCGGCGTCGGCGAGGCCCCCACCGTCTCCGCCACGCCGTCCATCGTCGCCGCGATCCGCGCCGCGACCGGTCTGGCGCTCAACCGGATCCCGGTCCGCCCCGAGCACCTGACCGACACGCTCTGACGACAGACCTCCCCGGGGCGGCGACCGTCTTCCCCGCCGCCCCGGGGGTGCACCACCCATTTCTCCGGGAACACGCAATGCCTGCCACACCCCTTATCCGCTGCCTCTCCCACGCCGGGGTTCTGCAGCGGTGCGCACCACCCTCGCACCGCAGGCACCGAAGAGTGCCCTCGTGAGTCGAGCAGTCCCCCTGCGCCAGACCCTCAACTGGCAGTCAGGTCGGCTCGCCCACCCCAACCCCCTTTGACACTTGGGAGTGGACATGACCCGGATCCCCACGGAGACCGGCACCACTGAAGACGACAGACCCGCCACCGACGACTCCCTCACGTCGTCAGTGGCACCCCCACCGAAGAACGCGCTGGACGCCTACTTCAAGATCTCGGCACGCGGCTCGACCTTCGGCAACGAGCTGCGCGGTGGCCTCACCACGTTCATGGCGATGGCCTACATCATCCTGCTCAACCCGATCCTGCTGGGCGGCGCCGACAGGACCGGCGCCCACATGGACCACGCACAGCTGACCACCGCGACCGCGCTCGCCGCCGCGGTCACCACCATCCTGATGGGCGTGGTCGGCAACGTACCGCTGGCCGTCGCCGCCGGGCTCTCGGTGTCCAGCGCGCTCTCCGCGATGGTCGCCCCGCACACCACCTGGCCGCAGGCCATGGGCCTGTGTGTGATCTACGGCCTGCTGATCGTGCTGCTGGTGGTCTCCGGTCTGCGCGAGAAGATCATGAATGGCATCCCGCTGCCGCTCAAGCACGCGATCACCATAGGCATCGGCCTGTTCGTCACCCTGATCGGCCTGTTCAAGGCCGGCTTCGTGCACCACGGTCCGGACCCGTTCGGTCCGCCGGTGTCGCTCGGCCCCAACAGCGAGCTGTCCGGCTGGCCGGTCCTGATCTTCTCCCTCACGCTGCTGACGATCTTCGTCCTGCTGGCCCGCAAGGTCCGCGGCGCCATCCTGATCGGCATCGCCGGCGGCACCGTGGTCGCGTTCGTCGTGAACGCGGTCGCCGACCTGCCGGCGAAGACCTGGAGCAGCTCCGTCCCGACCTGGCCGGGCAGCCCGGTCTCCACGCCCGACTTCGGGCTCTTCGGCCACCTCGACCTGTTCGGCGCCTTCGGCAGCAACGGCATGGGTGCGATCAGCGCGACCGTCGCGGTCTTCACCCTGGTGCTGGCCGGCTTCTTCGACGCGATGGCCACCATCATCGGCGTCGGCACCGAGGCGGGCCTCGCCGACAGGCAGGGCCGGATGCCCGGTCTGTCCAAGGCGCTGTTCATCGACGGTGCCGGCGGCGCCATCGGCGGTGTGTCCGGGGCCTCCGGCCAGACGGTCTTCGTCGAGTCCGCCACCGGTGTCGGTGACGGGGCCCGTACCGGGCTCGCCTCCGTGGTCACCGGTGGGTTCTTCGCCCTGATGCTGTTCTTCTCCCCGCTGGCCGGCATCGTCCCGGTCGAGGTCGCCTCGGCCGCCCTGGTCGTGATCGGCTCGATGATGATGAGCCAGGCCAGGCACATCGACTGGGCCGACCGCGAGGTGGCCATCCCGGCCTTCCTCACCTGCGTCCTGATGCCCTTCACGTACAACATCACCGCCGGTGTGGCGGCCGGTGCCATCTCGTACACGGTCATCAAGGCCGGTACCGGCAAGTGGCGTGAGCCCGGCCCGCTGATGTGGGTCCTGACCGCCGTCTTCGTGGTGTACTTCGCGCTCAGCCCGATCAAGTCCTGGCTGGGCGTCCACTAGTACCACCCGCCGTGGTGCGGGGGCCGAGGCTCCCGCACCACGGCGATCCCCCATCCCCGACCCGTGTGAGGAGCCCCCGACATGCAGGACATCGCCGAGCAGTTGCAGAGCTGGCACGCATCCGGGCGCTCCTTCGCCGTCGCCACCGTGGTCGGGGTCTCCGGCAGCGCACCGCGCGACCCGGGGGCCGCACTCGCCGTGGACGCCTCCGGCGAGGCGATCGGCTCGGTCTCCGGCGGCTGCGTCGAGGGTGCGGTGTACGAGCTGTGCCAGCGGGCCATCGCCTCCGGCGAGCCGGTGCTCGAACGCTTCGGCTACAGCGACGAGGACGCCTTCGCGGTCGGCCTGACCTGCGGCGGCGTCCTGGACGTCTTCGTCCAGCCGATCACCCCCGGCGCCGACGCCGCGCTGGACGCCGGGATCACCTACGTCGCCTCCGGTACCCCCGTCTCGCTCGCCCGGGTGATCGACGGGCCCGCCGCACTGCTCGGCGCCACCGTCGCCGTCACCGCCGACACCCACCACGGCTCGCTCTCCCCCGCCCCCTCGACCACCGCCGCCCTGGAACGCGCCGTGGTGGCCGAGGCCAGGGCCATGCTGGACGCCGGACGCACCGGCAGGGTGGTCCTCGCCCTGGACGGCCGTCCCTGCGACGAGGACGAGCAGGGCACCGTCACCTTCTTCGTCGAGTCCTACGTCCCCGCCCCCCGGATGATCGTCTTCGGCGCGATCGACTTCGCCGCGGCGGTGGTCCGGATCGGCAGGTTCCTCGGCTACCACGTGACCGTCTGCGACGCCCGGCCGGTCTTCGCCACCAGGCGCCGCTTCCCGGACGCCGACGAGGTCGTGGTCGACTGGCCGCACCGCTACCTGGACTCGCAGCTGGAGAAGATCGACGGCCGTACCGTGCTGTGCGTCCTCACCCACGACGCCAAGTTCGACATCCCGCTGCTGGAGCGCGCCCTGCGGCTGCCGGTCGGCTACGTCGGCGCGATGGGCTCGCGCCGGACCCACCGCGACCGCAACGCGAAGCTCCGCGAGGTCGGCCTCACCGAGGCCGAGATCGGCCGGCTGCGCTCCCCCATCGGCCTGGACCTCGGTGCCCGCACCCCCGAGGAGACCGCCGTCTCGGTCGCCGCCGAGATCATCGCCCACCGCCGGGGCGGCAGCTGCCTCCCGCTCTCCACCGGCAACGGCCCCATCCACCACGACCTGACGCACACCGACGGCAACCGGCGGACCAGGCCCCGGCCCCACGCCGCGTAGGCGCGAGCACGCACCCCTTCGCAGCCACGGACCCCGCTCGGAGTCGGCGGAGCGGGGGCGGCCCGGCGCTTCCCCTCCGGGCCACCCCTGCGGGTGGGTGGATCACAGGGCCTTGAGGCCCGCCAGCAGTTCCCGGCCGCCGGGGCTGCCGAAGCCGGTGCAGGCGTCGAAGCCGGGCCCGGAGGCGAAGGCACCGTTGCTGCCCGCGCTTCGGGTACGGGGCAGTCAAGAGCTCCGGGCCGCCCTTCGGGCGGACGACGGGAGTTGGGAGACGGGCCCTCGGGGCGCCGCCCCGTCGCGGGCCCGGCCGGGCGGGGCCGGCCCGTGCCACAGGGCCGGACCCGCGGGTGGCCGACGCCGTGTCAGCCCACGTTCAGGCGGGCGGCGCGGCGGAGCAGGGCCGGGGAGAGCCGGCCGAGCAGCCGGGCCGCCTTGGCCTCGAAGGTGACCGGGACGACCGGCTTGCCGGTGCGGACCGCGCGGAGGATCTCGGCGGCGACCTTCTCGGGCGGGAAGCCCCGGCGGGCGTACATCCGGGAGACCCGCTGCTGCTTCGCGGCCTGCTCGGCCGGGGTGAGGCCGGAGAAGGTGGACGTGCGGGTGATGTTGGTGTTGACGATGCCGGGGCAGATGGCGGAGACCCGGATGCCGTGCGGGGCCAGTTCGGCGCCGAGGCACTCGGAGAGCATCAGCACGGCGGCCTTGCTGGTGGCGTACGCGGCGAGCACCTTGGAGGGCAGATAGGCGGCGGCCGAGGCCAGGTTGACGATGTGGCCGCCCTGGCCGCGCTCGGTCATCAGGGTGCCGAAGGCCCGGCAGCCGTGGATGACGCCCCAGAGGTTGACGTCCAGGACGCGCTGCCACTCCTTCTCGGTGGTCTGCAGGAAGGTCCCGGAGTGGCCGATGCCCGCGTTGTTGACCACCACGTCCGGTACGCCGTGCGCGGCCGCCACCTGCTGGGCGAAGGCGTCCACGGCGGCGCCGTCACTGACGTCGAGCAGGTAGGCGGTGGCCCGCCCGCCCACCAACTCGCACAGTTCGGCGGTGCGTTGGGCGGAGGGCAGGTCGAGGTCGGCGAGCGCGAGGGCGGCGCCCCGTTCGGCGAAGGCGAGCGCGGTGGCGCGGCCGATGCCGCTGCCCGCGCCGGTGATCACCACCAGCCGGCCGTCGTCCGGCGGTCCCTGGACCTCCCCGGCGGCGGTGCGGGCGACGAAGTCGCGGACCAGCCCGGCCACCACGGGCCCCTGTTCCAGCAGCGCGGACCAGTGGGTGGCGTTGACGGTCCGGCGGGTGAGCCTGGGCACCCAGCGCTCCAGCCCCTCGGAGAGGAACTCCCCGACGTAGTGGTCGCGGGCCAGCGTGACGAGCTGGACGGGCACCTCGGTGGGCCTCTCGCGCGGGTTGCGCAGGGTGGGCCGCATGTTGGCCCGGTACAGCTCGATACCGCGCACCGCGTCCTGCTTGAGGGTGGCCTGCGGGTGGCCGGGGCGCTCCGTGACCTCCTCCAGGTCGCGCAGCACCCGCGGCCAGGCGCGGGCCAGCCAGAGCCGCCAGGTCGCGGGGGCGAGGAAGGGCAGGTGGAAGGCGGTGATGTACCAGGAGTGGGCGCCCTGGACCAGGAGTTGCTTGACGTGCCGGGGCGTGGGCCGGCGCATCCGGTGGCGGATCCAGTGGCCCAGGTGGTCGAGCGAGGGCCCGGACATGGTGGTGTAGGAGACGATCCGCTGCTCGGCGCCGGGTGCGGTGACGGCCTCCCAGGACTGCACCGAGCCCCAGTCGTGCGCCACCACGTGCACGGGCGCGTCCGGGCTGACGGCGTCGGCGACCGCGAACAGATCCGCGCCGAGCAGCTCCAGCCGGTACCCGGCACGGGAGTGCGGCACACCGGACTCCCCCGCGCCCCGGACGTCGTAGCGGACGACGTGGTGGTCGGCGGCCAGCTCGGCGGCGACGTCGTCCCAGACCACATGGGTGTCCGGGTAACCGTGCACCAGGATCACGGTGGGGTCGGCCGGGTCGCCCTGCTCGAAGACGGCCAGCGGGAGGCCGCCGGAGTGGACGGTCCGGCGGCGCTCCGGTACCGAGGACGACGGGTGCGGGTGCGGGTGCGGGTGCGGTGAAGGAGCGGCCCGGCGAATCCGGCGGTTCCTCATCGGGCGGTCTCCTTCTGCCGGGTCCACCGGCGTACGTGCGGCAGGTCGTCGTCGAGCCAGTAGGCGTCGTCCTCGGTGACCACCAGCAGCTCCTCGAACTTGATGCCCACCTCGCGGAAGCCGATGTGCGGTTCCACCGCCCACAGCCCGGGAGTCGGGGCGTGCCGGGAGGAGCGGCCGTCCGCCCAGAGTGGTGAACGGCCGTGCAGGCGCTCGCTGATCAGCTCCCGGCCGAGGGTCTGCAGGGTGCGTACGCCGAAGCCGAAGACGTTCACCCCGGCCGGGCCGCGCGCACTCGTCCTGGTCACCTGGTGGCCGATCACCCGGCCCGGGTAGACCCGGTGGCGGTTGTCGTAGCCGTGCGCGGCGATCTGGGCGTCCACGGCGGCGTAGACCTCGTCGAGCGGCCGGCGGGCCCGCACCTCGCGCAGGATCAGCTCCCGGTAGACCTGGAGGTCGGCGGCGAGCCGGTCCCAGATCGGGTTGTCGCCGACCTTGCCGCCATAGCCGATGTCGGCGGTGTAACCGTCCACGATCGGGGCGCAGTCGAGGACGTAGGGCATGCCCTCGGCCAGCCGGCGGTTGCCGGCGAAGAACTGCAGCGGGGTGTGGAAGTGCCGGAAGGCCGTACGGTCGCCGAACCAGGCGAACGGGACGTGGAAGAAGTCCTGGACGCCCGCCGCGACCAGGCAGCGGCGCAGCTCGGCGGTGGCCTGGCGCTCCGTGACTCCGGGCTCGATCCAGGCGGCCACCTGCTCGGCGCAGTGGTACGCGAGTTGCTGGGTCTCCCGGAAGCGGTCCAAATCACGGTCGTCGTAGGGGAAGCGCGGCATGGTCGGGCTCCTCACAGATCGAGGACGAGTGTCTCGCCCTCGGCGGCTCGGGAGACACAGGGCAGCAGGGCACCGGCGGCCCGCTCCTCCTCGGTGAGGCGGCGGTCGCGGTGAGCAGGTGCACCGGAGAGCAGCTGCACCCGGCAGGTGCCGCAGAAGCCCTGGTGGCAGGAGTACGGCAGTTCGGGACGGACCTCGCGGACCACGTCGAGCGCCGATCGGTCGGCGGGGACTGGCAGTTCGGGCCCCTCAGCGCCGAGCCGGACCGAGAAGGGCCGGCCGTCGACGATGGGTGCGGCACCGAAGCGCTCGAAGTGCAGGGACCGCGCGGGCGAGGCGTCGAGTGCCCGCTGCACCGCGGCGAGCATCGGCGCGGGGCCGCAGCAGTAGACGGCGGCGCGGGCCGGGGCGTGAGCGAGCAGGGCGTCCGCCGTGGGGACTCCGTGCTGCTCGTCGGTGAGCAGCGTGACCCGGCGCGGGCCGAGGGCGCGCAGCTCGTCCGCGAACGGCATCGCGTCGGCGCTGCGTCCGGTGTGGACCAACCGCCAGTCGAGGCCGAGCCGGGCGGCCTCGCGGGCCATCGGGAGCAGCGGGGTGATCCCGATGCCGCCGGCCAGGAACAGCACGGCGGGCTCGGCGCAGAAGGCGAAGCCGTTGCGCGGGCGGCGGGCCGTCAGGCGGGCACCGACGTGCAGTTCTTCGTGGATCTCCACCGAGCCGCCGCCACCGTCGGCGATCCTGCGGACCGCGATCCGGTACACCCGATCCTCGGTCGGGTCCCCGCAGAGGGAGTAGTGCCGCTCGCGGCCGGAGGGGAGGGTGAGCAGCAGCCGGGCGCCGGGCTGCCAGCCGGGCAGCGGGGTGCCGGAGGGGTCGGCGAGGTGCAGTTCGACCACCCCGGTGGCGATCGTCTCGTGCCGGGTGACCACCAGCTGGAGCAGTGGGGTGGGGCCGGGCTCGGCACGGCGGGGGTTCCGGCGGAACAGCGGGCTGCCCATCGCCGGGGTGTAGCGGTCGCCGAAGGCGGTGATCCGCTGGATGTAACGGTCCGGCCGCGGACGGCCGTAGAGGTCGGGTGGCGGTGTACTGAGATCCATCCGGGCGGCTCCGGGTCGAGGCAGGCAGACGGGCAGACAGGGACAACTCATCAGGGACACGGGCAATGCAGCACCCCAGGAGCGCAAGCGATACAGCAGCTTTCCAGGGGACGCGAGCGATACAGCTTTCCAGGGGCGCGGGGAACTGCGCGAAACACCCCGCACAGCCGGTCACCCGCACCCGACCGGGCAACGCCCCACCCCCGGAAGCACGTTCAGCGCGTGGCGGCGCTGCGGGCGGCCGGGGAGGTGGCGAGGTAGCTGAGGGCCTGGCTGGAGGAGCCCTCCTGGGTGGGGTGGTAGCCGGGCCGCAGGTAGCGCAGGCCGGAGCGGATCGACCGCACCGGGTCGGGCAGCAGGCCGCGCCGGGAGTTCAGCCCGGCCTCGCGCCAGGTGGGCCGGATCCGCCCCTGGAGGACGGGGTCGGCGGCCAGCAGGAAGCGGACCCCGCGCACCCAGAGGTGGACCAGCAGCGGCCCGGACACCGCCATGCCCCGGACCCGCCGCAGGTAGCCCGGGTCGAGGTGGACCATCAGGTCGAAGGCGACGCTGCGGTGCTCGACCTCCTCGGCACCGTGCCAGCGCAGCAGGTCGAGCATGGTCGGGTGGGCCTTGGCCCGGTCCAGCCCGGGCGAGTTGAGCGCCCAGTTGCCGAGGAAGGCGGTGAAGTGCTCGATCGCGGCGACGAAGGCGACCCGCTCGATGATGTTCTCGCGGCGCTGGCGGGCCGTCAGTCCGGTCTTCTCACCCAGGATGCGGTGGAACAGCCAGCTGACCTGGCGGACGTAGGGGCGCGGGTCGAGGCCCTGGGTGAGCAGGTGGTCGAGCACCTCCTGGTGGGCCTCGGCGTGGATCGACTCCTGCCCGATGAAACCGAGCACCTCCTCGCGCAGCTGCTCGTCCCTGATCATCGGCAGCGCGTCCTTGAAGACCCGGATGAACCAGCGCTCGCCCTCGGGCAGCAGCAGGTGCAGCACGTTGATGGTGTGCGTGGCCATCGGCTCGTCGGGGATCCAGTGCAGCGGCAGCTGCGACCAGTCGAACCGGACGTCCCTGGGTTCGAGCACCAGGCTGTCGTGCACGGCGGGCGGGGCGGTGGAGGGCGCGGTGGGGCGGGGCATGGGGAGCCTCCTGACCTGCGGGTGACGCGGCGGTTACCGGCAACCTACCCGCGAGTAGAGCGCCCTACAAGGGTTTCGGGCATTCTTATCGACATCAAGTCTAATAAGCTCCGGGCCGTACGCCTGAGCCTCCCGGGGCGTACGCCCGAGCCCCGGTGGTACGCCGGCGCCCGCCCGGAGCGCTCATCGGGCGGGCGTGCCGAGCTCCGCGCGGACCCGGTTGCGGACGGCCGCCACCACGGCGGCGGACCGGTAGGCGCGGGCGACCCGGACCAGCCAGTCCGTCTCCGTCACGGCGGTGGACCCGGCCGCCGGTGCACCCGCCCCGGGGGCCGTCCAGGCCGCGTGCCGCCGCCCCGCGCGGACGGACTCGACGGCCGCCGCGATGGCCGCCGCCTCGACGGTCTCGGGACGGCAGCCGGGATCGAGCTCGCAGACCCAGGCGGCGGCGTCGGGGTGCCGGTACGGGCGCAGCGCCAACTGGGCGTCATGGATCTCGATCACCCTGCGGTACAGCGCGAACCTGACGCCGTGCGGCAGGCCGAGAGCCCTGCCGCCCACCGGGTCACCGTCTTCCAGGGCGCCGTCTTCCTCTCCTCCTGGGGCGGCCCGTCCTGACGGCGCCGGACGACCGGGGTCAGACCGCCATCGCGATCATCAGCGGGGCGGCCCGCTCGGCCAGGAGTTCGGCGGCAGCGCGCAGCCGGTGGACGTCGGAGACCGGCAGCGAGGTGGCCAGGCAGCCGACCGTGCTGCCCGCGGTGACCGGGACGGCGGCGCAGACGGTGCCCATGGCGTACTCCTGGATGTCCAGCACCGGGACGGTGGCGGGCTGGCGCTCCAGACGGTGCATCAACTGCTCGGCGTCGGTGACGGTGCGCGAGGTGAGCCGGGCGACCGGGTGCCGGGACAGGTGGTCGCGGCGGGCGTCGTGGTCGAGCTGGCTCAGCAGGCACTTGCCCAGCGCGCTGGCGTGCGCCGAGGCGCGGAAGTCCACCCACTCCTCGACCGGCGGGGCGTAGTCGGCGGAGGCCACCGCCTCCACCGTCAACTCGCCGTCGTGGTACCGGCCGAAGTAGACGGCGGCACCCAGTTCGTCGCGCAGTTCGGCCAGGGTGCGGTCCAGCCTGGTGCGCAGCAGCTGCCTGCGGTTCGCCTGGCCGAGCAGGGCGAAGGCGCCGCCGAGCACCCAGCAGCCCTCCTGGTTGGTCAGGTAGCCCTCCAGCTCCAGGACTTCGGCCAGCTCCTGGACCGCGGTGAAGGGCAGCGACAGCTCCCGGGCGAGGACCGCGGGGGTGACGCCGCCGCCGTGGCGGTCGACCGCCTCCAGCAGCCGCAGGGCCCGTTGGAGCGCCCCGAACGGACTCGGACCGCCCTGGTCGAGTGTGGTCCGGTCGCCCCGGCTCCGTGCCGACATGAGGCCCCCTTCACGAACAATCCCACCCATCCGCGCGGACCTGCCGCGATCCCCCCAGCCTAGCCACGCCGGGCGCGGCAGACCCCACACCGAGGCGAATTCGCCGGTACGGGGCCAGGTCCCCTTGACTGGCATATGCCGCACGTCGTTCACCCGCGCTCAACCGGGCGCCTGCTCCGGGGAAACGTGCGGACCCCGCAGGGGCCGCCCGGTCCCGCCGGGTTCCGCGCACGCCGGACGGGCCCCTCCCCACTGCCCGGGGAAGGGGCCCGTCGGCGGTCATCCGAGTGCGGGCTCGGGCGACCGTTGAGGGTTGGTCAGGTCGGGCCTCAGCCCTCGTCGCCAGCCCGGAGCTTGGCGACCGCGGCCTCCAGGCGGGCGCCGTACTCCTCGTCGGCCGCGTGGAAGTGGGCGAGGTTCTTCTCGATGACGTCGTCGCGGGAGACCTGGGCGAGGAAGCCGGCCAGGTTGTTGATCAGCCGCTCCTTCTCGCCGTCCGACATCAGCCGGTAGAGCTCACCGGCCTGGAAGAAGTCGTCGTCCTTGGTGTGCGCCGGGGTGGTGTAGGTGCCGGTGTAGCCGGAGAGGGCGACCGGGGCGGCGAGGGCGTCGTCGGTCTGGCGCGGGCCGTCGTACGAGTTGGGCTCGTAGTTCTTGCCGCGGCCGGACTCGTTGACGGCCGAGAAGCCGTCGCGGCCGTAGTTGTTCGCCTCGGTGGCCTTGGGGGCGTTCACCGCGAGCAGGGTGTGGTTGACGCCGAGGCGGTAGCGCTGGGCGTCCGCGTAGGCGAACAGGCGGCCCTGGAGCATCTTGTCCGGGGACGGGCCGATGCCGGGAACGAAGTTGTTCGGCGAGAAGGCGGCCTGCTCGACCTCGGCGAAGACGTTCTCCGGGTTCCGGTTGAGGACCAGGCGGCCGACCTTCTGCAGCGGGTAGTCGGCGTGCGGCCACACCTTGGTGAGGTCGAACGGGTTGAAGCGGTACTCGGCCGCCTCGGCCACCGGCATCAGCTGGACGTACAGGGTCCAGGACGGGAACACGCCCCGCTCGATGGCCTGGTGCAGGTCGCGCTGGTGGCTGTCGGCGTCACCGCCGACGAGCTCGGCGGCCTGGGCACCGTCCAGGGAGCGCACGCCCTGGTTGGTCTTGAAGTGGTACTTCACCCAGAACGCGTCGCCCTGCCCGTTGACCCACTGGTAGGTGTGCGAGCCGTAGCCGTTCATGTGCCGGTACGAGGCCGGGATGCCGCGGTCGCCGAAGAGCCAGGTGATCTGGTGGGTGGCCTCGGGGGCGTGCGCCCAGAAGTCCCAGACGTTGTCGGCCTCGGTGGTGCCGGTGAAGGGGTCGCGCTTCTGCGAGTGGATGAAGTCGGGGAACTTCAGCGGGTCCTTGATGAAGAACACCGGGGTGTTGTTGCCGACCAGGTCGTAGTTGCCCTGCTCGGTGTAGAACTTCAGCGCGAAACCGCGCGGGTCGCGGACCGCGTCGTTGGCACCGAGGTTGCCGGCCACGGTCGAGAAGCGCAGGAAGACCTCGGTGCGCTTGCCGACCTCGGCGAGGAAGGCGGCCCTGGTGAACTGCGAGACCTCGTCGGTCACCTCGAAGTAGCCGTACGCGCCGGAGCCACGGGCGTGCACCACGCGCTCCGGGATGCGCTCGCGGTTGAAGCGGGCCAGCTTCTCCAGCAGCTGCTGGTCCTGGATCAGCAGCGGGCCGTACTCACCGGCCGAGGCGGAGTTCTGGTTGTCGGCGATCGGGGCGCCGGACTCGGTGGTCAAGATCTTCGACATGAGGGTCCTTCACATAGCGGCGGTGCGGAGGTGTTTCGGGTTCAGACGCCGAGCAGGCGCCAGATGGCCGAGCGGCGGCGGGAGGACTGCTCACCGTCGGGGCCGTCGGTCGGCTGCAGGGCAGCGACGGCGGCGGTGGTCGCGGCGGCGTCCGCGAGCGGGCGGGCGGCGGTCAGCGCGGTGGCCTCGGCCTCGTCCAGTCCGGCCCCGGTGAGCGCGGCCTCGGACTCGGCGGCCGGCAGCGCGTTGAACCAGCGCAGGGCGAGGGCGGCGCGGCCGGCCTCGGTGAGCCGGCCGGTGAGGCGCAGCCGGGCGAGGCCGCCGTCGGGGTAGACGTTGATCCGGACGTGGGTGACCGGACGGTCCGCGGTGAGCCGGAAGCGGTGCCGGGTGTCGGGCTGCAGGCGGGTGCGGGGCAGGATCTCGAACCAGCCGTCGGCGTCGCCCGCCGGGTCTCCGCCCTGGGAGGCGTCGTAGCCGACCAGGTCGGCCCAGCCGGGGGCGTTGGCGACGAAGTGGGTGGTGTCCACCTCGGCGGCCAGGACCTCGCCGCCCCCGGCCAGGGCGATCTGCACCCAGTCGTTGGCCTTGTCGCGCCGACGCCGGGTCTCCCAGCCCTCGCCCATGACGGAGGCGCGACCGGGAGCGTTCAGGTTGTGCGGGGAGGAGAAGTAGCGGTCCGAGGCGGCCTCGGCGACGCCGCCGTACTCCTGCGCGGCGAGGTCGAAGGTGAGCCCGTCCAGGTCGCGCGGGTCGGGGCGGACCTCGCCGTACACCCGCAGCCGGGCCACGCCGCCGTCCGGCCAGATGTTCAGGCGGACGTGGGTGAAGCGCTGCTCACCGGTGACCTCGAACTCGTGGGCGGTGTCGCCCTGGAGCGGGGTACGGGGTACCAGGTCCACCCACTCGGCGGCCTCGACCTCGGCGGGGGACGGGTGGCCGGGGACGGAGGCGCCCTGGACCGAGCCCGTCTCGGGGTAGTTGCCGGTGAAGTGCGCGGTGTCGACCACCACGCCGCGGATCACCCCGGCCACGCCCAGCCGGACGATCGCCCAGTCGTGGTCCTCGTCGGTGGGGTGCGGCTGCCCGGCCGAGACGCCGCGGCGACGGCGGCTCTCCCAGCCGTCCATGATCTGGCCCTTGTGCCCGAAGGTGTGCGGACGGAACTCGGCAGGTGCCGCGACCAGCAGGTTCTCCGCGTCCGCGAAGGTGTCCTCGTTGGTGGCGACGATGCCCGCGCCCAGCAGGCGGGAGGCCAGGTTGACCAGCTCGGTGAAGGGAGCGCTGGGGGGATTGACGGTGCTCAACTCAAGGCTCCTAGTTACGAGTGATCTGGCGGCCGAACGGCTCGGCGGTCGCGTCCGCCACGTCGACGACCCGGCCGCGCAGCCAGGTCGTGCGGACCACACCGGTGAGCGTCCGGCCGGCGTACGGGGTCACGGGGTTGCGGTGGTGCAGTTCCTCGGCGTGCACCGCGAACCGGGCGTCGGGGTCGAAGGCGACCAGGTCGGCGTCGTTCCCGACCGCGATGGCGCCCTTGGTGCCGGTCAGGCCGACCAGCGAGGCGGGTCCTGCGGACATCCAGCGGACCACGTCCGCCAGGCCGTGGCCGCGCTTGCGGGCCTCGGTCCAGACGGCCGGCAGGCCGAGCTGGAGGGAGGCGATACCGCCCCAGGCGGCGGCGAAGTCGCCGCTGCCGCCGTAGCGCCGGAGCTCCTTGAGGTCCGGCGTGGACGGCGAGTGGTCGGAGACCACCGCGATGAACTCGCCGGCCGCCAGGGCCTCCCAGAGCAGGTCGCGGTTGGACTCGTCGCGGATCGGCGGGCAGCACTTGAAGGCGGTGTCGCCGTCCGGCACCTCCTCGGCCGCGAGGGTGAGGTAGTGCGGGCAGGTCTCGGCGGTCACCTGGACGCCGTCCGCGCGGGCCTGGCGCAGCAACGGCAGTACGGCGGCGGAGGAGACGTGCAGGATGTGCACCCGGGCGCCGGTGCGCCGGGCGGTGTCCAGCAGCCTCGCGACCGCGGCGGTTTCGGCGTCGGCGGGCCGGGAGGCGAGGAAGTCCCGGTAGTGGACGCCCGGTTGCTGCGGGGCGGCGGCCAGCACGGCCGGGTCCTCGGCGTGGATGATGGCCAGCGCGCCGATCCTGGCCTGCTCGGCCAGGGCGGCCTCCAGGTCGGCCTGCTCGACGTGCGGGAACTCGTCCACGCCGGACGGCGCGAGGAAGCTCTTGAAGCCGAACACCCCGGCCCGGTGCAGCGGTTCGAGGTCGGCCAGGTTGCCGGGGACGGCCCCGCCCCAGAAGCCCAGGTCGACCCAGGCCTGCCCGTCGGCGGTCTTCCGCTTGGCCGCCAGGCCGTCCACCGTGGTGGTGGGCGGGATGGAGTTCAGCGGCATGTCGATGATCGTGGTGACACCGCCGGCCGCGGCGGCCCTGGTGGCGGTGGCGAAGCCCTCCCACTCGGTGCGTCCGGGCTCGTTCACGTGGACGTGGGTGTCGACCAGGCCGGGCAGCAGAACGGTCTCGCCGAGGTCGGTCAGGGTGCGGCCGTCGGCCGGGAGCACGCCGTGGTCGGCGATCCGCTCGATCCGGCCGTCCTGGATCAGCACATCAGCGGGACGCTCGCCGTCCGGCAGGACCACACGGCGGGAGCGGATCACCACGGTGGTGGGTGGCGTCTCGCTGAGGGGCATCTGGACCTCCGTGCTGGAAAGTACGAGTGGGGGTCGCTGAGAGCGGGCAGGCAGTGCCGGTACGGCAGTTGATAGTCCGATCGTCGGACTGGCTGCTGCGATGGCTCGGAGCCTAGGCCCGCCTTCAACAAAACGTCAATGGAGAAAGCTACGAGGCGCCGGGGTCAGCCGGTCGGCCTCAGGTCAGCAGTCCGGTCGCCAGCCGCTGGCCCGCCACCTCGGCCAGTTCGGCGGCCTTGGTCATGCTGTCGCCGGGCTGTTCGGCCAGATCGGTGAGGGCGATCGCGGAGACGAAACCGGCCTTGCGCCACTCGTCCTCCGCCAGCTCCACCCGCCCTGCCACAGCGGCCACCCGAACCCCCGCCCGAGTGGCCGCCGCGGCAACGCCGGCGGGAGCCTTGCCATGGAGCGTCTGAGCATCCAGGCAGCCCTCGCCCGTCACGACGAGACGCGCCCCACGCACAGCCTCGTCGAAACCCAGCAACTCGAGGAGAAGCTCGATGCCGGGTCGCATGGTGGCGCCGAGCAGCGCGAGGGCGGCGAAGCCGACCCCGCCCGCAGCCCCGGCGCCGGGGGCGTCGCGGAAGTCCCGGCCGGTGGCCTCGCGGACCACGTCCGCCCAGCGGGTCAGGCCCGCCTCCAGGACCGCCAGGTCCTCGCCCTCCGCACCCTTCTGCGGGCCGTACACGGCGGTCGCGCCGCGCGGGCCGAGCAGCGGGTTGTCCACGTCGCAGGCGACGACGATCTCGACACCCCCGAGCGCGTCGGCGAGCGGGCCGAGGTCGATCGCGGCCAGCCTGCGCAGCGCCGCGCCACCGGGGGCGAGCTCGGCGCCCTCGCCGTCGCGCAGGCCCACGCCGAGCGCCTGGACCATCCCGGCGCCACCGTCGGTGCAGGCGCTGCCGCCGAGGCCGACCACGACCCGCTTGGCGCCCAGCGCCACCGCCCGGCCGATCAGCTGGCCGACGCCGAAGGAGCCGGCCGCGAGCGGCGCGGTACGGCCGCCGGGGAGCCGGGCGAGTCCGGAGGACTGCGCCAGCTCGACCACGGCGGTGTCGCCCCTGACGGCGATGGCGGCGTCCACCGGGAGCCCGGTCGGACCGGCGACCTTCGCGGGCACCCGGGTGAATCCGGCCGCCAGCGCGGCGGCCAGGGTGCCCTCGCCGCCGTCGGCGACGGGCAGTTCGCGGACCTCGACACCGGGAGCGGTGCGGCGGATGCCGGCGGCGATCCTGGCGGCGACCTCGGCGCCCTCCAGGGTGCCCTTGAACTTGTCGGGAGCAACGACCACATGGCCCTGGGTGGGGGTGGCGGGCATGGCGTGGGCCTCTCTTCCGATCATCTGACTGGCACTGTTGCGCTGTTCAGGGGCTCGGGGAACGGCGGGGGCATCCCCGGACACGGCCACCTGTCCACGAACGGCTACCCGTTACCGGGACACCGCCCGAGCCCCCTGGACAGTGCAACCCGCCCGAGCCCGTAAAGAAAGCCGCCCGTGAAGAAGAACCCCCTCCCCGCCGTTCCTCTCGTCCCGCTTCCGACGTACGAGAGGCTCCCCTCGGCGAAGGAGGGGGCCGGGCGGAGCGCGCAGGCACGACCGAAGTGCCCCCGGGAGGGTGGCGCGCGCCGCCGGCTTGGAGCGACCGGCAGGAGGCGGATGAGCCAGCCTTCCTGCCGGCCGGAACTGCCCTCCTGGCGGCGCGGGCACGACCGGACAGGTACACGCCACCAGGAGGAGTCTGTGGGTACTGCGCCAAGCGGTTCCCGTGCCGGGGGCGGACTGTCAGGGCGCGCCCCCGGCACGAAGTACTGCGTTACTCGGCCTCACGGTTACTCGAGGGCGGTTACTTGACCTCGCGGCCCGAGAGCCGCTCGACGCCGCGGAGCAGGGCCGAGTGGTCCAGCGAGCCGTCGCCGTTGGCGCGGGCCGAGGCGACCAGCTGGGCGACGACCGCGCCCACCGGCAGCGCCGCGCCGACGGCGCGGGCCGCGTCGGTCACGATGCCCATGTCCTTGTGGTGCAGGTCGATGCGGAAGCCGGGAGCGAACTCGCGGTTCAGCATGTTGCCCTTCTTGCGGTTCAGCACCGTCGAGCCGGCCAGGCCGCCGCCGAGCACGTCCAGCGCGGCGGCGAGGTCGACGCCCGCGTTCTCCAGGAAGACCACGGCCTCGGCCAGGACCTGGATGTTGACGGCCACGATCAGCTGGTTGGCGGCCTTCACGGTCTGGCCGGCACCGGCCGGGCCGACGTGGATGACCGTGGTGCCGAGCGCGTCGAAGAGCGGCTTCGCCTCGGCGAAGTCCGAGGCCGCGCCACCGACCATGATGGACAGCACGGCCTCGACGGCACCGGCCTCACCGCCGGAGACCGGGGCGTCCAGGGTGCGGATGCCCTTCTCCTTGGCGGCGGCCTCCACCTTGATCGAGGTCTGCGGGGTGATCGAGGACATGTCGATCACGAGGGTGCCGGCCTCGGCGTTCTCCAGCACACCGCCCTCGCCCAGGATGACCTGTTCGACGTGCGGGTCGGCCGGCACCATGGTGATGACGACCTCGGCGTCCCGCACCGCTTCGGCGATGCTGGTGGCACCGTGGCCACCGGCCGCCACCAGGGCGTCGATCGGGGGCTGGGTGAGGTTGAAGCCGGTGACGTGGTGGCCGGCCTTGACCAGGTTGGCAGCCATCGGGCTGCCCATGATGCCGAGGCCGATAAAGGCGATCTTGCGGCTCATCGCTTCGCGTTCCTTCGTACGTGGAGGGGGGTGGGGAGGGCGTGGCGCGCCCGGCCGTGCGACCCGTGGGGCCGCGCGTGCTCAGTGCGACGGGCGCAGCTCGCGGGGCAGCCACTCGAAGCTGTCGGCGCTGACACCGGTGGACGGGCGGTACTCCAGCCCGATCCGGCCGCTGTAGCCCGCGGCGGTCAGCCGGGCGAAGAGGTCCTCGAAGTCCAGCTCGCCGGTGCCCGGCTCGTTGCGGCCCGGGTTGTCGGCGATCTGTACATGGCCGAAACGGTCGGCGTAGGCGTCGATGACCGCGGCCAGGTCCTCGCCGTTCCTGGCCAGGTGGTAGAAGTCGCAGAGGAACTTGGCGTTGCCGAGGCCGGTGGCCGCGTTCACCTTGTCCACGACCTCCACGGCGGCGGCCGCCGAGAGCAGCGCGTAGTCGGGCGCCTCGGGCTTGTTGAGGGCCTCGATCAGCAGGATCGCGCCGATGGAGTGCGCGGCCCGGGCGGCCAGCGCGAGGTTCTCCAGGGCGAGCTCGTCCTGCCCGGCCGGGTCCACGCCCTCGATCCGGTTGCCGTAGAGGGCGTTGAGCGCCTTGGTGCCCAGCGACTCGGCGAGCGAGACCGCCACCGGGATGTTCTCCCGGAACCGCTCGCTCTCGGCCGGCACCGAGAGGGTGCCCTTGGCGACCCCGGTGGCGAGGTCGTCCAGGAAGTTGAGACCGGTGAGCTGCACACCCGCGTCGGTGAAGGCCTTGCGGAGCTTGTCCAGCTCGGCCTGGGCGGGGGTGTGGTCGAGGCCGAAGGGCCACCAGAGCTCGGCAGCGGTGAAGCCGGCGGCCGCGGCGGCGGCCGGGCGCTCCAGGAGCGGAAGCTCGCTGAACAGGATCGACAGGTTGACCGTGTAGCTGTGCTTGGAAGCGGCAGTCACGTCAATCACCTCTCACTCTCTTCCGTATCCGCAACTTCCACGATCCGGAAGAGGGATTCTGCTTGGTGGAAGCATGTCCGGGGATGCTCCGGGGTGTCAAGACCGTCACAACATTTTGTTGAAGCGGCCGAAACCTTCGGACCACCCGGGGCCCGTACTGTCCGATCAGCCGACTCCCCCGCCTGCAGCACCGCACCGGCACCGGCCCCGGTCCCACCCGGCCCGGAAGCCCTCCCGGACCCCTCCCCCCGACAGCGCCGCTCGATAGAGTGAGCAGGTGCGATTGATGGTGGAGTTCACGACAGAACCGTTCGAGCTGGACACATTCCCGGAGCATGCGGCGGCCGCCCGACGGGTGGTGGACGAGGCCGGCCTGGCCGTTGCAGTCGGCCCGTTCGGCACCGGCGCGGAGGGTGAGGCGGAGCAGGTCCTGTCCGCCGTCTCCGAGCTGCTGCGGGAGACCCTGAAGGCCGGGGCCACCCGGATCTCCGTACAGGTCAGCGTCCTGGACAAGGACGCGGGCGAGAGCCCGGAAGGAGTGGGTACGCAGTGAGCAATGCCCTGGAGCACCCGCTCGCCTCGGCGATAAAGCCGCTGCTGGAAGCCGTCGGCGCGACCCAGGTCGAGGTGGCCGAGGCCCGCCCCGACGACGTCGTCCTGGAGTGGGAGGGCGTACCGGCCGTGGCCGTCCGCCTCCCGCACCTCAGCAGCGCACTGGACCGCCTGCTGGCCGACATGGCCCGCCAGTTCGACGGGCGCCCGCTGGCCGAGCTGGACCGCTGGGAGAAGCAGCGCGTGGTCGCCCTCCTGGAGGAGCGCGGCGCGTTCACCGTCCGCCACGGGGTGGAGACGGTGGCCTCGGCCCTCGGCGTCAGCCGGTTCACGGTGTACAACTATCTGAACCGACAGCAGGACAGCGCCAAGACCAGTTGACCGGAGCTGCCGTCCGCCGGGTTTGCCCAGTCTGTCCCACCCGTGACAGCAGGCGCACTTGGCGAATCGCACACCAAAAGGGCCGATGAGCGGGCCCGTCCCAAAACGTAACCACCAACCGTTCAACAAAGTGTTGACGCTCGGGGGTGGTGGATCTAGCTTTTGCGAGTGGCACCACTCTTCAGGAGGTCCACCCGTGACCAACCACCCCCAAGCGTCCCCCGACGCGGCCGGCGCCCTCAAGGCGCTCGCACAGGCTCCCGCCGCCGAGCTGACGGAGACCCTGCTGGAGATCTGCTCCAGCCCCGGCTGGGCCGAGGCCGTCGCGGCCGCCCGGCCCTGGGCCGACCGGGACGCACTGCTGGCCGCCAACGCGGCGGCCATGGCGGCGCTCACCGCCCGGGACCTGAACGACGCGATGGCCGGCCACGCCCGGATCGGCAAGCCCAAGGCGGGCGACGCCACCTCCGAGCGCGAGCAGGCCGGCATCCAGGGTGTGGACTCCGCACTCCTCGATGAACTGCACCTGGCGAACGCCGCCTACGAGGCGAAGTTCGGCCACGTGTTCCTGATCTGCGCCACCGGCCGCACCGCCGCCACCATGCTCGCGTCGCTGCGCGAACGCTTCCCCAACGACGCCGCCACCGAGGCGGAGATCGTCCGGGGCGAGCTGCGCAAGATCAACGACATTCGCATCAATCGACTGCTGGACGAGCCCTAGACTTGTCCGACGGTTCGTCAATTCTGCCATCAGTAAGGTCACTTCACCCATGACTGGCATCTCCACGCATGTGCTCGACACCAGCCTCGGCCGCCCGGCCGAAGGTGTCCCGGTCGAGCTCGCACTGCACACCGAGGGTGGCTGGAAGGTGCTCGGCGCCTCCGCCACGGACTCCGACGGCCGGGCCAAGGACCTGCCGGCCGTGGAGGCGGGCTCGGTCGTCCGGCTCCAGTTCGACACCGCGGCCTACTACGCCCGGGCGTCGGACCAGGCGCCGTTCTTCCCCGAGGTCTCGATCGTCTTCACGGTCGCGCCCGCGCAGCACCACTACCACGTGCCGCTGCTGCTCAACCCGTTCGGCTACTCGGTCTACCGCGGAAGCTAGACCGCAACCTGCTTAGGAGCCTGTCATGGCCCACGTGCTCGGTCAGAACCAGTACGGCAAGGCGGAGAACCGCATCGTCCGGATCTACCGCGACAGCACCCGTCACGAGATCAAGGACCTGAACGTCTCGGTCGCCCTCTCCGGTGACTTCGAGGACGTCCACCTCACCGGCTCGAACGCCAACTGCCTGCCCACCGACACCACCAAGAACACCGTCTACGCCTTCGCCAAGGAGTACGGCATCGAGTCGGCGGAGGCCTTCGGCATCACGCTGGCCCGCCACTTCGTCGACAGCACCGAGCCGGTCCGCCGCGCCCGGATCCGGATCGAGGAGTACGCCTGGGACCGGATCAGGACCCCGGACAGCTCCTCGCGCTTCATCGGCTCGGAGGAGGTCGGCCACTCCTTCGTCCGCAACGGCCAGGAGACCCGCACCACCGAGATCGTCTACGACGGCGAGACCGTCCAGGTGATCTCCGGTCTCAAGGACCTGATCGTGATGAACTCCACCAACTCGGAGTTCTGGGGCTACATCAAGGACAAGTACACCACCCTGCAGGAGGCCTACGACCGCATCCTGGCCACCCAGGTGACGGCCCGTTGGAAGTACTCCTACAGCGGCGCGGAGGGCGAGGCCCAGCCCAACTGGAACCGCTCCTACGCCCACGTGCGGCGCCACATGCTGGAGGCGTTCGCCGAGACCTACTCCTACTCGCTGCAGCAGACCCTGCACGCGATGGGCACCCGGGTGCTCAACAACCGCGCCGAGGTGGACGAGGTCCGCCTGGAGCTGCCGAACAAGCACCACTTCCTCGTCGACCTGGAGCCGTTCGGCCTCAAGAACGAGAACGAGGTCTACTACGCCGCCGACCGCATGTACGGCCTCATCGAGGGCACCGTGCACCGCGAGGGCGTCGTCCCGGTCATCCCGGTCGTCTGACCTCCCCCACGATGGACGCCATCCGGCACCGCTGCACCCTCCGGCACCACCCCGCCGGCCGGTCCCGGACGGCCTGCAACTCCCCGAGCAGTACCGACAGTTGCACCACCTGTTTCTCCACCCCCACCCACCGGAGATCGTGCTCGCCTCGCGGCGGCCGGCCCGGGGCGCTGGAGAAGCCGCCCGAGGGACTCTTGTACCGCCGTCCCGCCCTCGGGTTGTCTCCAGCGCCACGGGCGCGCCGGAGGCCACGGGCACAAGAGGGGCTCGACATGGCACTCCGCTCCACCCGAACCACTGACGGCGGTTCCACCCCTGACAGACCTGCGCGGCCGGACGGGGTGTCGACCGGCCACCCCGACGCTCCGAGCCGCGCGGTCCACCCGGTGGACGAGCTGCTCCCGCCGGCGAAACTCTTCACCACCGGCCTGCAGCACGTCGCCGCGATGTACGCGGGCGTGGTCGCGCCCCCGCTCATCGTCGGCGCCGGTGTGGGTCTGACCCCCGCCGAGCTCGCCCTGCTGATCTCGGCCAGCCTGTTCACCGCCGGACTGGCCACCCTGCTCCAGACGCTGGGACTCTTCCAGCACACGGAGTGGGCGCGCATCGGCGCCAGACTGCCGTTCGTGAACGGCGTCTCGTTCGCCGGTGTCGCACCGATGCTCGCCATCGCCAAGGAGCACGGCCCGAAGGACGCCCTTCCGGTCATCTTCGGGGCGGTGATCGTCGCGGGGCTCCTGTGCTTCCTCGCGGCACCGTACTTCAGCAAGCTCATCCGGTTCTTCCCCCCGGTCGTCCAGGGCACCGTGATCACCCTCATCGGGGTGTCCCTGCTTCCGGTGGCCGTCAACTGGGCTCGCGGCGGCTCGGCCGGCGCACCCGGCTACGGCTCCGCCAAGGCCATCGGACTCGCCGCCTTCACCCTCGCCGCGGTGGTCCTGTGCAACCGTCTGCTGCGCGGCTTCTGGCAGCAGCTCTCGCTCCTCGTCGGGCTGGCGATCGGCACCCTGGCCGCCTTCCCGCTCGGGCTCACCGACTTCGGCGCGGTCAAGGACGCGAAGGTCTTCGCGCTCCCGTCGCCGTTCCACTTCGGCGCGCCGGTCTTCGACGTCACGGCGACCGTCTCGCTCTGCATCGTCATGGTGGTCTCGATGACCGAGTCCACCGCCGACATGCTGGCGCTCGGCCGGATCGTGGGCCGCCAGGCCGACGAGCGGACCCTGACGGCGGGGCTGCGGGCCGACGGCCTGGCCACCGCGCTCAGCCCGGTCTTCAACGGGTTCGCGTGCAGTGCCTTCGCCCAGAACATCGGCCTGGTGGCGCTGACGAAGATCCGCAGCCGCTTCGTGGTCGCGGCCGGCGGCGGCATCCTGATCCTGCTCGGGCTGTTCCCGGTGCTCGGCTCGATGGTCTCGCTGGTACCGCAGCCGGTGCTCGGCGGCGCCGGGATCGTGCTCTTCGGCACGGTCGCGGCGAGCGGGATCCGCACCCTGGCGGAGGCCGGGATGGACTCCAGCGCCAACACCATCCTGGTGTCGGTGTCCCTCGGGGTCGGCATCATCCCGATCGCCTCGCCCGACTTCTACAACCCCTTCCCGGAGGCCGTCCGCACCCTGATGCACTCCGGGATCTCGGCCGGCTGCGTGATGGCCGTCCTGCTCAACCTGCTCTTCCACCATGTCGGTGTCGGCCGCCGTACCCCAACCGGCGAGACACCCGGCGCGACGGTGCCAACGGCGACACCGTCCTGATCGGCGGGGGGCGTGCACCGCTCACCCGCACGCCCCCGCCCTCCCCCATAGGAGTCACACCATGGCAGTCCAGCCTCCCCCCGCAGACCAGCGGATCGTGATCGAGAACGTCGCCGTCGCCACGGTCGACGCCAACGACACCGAGTACGCCCGCGGCCACGTGGTCATCCTCGGCAACAGGATCGAGTCGGTCGGCAACGGCCCCGCCCCGCAGTGGCTGGACAACGTGGTGCGCCGGATCAACGGCGAGGGCCACCTCATCACCCCCGGTCTGGTCAACACCCACCACCACTTCTACCAGTGGATCACCCGGGGCCTGGCCCAGGACAACATCCTCTTCGACTGGCTGGTCGCCCTCTACCCGACCTGGGCCCGGATCGACGACAGGCTCGTCCACGCCGCCTCGCAGGGCTCCGCGGCCGCGCTGCTCAAGTCCGGCTGTACCACGGCCTCCGACCACCACTACGTCTTCCCGCAGGGCGGCGGCGACATCCTCGGCGCCTCCATCGAGGCCGTGCAGGAGCTCGGCATGCGCTTCACCGCGCTGCGCGGCTCGATGGACCGCAGCAAGAAGGACGGCGGCCTGCCGCCGGACCACGCCGTCGAGCGGACCGAGGACATCCTGATCGCGTCCGAGGCCGCCGTGGACCGCTACCACGACTCCTCCTTCGGCTCGATGCTGCACATCGCCATCGCGCCCTGCTCGCCGTTCTCGGTCTCCACCGAGCTGATGCGCGAGGCCGCGCTGCTCGCCCGCCGCAAGGGCGTACGGCTGCACACGCACGGCTCGGAGACCGCCGAGGAGGAGCAGTTCTGCAAGGAGCTGTTCGGCATGGGCCCGACCGACTACTTCGAGTCGGTCGGCTGGCTGGGCGAGGACGTGTGGATGGCGCACTGCGTCCACATGAACGACTCCGACATCGCCAAGTTCGCCGAGACGGGCACCGGCGTCGCGCACTGCCCGTCCTCCAACGCCCGCCTGGCGGCCGGTATCGCCCGGGTGCCCGACATGCTCACGGCGGGCGTCCCGGTCGGCCTGGGCGTGGACGGCACCGCCTCCAACGAGTCCGGTGAGCTCGGCACCGAGCTGCGCAACGCACTGCTGATCAACCGCCTGCACGGGCGCCCCGACGCGCTGACCGCCCGGTCGGCGCTGCGCCTGGGCACCATGGGCGGCGCCCGGGTACTCGGCCGGCAGGACGAGATCGGCTCCATCGAGGTCGGCAAGCTCGCCGACCTGGCGCTCTGGAAGGTCGACGGCATCATGCACTCCTCGATCGCCGACCCGGTCGCCGCCCTCACCCTGGGCGCCCTGCCTCCGCTGGCCACCCTCTTCGTCAACGGCAACGCCGTGGTCGAGAAGGGCAACCTGACCACCGTGAACGAGGACCAGATCGCGCTGGCCTGCGCCCGCGCCGCCAAGGAGCTCGCCTCCCGCGCCTGATCCCCCCTCGGACTCCGGGCCGCGCCAGGGACGGCGTGCCACCCGGACCCCGCCCGGCCCACCGCCGGGCGGGGCACAGCCCCGGACCCACGGCGAGGGTCCGGGGCTGTGACGTGTGCGCTCCCGGGTGGTCCACGGCCGGTCCGCCCGGCGGCCGACCGTACGAACTGGCCCAGCCGGGAGCAGAGTTGCCCGGGCGGGGCCGGAGTTCTCCAGGAGTCCGGGAACGCCGACACCGCCGCTCTCAGGAGGGCGGCGGTGTCGGTGCAGGATCAGGAGACGGCGTACTCAGGCGGTGCGGCCCAGCGTGGCGAGGTAGGCGCGCCAGCCGCCGAACTCGGTGATCTCCTTGTGGACGCCGCGCTCCAGTTCACCGCGGGCGAGGACCATGGAGAGGCAGGGGGAGCCGTCGGCCAGCTCGATGATGCCGAGCTCGAGTTCGAGCGGCTCGCCGGGGAGGATGACGTCGCGCAGGTGCTCCAGGGAGACGTCGTAGAGCTCGCCCTCGATGGCGGTGTCCACCTCGGGGGCGGGCAGCAGCCCGGGGCACTCGTCGCGGATGGAGAAGAAGCGGTAGCCGGGAGCGGTGGTGACGGGGCCGATCAGCGCGTCGGCGACCGAGTGGTGGAAGGGTCCGCCGACCATGGCCTGGCCGTTGAAGAAGATGCGGGCCATCTGGGGTGTCTCCTTGGGGGATGCGCGGGGTACGACGGCTGCGGCCGGGGCTGACCTCCCCAGGTGTTCCCGGCCGCAGCCGTCCGGGGTCTCCGTTCCGTACAGCCGCTTCCGTGCGGCAGCTTCCGGACGGCCGCTGGGGCGCGCCGTACGGAACGGAGCAATCGGCGCCGTGGATTCGCCGACCTGTCAGAGGGGCGGCGGGCGGCGGGCGGATAGATTGGGCCTCAGCCGAGCAGCTCGTACGCCGGAAGGGTGAGGAAGTCGACGAACTCCTCGGCCAGCGACAGCTGCTCGAAGAGCTTGGCGGCCTCGGCCCAGCGCCCACCGGCGTAGGCGGCATCGCCCAACTCGGAGTGCAGGGCGGCGAGTTCCTCGGCCACGAGCCGGTGGACCAGCTCTGCGGTGGCCTTCTCACCGGTGTCGGCGAGGATGACGCCGTTGTTGATCCACTGCCAGATCTGCGAGCGGGAGATCTCGGCGGTGGCGGCGTCCTCCATCATGTTGAAGATGCCGACCGCGCCGAGGCCGCGCAGCCAGGCCTCGATGTAGCGGATGCCGACCTGGACGGCGTTGTGCAGCCCGGCGCGGGTGCAACTGCCGCCGGCGCCCGCGATGTCGAGCAGCTGAGCCGCCGTCACGGTCTCGGCGGAGCCGGGGTTCTCCTTCTGGTTGGGGCGCTCACCGAGCACGGCGTCGAAGGAGGCGCGGGCGACCGGCACGAGGTCGGGGTGGGCGACCCAGGAGCCGTCGAAGCCGCTGGCCGCCTCGCGGTCCTTGTCGGCCTTGACCTTCTCCAGCGCCGCCGCGTTGACGTCGGGGTCCTTGCGGGAGGGGATGAAGGCGGCCATGCCGCCGATGGCGTGGGCGCCGCGCCGGTGGCAGGTCTGCACCAGCAGCCGGGTGTAGGCGGCCATGAACGGCGAGGCCATGGTGACGCTGTTGCGGTCCGGCAGGATGTAGTGCTCGCCCGCATCGCGGAAGTTCTTGACGATCGAGAAGAGGTAATCCCAGCGGCCCGCATTGAGACCGGCGGCGTGGTCGCGCAGCTCGTAGAGGATCTCCTCCATCTCGAAGGAGGCCGTGATGGTCTCGATCAGGACGGTGGCCCGGATGGTGCCGTAGGGGATGCCGAGTGCGGCCTGCGCGTGGGTGAAGACGTCGTTCCAGAGCCGGGCCTCGAGGTGGCTCTCGGTCTTCGGAAGGTAGAAGTACGGGCCCGAGTTGGGGTCCTCGGCGCCCTTGGCCAGCAGCCGTCGGGCGTTGTGGAAGAAGTACAGGCCGAAGTCGAAGAAGGCGCCGGCCACCGGGATGCCGTCGACCAGCAGGTGGTTCTCGTTGAGGTGCCAGCCGCGCGGGCGGACCACGACGGTGGCGAGCTCGGCGGCGGGCCTGAGCGCGTACGCCTTGCCGCCGGGGGCGGTGAAGTCGATCCGGCCCTCGAAGGCGTCGATCAGGTTGACCTGGCCGGTGACCGCGTTCTCCCAGGTGGGGGCGGTGGCGTCCTCGAAGTCGGCGAGCCAGACCTTGGCGCCGGAGTTGAGCGCGTTGATGACCATCTTGCGGTCGGTCGGTCCGGTGATCTCGACCCGGCGGTCCTGCAGCGCGCGCGGGGCCTCGGCGACCTTCCAGTCGCCCGCGCGGATCGCGGCGGTCTCGGGGAGGAAGTCCAGGGTGCCGGCCCGGGCGGTCTCGGCACGGCGGGTCTTTCGTCGGGTCAGGAGTTCCTGGCGGCGACCTTCGAATGCGCGGTGGAGCCCGACCACGAAGGCGACCGCCTCCGGGGTGAGCACCTCCTCTGCGCGCGGGACGCGCGGACCGGCGACAGTGACGACCGGGGCGGCGGGGGATGCGCCGACGGACCCCTGATCTGCAGCCATGGGCAGGACACTCCTTGGACGGTTGAGCCAGCGAAGGGAGCTCCGGTGGGAACTTCCTTGATCTGAACCCACCTACCGATGGGTTCCGTTCTGTAAGGTGGAGACTAGTTTCCGCGATACAGAATTTCAACGCTTTGTTGAGAGATCGCTGGGACTCTACTCCTCCTCCGACAGCGAAGGGAACGCCGGTGGCCAGCACCCCCGCCACAGCACCCACAGGGACCGACCGCGCGGCCGGCGGCGTACAGTCCGTCGAGCGCGCCTTCCAACTGCTGGAGGCGCTGGCCGACTCGGGCGGCATCGCCACCCTGAGCGAGCTCTCCACCACCTCCGGTCTGCCGATGCCGACCATCCACCGTCTGATCCGTACCCTCGTCCAGCACGGATATGTGCGGCAGGACACCGCCCGCCGCTACACCCTGGGCCCCCGGCTGATCCGGCTCGGCGAGACCGCCGGGCGCCTGCTGGGCAGTTGGGCCCGCCCCTACCTGGCCGAACTGATGGAGGCCACCGGCGAGACCGCCAACCTGGCGGTGCTGGAGGGCGGCGAGGTGGTCTACGTCGGGCAGGTCCAGTCGCGGCGCTCGATGCGGATGTTCACCGAGGTCGGGCGGCGGGTCCAGCCGCACTGCACCGGCGTCGGCAAGGCGCTGCTGGCGCAGCTGCCCGAGGAGGAGGCCCGCGCCGTCCTGGGCACCCAGCCGCTGCAGTCGCACACCCCCTACACGGTGACCGACCCGGCGCGGCTCTTCGAGCAGCTGGCCATCGCGCGCGAGCGCGGCTACGTGGTGGACGACCAGGAGCAGGAGATCGGGGTCCGCTGCATCGCGGTGGCGGTGCCGGGCGCGCCGACGCCCACCGCCCTCTCGGTCTCCGGCCCCGAGGCCCGGATCCGGGCGCTGGAGGCGCAGGCGGGCGACACCTCACTGGTCCCGGTGATGCTCCAGATCTCGGCCCGACTCGGTCAGGTCCTCGCACCCTGAGCGACCCCTGCTGAGCGCCCCTTCCTGAGCGCCCCTCGGGATGCGGGGAACGGCCCGGGCGGCCGCGCGAGTTCACCCCGCGCCGGTCACACGGCTTCCCGCGTCCCGAGGGGTGCCCCTCGGGACGTCGCCCCGCCGGCTCAGTCCAGCACCGGCGCACCGACCTGCTCGACCGAGACCTGAAAGACCGTCAACTCCGGTTCGGCGCCGATCATGGCGAAGAGCCGGGGCGCGGCGGCCAGCCTGGGGTTGGAGCGCACCGCCTCCAGCGCGATCCGGTCCCGCCAGAGGGACTGCACCCGCCAGCGACCGCCGGGACCTCGCAGCAGCTCGGTCCTGATCAGCCCGTCCGGCAGCGGACCGGCCACCAACTCCCGGTAGGAGTCCACCAACTCGGTCTCCCGCTCGGCCGCCACCACCGCGCTGACCTCGCTCAACACCCGTCCGGACATCGCTATCACCTCCGCAGATCCAGGCTACGCCGCTACATTGGGTGCCCGGCTCGGCACTCTGCGCGGACGAGGTGGGTACTGGTGGCCCTGATCAGGACAGCTCACTGGACGATCGCCACGGCGGCGGTCGCAGCGCTGACGGCGGGCGGCCCGGCGGCAACGGCCGCTGCGCCGCCCGACTCCGATCTGCTGCTGGTCCGACTGGACCCGGATCCGGCGGCGACACCACGGTGCACGCCCTGGTCGCCGACGGCGGACCCGACCGGACGGCCTCGCCGATCACCGTCGTGGTCGGGCTGCCCGCCGGGCTCACCGCGCACGGCCCGTACTTCCCGTCCTCCTGCACGGTCGCGGCCGTCGGCCACCTGGTGCGCTGCACCTTCCCGCCCGGCCTGCGGCACGGCCGCCTTGCGACCGCGCTGATCCCCGTCCGGGTGGACCCGGGCGTGCCGCCCGGCACCAGGGCCGAGGGGCAGATCATCGGAAGCTCTCGGTGGAGCCCTCGGTGGTGAGGAGGCCGGTCTCCCACGCCTGGCTGCCGTTCTCCAGGCGCCGGGTGGAGGGCCTGGCCGTGAAGGTCGCCACGCCGTCGGCGACGCCGACGTTGGCGGTGTTGAGCCTGCGAGACGGTCCACCGGGTCCCGGCCCGATGGGGCCGATCGGCGGGAGACCCGGCGGGCCGGGGCCGAGCCGGGCGGCTCGTCAGGTCCGGGCCGGGCAAGGCGGCCTCCGTGCCGGCGCTACGACAGCCAGCTGTCGATCTGCGCGCAGGCGTCCGGGGACCAGGCCGGTTCGAGATGGTTCGGTCCGGCCAGCAGCCTGCTCCCGCCGACCGTGGCGATGCCGGTGCTGTCCAGGGCGCTGGCGGTCAAGACGATACCGCCGCTCGGCCCCCGGCTCTCGTCGAGGACGCCCGGGATGTCTGCCGAGCCTCCGGCCGGGCAGCCAGGTCCGAACGGCGGACGGGACACCCGCCTGCTACCGGGCTCCGACCAGCGAATACACGTCAATGGCCGGCTGGCTGCCCGGCCTACCGCAAAGCGGCGGCAACGGGTGGCGGTACGGCAAGGGTCCGGCCGGTTTTGCGCCGGTGATCTTCCGGCAAAGCCTTGTCATGGCCCCTTCCGCGCCAACCTGACACACCTTCACACTGCTGCCATGGCAAACACTCTACGCGCGTGGAAGACCCGCGCCGCCTCCGTCGCCACCGTCGCCCTGCTGACCCTGGCGCCCACCGCAGTCTCCGCCACCGCCGCTCACGCCGACGTCAGCGGCAGCGTCTGCCTGACCGCGCTGCCGAGCCAGGCCGACGACACCCTCTCCCTGATCGACAACGGCGGGCCGTTCCCGTACTCGCAGGACGGCGTCGTCTTCCAGAACCGGGAGAACGTGCTGCCCTCGGAGTCCTACGGCTACTACCACGAGTACACCGTGATCACTCCCGGCGCCCCCACCAGAGGCACCCGGCGGATCATCACCGGGGAGGGGTACCAGGAGGACTACTACACCTCCGACCACTACACGACGTTCCGCCTGATCGACTTCAGCTGCTGACCCGACAGCACTGACCCGGCGCTGACCCGGCGCCACAGCACCGGCGCGGTGCCCCCGTTCGAAAACGAAACGGGGATTCCGGCGGCGCGTCGGCTAGGTTGGTGGGTGCGGCCGACGCCCCGGCCGCACCCACCGACCGACTCGCCAGAGGATCACCCACACGATGACCGCGCCCCTGCCAGGCTTCGCCGGACACACCTACCTGTTCCAGGTCGACAACGGTGCCGCCTTCCGCAATGCCTACTCGGCCGACGGGACGCGCCTGCGCTGGGAGGGTCTCGGCGAGTCCGCCGGCCAGTGGGACGACGTCGCGCTGCACGTCGCCGAGGTCGGCCCGCAGCTGTACTTCGTCAGCTGGACGGAGTCGAGCGGCCTCACCGTCAGCCATGTGATGGACCTCGCCAAGCTGACGGTCCGCGCGTTCTGGACCTACGAGGGCGAGGGCGGCCGGGTCGGCGAACTGCACACCGGCACGCTGGAGCAGGTCGTCTGAGCCCCTCTCCGGGGGGCCTTCGGAGGACGAGTACAGGCCGAGGTCTTCCGTTTCGCGCAATTCCCCGCGCCCCTGATGGCGTTCCCGACTGCCCTAACCCGGCGGCACCTTGAGGTGCTGGGAGAGGAACTCCAGCGCCGGGGGCAGCAGTCGGCCCCAGGTCCTGAAGTTGTGGCCGCCGCTGGGCAGTGTGGCGGTCGCGACGGTCATCGGCGGCCGGACCGCGGCCACGAAGGCGTCGGTCTGCTGCCGGTAGCCACCGTCCCCCTCGGCCGTTCCGGCCACCATCACCGAGACCGCCGGGTTCGGCAGGTTCTTCAGCCGCCACAGCAGGTCCGCCTCGTTGCGGCGCTGCTCGCTGCCCTTGAACAGGTCACCGGTGGTGGCGTCCTCGGCCGCCTTGTAGTAGCCGGAGAGCGAGACCCCGGTCAGGAACGCCCCCGGGTCGCGCATCGTCAGCTTGAGCGCGCAGTACCCGCCGGTCGAGTCGCCCACCACACCCCAGGCGTGCGGGTCGGCGGCCACCCGGTAGCTGCCCTCCACCACCCTGGGCACGTCCTTGGCGAAGTACGTCTCGGACTGCGGGCCGCCCGGGATGTCCTCGCACTCGGTGTCGGCGGGCATCGCCGGTGAGGGGCGCATCAGGACCAGCACGGTCGGCTGCATCCTGCCGGTCGCCATCAGGTTCAGCGCCGCGCCAGGGTAGTTGAGCCTGGTGATCAGGTTCCTGGCGTCGCCGGGGAATCCGGTCAGCACGATCGCGGCCGGGAACCTGCTGTGCTGCCGGTCGGGGTGGAAGTACTGCGGGGGCAGGTAGACATAGCCGTCCGTGCTCAGCCCGCTGGCCGGGCCCGGGATGCGCACGGAGTCGATCCGCCCGACCCGCCCGGGGTCGCGGCCGACCACCCCGCCGCCCTGGACGGCCTCCTGGCCGAGCACCTGGACCACCACGGCACCCGCCGTCTTCCGGTTGTCGCCGCCGGCGCCCGTCCCGCTCTGCACGGTCACCGGCCCCTGGTTCCCTCTGCCCAGCAGGTCGTCCCAACTGCTGTAGAAGGAAAAGTAGTTGTTGGCGACCAGGGCGAGTGCACAGAGCACCGTCAGCTGGGTGACCAGCAGCGCTCCGATCCGGCCGAGCACCGACCGCCAGCTCGTCCTGGCCAGCCTCGGCCACAGCCACACCGTCGCGGCCGTCACCAGTACCGCGGCGAGAATCGCCAGCGCCAGCACCTTGTGGCTCGTCAGCCCCATCGCCTGCTGCTCCCGTGCGCTCCGGATGGCCCTGTGCCCGAACTCTGTGGCCCTACGTCCGAACCTACGCCTTCCGCACCTGCCGGTGCACCGGACGCCCCACCCGGTCGGCTCAGTCGACCGGGTGGGGCGCAAGCTGGCGGCCGAGCCCGTACAGCGCGTGCCGCCGGGTGCCGCCGGGGTCAGGCGTGGGTGCCGCCGTCGATCCGAATCTCGGTACCGGTGACGAAGGCGCCGTCGTCCGAGGCCAGCATCGCGACCACGGCGGCCACCGTCTCCGGACCCGCGAAGCCGTACGCGTTGCCGGCCTGGAGAGCCGGGCTGAGCTTGGCGAACAGCGACATGTCGGCGTCCTCCGGGATGCCGGGGCCACGGTTCTGGCCGCTGGCGCCGGAGGCGTCGGTCATCCCGCTGCTGATCGAGCCGGGTGCGACACACACGGCACGCAGGCCCTGCTTCGCGTACTCGAGCGCGATGGCGTGGGTGAACGACTGGATGCCGCCCTTGCTCGCCGCGTACGCCGCCATGTACGGGTGGGCGAAAGTCGCCGACGTGGAGCTGAAGTTGACCACCGCGCCACGGCCGGTGGCCAGCAGTGCGGGCAGCGCCTCGCGGGTCACCAGGAAGGTGCCGGTGAGGTTGACGGCCAGCACCCGGTTCCAGAACTCCAGGGTGGTCTGCTCGGTGTGCGCGGAGCGCAGGATCCCGGCCGCGTTCACCAGCGCGTCCAAACCGCCCAGTTCGCCGATCGCCTCGGCGACCACGGACGTGACCGAGCCCTCGTCGGAGATGTCGAGCGCCTTGGTGATCAGCCGGCCGGCCGTGCCGTCGGCGGCGGCCAGCTCCCGGGTGGCGGCCAGCCCGGCCTCGGCGACGTCGGCGGCCACGACGGTGCCGCCCTCCTGCAGGATCCGGCGGGCGGTGGCCTGGCCGATGCCCGAGCCCGCGCCGGTGATCAGCGCGCGACGGCCCTCGAAGCGGTTCATGGAGCTCTCCCTGTGGGGGATGGTGCGATTGGTTACGGCTTCACGATACGCCTTGTTGGCACGTTGTGCCATGTCCGCACACTGCGCCCTGCTGCCGGTAGACTGCGGCCGTGACCACTCCTCGACCGTCGCTGACCGAACGCCGCAAGGCCGCCACGCTGAACGAGATCGCGCTGGCCGCCGCCAGACTCTTCGCCGAACACGGGGCGGAGGGGGCGGAGGGAACCCCGGACGCCGCAGGCGCCGAGGGGATCACCGCCGAGGAGATCGCCCGCGCCTCGGGTGTCTCACTGCGGACCTTCTACCGGTACTTCCGCACCAAGGAGGACGCCGTCGCACCGCTCCTCGCGAACGGCGTCCGGCACTGGCTGGACGAGCTGGCCGACGGCCCGCGCGAGCTGCCCGTGCCGCAGGCACTGGAGCGCTCCGCGAGGATCGCGCTCACCGCCGCCCCCGGGCGTCCGGCCGTCGCGCTGGACCTGGTGCGCGGAATCCTGCGTACCGCCCGGCACGACCCCGACCTGCTCGCCGTCTGGCACCGGGTGCACCACGACTCCGAGCTGGAACTCGCCCGGGTGCTGGCCGACCTGGCCGGGACGGACGCGGACCCGCTGGAGCTCCGGCTGGTGGCGGCGGCGGCCAATACGGGCATGCGGGTGGCCATGGAGTCCTGGGCCGCTTCCGAGGCGCCGCCGGGGGAGGCCGCAGGGCTCGCGGCGCGGTGCATCAGCGAGCTGACGGCGGGCCTCCGGCTCTGGACGGACTGACCGCAGGCGACCACCGCCCCCGGCCGCGTGCGTGGGACCCGCGCGGCTACACGGGGACCACGGCCACCGGGCAGTGCGCGTGGTGGAGGACGGCATGGACGGCGCCGCCGAGGCGCAGTCCGAAGTGGGGTGCCGGCTGGTGGCGGGCGATCACCAGCAGAGCGGCGTTCCGGGAGGCTTCGACCAGAGTGCCGGCGGTGGCGCCCGTCAGGTGATCCGTGCGGACGGGGATGTCGGGGTAGTCCTCCCGGACGGGGTCGCAGGTGTGGTCCAGCAACTGCTTGTGCTGGTGGGCCTCCTCCCCCAGTTCGTCGATCATCGGCGCCGCGTGCGCGACGTCGGCGACCACCGGCGACCAGACGTGCACGGCACGTACCGGCAGCCCGAAGGTCTCGGCCTCGCGGAGCCCGAACCGCAGGGCCTCGCCGTCCCGTTCGTCCCGGATCGCCACCAGGATGTGGTCACCCGAGGAGGCCGTCTGCCGCACCACGACGGTCGGACAGCTGGAGTGGGCGCAGATCCGCAGGCTGACCGAGCCGAGCAGCAGGGAGGCGAAGCCCCCGTGGCCCCGGCTGCCGACGACGGCGAGTTCGGCGTGTTCGGCGGCGGTGAGTACGGCCAGCGCCGCGTCCCGGGGAACGACGTCACCGGTCAGCCGCAGGCCGGGATGGGCGGCGGCCAGCTTGCCGGTCGCCTCGTCCAGGACACTCTGGGCGTTCTTGAGGATGAGGTCGGTGACAGCCTCGCTCGCCCGTGGGGAGAGCGTGACGGTACCGGTGTTGACCGCGTGGACCAGGTGCAGGGCGCAGCCCCGCCGCTCGGCCTCCTGGGCGGCCCACTCGGCGGCGGCCGTCGCCTGCGGCGAACCGTCCACCCCGGCGACGATGCCTGCGGGGGATCTGCTGTTCATACTCGGCTCCCGGAACGCTCCACGCCTTGCGCCCGGCCCGTTCCACACCTTCTCCGGTTCGGGCCGTCCCACAGGGCCCTGGTACCAGGATGCATCGCCGCGCCCGCCAGGGGGACCCGGCCGGACTCCCCGTCCGGCGGCGGCTCCGGGCCGGGCGGCGGCTCCCGCGCGCCCGGCCCGGGACGTGTGCACGTCGCGGTGCGCGGCTCAGGCGAAGGCCAGGGCCCGGGCGGGGTTGGTACGGAACACCAGGTCGGGCAGATCGGCCCCGAACTCCCGTACCAGGCGCGGGCGCAGCGTGGCCAGCAGGTACGGCATGCCCGGCGCACCACGAGCCGCCGAGGTGGTGGTGTCGCCACCGAGCAGCAGCCGCTCGGCGTGTCCCGCTTCGAGGAGCGCGGCCAGGGTGTCGAAGAGGTGGTGGTCGGTGGCGTGGTTGGCCCGTGACGGCCCGTCCAGGGCGACGTACGCTCCGGATTCGGCGGCCTGGCGCTGGAGGCGCAGGTCCGGGAAGCGGTTCAGGTGGCCGAGGATCACGCGGTGCGGCGGGACGCCGAGGCGGTCGCAGAGCAGGCCCAGGACGTCGAGGGCGCCGGTGCCCAGTTCGTGGTGGACCGCGATCGGCGCACCGGTGGCGTGGTGGGCCTCGGCCGCTGCCGTCATGGTCCGGCGGGCGTGCCGGTCCAGGCCGTGGAAGCCGCCCGCCACCTTGATCAGCCCGGCCCGCCCGGCGGGCTGGGCAGGACCGGCGGGCTCAGTGAGTTCGGCGGGCTCGGTGAGTTCGGTGACGAAGAGCTGGGCCAAGTCCAGGTCGCGGAGCTGCTCCGGGGCGTAGTGGGCGGCCTGGTGCAGACCGGTCGCGGCGACCAGGTGGACCTCGGTGGCGCGGGAGAGCGCGATCAGGTCGGGGCGCCGACGGCCCATCCCGTGCGGCGTCCACTGGACCACGGCCTGTCCGCCGAGAGCGGCGAAGGCGCGCAGCTCGCTCTCGGCGGCCGCCACGTCGTCCAGCTCCTGGCCGGGGAGCAGCCGACTGCGCATGAAGAGGTGGTCGTGCGCGTCGCAGACGCCGAGTTCGGCGGGGTCGAGATCGCCGAGGACGGTACGGACGGCCGGACTGCCACCGCTGCCGCCGCCGCTCATCGAATCGCCTCCGCCGTCCCGGTCCCGGTCCCGGTCCCGTCGCCGTCCTCGGCCTCGCCGCCGTCTTCGCCGCCGACCTCCGCCAGAGCGGCGGCAGCCACCCGGAGGCCGGCCAGTGCCTTCGGGACACCGATGTACGGGGCGAGGTGCACGAAGACCTCGACGATCTGCTCGGCTGTCAGGCCGACCCGCAGGCTGCTGCGGACATGGCCGTGCAGCTGGGGCTCGACCCCGCCGAGGGCGGCGAGTGCCGCGAGGTTGAGCAGCTGGCGATCGCGCAGGGCCAGGCCCTCACGCTGGTAGGTGCCGCCGAAGAGGCTGGTGACGATCCAGTCGGGGAAGCCGGGGGCGAGTGCCTCCAGCCCCGGCAGGGTGGCGCGCTGGGTGGGCCCGTCCACCAGGTCGTCGAGCATCCGGTAGCCGCGCTCGCGGTCGAGGTCGGCGGGGGCGAAGGTGTGCACGGGATCAGTCCTTCTCGGTGGCCGGGAGGGCGTCGAGCTCGGGGCGGGACAGGTGCAGCACCCGGTAGGCGGTGCAGGTGGTGTCGTCCCCGTCCGCCGGGGCGGTCTCCTGGCGCCACAGGGCGAAGCGGAGCAGCTCCCAGCGGTACGGGTCGAGGGCGACGGCGACGGAGTGCAGGCCGGGCCGGTCGGAGAGTTCGGCGAGCGCGCGGGCGACCGCCTCGTCGGGGTCGGCCCCCTCGGCGAGCCGTACGGTGCGGCGGGTGGCCGTACGGGGTGTCAGCTCGCGGTCCGGCCCGAGCCGCAGGCCGGTGCCGATCCAGTGCCGGACGGGCGGGCGGCCGAAGTCCGCGCTGAGGCCGGCGAAGCCGGGGCCGCGCAGGAAGCCGGCCATCGCCTCGGTGGAGCGCCAGAGATAGAACGGCGCGTACTGGTTCACGGGCGAGCCGCCGTCGGCCCCGGGCCCGACGGGGGCGCCGCCCGCGTGCCCGCCATGGCCTCGTTCACGGATCAGGTACGCCTTGAGGCCTAGGCCGGGCAGCCGGTCCAGCAGGTGGCCCTTGGCGGCGACGCGCTCTCTGATGATCCGCATGTCGTAGCCGGCGGGCAGGGTGATTTCGTACTGCATCGCTTGCACGGGGTGCTTCCTCCGGATGTTCCGTCAGTGGATGCGCGAGGCCGGTGGGCGCGGGCCTCAGTGGGCGCGGGACCCTCAGTGGGCCCGCAGTAGCGCCAGGGCGCCGCGGACCGCCCGGAGGAAGGGCTCGGGCGAGTCGGCGGCGCGGGCCAGCACATAGCCGCCCTGGACCACGGCGGCGATGGCAGCCGCGACCTCGGCCGGGTCCGGTCCGGTCGCGAACTCGCCTGCGGCCTGGCCCTCCGCGACGAGGTCGGCGAGCCGTCCACGCAGCCAGTCGAAGGTCTCCCCGACCGGACGGCGCAGCTGCGGTTCGGCGATCACGTCCGGGTCCTGGGCCATCCGTCCGATCCGGCAGCCGCGCAGCACCTCGCGGTCGCGCAGCAGGTACGCCTCGATGCGCTCGTACGCCGTGCCGGGGCCCGAGAACTGCTCCTCGGCGAGGGCCCTGAGCTGCTCGGCGCTGCGGCCCAGCGCGGCGGCGGCGAGGTCGCTCTTGCCGCTGAAGTGGTGGTACATGCTGCCCTGCCCGACGCCGGAGCGCTGCTGGATCGCCTTGGGGCTGGTGCCGACGTACCCGCGCTCCCAGAGGAGCTCCTGGGTGGTCTCGATCAGTCGTTCACTGGTGGCCATGGCTTCACTGTACATACCAGTAGGTACAGAACGCCAGAGATTAAAGAACCGGGGACGGACCTCCCATGAGCTGGAGAGTCGGACGGCGAGTGCATGAGCCCGGTGGGACCAGGCAGTCCCCTGGTCCCACCGGCCTAGAACATCACCATGGCACGACTCCGTTGTCGTCGAACAGCTGACCGGTGGGGCCGTCGTCGGGCAGAGCCGCCAGCCGGATCGCGATCGCCGCGCCCTGCTCGGGGGTCTGAGTACCGCTGAACCCATTGAGGTCGGTAGCCACGTAGCCGGGGCAGGCGTTGTTGATCAGAATGTTGGTGCCGCTCAGCTCCTTGGCGTACTGGATGGTGACGGCGTTGAGGTAGGTCTTCGTCGGCGCGTAAGCCCCGCTGATCCCTCCGAGGTCGACACCGGGCGTGGTCTGCAGGGCCAAAGAGCCGACATGACTGGACTGGTTGACGATCCGCGGGTGCGCCGAGCGGCGCAGCAGCGGCAGCATCGCGTTGGTGACCCGGATGACGCCGATGACGTTGGTCTCCACCAGCCGCCGCACGGTCTCCAGGTCGATGGTTGTGGGCTCCTCCGGCCAGCCGCCTGCGACGCCGGCGTTGTTGACCAGCACGTCAAGGCGGCCCGCTCGCTCCTCGATCAACTCCGCTGCGGCGGTCACGCTCTCGTCGTCGGTCACGTCCAGGGGCACGCCGAACGCGTCGGCACCCGCCGCGCGCAGTCTCGCCACGGCGTCCATCCTGCGCTGCTCGTCTCGGGCGCCGACACCGACACTCCAGCCCAATGCGCCCAGCCCGGCCGCGATCTCGTACCCGATTCCCTTGTTCGCGCCGGTGACCAGCGCGATCGTCTTCTCACTCATGACAGCGAGCATGGCTGCGCTTCGACCAGGCACCAACACCGTCTCGGCCAGGCAGCGATACCCGAGCGACATCGATCGGCCGTCCGCCGAAGTTACTGTGACTGCATGGAGATACGCGAGCTGCGGTACTTCGTCGCCATCGCCGAGGAACTGCACTTCGGCAAGGCCGCCCAGCGTCTGGAGATGGCCCGGCCGCCCCTGTCCCGCGCCATCGCCCGGCTCGAACGACAGCTCGGGGTCACGCTGCTGGAGCGCACCAGCCGCAGGGTCACGCTCACCGAGGCCGGGGCCGTGCTGCTGTCCGAGGGGCGCGCGATCCTCGGCGCGGTAGCCGCAGCCGAGCGGCGTACCCAGCAGGCTGCGCGAAGGCGCCCCCGCCTCGTCCTCGCCGTCAAGTCCGGCACCGCCGGCGAGTTGCTGGCCGAACTCCTCGATGCCTACCGCGCGGAGCCCGGCGCGGCCACCGTCGATCTGTTGCTCTGCGAGGCGCATCAACAACAGAAATTGCTTCAGAACGGGCAAGCCGATGTGGCCCTGCTGCACTTGCCATTCGATTCGGCGGTCGGACTCGACACCGAAATCCTGTGCACCGAGCGGCAGGTGGCGATCCTGCCCACCTCTCACTCACTTGCCGGCCGCTCACAGATTCGGGTGGCCGAGGTCGCCGCACTGGCGGAACTCCCGATGGCTCGCTGGCCCGGTCCTGACGGCAACTACCCGGAAGGACCAGGGGCAGAGGTACGGAACCTGACACAGCTCTTCCAGCTGATCGCGCTCGGCCGTGCCACCGTGATCATCCCCGAGTCCGCCGGCACCGACCTGCGCCGGGATCTCGCCGCCGTGCCGGTCCTGGATGCTCCGCCAGTGACAACGGTGCTCGCTTGGCCCACGCAGAGCCGACTTCGCGCAGTCGCCGACCTGATCCGCGTAGCGACACGTCTTTGACCCGCTGTGCTGCACCCGCCCTTGTGGAATACAACGGACCGTTCGGATCGTCGGCCGGCATAACCGTCGAACCGTCCGACCTGTCGACAGATCGTGGCCCTGCCGGTCGGCCAGGAGCGAAGTCGCTGATGGGATGTCGTGCCCGCCCGGTTGCGACGTGAGCACAGCCTTCTCGGGTTGCTGATGGTTCTCCTGCGGGCTACTGCCGATCAAGGGTCGATGACGGCGGACGAGTTGCTGTTCGCCTGGGACGGCTGGGCCCAGGACCACCACGACGTCGAGTTGACTCGAAGTCCAGGCCCGGTAGTCCCAGCTCGGACACCAGGGAGCAAGTAGCCCGCCGCTAGGTTCCGAGGGCCGTTTCCTGGTGCGAGGGAACTTGAGGTCGCGCGGATGGGCGCGGTTGGGGACGTCGGCAACAGTACGGGCACAGGTCCCGGTGATCATGGAGTTGCGACGCTCTGTGATCACCGGGGAGACCTGTGCCCACGCTTCCATCATGGCTGACCGAACCGGTCTGGGACCAATGGACGTCTCGGCGGGGTGGGACGACGAGCGGCTGGTTGCGGGCTACGTGGAGCGGGTGCTCGGCCGCACAGCTCCGTGGCCTGCTCGCCGCAGGGCGAACGGCCCTGCGGCGATCCCTCGCCCGGGCACGGTTCGACCGGTCGGCGGGCAAGGGTCCGGGACTGCTCGAAGGGCCACCCCGGGAACGCGGCGTGCGGACGCTACCGTCCGGTGTAGGTGAACTCGTCGGCCGGGCTGGTGGGAGAGGTGGCCTTGCCGACCGTCACGGTGATGTTCACCGTCTGGTGGTCGTCGAGCTGACCGGGCGCGGTTGCGGTGATCTGGCCGGTGGAGACGAACTTGACCGAATCGGATGCCTTGTCCTTGAAGTGCACGGTGGCGCCATCGGCGAAGCCCGAGCCGCTGATGGTGACCGGGGTGCCGACCTTTCCGCTGGTCGGGCTCACCGCACTGACCACTACAGGTGCGGGTCCGCCATAGGCGAACTGCCCCATCGCGATGGCCGGGGAAGTGCCGAGGGTGTTGGTGACGCGGACGTGGACGACGCCGGTTCCGTTGGGGACCTGAGCGGTGATCCTGATGCCGGAGGGGTCGATGTCGCGCTTGGTGCAGGCGAAGTGGCCGAAGTCGACCATGCTGTCCGGACTGAACCCGGTGCCGTTGATGGTCACCGTGGCGCCTGGTGCGCCGAAGGTGGGGGTCACGCCGGTCACCACCGGCCCGGAAGGGACGGCAGGCGCCCCCACCAGGTCCAGGTAGGTGGAGTTGGCGTGCTGGAAGGCGACCTGGCCGAGGAAGTCCTGGGTGGTCTTGTTGACCAGGTTCTTGGCAAGGCTCGTGTATCCGGTGTTCATCAGGCAGAGCGTGCCGGGCTGGACGTAGACGTTGCCGTTGGTGCGCTTGGAGATCGCCGCGATGAGCAGCTTCACTTCTTCGGTCGCCTGCGGTCCCGGGCTCGGGTACCAGCCGGCGGTGGTGTCGAGATCGGCCCACGCGTGCGGTACCAGATCGTAGGCGTTGTTCTGGCGCTCGTCGATGACCCACGGCACGGAGTCGAAGTAGTCGACGAAGCTCTGCACGCCGGCGGTGGGAGCGGCATAGGTGATCACCGCGAACTTCGGCTGTTTCGGCCAGGTCTGTGCCTGCAGGTACGGCGCGAGCATGGTGGCGATGCAACCGCCCAGGCTGTGACCGGTCAGATAGACGGTCGGCTGCGGCGAGGAGGGCGCCGACTTGAGCGCGGCGGCGAGCGCCTGAGCGAGCGTGACGTTCGGGGAGGGGGAGGCGATCGAGCGGGCGTTGACAACCCGTTTGAACGCATCCATCGCCCCCTTGGAAACGGCGATGGGCTTCGGCGATCCGCTTTCGGGGAACGGGACGACTGTGCCGACCTCGAGGTCCTCGAGGACATCGGTCAGATCAGCGTCCGTTCCGCGAGCGACCACGGCGAACTCGTTCGAGCCGTTGGTGCTCCGTGCGATGTAGGCCATATTGGCGTTGGCCTCGCTCAGGGCGAGCCACACCAGCTGCCACGCGCCCTGCGTCGCAAGGCTGGGATCGCTCAGTTGCGCGTCGATGCCGGTGATGATTCGTTCGGTCTGATGCTCCGGGGTTTCCCCGGACGGACGCGGGGTGGCTCCGGTGGCTGCAAGGGCAGCCAGGGTCATGGTCACCTGGGCGATTGTCGGATCGGATGCCATCGTCGTTCCTGCTCCTCGGATGTTCTGCCGGTGCGGAGGCGGGACGGCCTTTCGGCAGGATCAGGGCAGATCTGTGCCGAATCGACCGTCAGAGTGGATCGCACACAATCAGACCTCCCCTCTGCGTTGTCCGGTGCTTTTCCTGCCTTCAGGTTGACCAGGTTCACCTCGTTGGCCGTTCGTCATACGTGTGTGCGGTTCTCCGAGCCAGGTGCGCAGCGCGGTCTCCAGAGCTGCGGTGTCCGCGGGCAGCCCGGGGCGGCGGCCCAGGCGACGATGCCGTCGGGGCGGATGAGCGCGGCCGACAGATCGCCGCGGTCCGCAGGGGCGGCCGTCACGGTCGACAGGCGGTCCCGCCATCCGGCCGCATCCTCGAAGCGCGGGCACAGGTCTCCCCAGTGATCACAGAGCGTCGCAACTCCATGATCACCAGGACCTGTGCCCGTACTGTTGCCGACGTCCCCGACCGCGCCTGCGACAGCAGGTGGCCGCCTGGCGGGCGCGGGCGATCAAGATGTATCCCTATCCATGGCGGGCTCCAGGTCGTGGAGAACCGGAACAGCGCGAACACCGTGCTCCACTACGGCAAGGACGGCGCGCTGACCGGGCCGGACGAGGAACACGCCGAGACCTACACGCTCGCGCTGCACCTGCTCCAGTCCGCGCTCGTGCACAGGTAAACACCCTGCTGGTGCGGCAGGTCCTCGCCGGACCGGTACGGGCGCAGAAACCGACCGACGAGGACCGGCGCGGACCGGCGCGGATCGACCGCTCTGTTCTGGTCGAACATCAACCCGTACGGCACCTTCCGTCTCGACATGGACAAGCGGCTCGACCTGGGGCAGCTGGTCGGCGTGCCGAGTCCGCGATCCGCTCGACCCACGACCGGGGGGGTGCCCCACCGGCAACGCCGGGAAGCTGGTTGAGGTTTCGTGCGTCGCCGTCGCCTGTGGGCGGATGGTTCCGAGGATCTCGCAGGGGGGCGCGCGCCTCAGCCGCGGCCCCGCACCGCTGCGAGGCACTGGTCGTAGAGGTCGGCCAGGTCGAGTCGTCCGTCGTGTCTGGCCCAGAGCTCGGTTGCCGTGTCGACACAGGCGAAGACCGTCGCGACGATCGCCTTGGCGCGCGGGTCGGGGGCCGGGCCGGGGCGGATGCCGGTGCCGATGCCGATGCCGGTGCCCAGCCGCGCCTGGATGACCGGGACGAGTTCGGCCTGCCAGCGCAGCCGCTTCTCGATGTAGCGGGCCTGAAGGGAGGGGGTGTCGAAAATGAGGCGGGACAGCTCCAGCACCCGCTCCGGGGTGTGGTTGGCGGTCAGGATGACCTCGAGTCCGGCACGCAGGGCATCCCACGCGGACACCTCGGCCGGCTGCTGCTCCACGGTCTGCTTCAGCAGCTCGCCCAGCGCCTCCTGGTCCCCGCAGACCAGGTCCTCCTTGGTCCCGAAGTAGCGGAAAAGGGAGCGCTGCGAGATCCCCGCCTCCCGCGCGATCTGCGCGACCGTCGTCTGCTCGTAGCCCTGCTCGGCGAACAGGCGAATCGCCGTGTCCAGGATCGCCTGGACGGCGACCTGCCGCGAACGGTCCCACAAGGTTGTCATGGACGTAAGGCTACCCCCTCTAGACAGCGACCGACTAGTTGGCATTAACTGCCAGGAAGACAGCGACTGAAAGAAGGCAGCCATGACAGCCGTCGACTACCACGGACAGACCACACTGATCACCGGCGCCAGCGCGGGCCTCGGCGCCGAGTTCGCCCGCCAGCTCGCCACCCGCGGCTCCGACCTGGTGCTGGTCGCCCGCCGCAGGGAACGCCTGGAGGAGCTGGCCGCCGAGCTGCGCGCACGGCACCGGATCCAGGTCCACGTGGTGGAGATGGACCTGGCCACGGGCGACCCCGGGCAGGCGCTGGCCGCGCAGGTGGAGCAGCTCGGCCTGCACGTCACCAGCGTGATCAACAACGCCGGGTTCGCCACCTTCGGCCCCTTCCACCAGGCGGATCCGGGACGGCTGCGCCGGGAGATCGCCGTCGACGTGACCGCGGTGGCCGACATCAGCCGCGCCTTCATCGAGCAGCTGCGCACGGCGGGGCGCGGGGTACTGGTCAACGTGGCGAGCATGGCCGCCTACCAGCCCAACCCGCGCATGGCGCTCTACGGGGCGACCAAGGCGTTCGTGCTGAGCCTCACCGAGGCGCTGTGGGAGGAGTCGCGCGACACCGGTCTGCGGGTGCTGGCCCTGTCCCCCGGCGCCACCCGGACCGAGTTCTTCGACGTGGCGGGCACGGAGCAGGCCGCCGGAGGGACCAGGCTCGCCTCACCCGTCGACGTCGTCCGCACCGCGCTGGCCGCCCTGGACCGCAGGAACCCGCCGCCCAGCGTCATCGCGGGACGCGTGAATCGGGTGATGGCCTTTCTCGCCCGCCGCCTGGCCACCCGACGGCAGGTCATCCGGGCCATCGGCCGGCTCACCGCCGAGGGGGCATGACGATGGCGGCGTCCGGCTCCTTGGCGGTCTCGGGTCAGGGCAGTTCGCGGCGGATGACGGGTGCCACCTCGGTGGCGAAGAGCTCCAGCTGCTCGTGCTGGACGGACTCGGTGAGCGAGTCGACGCCGATGCCGACCACCTCGTTGCCGAACGCCTCGTGGTAGCGGTGGATCTTCTCGATCACCTGCTGCGGGCTGCCGACCAGTGCCGAGCCGCGCTCCAGGGCGTCCTCCAGCGAGTCGAACGGCGAGTTGTTGTGCTTGCCCGCGGCGGAGTCGAACAGCGCGTTCCAGTACGGCCGGAAGCCCTCGACCGCGTCCTGCGAACGCCTGGCGACGAACAGCCCGCCGAAGCTCGTACCGACCCTCGCGTCCTTCGGGTCGCGGCCGTGGTGCTCCCAGCGCTCGCGGTAGTGGTCGACCAGCGCCTGGTACTTGGCCAACGGGTGGAAGCTGTTGGCGGAGAACAGCGGATCTCCGAAGCGGGCGGCCAGATCGGTGGACTGCTCGCTGGTGGCACTGCCGTGCCAGACCGGGATCGGGTCCTGGAGCGGGCGGGGGTAGGTGGTGACCTCGGTGAGCGGTGCGCGGAACCGTCCCTGCCAGCTGACCTTCTCCTCACGCCAGAGCCGGTGCAGCAGACCGTAGTTCTCCGCCAGGTAGTCCCACTGGTGGTCCTCGTCCAGGCCGAACAGGCCGAAGTGGCGCGGGTCGTTGCCCTTGCCGATGATCAACTCGACCCGACCGCCGGAGAGTTGGTCGAGCAGCGCGTAGTCCTCGGCCACCCGGACCGGATCCAGGATCGAGAGCACCGTGACGGTGGTGAACAGCCGGATCGTCCTGGTGCGGGCGGCGATCGCACTGAGCAGCACGGGCGGGGCCGGGGACAGGAACGGTTCGCCGTGCCGCTCCCCCACGCCGAAGCCGTCGAAGCCGAGCCGTTCGGCGGTGACGGCCTGGTCGATGACGTTCTCCAGCTTCTCCCGCGCGGTGCGCTGGTGGCCGGTGACGGGGTCGGGGCCGTTCGAGACCAGGGACGAGACGGTGAACCGCATGGCGGTCTCCTTGCGAGCGAGGCGGGACTGGCCGCACCCCGGCGTCGCGGCCTCAGGTCGTCGGCGCTCGCTCGGGGGCGGCACCGGAAGGGAATCGACGTGACGGCGGGTTCGGTTCGGTCCGGACCCGGGTCAGCGCGAGGTGCCGCGAGTGCGACAACAGCGGCGAGGGGTGGCGGCACTGCGGTGCATCTCCGGCTCCCCCTCGGCTCGGCGCGGCCCGGCCGCACACAGACGATCCTCCGGCGAGCTTATGACCCGCCCGGTCCGGCGGGCAAGGGGCAACCCGGTCGACGGCGCGGTGCCCTGCGGCCGGTTCACCCGGGTACCTGTCCCGCTCCCGGACGGCCACAGGGCCCGTGCACCGGTGGCGAACTGGCAGGATGCTGGCATGACGTACCTCCCCTCCGACGACCGCTACTCCTCGATGACCTACCGCCGCGCCGGCCGCAGCGGCGTGCAGCTGCCCGCCGTCTCGCTCGGCCTGTGGCACAACTTCGGCGACACCCAGCCGCTGGAGGTCCAGCGCGCGGTGCTGCGCCGCGCCTTCGACCGCGGCGTCACGCACTTCGACCTGGCCAACAACTACGGTCCGCCGTACGGCAGTGCGGAGCGGAACTTCGGCACGCTGTTCGCCCAGGACTTCCGCCCGTACCGGGACGAGCTGTTCATCGCCTCCAAGGCCGGCTGGGACATGTGGCCGGGCCCGTACGGGGACGGCGGCTCGCGCAAGTACCTGCTGGCGAGCCTGGACCAGTCGCTGGAGCGGATGGGCCTGGAGTACGTGGACGTGTTCTACTCGCACCGCCACGACCCGGACACCCCGCTGGAGGAGACCATGGGGGCGCTGGACTCCGCGGTCCGCTCCGGCAAGGCCCTCTACGCCGCGATCTCCAACTACCCCGCCGAGCAGCACCGGGAGGCGGTGGCGATCCTGCGGGAGATGGGTACGCCGGTACTGCTGAACCAGGCCTCGTACTCGATCCTCAACCGGGAGCCGGAGGACGGCGGCCTGCTCGACGCCGTCGGCGACACCCAGACCGCTCTGATCGCCTACTCCCCGCTTGCCCAGGGCCTGTTGACGGACCGCTACCTCAGTGGCCAGGTGCCCGCCGGGTCACGGATGTCGGTGGGCCACTTCCTGCGCGAGGAGGCACTGACCGGCGCCAAGCTGGAGCAGCTGCGCGCGCTCGCGAAGGTCGCGGAGCAGCGCGGGCAGACCCTGGCGCAGCTCGCCCTCAGCTGGGTGCTGCGGGACCCCCGGGTCGTCTCGGTGATCATCGGGGCCAGCGGCGTCGCCCAACTCGACCAGAACCTGGACGCGTTGGGCGGTGCTCCGCTCTCGGCCGAGGAGCTGGCGGAGATCGACCGGCTGAGCCGCTGAGCCGGCGAGGGGTCGGCGGGCCTCGGGTGGTGCGGCTTGCGAGCCGCACTGCCCGGGGCGCACCGATGGCAATCGGGCGGAGGTGCCGGGTGCGGACCGGCAACCGCTGCCGGGTCTCGCGTCTCGGCTTCCCAGATCCTGGGAGCACCTGTTCATCAAGGCCGTGCCATTGCAACACTGCGGACACACGGCTGTAGCAGAGCCTGCCATATCCTGGGAACCACAGCGGAGTTGAGAGGGCCCGGGCCCCGGCTCCCCAGCCATCCGGACGACGCGAGGGCACATGGCCGAGGCCGCAACCATCCAGACCGCGCCCGCCGGGGCGCAGGCGGTCCAGCGAGCACTCGGGCTGCTGCACTGCTTCCACGACAACGGTCCCGACCACAGCGCCTCGGACCTGGCCCGGCGTACCGGCCTGTCGGTCTCCACCGCCCACCGGCTGGCCCGCACCCTGGTCAGTACCGGCTTTCTTGAACAGGACGCCAGGACCGCCCGCTACCGGCTCGGCCCGGCGGTCGCCGAACTCGGCCAACTGACCTTCCACCAGCGCGGGCTGCACCTGGCCGGCCCCGAACTGGACCTGCTCACCCGCCGCACCGGGGCCATCGTCGACCTGGCGATCCGCAGCGGGCCGCACGCCGTGATCCTGGTCGGCGGCTCGGTCCGCCGGGGAACCGGTCTCGGACTGCGGCGTCCGCTGCACTCCACCGCGCTCGGGAAGGTCCTGCTGGCCTGGCCGGGCCCGAGGAACCACGCCGACATCGACTCACACGCGCACGCACACGCGTCCTCGCACTCGCACTCGCACGCCGACGAGGTGGCGGGACTGGGGCTGCTCACCGCCTTCACGCCGCGCACGATCACCGAACCGGCCCTGCTCGTGGCCGAGTTGGCCAAGGTCAGGGCCGCCGGGTACGCGCTGAACGACGGCGAATCCGCCGTCGGGGTACGGACGGTGGCCGTGCCCGTGCTCGACCACTCCGCACAGGCGCGCTTCGCGCTCACCGCCCGGTCCACACCAGACCGGCTGACGGACCGCCAGTTGAGCCGGACCCTCGACCAGGCGCGGGCCTGCGCGGCCGCGCTGGGCGTCCTGCTGCTGCCACCGGAACAACGCGCCTGAACGGCGGCTGCGGGCGGCAGGCACCGGGCAGCCCGAACCGGTGGCGGAGCGGGCCGGTCCGCCGCAGCGGCGGACCGGCCCGTGCGCGAACTCCGGTGCGTCACGCCACCGGTGTGTACTTGTAGCCGACCCGGCGGACCGTCACGATGCTGTCCCGGTAGGCGGCGCCGAGCTTGCGGCGCAGCCGGGCCACGTGCACGTCCACGGTCCGGCCGTCGCCGACGTGGCCGTAACCCCAGACGGCGGACACCAGGTGGTCGCGGGTGTGCACCCGCTGCGGGTGCTCGGTGAGGTGGGCCAGCAGCTCGAACTCCAGGTAGGTGAGATCGAGCAGCTTGCCGTCCACGTGGGCGCTGCGCCGCTCGGTGTCCACGCTGATGCCGCGTGCGGCGGGCCGGGACCCGGGGACCGGTCCGGCCAGGGACGCCGCAGCGGCCGGGGCCGAAGCAGGGGTGGCCTGCCCGACAGCCTGCGAGCCTGCGATCGACTGCCCCAGCGGCGAGTCGGCCGACTCGACGGGGACCAGCACCAGGTACCCGACCAGCGGCTGGCCGGCGGCGGTCGTACCGAACTGCGCGCCGTACTGGGCGAGGAGGCCCTGCGGGAGCGCCGACTGCGGCAGGGCCGCGACGACGGCCGCGCCCTCGGGGAGCGCCTTCAGCAGCGCCTGCGGCGCGACGGTGTGCGCGGCGGGGTGCGGCACGGCGGGGTGCGGCGCGGCGGCCGGGTGCTGCGGAACTGCGGGGCGCTGCGGGGCCGCAGGCCGCTGGGCAGGAGTGGGGTACTGGGCAGGAGTGGCGTACTGAGGTGCCGTGGAGTGCCATCGCTCGGCCGTCGACGGGACGGAGCGGACCGCCCGCAGATGCGGGGTGGTGGCCGGGACGGACAGGGTGGCAGTGGAGGAGGAGGACATGGTGCCGCTCTTTTCGCGCGTGACGGATGAAGGGTTCGTCTGCGCGTCCACCGGATCGGACTGCCGCAGCTGAGGTGGGTCAGCGGGCGGAGGACCGGGACGCGCGGGGCGAGCCCGGACACGTCTGGTCGAAGAGGTGCGGCTGCCGGGACGGCCAGAAGGGCTCCAGATCGGAGCGGCCCTCGGCGCTGCTGTCCACGGCACGGTGCATGCCGTCATTGAACCAGCTGAACTGGCGGCTGCGCCCGGTCCCTTGGCGCAGCGTCAGGCGGGGTGTTCGAGTACGGCTCATGTCGCCCGATCCGGGAGAGTGTCGATGTGCGGTGCGTGTGGCCAGAGTGCCACCGGACGCCGGACGTCCGCGCGGGGGTGGGTGCGCGGGCAGGACGGCCGGTGCGGCTGGAAGCCGGGTGCGAGAACAGGGGTGTGGCTGCCGCGCGATGCAGTGCCGTGCAGTGCGGCGCGAAGCGTGAGGTCAGCGACAGCGGGTGCTGCGACAGCGGGCGCTGGAGCTGAGCGCAAGGTCGATGTACCGGCGGACCGTCAGCATCGACCCGGCCGGGGCAGGGGCGGGGACGGCCCGGGACCTGCGTACTGCGGTCACTGCACTGCCCTCCCCCCGGATGGTGCGGGCACTGTGCCCGACGTGTGCGGGCGTGGTGCCCGGCGGCCTGTCGGTAAAGAGCGTTCCACGGCCGGGGCACCCGAGGCAACCCGGATCGGGCGATTGTTCCGGTATACGGACTGTGATCTCGGCATTCGGGACAGCAGTGCGGTGAACACCGGCCACAGGCCACCCGACCAGCCCAAAAGCGCCTGCTACCGGCGAGTCGCGGGCGCCTGTTCCCGGCGGGTCCGGAGCGCCCGTCAGCGACGGGTCGCCACGTGCTCGACCAGCCGGATGAGCAGTTCCTTGCCGTCCTCGCGGCGACGCGCGTCACAGAGCAGCACCGGCACCCCGGGGTCCAGGTCGAGCGCCTCCCGGACGTCCTCGGGGGCGTACGTCTCGGTGCCCTCGAAGCAGTTCACCGCGATCACGAACGGGATGCCGCGCTGCTCGAAGAAGTCCACCGAGGGGAAGCAGTCGGCCAGCCGCCGGGTGTCCGCCAGCACCAGCGCGCCCAGCGCCCCCTGCGCGAGCTCGTCCCAGACGAACCAGAACCGGTCCTGCCCCGGGGTGCCGAAGAGATAGAGGGCGAGCCCGGGGCGCAGGTCGATCCGGCCGAAGTCCATCGCCACCGTGGTGGTCCGCTTCGCCTCGATGCCCGCGGTGTCGTCCACCGGGCGGCCCAGTTCGCTGAGTTGCTCCTCGGTCCGCAGCGGCCGGATCTCGCTCACCGCACCGACCAGCGTGGTCTTGCCGGCCCCGAAGCCGCCCGCCACCAGGATCTTCAGCGCGACCGCGCCCCAGGGGGATCCGGCGGCGGAGCGCAGGCCACCGGCCTTGTCCGGATCGCCGCATGACGGTGTGTCAGAGTGCACGGAGGCCATTGATCACGTCTCGCAGCAGGCGCTCGTCCGGGAGTTGGGCGAGCGGAACGGGTCGGATGACACTGATCAGCCCGGTCTCGTGCAGATCACCGAGCAGTACCCGCACCACGCTGACCGGCAGGTCGGTGTACGAGCCCAACTCCGCCACGCTCAGCGGTTCGTCGCGACAGAGCCGCAGAATGGCGTGCTGCTCCGGCTCCAACGCGTGTTCCGCGCCGAACAGTTCGACCTGGTCGACCGCCCTGATCAGCGAGATCAGGTCGAACAAGCCCTCCTCCGCCGGTCGGACCCGGCCCCGCGTCATCGAGAACAGCCGCACCACCGGGCCGGCTTCGTCGTCGAACCAGCGCTCCTCTTCGGGCGGGCGCAGCCCGGACGGCTCCGCCGCCGACACGGCGAGCGGCTCGGGTGCGGTGTCCTCGATGCTCATCGACTCACTCATCTCCCCGGCGGAGTGGCCTCGGCGCGCGGCTCGGACGACAGGTGCTCGCCGACCCGCTTGACCAGCAGTGCCATCTCGTAGGCGATCTGGCCCACGTCGGACTCCGCCTCGCTCAGCACGGCGAGGCAACTCCCGTCACCCGCAGCCGTGATGAACAGGAACGCCTCGTCCAGCTCGACCATCGTCTGCCGGACCCCACCCACCTGGAAGTGTCGGCCGGTCCCCTTGGCCAGGCTGTGGAAGCCCGCCGCGACCGCCGCCAGGTGCTCGGCATCCTCACGCTCCAGCCCGCCGGACATGCCGGTGGCCAACCCGTCGCTGGACAGGATGACCGCATGCCGCAGGGCCGCGACTCGTCCCACCAGGTCGTCCAGGAGCCAGTTGAGTTCTCCGGCCGGCTGTGTCGTTGCGGTCATGATTCGGTTCCTTCCGTTGGTGCAGGCTGAGCTTGTCGTGCAGGTGATACGGACTGCTGGGACGGTGCGAACGGTTCCGACGATCCGGACCGTGCGGATGTCGCCGACCGGGCAGGTGCGGTGGGCCGGGTGGACCGCAGCGGCTGCTCGGGGGCCTCGGGTGACTCGGACGGTGCGGGTGGTGCGGGTGGTGCGGGTGGTGCCACCGGCTGTGCGGGTGGGACGTACGGCGCGGGCTTGGCAGTCAGGGCGGGCCGGGCCTGCGGCGCGGGGAGCGCTGCCGGTACCGGCGCGGACGGCAGCGCCGCCCGGCGGCGGCCGGCTCCCCACAGGACGCCGGATCGACGAGCCGGTCCGGCCGACGCGGATCCACCGGCGGTCGAGTCGGCGGGCGACGCACCGCCCGGCCCGGTGGCCGCCGCAGCGGGCCCGGAGGTGGCGGCGGGACCGGACGTCGCGTCAGACACGGTCGGGTTCGGGTTCGGGTTCGGTACCACGGTCAGCGAGGCGGGCTGGATCCGGTCGCCCCGGCCGCGCTTGTAGCCGCGCTGGAACGAGGCGAAGGTCGACCTGGCCTCCTCGGGCGAGCGCTCCCGCACCGGCTCGCGCGTCCCCGGCGCCGGCTCCCCGGCCGCGGCGGCTGCGGCAGCCGCCGCGGCAGCGGCCTTGAGCTGGGGCGCGAGGCTGGCCTGCCGTACGCGCCGGGGCAGTCGGCCGCCGGCCGCCGACGGCGGCGCACTCTGCACGGGCGGCCGATCACCGGACTCCGAGGGCTCGGCACCGGGCACCGAGGAGACAGCGACGGGCGCAGGGGGCGGGACGGCCGCCGCCTCCGGCTGGGCCGGCGCGGCGTGCGCCGGGGGCGTGCTGCGGACGCCGGGCACTCCCTCGGCGGCCTCGTGCTCGGCCGACCCGCCCACTCGGCGGTGCCGCCCGGTGCCGGCGCCGTCCTCGGCGGGCAGCGCGTCCACGGGTACCAGGGTCGGCCCGCCCGAGTTCGCGGCACCGGTGCGGCGGCGCGGCAGCCCGCCGGGCGTACGGGCGGGTTCGGGTACCGAGGGGCGCGGGCCACCGGACAGCCGCTCGACGGCGCGTACCGGCTCGTCGTCCTCGGCGGGCGCCCCGGCGCTGCGCCGGTGTCCGCCCTCCTCGGGAAGCGGCGGTACGGCGACCAGCTCACGCTGGCCGCGCCGCGCGCCCCCCGCCGCCGAGGCGGCTGCGCCGGCCGGCGTACCGGCCGCACCACCGCCCCCGGACGGCCGTCCCCCGCCGGCGGACATCGCCTCGCCCGCCGGGTCCGGCGCCTCCGCCAGGAGCTCGCGCGGGATCAGCACCACGGCCGAGGTCCCGCCGTACGGAGAGGGCCGCAGGTGCACCCGGATGCCGTGCCGCAGGGCGAGCCGGCTGACCACGAACAGGCCGAGCCGGTCGGTGTCGGCGAGGTCGAACTCCTGCTCCTCGGCAAGGCGTTGGTTGATGTCCGCGAGGGCCGACTCGCTCAGCCCGAGACCCCGGTCGTCGATCTCCAGGCAGAAGCCGTGGGCCACCACCTCGCCCCGGACCGTGATCTGGGTGTTCGGCGGCGAGTACAGCGTGGCGTTCTCGACCAGTTCGGCGACCAGGTGGGTGACGTCCGCGACCGTGCTGCCGAGCAGTCCGGTGCCGGGGAACGGCCGGACGACCACCCGCGCGTAGTCCTCGACCTCGCTGACCGCCGCCCGGACCACGTCCACCATCCGGACGGGCTTGCGCCAGGCCCGGCCGGGCGAGCCGCCGGCCAGGATGATCAGGCCCTCGGCGTGCCGCCGCATCCTGGTGGTCATGTGGTCCAGGCGGAACAGGTCCTCCAGCTCGGTGGGGTTCTCCGCCCGGCGCTCCATGGCGTCCAGCAGGGTCAGCTGACGGTGCAGCAGCACCTGGTTGCGACGGGCCAGGTTGACGAAGACCGCCGACACGCCCCGGCGCAGCTCGGCCTGTTCCACGGCGGCCTCGACGGCCGCGCGCTGGACCGCGTTGAAGGCCCGGCCGACCTGGCCCATCTCGGCCGGTCCGAAGTCGAGCGCGGGCGCCTCCGCCGCCACGTCCACGGCCTCGCCCCGGCGCAGCCGGAGCATCACGGACGGCAGCCGGGTGTCGGACAGCTCCCGGGCGGCGTTGCGCAGCGCGATCAGTTCACGCGCCAGCCCCCGGCCGATCCGGTACGAGATCGCGATCGAGAGCACCACCGCGATCAGGCCGATCGCACCGGCGATGCCGCCGCGCACCAGCTGGTCGGTCGCGGACGAGCGGGCGCGGTCGCCGAGCGTGGCGTCCAGCCGGTTGTTGACGTCGGAGAGGGAGGTCAGGGCCTGGTCGGCGGCCTCGCGCCAGGAGTTGTCGGACAGCCGCTTCACCGCCTGGATGCGGTCGGGCGAGTCCTCGAAGAAGGCCTCCGCGCTGACCAGCGCCATCCAGTTGTTCCCGCTGCGCACGTTGCGGTAGCCGGTCTGGTCCTGCGGGTCCAGCTCGTCGATGTAGACGTCGAACAGCGCCCGCTGGTTGTGCAGGCCGTCCAGCGCCTGCTGGAGCATCGAGGCGTCGGGGTCGAGGGAGAGCCGCAGGCCCTCCATCGCCGCGTCCTCCCGGGACAGGTACTCGCGGGCCCGCATGAGCTCCGTCAGGATGGTCCCCTGCCGGGGCAGTTGGCCGCTCTGTCGGCTCACGAAGGCGGAGCGGAAGCTGAAGACCGGGTCGATCAGCGCGCTGTACTGGTCCAGGACGTACGCCCAGCCGTTGGCCTGGCGGGCCACCTGCCCCCGGATCGGGACGAGTTGGTCGCCGCCGGCCAGGATGTCCTGGAGCCGCCTTCGCTGGCCGGAGTCGAGTCGCTCCGCGTCCGAGCCGCCCGCCTTGGCGCGCAGCGCCGTGAAGTCCCGGTCGGTGACGACCTGGGCCTTGCGGTAGGCGTCCGCGATGAGGTCGGAGTCGGGGGCGGCGAGCCTGAGCACGGCCGCCCGGCGCTCCGACTGGACGTCCCGCGCGTACTGGTCGGTGGCGCTGCCGAACGAACGGTAGGCGGAGGCGACGTCCAGCTGGTGCCAGACGCCGCCGGTGGTGACCAGGGTCGCGTAGACCCAGAGGCCGGTGAGGGCGACGATGGGCACCATGAGCAGCGCGATGATCTTCGCGCGGATCGAGCTGCGGCGCAGACGCATGGAGTCCTCGGTCGGGATGGCTCTCGGGCGTGGACAGGGGCGGTACTTCGGCTGCGGTCGGGGAGTCGGTCGGAGCGTCAGCCATGGCGTGCGCCATGCCGGACGTCAAGACACATGCCGGACCACGTACGGGCCGCACGCCGGGCCATGTGCGATCTGCGCGAGCTTACTACTCACTGACCTTCCGTTCGAAGGGTCGAATCCATTGTCCTGAGCCGGTCGCCGTGATCGTCCGGATTTGACCGTCAACAGGTGGTATGTCCTGCCTGATGGGGCGGCACTGCCGGCTCTGGCATGTGCCGGTTCCGACCATGGACCGTCACACCCCTGGGCAGCGCTGCGACGATCGGGTAGCTTCGCAAGCCAACCGCGCGCCGGACCTGCCGGACGCAGACCGGAGCACGCGCCCGGCGGCCGGATCGCCGGGACCGCAGGCCGGGACCGGACACCGGATCCGGACACCAGGACCGGACACCGGGGCCGGACATCAGGATCAGCGCAGGGGACGACGGGGATCGGGGGCACGGTGCGCGAGTTCAGCAGCCCACCGCTCGCCGCCCCGGCCACCGGTGGACTGGCCGACTCGGTGTACGACACGGCCGAACGCACTCCCGGCCTGGTCCAGTTGTCCCGCCGGGCACCCGCCGGAGGCCCGCCGGGCGACCGGTCGCCCGTCGAGTGGCTGGACGTGACCGCCGTCCAGTTCCGCGACGAGGTCACCGCCCTGGCGAAGGGCCTGCTCGCCAGGGGCGTCCGGTACGGCGACCGGGTGGCGCTGATGTCCTGCACCCGGTACGAGTGGACGCTCTTCGACTACGCGCTGTGGGCGATCGGCGCCATCCCCGTACCCGTGTACCCCAGTTCCGCCGCCGAGCAGGTGCGCTGGATCCTGGCCGAGACCCGCGCCGTCGCCTGCGTGGTGGAGAACGAGGACCACGCCATGACGGTCGGCGCGGTCTGCGACGCACTGCCCGACCTCGCCGGCATCTGGCAGCTGGACCGGGGCTGCGTGCCGGAGCTGGTCGAGGACGGGCGGAGCGTGCCCGACGGCCTGGTGCACCGCCAGCGGCTGGGCGTCACCCCCGACGCGGTCGCCACCGTCGTCTACACCTCCGGCACCACCGGCCACCCCAAGGGCTGCCTGCTGACCCACGGCCACCTCGCCGCCGGGGCGGACGCCCAACTGGCCGGCTGGCACGAGGTGTTCCGGGACACCGGCGGAGTCCCGCCCGCGACCCTGATGTTCCTGCCGCTGGCCCACATCTACGGCCGGATGGTGCAGATCACGGCGGTACGCGGCGCGATCCGGATCGGCCACCACGGCACCCTCTCCACCGACACCCTGCTGCCCGCCCTCACCTCCTTCCGCCCCACCTACCTCCACGCGGTCCCGTACGTCTTCGAACGGATCCACCAGCGGGCCCGGGAGGCCGCCGAGGAGGCCGGCCGCGGCGAGCTCTTCGCCCAGGCGGGCGAGGTGGCGATCCAGTGGGCCGCCGCCCGGGAGCAGCGCACCTTCGGCGACGGCCCCGGCCCGAGCGCCGCGCTGCGCCTGCGCCACCACGCGTACGACCGGCTGGTGTACCAGCGGCTGCGCGCCGTCCTGGGCGGGCGGGTCCGCAACCTGATCAGCGGCGGATCCACCCTGGGACGTGAGCTGGCCCTCTTCTTCGCGGGCATCGGCACGACGGTGTACGAGGGATACGGGCTGACCGAGAGCAGCGCCGCGATCACCGCCAACCCGCCGCGCAGGACGAAGGCGGGTACGGTCGGCCGTCCGCTGCCCGGCGCCTCGGTGGCGATCGCCGGGGACGGCGAGGTGTGGGTGCGCGGCGACACGGTCTTCGCGGGCTACCTCAACCACCCGCGCTGCACCCGGCAGGCCCTCCAGGAGGGCTGGTTGGCCACCGGCGACCTCGGCAGCCTCGACGAGGACGGCTACCTGAGCATCACCGGCCGCAAGAAGGACCTGATCGTCACCAGCAGCGGCAAGAACGTCGCCCCCGCCGCCCTGGAGGACCGCGTCCGGGCCCACCCGCTGATCTCCCAGTGTCTGGTCGTCGGCGACAACCGCCCCCACCTCACCGCCCTGGTCACCCTCGACCCGCCCGCCCTCGCACACTGGCTCAAGAGCCACGGCCGCGAACAGCTGGACATCTGGGCCGTCCTGGCCGACCCGGAGCTGCACACCGAGATCCAGCGCGCCATCGCCGCCGCCAACACCACCGTCTCCCGCGCCGAGTCGATCCGCGCCTTCCGCCTGCTGCCGGAGCAGTTCAGCATCGAACAGGGCCTGCTGACCCCCTCCCTGAAGCTGCGCCGCCAGGCCATCCTCCAGCTGCACGCAGCCGACATCGAGGAGCTGTACGCCCCGTAGCCACCGGACGGTCCACGGCTGCCGCGCCCGCTGGGGCGGCCGGGGGGGCCAGGGCGGTGGGGGGACTCGACAGAGGTGCTCCGACTGCCGGGCCCAACCCTTGACGGCCGCCTGGTCCAGTCCAATGTATGGCTCCGGCCTGTGTGCGGCATGCCGAATCCTCTCTCCCCATCAGGGGGTTCCCCTGTCCTTTCCCCACACAGGAGTCCTCTCGTGTCCACGACCCTGCGGCGGCTCGCCGCCTGCGCCGCGAGCTCGGCGCTCACGGTCCTCGGCGCCGCCGTGCCCTCCGCTCATGCCGCCCATGCCGCCCATGCCGCCACCGGCGACCCGGCCGTCGAGACGGTCAACCTCACCACCACCTGCCGATCACGGCCTTCCCGCTGCCGATGCCCTCGGGACAGGACCCCGACTACTTCCGGGGCGTCACCGCCGTGCCCGGCTCCTCGATCCAGGACCACAGCGTCTCGCACCGCGACCCGACCACTCTCTCGGCCGCCGAGCAGCAGGCCGAGATCTGCAGCGCCCGGGACACCGATCTCAGGCTGTACGGCTCCGCCCCGACGGTGTTCCGCCCGCCCTACTCACCTGGAACGCCGACACCCTGCAGGCCGCCGCCGACTGCGGGATCAGCACCGTGCTCACCGCCACGGCCGACTTCAGCTGGGGTCGGTCGAACATCTACCACGGCGGCGCCCTCCGGCCCGGCGACGTCGTCCTCCTGCACTTCACCGACACCCTCGCGAGCGACCTGCAACGTGCCCTCACCGCCGCCGAAGCCGCCGGACTCACGCCGGCCGGCCTGACCGGCTACCTGCCCTGACCCATCCCTTCCGCGAAGCAGTCGCCGCGCTCCGCCCCGGGCCGGGGGCGGAGCGCGGCCGCTGTCCGTTCACACCGTCCGTCAGACTCCGGCGGAGAAGGCGGGCAGGTAGCCCCCGGCCTGGCCGGCGGCCTTGGGGTGGTAGCTCTCGTCGATCGGGAGCGTGGTGCTGTTGAGCCACACCGTGCCACTGGCGCAGATCTCGTGACCGGTGAACAGACCGCGGACGTCCTCGTAGGTGAAGCCCGCGTTGGCGGCTCTCTTGGCGATGACGTCGTCGAGCACGTCCGCCGCGCTGTTGATGGCGGCGCGCTTGGTGTCGCCGATGCCGAATATGCAGCTGCCGCCGATCTTGTAGAGGTGCGGGTAGCCGAGCACCACCACATGGGCGTTGGGCGCCTTGCCCTGGATCGTCGAGTAGACCTGGTCGAGCAGCCCCGGCAGGGTGCCGGTCGCGTACGACTTCGCCGTCGCCACCGCGTCCAGGCAGGCGCTGTCGGTGTTCAGCACGCAGGTCTGCATCGTGCTGGCGAAGCCCGCGTCGTTGCCGCCGATGGTGATGCTCACCAGCGTGGTGGCCGAGTTGAGTCCGGAGAGCTGACTGTTCAACACATCGCCGGTCCGCGCGCCGGAACAGGCCGCGAAGGTGAACGAGGACGTCGAGTGGGCGTTCTTCCAGAGGTACGGGTAGGCGTTGGTGCTGCGCTTGCAGCTGCCACTCTCACTGGTGTAGCTGCCTGCGCCGACGCCGGAGGAGTACGAGTCCCCCAGCGCGACGTAGTTGACGGTTGCGGCGTGGGCGGCGGTCGCACCGACCAGAGTGGTCAGCGCGAGGAAACCGGCCAGAGCGGCTGCGGACACGGCACGAGCAGGGCGCATTGAGCACCTCCACAAAGGTGACGGGGGTCACATTTGTGATACCAGGCAGTAGCTACCTCGAACAGTGCTCATGCCAGAATTGTTGATTGCCAGAACCCTTGTGACATCGTCAGATGAACGGGACGTCAACTCCCCCGGTCGATCCTGGTCGCTCCCGGTCGCTTCCCGGCCCTCCCTCCCGGTATTGCGGCACCCCCGCATCCCGGCAGCGGTGGCTCAGCTCCCGCAGACCACTTCCAGCTCGAAACCCTGAGCATCGATCAGGTGCACGGCCTCTCCGGTGTCCACGCGCACCTGCCAGCCGGCTCCGAGCGCCGCCGCCACCGCGTCCCGCGAGCCGTGCACCGCCAGGTGGTTCAGCCCGGCACGCAGGCGCTGATGACCGCCCGGCAGCAGCGCGGGCGACTGCTCCAGCACCACATAGCTGTCGCCGAGCCGCCAGCTGCGCCCATGCTCCCAGTGCTGGAACGGCTCGCAGCCGAGCGCCACCAGCACCGGCCCCCACTGCCGTTCGGCCTGGCCGAGGTCGTCCACCCAGAGTTCCACGTGATGGATCAGCCCCACGTCGCACACACCCTCTTCCTCGCCCCGCTCTGCCCCGGTGCCGCCCCGGTGCCGCCTCCGCCTCGGCTCAGCGCAGGAAGAGCGAACCGGACGACGGGAGTTCCTCGATCGTCTCGTTGGCGGCGGCCGGCACTCCCAGCTCGACCACGGCGGCCGCCACCGCCGTGTGCGCCTGCCGCAGCCCGGCCTCGCCCCAGCCGAGCAGTTCGACCGCCAGGCCGGGCGCGACCAGCAGCCGCCGGTAGTGCCGACCGGAGGCCGGGTCGGGCGCGGTCGGCCCGACGGCATGGAGGGCCGCAGCCATCCTGACCCGGGCGCACTCGTGGCCGCCGTTGGCCGAACCGACCCGATCGTAGAGGTAGCCGAGGTAGTGCGGCGGACCGATCACTGCCTGCGCCTCCTCACCCGCCTCGCGCGCCAGCGCGACGCCCGGGTCCCCGTCGTCCTCGGGCTCCAGCGAACCGCCCGGCAGGCTGACCACACCGTCCCTCGGGTTCACCAGCGTCAGCACCCGCCCGTCCGGGACGAAGAGCCACCCCCAGGACTGCTTCACCGGAAGCCCGCCGGGCACCGCCTCGCCCGGCCGCCACGGCCAGCCCGCGTTGGGACGGCGCCGCACCCGGCCCAGCAGCTCGGCAATCTCCGCGCTGTACTCGATACGGCTCACTCGTCCCCCCCTCCGGTGGTCGGGCCCGCGCGCTGTGCGGTGCGTGGTCGGTTCGGGTCGGGGGACGACCGGGCAGGGCGGTGCCGCGGCGCGCTCCGACCTGTTGATCTTCCCCGAACATGCGGTCGATGAACAGTCCTGACCGCCGCACGGGGCATGCCGCACAGCCTTGCGGAAATGGACAACGGAGGACGAACCGGGAGTCGACAGCAGGCGAACGGCAGCTCAACCGACCCCCCTCCGGCCGCCGCCCCGCGCGGTGCTGTCCACCATCAGCGCCCGGCCTCACCCGTCTCCCCGGCGGCCGGACCGTGCTGCTCCCCACACGTGTCCACCGGCTCGTCCGGCGCCACCGACCCCTCCGGCCCCTCGGGCTCCTTCGACTCCCCAGGCTCCTTCGACTCCTCCGTCCGCTCGGGCGGACGGGCCGCCCGCGCCGCCTCACGGAACGGCAACGGGAACCCCGCGCAGGCCACCAGCCGCTCCGGCGAGCCCTCCGGCTCCACGGCCACCAGCGTGGCGGCGGTCTCTAGCGCCGACATCGGCCGCAGCCAGCCGTCCACCAGCACCCAGCCCAGCACCTGGCGCTCACCCGGCTCATGCCGCCCCGGCGCGTCCCGCTCGCCACCCGGCCCGACCCGGCGGTACAGCAGCAGCTCTCCGGCCCCGTACCCGGCGACCGCCGCCGCGAGCGTGACGCAGAGCGCCTCCACCTCCCGCCCGGAGGCCGTGAACGCCCCGGACGCCACATCCAGCTCAGCGTGCGCCGCCAGCTGCTGCCCGTCCATCAGACCGACCGAGCGCAGCGTGAGCAGGTGACGCCCCTCCCCCGCACCGGCGCCGAGCTCCAGGTAGACCTCGGACGCGTAGTGCAGCACGGCGGCGAGCCGCTCCTCGGGGTGGTCCTCCCAGCCGACGGCCACCAGCAGCGCGGAGCAGCCCACGGAGATCCGCACCCGGGCCAGGTGGTCCGCCAGCAGGACCGGGAGCAGCTCGACCAGGCACTCGCCCCGGTAGACGAACGGCTCGCCGGCCAGCTCCGGGTCAGCCGCGTACGCGACCCTGGCCACCGGGTCGTCCGGGGCCAGCAGGTGCTGCTCGCAGAAGTCGGTGTAGTCGACCGGCTCCAGGACCCGCAGGTGCACGTCCACCCCCTCGCTCCGCAGGGCGCGCAGCTGGCTCTCGGTGCGGCGCAGGTAGTGCCCGTAGTCGACCCCGGCGAACAGGCCGTGCCCGCGCAGCCGGGCGAAGTCGGCCGGGTCCGCGGCCACCGCGAGCGCCACCGGCTGCCGCAGCGCCCCTCCCGCCCCTCGCAGGCGCCGCCCCCGACCTCGCCCGCCCCGGGACGCCCCGGCCTCCCCCGCATCCCCCGCATCCCGGCCCCCGGCCGTGCGGCTCCCCACCTTCGGCTTCCCCGGCTCCGGCCTCCTGGATTCCGGCCCCCTCAGCCCGGAGCCCCCCGGCTCCGGCCGCCTCGGCCCAGACCTCTTCTTCAACCTCGACGGCCTCGACTTCGACGGCCTGTTCGTGGACGACATGGACCCTCCCTCGCAACGGCTGCCGGACCACCCACCGACGGCGGGCCACCGACACCGGCGACCATACAGAGCGTCACTGACAATCCACTCTCCGCATCGTCTCGGAGTGCGGATACCCCGCGCTGTCAGCAGCTCCCGTTACGGTCGGGGATCACGCGACTGCCATATCCAGACGCGGCCCGGCCACAACGACAGAGCACCGTTGCAACGGGCTGCCGTCCCAGTCACCGACGCAGCAGGGAGGGCACAGTGCCGGAGGAACGCGGAACCGTCGGCAAGCGGGTACGCCGCCGGCGGCTACGACGCGCACTGGCCGAAGCCAATCTGCCTGCGGACATCGCGAGCTGAAACATCGTCAATACGCGGTCGGGCCGACAGCCTCGACTGCCCACCCATCCGGCCTGCTCCGGGGTATTCCGACCGCTATCAGTCACGTTGGCCACCTGGTCGGCCACTGTGGTGTGCCGCTGCCGAAGGTCGACCGGTGGCTCGGGCGCGGCTCCGCCATGATCACTGCGGGCAGCTGCGGTCACCTGCGCCCCGATGCGGGTGAGGGGGTGAGGACGGTGCTGGGCGGGCGTTGTCAGAGGTAGCTGTGATACTCGGTGGTGGCCAGCCCCACCCCTGCTGGCCGTGTGCCGACTCGGAGGGACCGGAAGTGGCGAACATGCAGGTGAGGGCGGTGCTGTGAGACTGCTCCATACCTCCGACTGGCACTTGGGCCGCTCGTTCCACCGGGAGAGCCTGCAGGATGCCCAGCGCGCGTTCCTCGACCACCTGGTGGCGGTGGTGGAGGAGCACCGGGTCGAGGCGGTGCTGGTCGCGGGTGATGTGTACGACCGGGCACTGCCGGGGCTTGGGGCGGTGGCGCTCTTCGACGACGTGCTGCACCGGCTGGCCGATCTCGGTGTGCCGACGGTCTTCATCAGCGGCAACCACGACTCCGCGCGCAGGCTCGGGGTGGGCGCCGGTCTGATCGGGAGGGCCGGTATCCATCTGCGCACCGACCCGGACGGCTGTGCCGCCCCCGTGCTGCTGGCCGACGAGCACGGTCCGGTGGCCGTCTACGGACTGCCGTACCTGGAGCCGGCGCTCACCCGTGAGCGGTTCGGGCTGGCGAGCGGCGGGCACGCCGAGGTGCTCCGCGCGGCGATGGCGCAGGTCAGGGCCGATCTGGCGGAACGTCCCGAAGGGACCAGGGCAGTGGTGCTCGCGCACGCCTTCGTGACGGGCGGCGAGCCGAGCGACAGCGAGCGGGACATCACGGTCGGCGGTGTGGCGAGCGTCCCGGCCTCGGTGTTCGACGGTGTGCACTACGCGGCGCTGGGTCATCTGCACGGCTGCCAGACCCTCGCCCCGCACCTGCGCTACAGCGGCTCCCCGCTGGCCTACTCGTTCTCCGAGGCGCACCACCGCAAGACCATGTGGCTGGTCGATCTCGCCGCCGACGGTTCGGTGGCGGCCGAGCGGCTCGACTGCCCGCAGCCCCGTCCGCTGGCCCGGCTCGGGGGCCGGCTGGCCGAGCTGCTGACCGACCCCGGGCTCGCGGTCCACGAGGAGTCCTGGGTCCAGGCCACTCTCACCGATCCGCTCCGCCCGGCCAATCCGATGGAGGAGCTGCGAGGGCGCTTCCCGCACACCCTCCAACTGCTCTTCGAGCCCGAGCCCACCCCCGGCGAGGAGCACGTCTCGTACGCGGACCGGGTCAGCGGCCGCGCGGACCTGGAGATCGCCGAGGGCTTCGTCCGGCACGTCCGCGGCGGCGGTGAGGTGGACGAGCTGGAGCAGGGCTGGCTGCAGGAGGCCTTCGAGGCCGTCCGGCTGGCCACCGAGCGCGAGCAGGAGCTGCCCCGATGAGACTGCACCAGCTGACGCTCACGGCCTTCGGCCCGTTCGCCGGGACGGAGCAGGTGGACTTCGACCACCTCGCTTCGGGCGGCCTCTTCCTGCTGCGCGGCGCCACCGGGGCCGGCAAGAGCAGCGTTCTGGACGCCGTCTGCTTCGCGCTGTACGGCGAGGTGCCCGGCGCCCGGCGGGGCAATCCGCTGCGCAGCGACCACGCCCAGCCGCTGCTGCCCACCGAGGTCCGTCTGGAGCTGACTCTCGGCGGGCGCCGCCTGGAGATCACCCGCAGTCCCGAGCAGCGGCGCCCCAAGCGCCGGGGCACCGGCACCACGGTCGAGAAGCCGCAGACGCTGCTGCGCGAGTGGTCCGCCGACCTCGGCGACGGGACGCCGGGCTGGCAGGCCGTGAGCCGGTCGCACCAGGAGGCCGGGGAGGAGATCCGGCGGCTGGTCGGGATGAGCCGAGAGCAGTTCTGCCAGGTGGTGCTGCTCCCGCAGGGGGACTTCGCCCGCTTCCTGCGGGCCGATGCCGGGGACCGCGCGGCGCTGCTGCGCCAGCTCTTCGACACCGGCCGGTTCGACCTGGTCGAGCGCTGGCTCGGCGAGCAGCGGCGCAGGCACGAGGCGGCGGTCCAGGGCGGGCGGCTGCGGCTGCGCGACCTCGTGGGCCGGACGCAGCAGGCGGCCGGCCCGGGTGCCGAGCCGCCGGAGGACTGGGTGCCGGCCGAGGACACCGCAGGCGCGGCCTCCGCTGCCGGGCCTGTGGGGCAGACGGCGGGGGTGCTCGGCTGGGCGGCGATCCTGCGCAGCGGTGCCGCCGAGCAGTCGGCCGTGGCGCGCTCCGCCGCGGCCCAGTCCGAGGCGGCTCATGCGGCGGCCCAGCGGGAGCGGCAGTGGGCGGCCGAGCTGGCCGACCGCCAGCGCCGCCACCGGGCGGCCGCGCTGGAGGCGTCCCGGCTCCGCGACTCGGCCGACCGCCTGGCCCACGACGAGCGGAGACTGGCCGCCGCCCAGGCCGCCCTGGGTGTGGAGTCCGTGCTGCGCCTGCGCGACAGCGCGGCTGCCGCGCTCCAGGCCGCGCGGCAGACCGAACGTGACCGCAGAGCCGCCCTGGCACGGCTCGGCACCCCCTGCGCCGCCCCCGACGGCAGTCCGCAGAGTGCCACCCCAGGCGGGTCCACCCGGTCTCGCGCGCTGCCGCCGGGCGATGTGCACTTCCCCGAAGCCCCGGCCGCCCCGGTCGACGGCGGTCCCGGTTCCGTCGCCCCTGGCCAGCGCCCCGACGCCGAAGCCGAAGCCGGTGAGGCCGAACTGGCCGAGGCCGAAAGGCTGTTGCAGGCACAGCTCGGGCTGTTGGAGGCGGCCCGGGCCGACGAGCGGCGGCAGGCCGGGCTGAGCCACGAGCACCACCGGCTCACCGCCGACCGGGAGCGGGCGGACGAACTCGCCGAGGAGGCCAGGGACTGGCTGCGGGACTTCGACGACAGGCTCGCCGCCCTTCAGGAGGAGCGGGAGGCCACCCGCGCCGCCGGGGCCAGGGTCGAGCAACTGGACGCCCGCTGTGCCGACTTGGACAGCCGCCTGGCGGCCGCCGTCCGGCGGGACGAGCTGCGCGGCAGGATCGTCGGCGCGGAGGCCGAGCTGTCCGTGCTGCGCGCCGCGGCGCAGGACGCCCGCGAGCACGGTCTGGATCTCCGGGAGCGCCGGCTCACCGGCATGGCGGCCGAGCTGGCGGGCCAACTGCACGAGGGCGCGGCCTGCCGGGTCTGCGGGTCCGAGGTGCACCCCGCCCCCGCGCAGCCGTCGGCCGCACAGGTGAGTGCTGCGGACGAGGAGGCTGCCCGGGCCGCGCAGACCCGGGCCGAGCGGGCGCTGTCGGTGGCCGACGCGGCCCTGACGGCGCTGCGGGTGGACGAGGCGGAGGCGTCCGGCGCCGCCGGTGCGCAGCGGGCCGGCGAGGTCCGGGCGGCGCTGGCGGAGGCCGAGCGTGATCGCCGCGCGGCCGTGCGGGCGGCCGAGGGCCTCGGGGCGGTGGAGCAGCGGATCGGCCTGCTGACGGGTGAGCAGGCCCGGCAGCAGGCCCAGTTGCGGCAGGCGGGTGAGGACGCTGCGGCCCTCGCCGGGCAGCTGAAGAAGCTCGCCGAGGAGCAGCAGGAGCTGGCCCAGCGGGTCCGCGTCGCGCGGGCCGACGCGCCGTCGGTCGCCGCACGGGCCGACGCGATCTCGGCGTCGGCGGAGGCCGTGGTCGGCACGCTGGCCGCCGTCCGGAGCTCGGTCGCGGCGGCGGCCCGGCTGGCGGAGGCCGAGCAGGAGCTGGCCCGGACCAGCCTGGCGGCGGGTTTCGCCGACCCCGAGACGGCCCGGACCGCCATGCTGCCCGCCGCCGAGCGGAGCGCCCTGAAGTCGCACCTGGACGAGCAGCGCGCGGCCCTGGACGCGGTCGAACGCCGGCTGGCCGACCCCGAGTTGGTCGCGGCGGCGGCGCATCCGGCGGTCGACCAGGCTGCTGCGGAGGCGCGGCTCCAGTCGGCCACGGCCCGGCTCAGGTCGGCCTCGGCCGCCGAGAGCGCGGCTGCGGAGCGGTGCGCGGCGCTGGCCCGGCTCGGCCGTGAGCTCACCGAGCTGGCCGAGGGTCTCGCCCCGGCGCTGGAGCTCCACGGGCGGATCAGCCGGCTGGCCGGGCTCGCCGCTGGTACGTCGTCGGAGAACACCCTGCGGATGCGCCTGGAGTCGTACGTCCTGGCGGCCCGGCTGGAGCAGGTGGCGCAGCGGGCGAGCGATCGGCTGGTGCGGATGTCCGGCGGCCGGTACACGCTCGTCCACAGCGACGACCGGGTGGCGGGCAACCGGCGGTCCGGTCTCGCCCTGCGGGTGGTGGACGCCTGGACGGGCATCGCCCGGGACACCGCGACGCTCTCCGGCGGGGAGAGCTTCTTCGCCTCGCTCGCCCTGGCGCTCGGTCTGGCCGACGTGGTGACGGACGAGGCGGGCGGCATGCCGCTGGACACGCTCTTCATCGACGAGGGCTTCGGCAGCCTGGACGAGAACTCGCTGGAGGAGGTGATGGACGTCCTGGACGGCCTGCGTGAGCGGGATCGGGCGGTCGGCATCGTGAGCCATGTCGCCGATCTGCGGTCCCGGATCCCCAGTCAGCTGCTGGTCCGCAAGGGCCGCCACGGCTCCAGCCTGCACCTGGCCACCCGCACCGACGGGTAGCGGCGGGTAGCGGGGGGCACACCCGGGCAGGACCTCGGCCCGGGCGGCCTCAGCCCGAGCAGGCGATGCGCTGGGCCTCCTGCCAGGTGCAGACCGGGCACAGGGTGATCCCGGGGTGGTCCGCGGGCAGTTCGGTCGGGTCGCCGCACCGGACGCAGTCGGCGCGCGGCCCGGTGAGTGCCGGGTCGTGGGCGAGGGCCCGGACGGCGTCGCCGTCCGGGGCGAGGGCGCACTGCTGGGTGTCGTCCGTCATACCGCCCTTCCTACCCCCTCCGCCCGCCCTCCGGCAAACAACGGCGGGACAACGGCGGGACAGCAGCCGGACAGCGGGACGGCGGCCGAGCAACGCGACCGCAGCCGTGCGACGTCCCCCGGGGAGCGGGACTCTGCCGAGCCGGGCCTCGCTCCCCCGGGGAGCCGGCTAGCCGAGGAAGGACAGCCGGACCGTACGGCGCGGGTTGTCCCGGTTGGTGTCGACCAGCACGATCGACTGCCAGACGCCCAGGGCGAGTTGGCCGCCGATGACCGGCAGGGTGGCGTGCGGGGCGACCAGTCCAGGGAGGACGTGGTCGCGGCCGTGGCCCGGGCTGCCGTGGCGATGGCGCCAGCGGCTGTCGGAGGGGAGCAGGTCACGCAGGGCCGCGAGCAGGTCCTCGTCGCTTCCGGCGCCGGTCTCGATCACCGCGACCCCGGCGGTGGCATGCGGGACGAAGACGTTCAGCAGCCCGTCCCGCCCGGGGGCGGTGGTGTCCAGGAAGGCCGCGCAGCGGTCGGTGATGTCCAGGGCGACCTCAGCGGTGCCGGTGGTGATCTCGAAGGTGATGGAGTGGAAGTTGTCCGCCATGGGGCCATCCTTGCCCACCCCGCGTCGCCGTGGACGACAGGGCTCGCCGTACGTCAGGTCGGGGCCGCCGGGCGGTCGTCCCGCGACGGCCCCGAGGGGGCCCGACGGGCTTGGCCGGCCGGGGAGTTGGCGTCGGGCCGGTGGGGCGGAACCGCGTCCGGTCAGCACGAGGACCCGACAGACCGTCCGGTCCGTCGGGTCGACCGGGACCCGCAGGGAGCGGGCCTTGAGTCTCAGCCCCGGCTGCCGAACAGGCTCCGCTTCAGCCTGCGGAGCGGGGCCAGCAGCAGCACCCGCGTGGTGCGGCGCCGCGAGGCCGGACTGGCCGCGCCGCGCGGCGTCAGCTCTCTTATCAGACCCAGCGCCTCCGCCGTGTCCACCGCCGAGAGCGCCGGAGCCCCCAGCACCGACAGGTGGCGGTCGATCCGGCGGCCGGTCGCACCGACACCGCACTGGATCGCCGGCACCCGGGGCCGACTCCGTACTTGCATCTGTTCCATCTGTTTCCCACCCCTACGAGGCGCCAGGGCCGTGGCGAAGACTATCCGTGAGAGACGGCCTTCGCGCAACCGTCCTGGTGTTCTGCCACCGTATCGTGCGCAGCGAACTGACGCTTCACCAGGTACCCGTGGGCTCGGTCACGACTGCGCATCAACCTGACGTACCGCCGGGGGGAATGCCACCAGGTCAACCTGCCGATCGCCGACCGACCCCAGCACGGCAGCGACCTGAGGTGAAGGCAGAACCCCCGGCGTGCGGGTCAGCCGAGCCGCGCCAGGCGCACCACCGGCCCTCCGCCCGGACCGCCGCCGGGCCGTGGCGGGTCGAGCAGCCCGGAGACCCCGACCCCGCACAGGCCGAGCCCGGTGAAGGTGACCAGGGCGAGGACGACCAGCCAGGATCCCGGCGAGGCCCAGCGCACCAGGTGGGCGTAGCGGAGCAGGCCGACCAGCCCGAGCACCCCGGTGCCGACCAGGGCCGCCATCCCGTTGCGCACCCGGCGCAGCTCGGCCTCGCGCAGGCTGAGCAGCAGGGCCACGCCGAAGGCGAGGCACCATGCGCCGATCACCCGCACGTCGAGGGCGCTGACCCGCCAGGGCCAGTACCGGGCGAGGACGTCCGGCACGGTGTAGAGGAGGAGGCCGGTGGCGGTGGCGGCCAGCCCGTTGCCGGCGATCGGCCCGGCGACCCACCAGGGCAGCCGGGGCGGCCGGGGCGCGGGCTGCCCGCTCCGCGCCCGCCAGCGCTCGTTCCGGCGCCACTGCGCGCCGAGCGCGATCAGCCCGACGACCGGCGCGGCGGTGTGCACGCCGAGCCAGGCCCAGGCGGAGAGGACGGCGATGGCGCTGCCCTTGGTCAGCTGGAGCGTGCCGCGTCCGAGCAGGCAGGCGCCGAGCATCAGCAGCATGAGGAGCGAACTGGCCGCCACGGCCACCCGTACCTTCACCCACTGCTCGGTGCACAGGGCCATGGCGAGCATCACGCTGCTGCCGCCGTACGCGGCGCCGAGCAGGGTCGCGGTGACGGGCGACATCCGCCAGGCGAACAGGTCGCCGGTGCCGCCGCTGAACAGGGTGAGGCCGAGGAAGAGGTACCCGGCGCCCACGAGCAGCGGCGCCAGCAGCAGCCCCCGCAGCACTCCGCTGACCACTGGGCTCGGGTTCGACTGCGGGCTCACGGGCGGCTCCCGGGGGCAGGAGGAGACGGCGGGAAGGGCACGGCGGGAGCGAGACGGCAGGCAGGGGACGACGGCAGGCGGCGGCGCGCAGGACCGGGGACACCGACGGCAGCCTTGTGAGACTTCCCGTCAATATAGGAGTCGATCCCAAGCCCGGCAATGGCTCGCGCAGTGGGTTCAGGAAATGAACACATCCGGGGGATTGACGCCCTCGCTCCTTACAAGCAGTATCTCTAGCAACGCGGACACCCGGACCACACTCCCGGTGTCCCCCGGTCGGATGAATTCACCCCGACCCGGCAGAGTTCGACAGATGAAGAACTTCCGACACCAGCCGTGAGTCACTGCCCGGCCGCCTCAACGCTGCGGCGACCCGGCTACGGATGGTGTACGGACCGGCGGCCGACCGTTGAGGGTCGGTCGGGCCGCCACCGGACTGCCGGTGCCGCCGCTCGAACGGCGCGGCACCGGCGGTCGCTTTTTCCGCCGGTAGCGCGCCGGGACCGAGCCGGGACTGAGCCTCTACGCCACTCTTCCGTTGCCTGTACGTCACCGAATACCCACTGTGCGTGCATCGCAGCTCACTACAGTGAAACGAGCGGTACCGAGCGCCCTACCGACAGCCCAGCGCCCATAGCGGAGTGAAGCCAGCGTGAGTCCCCTCCTGAGCATCGTGCTGCCAGTGCACGGGGTGGAGCCCTTCCTCCCCCGCTGCCTCGACTCGCTCGGCTTGGGTGCCGCCAGACCGACCACGGACGGCACCGCCCCGGACGCCGAGGCCGAGGCGGCGGACCGGGCGGTCGGCGCCGAGGTCGAGGTGATCGCGGTGGACGACCGCTCCCCCGACGGCTGCGGCGCGATCCTGGACGAGTACGCGGCCCGCGACCCCCGCCTTCAAGTCCTGCACCTGGCCGAGAACCAGGGGCTCGGCGGCGCCCGGACGGCAGGTCTGGCCGAGGCGCGCGGCCGGTACGTCTGGTTCGTGGACAGCGACGACTGGCTGCCCGCCGGCGCGCTGGCCGCGGTCGTCGCCGAGCTGCGCCGCGAGCACGACAGCGACCGGCCGGTGGACGTGCTGCTCACCGACTTCACCCACGTCTACCCCGACGGTGCCACCGAGCCCAACCCGTGGCGCCACCTGCTGACCGGCTCCCCGCTCGCCGAGGGCTGCACCGCGCGCGAGCAGCCGGGTCTGATGCAGACGGTGATGGCGGTCTGGAACAAGGTCTTCCGCCGGGAGTTCCTGCTGGACCTGGACGTCTCCTTCGGGCGCGGCTACTACGAGGACATCTCCGTCACCTACCCGGCGATGGTCACCGCCCGCCGCCTGCGCTACCTCGACCGGTCCTGCTACACCTACCGGCGCGGCCGCCCCGGCGCGATCACCAACACCGCCTCGCCCAAGCACGCGGACGCCTTCGCCCAGTACGATGCGATCTTCACCTTCCTCGACCGCAAGGGGATCGGCACCGCCGGCCAGGACGCCCTGCGCAACCTGGTCTTCGACCGCACCGTGAAGCAGGCCCTGACCATCTACGACACCCCCGGACTGGTCCCGACCGGACTGCGCGGCGACTTCTTCCACCGGATCGGCCGGCACTTCGACCGCCACCGCCCGGCCGGCTACCGCTACCCCGCCGGGCTGCGCGGCATCCAGTACCGGCTGGTGGCCACCGGCTCCCGGCGCACCTACAGCGAACTGCGGCGCACCAAGCGGATTCCGCGCTCCCTGCGCCGCCGGGCCAGGGCGATGGCGCCGACCGTCCGCAAGGGGGTGCGCAGCGGAGCCAGGTACGCGGCGTACAACACCTTCCGGCGGCTTCCGCTGGACGAGAACCTCGCGGTCTACGCCGCGTACTGGCACCGGGGTTACGCCTGCAATCCGGCCGCGATCTACGAGAAGGCCCGGGAGCTGGCGCCGCAGGTGCGCGGGGTCTGGGTGGTGGAGACCAGGGCGCAGGCGGCCGGGCTGCCCGCCGGGGTGCCGTACGTCGTGGTGAACACCCCGGCCTATCTGCGGGCGATGGCGACCGCCAAATACTTCGTCAACAATGTCAACTTCCCGCACACCATGGCCAAGCGGCCCGGCACGGTGCACGTGCAGACCCAGCACGGCACTCCGCTCAAGAGCATGGGCATGGATCTGCGGCAGTATCCGATCGCGGCCGACGGCATGGACTTCGACCGGCTGCGCGAGGCCGTGGACCGCTGGGACTTCCTGGTCTCGCCCAACCCGCACACCAGCGAGCACTTCAGCCGCGCCTTCCCCGGCCGGTACGAACTGCTGGAGACCGGCTACCCGCGCAACGACCTGCTCGCCGAGGCGACGGCCGCCAAGGTGGCGGCAGTGCGCAGGCTCCTCGGCCTGGCGGAGGGTCAGCGGGTGGTGCTGTACGCGCCGACCCACCGTGAGGGCCAGGGCGGTTACCTGCCGCTGCTGGACGTCGGCGAGCTGGCCGAGCGGCTCGGCCCCGGGTACACGCTGCTGGTCCGCACCCACTACTTCCACACCGGCGGCGCCGGGGAGCCGGCGGCCGGGGCCGGGGCCGCGCGGATCGTGGACGTCTCGGCGCACCCGTCCGTCGAGGAGCTCTGCCTGGCCGCCGACGCGCTGGTCACCGACTACTCCTCGGTGATGTTCGACTATGCGGTGCTGGACCGTCCGATGGTGGTCTTCGCGCCGGACTGGGCCGAGTACTGCCGGGTGCGGGGCGTCTACTTCGACCTGCTCGCCACGCCGCCGGGCGCCGTCGCCACCGAGACCGCCGAGGTCGCCGACGCCCTGCTGGCCGGTGATCCGCAGCCGGGCGCCCGGGCGGCCTTCCGCGAGCGGTTCTGCCCCTGGGACGACGGCCGGGCCGCCGAGCGCGTGGTCCGCCGGATCTTCCCGGTCACGGCGCCTGCCGACGGGAGTTCGGCGTATTCGACGGCGCGGGACACCGCACGAAGCGGAGGACAGCAGGCCGCACTGGCCTCCGGCGGCTGAGCCGCACCACCCACCGGACCGGCGGAATCGACGGACCACCGTTGTCCGTTGATCCGCCCTTCAGAGCGGGCCGAGGCCGGCTTCCTCCAGGTCGAGGGCGTGCTGGAGCTTGCCCCGGACGGCGTCGCCGACCTTGTGTTCGGTGTAGAGGCGCTGAAGTTCCTGGGACTCGACGGCGATCAGGTCGCGGCGCAGCCGGCGGTAGGCGGTGACGGTCACCGTGTCGGTGTCGGCCTCCTGTCCGGTGATGGCGAGTTGGGCCTGGTCGATCCTGGACTGGAGGTCGCGCCGCATCCGGTCGGCGACCACCGGCGGGACACCGTCGGTCTCGGTCATCTCCTCCAGCCGGTCGAGCGCCGCGACCAGGATCCGGTTGACCGTCCGGGCTTCCTCACGCGCGGTGTCCTCCGGCTCCAGGGCGATGCCCGAGGCCCGGACCACCGGTGCCAGCGTGAAGCCCTGGACCACCAGCGTGAAGGCGACCACCGAGGTGGTGAGCACCAGCACCAACTCCCGGTAGGGCAGGCGCGTCCCGTCGACGGCGACCAGCGGGATGGTGAGCGCCGCCGCCAGCGGCATCACGCCACGGGTGCCGGCCCAGGTCATCACCGCCGGCACCCGCCAGTTCAGCGGCCCCGCCAACTGCGTCTGCTGGATCCGCTGCCGGTGCATGAACCAGGCGGTCGGGCCGATCCAAAGCAGCCGGATGACGATCAGGGCGAGGGCGATCAGCAGCGCCTGCCAGATCCAGCCCCACTTCTGACCACCCGGATCACCCGCCGTCCCGAGCCGGTCGATCATGCCGGGCAGTTCGAGGCCGATCAGGGCGAAGACCACGCTCTCCAGCACGAACACGACCGTCCCGTAGACGGCGTGGACCTGGAGCCGGATCCGGGCGTTGGTCAGCCGGTGGCTCTGCGCGCCGAGGGCGACCCCGGCCACCACCACGGCCGTGACGCCGGAGGTGTGCAGGTCCTCACCGATCACATAGGCCGCGTACGGGGTGACGAGCGCGGTGACGGTCTCCAGGACCGGGTCCTCGGTCCGGCTGCGGATGTACGCCACCACGGCCGCCACCGCACCGCCCACCAGCGCACCGCCGCCCGCCAGCAGCACGAACTCCCCTGCGGCGGACGGCAGGGAGACCGACCCCGCCGCCACCGCCATCGAGACCGCCACCTTGAACAGCACCAGGCTGGTGGCGTCGTTGAACAGGCTCTCGGACTGCACCAGGGTCTGGAGCCGGGGCGGCAGGGCCAGCCGCCGCCCCAGCGCGGTGACCGCCACCGGGTCGGTGGAGGCCAGCACGGCGCCCAGTACGAAGGCCATGGCCGGCGGGAGCGGAGTGAGCGCCCCCGCGATGGCACTGACGCTGAACGCGGAGGCCAGCACCAGGCCGAGGGCAAGCACCGTGACGGGCTGCCAGACGGCGCGCAGCTCGCGCCAGGAGATCTCCTCCGCCGAGGCGTAGAGCAGCGGCGGGAGCACGGCGACGCTGATCACCTCGGGGGGCACCCGGATGCTCGGCACGAACGGCAGGGTCCCGACCAGCACTCCCGCCACGACCAGCAAGGACGGCGCGGGGATGCTCCACCGGCGGGCCCCGGTGGCCACCGCCGTGGCCAGTACCACCAGCAGCAGGACGGTCGTGATCCCGCTCATCGGACGCTCTCCCGGTGGCCGGTTCCGGTCCCCTGGGCGGTCGCCGGCCTGATCTCCGGTCTGAGCTCTGCGCTGCACTCTGCTCTGACGACTCGCAGACTCACCTGAGCGGGCCTCCGGGCTCGGGCAGGCGGGGTGTCGACGTGGCGTCACCCCGCTGATCATCGGTTTCGCGTACAACCATACGCAGTCCGTGACGAGGATCGCAGGGGTCCGCAGACCGGTTCGGTGGACGCCCGACGGGGTTCATGACGTAATCTGCGGTCTGACCTCGGCCCAGTCACGAGTCCGGGGATGTCGGTCGGCCAGGGAGGGCCCATGCTCAACCTCATCACCAAGCTCGTGCTCAAGCCCGTGGCGAAGGCGCTCTACCGCCCCGTCATCGAGGGGCTGGAGCACGTGCCGCGCAAGGGTGGGGTGATCCTGGCCAGCAACCACCTGTCCTTCATCGACAGCGTGGTCATCCCGTTGACCGCACCGCGTCAGGTCTACTTCCTGGCCAAGGCCGAGTACTTCACCGGCACCGGCCTCAAGGGCGCGATCTCCCGCTCCTTCTTCACCAGCGTCATCAACGCGGTACCCGTCGAGCGCGGCACCTACCGCTCGGCGGCGGCCTCACTGGAGCAGGCGCTGGACATCCTGCAACAGGGCAAGGCCTTCGGCATCTACCCCGAGGGCACCCGCTCGCTGGACGGCCGCCTCTACCGGGGCAAGACCGGCGTGGCCTGGCTGGCCCTGACAGCGGGTGTGCCCGTTGTCCCGGTGGCGCTGGAGGGCCCGGCGGACATCCTGCCGGTCGGCAAGCGGATTCCCCGGCTGCGGAAGGTGACGGTCCGTTTCGGCGAGCCGCTGGACTTCTCCGAGCTGCACGGCCAGGCCCGCAGTGCCAAGGCCCGCCGCCAGGTCACCGACGAGGTGATGGCGGCGATCCACGAGCTCTCCGGGCAGGAGCTGGCCGAGACCTACAACGAGCGGCCGATCGCCGCCTGACCGTTCAGCGGCCGGCCCTGCACCGGTCGGCCGTTGAGCGCCGCCCGGCCGTTCGCCGGGTGGGCGTCCCGTACGGACCCGTTCACCGTCCGGACCTCCGCCGGGACATCGTTCGCCTGCGCACCGCCTCGGTGCTGACCGCCCGCCGGCTGCTCCCGCCGCAGCAGGGCCGCGTAGCGTCCACCCAGCGCGAGCAGCTGCTCGTGGGTGCCCAGCTCGGCGATCCGGCCGTGGTCGAGGACGGCGATCTGGTCGGCGTGGCGGACGGTGGAGAGCCGGTGCGCGATGGTGATGGTGGTCCGGCCGGCGGCGAGCGCGTCGATGGCCTGCTGGACGGCACGCTCGGTCTGGTTGTCCAGGGCGCTGGTGGCCTCGTCGAGGATCAGGACGGGCGGGTTGCGCAGGATGGTCCTGGCGATGGCCAGCCGCTGCTTCTCACCGCCGGAGAAGCGGTAGCCGCGCTCGCCGACCACGGTGTCGTAGCCCTCCGGGAGGTCGGCGATCATGTGGTGGATCTGGGCCGCCTCGGCGGCGGCGACCAGTTCGGCGTCGGTGGCGTCCGGTTTGGCGAAGCGCAGGTTGTCGGCGACCGAGGCGTGGAAGAGGTAGGTCTCCTGGGACACCACGCCGATGGTCTCGGCCAGGGTCTCGAAGGAGAGTTCGCGGACGTCGGCGCCGTCCAGGGTGACCCGGCCGCCGGTGACGTCGTAGAGCCTGGGCACCAGGTAGCTGAGCGAGGTCTTGCCGGAGCCGGTCTCGCCGACCACCGCGAGTGAGCTGCCCGCGGGCACCTTGAGGTCGATACCGGTCAGGGTGGGCTGCGGCTGCTCGGGGTGGTAGCGGAACTCGACGTTCTCGAAACCGACGTCACCGCGCGCCCGGCCGAGCCGGACGGGGTGCGCCGGCTCCTGGATATCCACCGGCAGATCGAGGTACTCGAAGATCCGCTGGAACAGCGCCAGCGAGGTCTGGACGTCCACGCCGGTCGACAGCAGGCTCACGGTCGGCCGGAACAGGCCCTGCTGGAGCGAGACGAAGGCCACCAGGGTGCCGATCGAGACGATCGGTGCTCCGCTCGCACTGGCCAGGCCGGCGGCCCAGTAGATCACGGCCGGCATCGCGGCCATCACGATCCCGATGGTGGACATCCGCCAGCGCCCGGCCATGCTGGAGCGCACCTCCAGCTGGGCCAGCTCGGCGGACTGGTCGGTGAACTCCCGGGAGAGCGAGTCCGAGCGGCCCATGGTGCGGCCGAGCAGCACTCCGCTCACCGAGAGCGACTCCTGGACGGCCGAGCTCAGCACGGCGAGCTGCTTCTGCCGCTCGCCGGTGATCCGCTTGCGCTCGTTGCCGACCCGGCGGCTGATCCAGACGAACACGGGGAGCAGGAGCAGCGAGACGACGGTCAGCCGCCAGTCCAGGGCCACCATGGCGACCACGCTGGCGATCACGGCGGTCAGGTTGGAGACCAGCGAGGTCGCGGTGGAGGTGACGGTGGACTGCATCCCGCCGATGTCGTTGGCGATCCGGGACTGCACCTCGCCGGTGCGGGTCCGGGTGAAGAAGGCCAGCGACATCCGCTGGAGGTGGCTGTAGACGGCGGTCCGCAGGTCGTGCATCACGCGCTGGCCGACGGTGGTGGAGATCAGCGTCTGCAGGACGTTGAAGATGCTGTTGACCACGGCCGCCGCGATCATGCCGAGCACCAGGAGGCTCAGCAGCCCGGTGCGGCCCTGCGGGATGGCGGTGTCGAGCACCGCGCGGAGCAGGAACGGGGTCGCGACGGAGACCACGGCCGAGGCCGCGACCAGCAGGCCGACCACGGCCAGGCGACCCGCGTAGGGGCGGAAGAGGGCCAGGATCCGGCGCACCTGGGCCGGCGGGCCGGGTTCGCCCTTGGCGCGCGGCGGTGGGGTCCAGTCGAGTCTGTCGGGCTTCAAGGGCTACCTCCGGGCAGGGCGGATGCGGGCACGCTGCCAGCATACAGAGAAGAGCTCATAGTTAGCCAAGCTAATAATGAGGTTGCTTCTATTCCCGTCTCCGCCGGCAGCCTGCCCGGCCGATCTTCCAGGGCGCGGACTCCAGGAGCGTGGACTTCAGGGGCGCGGGGAACTGCGCGAAACGGCAGGATCCGAGGTGCAAGGTGCTCACCGGGCCCGGCTGAACGTCGGCGTCTTCCGACTCGCGCAGTTCCCCCGCGCCCCTAACCGGGCCCTGCCCGGCAGGATCGGCCCAGGGCCTAGTTGGGCCCGTAGCTGCGGGCCGCCTTGGAGGAGACACCGCCGAACGTGCCCGCGGGCAGCATCCGGCCGAGTGTCACGGCCGCCTTGTAGCGCTTGCTCGGCACCGAGAGCGTCCGGCCGCGCGCGAGGTCGCGCAGCGCCTCGTCCACCACGCGCTCGGCGGAGAGCCAGGCCCAGGAGGGGATGTTCGAGGTGCCCATGCCCGCGCGCTCGTGGAACTCGGTCCGGGTGAAGCCGGGGCAGAGCGCGAGCAGGCGTACTCCGGTGCCACCGAGGTCGCGGGCGATGCCCTGGGTGAAGCTGACCATCCACGCCTTGCTGGCGCCGTAGGTGCCGCGCGGCACGAAGGCCGCGACCGAGGCCACGTTGACGATCCCGCCGAAGCCGCGTTCCCGCATGCCCGGGACGGCCGCCATGGTCAGCCGCAGCACCGCCTCGATGTGCACCTTGACCATGTCCAGCTCGGCCTGGAGCGGGACGGAGAGGAACCTCCCCTTGTTGCCGAACCCGGCGTTGTTGATCAGGATGTCGACCGCCCGCTCGGAGTCCCGCAGCCGCTCCTCGACCGCGGCGATCCCCTCCTCGGTGGCCAGGTCCGCGGTCAGGGTCTCCACCTGGACGCCGTAGCGCTTGCCGAGCTCGGCGGCGGCGGCCTCCAGCCGTTCGGTGTTGCGGGCGACCAGGACCAGGTCGCGGCCGTCCTTGGCGAGGCGGCGGGCGAAGGCCGCGCCGATGCCGGCGGTGGCGCCGGTGATGAGGGCAGTCGTCATGTGCAGACCGTACTCGGTGGTAAGCACCCCGCGACAGTTCGGCGGAACGGCCCCGCCCGGTCGCCGTCCGCGCGCGACGCGAGGTCACGCGCGGACGTGTCCGACCGGGCGGTGGCGCTGGCGTTCGGCGAACCGACAGCCGGGCTGACCAGCCGTCACCGGACGTGGTTGCGGCTGCGGCTGGATGGCTCCGCGTGCTCGCGAGGTGGCCGCTACTCGGCCGGGGCGCGACGGTTCGCCGTGTCGGCGGCGCCGCCCGCGCCGACGGCGCGCAGGCGGGAGGCCGCGGTGGCCCTCAACTGCGGGGCCAGCCGGGCGATGTCGCGGGCCCCCACGGTGGCGACCAGGCTCGGCAGGACCCAGCGGACCGGCTGGATGCCGCGCAGCCACGCCTGGGCGTACACGTGCGGGGAGCGGCGGCCGATCCCGGCGACCAGCCGCTCCACCGCCGGGGCCAGCGGGTACGTCTTGTTGGCCGGCCAGGGCAGGCGGGCCCGCATCTGGGCCAGCACGGTGTCCTGGTCGGCGCCGCGCACCATATCGGTGTCGGTCCAACTCAGGTAGCCGACGCCCACCTTGACGCCCTGGTAGGCGACCTCGGCGCGGAGCGAGTGGGCGAACGCCTCGACGCCCGCCTTGCTGGCGCAGTAGGCGGCCATCAGCGGCGCCGGGGTGATCGCGGCCAGTGAGGCGATCTGCAGCAGGTAGCCGCCGCTCTCGACCAGCGCGGGCAGGAAGGCGCGGGCGGTGGCCACGCTGCCGAGCAGGTTGACCTCGATGACCCGGTCGAAGGCGCGCGGGTCGCTGTCCAGCAGCGGGCCGCCGATGGCGATACCGGCGTTGGCGACCACGGTGTCGATCCGGCCGTGGCGGTCCTGGATCTGCCGGGCTACGGCGGTCAGCGCCTCCAGGTCGGTGACGTCCGCCTCCCAGGAGGTGGCGGTGGGGCCGCACTGGGCGGCGACGGCCTTCAACTCCTCGGGCTCCAGGCCGACCAGGGCCACCTCGGCGCCGCGCTGGGCCAGCCTGCGGGCCAGCAGCGCGCCGACCCCGCGGGCGGCCCCGGTGACGACCACGACCTGTCCCGCGATCGGCGGAGTCGTACTCATGCGCTCACGCTCCTGGCTTCCTCGGCACTGAGTTTGACGGCCCGTCGGATCTCGGCGGCGACCTCGACCGGGCGCTCCACGGGCGACATGTGGCCGATCCCGGGGAGTTCCAGCAGCCCCTGCGGATCCGGCAGTGCGGCCAGCATGCGGCGGGCGTGCACGGGCGGGGTGAGCCGGTCGTGCGTGCCGACGACCACGACGGTCGGCGCGGCCAGCTTGGCCAGCTGCTCCCGGACGTCCAACTCGCCCAGCACCGTGGCCCATTGGCGGCGCACCCCGGTCGGGCAGGCGTGCACCACCCGGGCGGTCGCCTCGACCCGTCCGCCCGGGGTGGCCGGGCCCATGGTGCTGTACTTGAGCATCGCCCTGCTGACGGCGGTCACCGGGCCGAGCGGCAGCCTGGACTGCAGGATCCGGCGGTGCAGGAAGCGCCGCAGGCCGGGCGGGCGGACGGTGGACGGGACGACGTTCAGCTCGGCGAGCAGGTCGCTCGGCCCGGTGCTGATCAGGACGGCCGCGGCGGTCCTGCTCGCCACCTCGCCCCGGTCGGCCGCGGCCATGATGGTCATCCCGCCCATGCTGTGTCCGGCCAGCACCGCCCGCTCCCCCTCCGGGACGAGCCGGGTGAGCACCGCCTCCAGGTCGTCGGCGAGCCTGGCGGTGGAGTAGCCGACGGCGGTCGGCGGGATGTCGCTGCGGCCGTGGCCGCGCTGGTCGTACGCCACCACCCGGTGGTCGGCCGAGAGTTGGTGGATCACCGGGGCCCAGAAGACGGTCGAGCAGGTCCAGCCGTGGGCGAGGACCACCAGCGGCGCGCCCTCGGGGCCGTGTGCCTCGGCGTGGATCCAGTGGCCGTCGGCGGAGCGGATGCGGTACTCCTCGGCGGGTGTCGGAAGCACGCAGTCGGCGGCCACCATCCGGCCGGACCGGCTGTGGGCGCCTGCGGGTGCGGACTTCATGCGGCGACCTCCTGGGCCACGGGGGCGGTGCGCTTGAGGAGTTCGTACTCGGCGAGGTCCACCCGGCGGGTGGCGCGGCGGAAGGCGCTGGTGCTGCCCGGCCACGCGACGCTGTTGCGGCCCTCGGAATCGAGGTACCAGCTGCGGCAGCCGCCGGTGAGCCAGACGGTGCGCTGCATCCGGTGCTGGACCTCCAGGTTCCAGTGCCGCTGCGCCCGCACGGTGGGCTGCATCGCGGTGGCGCCGACCGCCTCCAGGGTCTTCAACGCATCGACTATGTAGTTGAGTTGGGACTCGATCATGAGGATCATCGAGCTGTTGCCGAGGCCGGTGTTGGGGCCGATGACGAAGAAGAGGTTGGGGAAGCCGTGCACGGTGGATCCCCGCAGCGCCTCCATTCCGCCCTTCCACTCCTCGGCGAGGCTGTGCCCGCCGATCCCGAACACCCGCTCGGCGATGGGGAGATCGGTCACGTGGAAGCCGGTGCCGAAGACGATCGCGTCGGCCTCGGCCTCGCTGCCGTCCGCGGCAACCAGGGTGGAGCCGCGCACCTCGGCGAGAGGGGAGGTGATCACCTCGGCGTTGGGCGCGGCGAGCGCCGGGTAGAAGGTGTTGCTGAGCAGGATGCGCTTGCAGCCGATCCGGTAGTCCGGGGTCAGCCGGGCCCGCAACTGCGGGTCGGCGATGCCCCGTTCGAGGTTGCGCACGGCCATCTGCTGGACCACGCGCAGCGCGCCGGGACGGCGGGTGAAGGCGCCGACCTGGAGTTCGCGCATCGCGAAGACCGAGGCCCGGCGCAGCATTCCGGTCGGCGGGACCTTGCTGTGCAGCCACTTCTCCAGGACCGAGATCTCCCGGTCAGCGCGCGGCAGGACCCAGGCGGGGGTGCGCTGGAAGACCGTCAGCCTGCCGACCACGGGCTGGATCGCGGGGACGATCTGGGCCGCCGAGGCGCCGGTCCCCACCATCGCGACCCGCTTGCCCCGGAGGTCGAAGTCGTGGTCCCAGCGCGAGGAGTGGAAGACCCGGCCGGGGAACTCGGCGAGTCCGGGCAGGTCGGGCATCTGCGGGTCGGCCAGCGGCCCGGAGGCGGAGACCACGGCGTCGGCGGTCCAGACCCCGGCGCCCGTGCTGACCCGCCAGCGGGTGTGCTCCTGCTCCCAGCGCAGTTCGGTCACCTCGGTGTTGAACCGCAGGTGCGGGCGGAGACCGAAGGTGTCGGCGACCCGCTCCAGGTAGGCGCGGATGTCCGGCTGGTGGGAGAAGCTGCGCGGCCACTCGGGGTTCGGCGCGAACGAGAAGGAGTACAGGTGCGAGGGCACGTCGCAGGCGCAGCCCGGGTAGCTGTTGTCGCGCCAGGTGCCGCCGAGCGAGTCGGCCCGCTCCAGGATGACGAAGTCGGTGATCCCGGCGCGGCGCAGGCGCACTCCGGCGCCGAGACCGCCGAAGCCGGAGCCGATCACGGCGACCCGGACGTGCCGGGTGGCGGGCGGATCGTCGAGCGCGGACGGCTGCTTGGTGCGCTTGGGGCTGGATGCCATGCGGCGGCCTCCTGGAGCTGTGGGGCGGCGGGAGTGCGGAACCATTGAACCGGGCCGTCGAACGAGCCGTGCCGCCGGGCCGGTGCTCCGCGCCGGCGACCCGGTCCGCTGGACCGGCGGTTGGACTGGGCCGTTGGACTGTCGAAGCCGAGGTGAACCGCGCCAGCAATCACTGGCACGATTGGCAGGGTAGCCCGTGCCGACGGTTCTTGGAAGACGGCGGACCGCATCGGTTCGCCGCACCGCCGCCCTATGCTGAGCCGCGTGGCGGAGATCGAGAGCACAGGCAGCGGCACCCCGCGCGAGTACCGGGTCGGGGAACTCGCCGAGGCTGCCGGTATCACCACGCGCACCCTGCGCTTCTACCGCGAACGCAAGCTGCTGCCGCCGCCGCGCAAGGAGGGCAGGATCGCCTGGTACGGCGAGGAACACCTGGCCCGGCTGCGCATGATCGCCGAACTGCTGGAACGCGGACACACCCTCGGCGGCATCGCCGAGCTGATCGGCGCCGGCGAGAGCGGCCGGGACGTCGCGGAGCTGATCGGGCTGCAGGCCGCCATCACCGAGCCCTGGTCGGACGAGAGCCCGGTCCACCTCGGCTGGGCGGACCTGGCCGCCGCCTTCGGCGACCAGCTGACCGAGGCCAACACCGCCGATGCCATCGCCCAGGGCTACATCACCGTCCAGGACGACGGCATCGTGCACATCAGCCACCGCCTGATGGACGCCACCGTCTCCCTGGTCGAGGAGGGCGTACCGCTCTCCGCCGTGCTCGCCGCCAGCCGCAGGGCGCAGGACTACGCGGACGCCGTCGCCGAGGTCTTCACGGCGCTCATCAGGGACGAACTGCTCGGCGCCCTCAGCCACGCCGGGGACCTGGCGCCCGGCGAGGCGGCCCGGCTGACCGGGCAGATCCGACGCATCCGCCCGCTCGCCCGCACCGTCGCGGACGCCCAGTTCACCCTGGCCATGGACCGGCGGGTGCACGCCGAGTACGACGCACTGCTGCGCCGGGAGAGGTGCCAGGAGACATGCCGGGAGACCTGACCCGGCGCCGCGCGTCCGGGCCTCCCCAGGCGATCCCGGTGCGGCAAGTCCCGGGCGGGCGGTGACCGTTGGGCGGTCCTCCAAACCACGGCGGGCGGATCCCGGCGGCGTGCCGGGTGATCGCACGGTCCCGGCCCGTCGGCGCGCCCCGGTAGTTTCGAGGTCCGCCCGCAACCGGATCACCTGGACGGGCCGGTGGACGGGCGGCGGGCTGCTCCGACCGGCGTGGCCACGCTGGCCGTCGCGATCGGCGGCCTGGGCATCGCCGTCGCACCCCAACTGATCACCGCGTTCGGGCTGGTGGAGCGGACCGTCCCGGCCACCCGGCTCGGCGAGGCGATGGCGGCGCTGGTCGGCAGCATCACTCTGGCCCAGTCCGCGGGCACCCTGACAGCCGGCTGGGCCGCCGAACGGTCCGGGCCGGCTGGGCCGCCGAACGGTCCGGGCCGGCCGCACCGTTCCTGGTCACCTGCTCCGCCGCCGCGGCCGCCCTGTTGCTCGCCGCCCTGACCGCCACCGGACCGAGCTACCGAACGGCCTTGCGGCCAACGTCGGTTGGACACCAGGGGTGACGCCCCCCGGCGGGCCGGCCGTGCTCACAGCTCCAGCCGCCGGACCCGTTCCTCGTCGCAGGTGCGCGGGCAGGTGATGCAGGCCTCGGCCGGGCGGATCGCGTAGTAGAGGCAGCAGCCCAGGCGGGTCCTGGTCGGGTGGGTGCGGCCCGAAGTACCGTGCAGGAGACGGAAGTCGGCGGCGCCGGGGAAGGGCCGGGTGTCCCCCGGGAGGACCGCGCCGGCCACCCGGATCGCGTGCTCCTCCTCGCCGAGCATCCGGCCCAGGTACCAGATCCCGGAGAGCAGATCGTCCGCCGCCATCCCCCACAGCGCACGCTGCCCGCGCTTGACGTACGGCGCGAAGGCGTCCAGCAGCGGCCCGACGAACGCGGCGACGGCGTCCCGCAGTTCGGCCTCCCCGCCGAGGGCGCCGGTGGCCGGACGGACCGTCAGGCCACCGGTCGCGGCGTCGATCCAGCAGTCTCGTGCGCCCAGCCGGGGCACCTCGCCGGTCAGGTACCAGGGGCCGCTGAACAGCAGCGCGGCGGACCAGAGGAGGTGGTGCAGCAGCCGGGAGGCGGCGACGTGCGTGCGCGGGGCGCGCCCGTGCTCGGCCTCGATCCGGGCGGCCTCCGCGGCGACCAGCACCCGGACACCGCCATCCGACAGTCCGGCGACGCCCAGAAGTTCCCGACCGGGCATCGGCGCGGGCCGACCAGGCGTCAGGATGTCGACCCGGAGCGTCCCGCAGATGTCGACCACCCGCCGCAGGCTCGCGGCCGCACGGTCGGGCCCAGCGCCGGATCGGCCGCCGGACGGACCGTCGCACGCACGGTCGCGCGTCGCCGGCTGGAGCATTCCCACTCCTGACCTCCCGCCTGTCAATTAAGGTGAGCCTCACCTTATACACTGGCGTCGATCCTAGAAAAGCATTGCCTGCGCTTGACTTTCTTAGGCTTGCCTAACCTAAGATCTTTCCTGTGCTTACCACCGAACCGCCGGCGTCCACAGCCCCGGCACCACGGCACCGTGCCGCGCAGCGGAGTCTGCTGCTGCTCGCGGGTGTCGGCGTGCTGACGGTCTGTGCGGCGCTGAGCCTTGCCCTCGGGGCGCGAGCGATCCCGCTCTCGACCGTCGTCGACGCACTGTCGGGTCACGCCCACGGCAGTGACGCCGACGTGGTCACCGGTCTGCGCGTGCCGCGTACGGTGATCGGCCTGGTGGTCGGAGCCGCGCTCGGCGCGGCCGGAGCCGTCGCCCAGGGGGTGACCCGCAATCCGCTGGCGTCCCCGACCACGCTCGGCATCAACTCCGGAGCCGGCTTCGCCGTGGTCACCGCGATCTTCGTGCTGCACCTGACGCACCCGCTGCAGTACGTCTGGTTCGCCGTCCTCGGCGCGGCCGGCGCGGCCGTGCTGGCGTACTCGATGGCGCGCCGCTCGGGCGATCTCGACCCGGTCCGGCTGGCGCTCGGCGGCACGGTGCTCACCGCGGTCCTGCTGTCCTGGACCTCCACCCTGATGCTCGCCAGCCGCCGCACCCTGGACGAGGCCCGCTTCTGGCTGGCCGGTTCGCTGGCCGGCCGCAGCCTCGAAGTCCTCTACCAGGTCCTGCCGTTGATCGCGGTCGGGCTGCTGCTGGCCCTGCTCGTCTCCCCCGCGCTCAACGCGCTCGCCCTGGGCGACGACGCCGCTCAGTCGCTCGGCGTGCCGGTGGCGCGGATCCGGGTGGTCGGCGGATTCGCCGTCGTCCTGCTGGCCGCAGGCTCCGTGGCCGTCGCCGGGCCCGTCGTCTTCATCGGCCTGGCCGCTCCGCATCTGGTCCGGCCGCTGCTCGGCAACGACCACCGCTGGCTGGTGCCGGGCAGCCTGATCTGCGGTCCGATCCTGCTGCTGGCCGCCGATGTGCTGGGCCGGCTGGTGGCCCGCCCGTCCGAGATCGAGGTCGGCATCATCACGGCCTTCCTCGGCGCGCCGCTGCTCGCCGTGCTGGCCCGGAAGGTCGCCCGGTGAACGAGACGCTCCTGAAGGCCCCGTCGGCGCAGCCCCGTACCGCGCCCGCGACGCCGCCCGGCGGTGCCCTCACCCGGCAGCGGCGCCGGACCCTGCTGCTCTGCGCCGGCTTCGCCGTGGCCCTGGTGCTGCTCACCGGCCTCGCTCTGAGCACCGGTCAGGTCGAGATGCCGCTGATGGACGCGCTGCGCGCGCTGGTCGGTCTCGGCGATGCGGGTGACGTCCTGGTGGTGCAGGAGTTCCGTGCACCGCGCGTGCTGTCCGCGCTGATCGCGGGCGCCGGGCTGGCCGTCTCCGGTTCGCTGCTGCAACGGCTCTTCCGCAACCCGCTGGCCTCGCCCGACGTGATCGGCGTGACCGGCGGCGCCTCCTTCGGTGCCGTCGCCATGCTGGCCGCCGGGGCGAGCCAGCTGCTGATCCCGCTGGCCGCGCTCGGCGGCGGCATCCTCGCCGCGGCGCTGCTCGGCGCCTTCGCCTGGCGCTCCAGGATGGCGGTCACCCGGCTGGTGCTGGTCGGTCTCGCGGTGCAGTCCGGGCTGGCCGCGGCGGTCAACCTGATGATCGTCCGATTCCCGGCCGAGCTCGCCGACTCCGCGCTCCAGTGGACCACCGGGTCGCTGTACGGGCGGACCTGGACGGAGGTCCGGTTCGGCGGTGCGGCCATCGCCCTCGCCGTCGCCGCCGCCTTCCTGGCGCACCGTCGGCTCTCGGTGCTCGACCTCGGCGACGACTCGGCGGGCGGGCTCGGACTCGACCCCGACCGGGCCAGGCTCGGCCTGCTGCTGCTCGCCATCGTGCTGGCCTCGCTGTCGGCGGGGCTGAGCGGACCGGTCGCCTTCGTGGCGCTGGCCGTGCCGCACCTGGTGCGCCTCCTGGCCGGTCCGCCGACCCCCGGCACCCTGGCACTGACCGCCCTGGCGGGTGCGGTCCTGCTGCTGGGCGCCGACCACATCGTCCTGCACCTGCTGCCCGTCCAGGGTCTGCCCGTGGGCGCCGCCACCGCGACGCTCGGGGCGCCCTGGCTGCTCTTCCTGATGATCCGTCAGGGTCGGCTGCCCCAGAGGAGTGAGTCATGACCACCACCACCGCCGTGTCGACGTCCGCCGCCAACCAGCTGGCCGCCCGCGGGCTCGACCTGCGCTACGGCGACCGGACGGTGGTCAGCAGCCTCGACCTCGACCTGCCGGGCGGCGCGGTCACCGCGATCGTCGGTCCGAACGCCTGCGGCAAGTCGACGCTGCTGCGCGGCCTGGTCCGGCTGCTGGCGCCGTCCGCCGGCACGGTCACCCTGGACGGCTCCGACATCCACCGGATGTCCGCCCGGACGCTCGCCAAGCGGATGGGCCTGCTGCCGCAGCAGCCCGTCACCCCGGAGGCCATCACCGTGGAGTCGCTGGTGCGGCTCGGCCGCTACCCGCACCAGCGGATGCTCAGCCCCTGGTCGGCCGCCGATCAGACCGCCGTCGAGGACGCGCTGGCCCGGACCGGCACCGCCGAGCTCCGCGACCAGCCGGTGGACCGGCTCTCCGGCGGTCAGCGCCAGCGCGCCTGGATCGCGCTCGCCCTCGCCCAGGACACCGAACTGCTACTGCTGGACGAGCCGACCACCTTCCTGGACCTGCGGCACCAGCTCGAAGTGCTCGACCTGGTCGCCGATCTGCACGCCGAGGCCGGCCGCACGGTGGTCATGGTGCTGCACGACCTGGGCCAGGCCGCCCGGTACGCCGACCACCTGGTCGTCCTCAAGGACGGCCGCCCCGCCGCCACCGGGGCACCCGCCGACATCCTGACCGCCGAGCTGGTCGAGGAGGTCTTCCAGGTGCCCTGCCAGGTGATCCCCGACCCCGAGACCGGCACCCCCTTGGTCATCCCCCGCGCCAGAAAACGTATCTGACGATCACTCAGAAGAACATCCGGCCCGGCCCAGCCGCCACGCCGGCTGCTTCGCCCTGCCCGGGAACACCCGGAACCACCCCCGGGCACGCCCGCACACAGCTCGCCGTACCCCGTGAACACCCGGAACACCTCGCAAGGACTGATCATGACCCAGCGCTCCACCGCCACCGCGACCCGCCTGCGCAGACTGCCCGCCGCCGTCCTCACCGTGGCGCTCTCCACCACCCTGCTCGCGGCCTGCGGCAGCAACGGCCCCGAGGACACCAAGTCCGCCTCCGCGGGCTCCTCCCAGGCCGCCGGTGAGTCGAGTGCTGCCTTCCCGCGCAGCGTCAAGCACGCCATGGGCACCGCCCAGATCAAGAGCCGGCCGAAGCGGGTCGTGGTCCTGGACAGCGGCGAGCTGGACGACGTCACCCTGCTCGACATCACCCCGGTCGGCGCGGTCGCCCCGCACCTGAAGACCGAGGGCGGCTTCCCGGCCTATCTCAAGGGCAAGGTCGACGGCACCAAGGACGTCGGTCCGATGGGCGAGCCCAACCTCGAACTGATCGCCTCGCTCAAGCCGGACCTGATCCTGACCTCCAAAGTCCGCCACGAGAAGGTCTACGACAAGCTCGACGCCATCGCCCCGACCGTGCTGGCCGAGACCACCGGCCAGCCGTGGAAGGAGAACCTGGCCCTCTACGCCCAGGCCCTGGGCAAGGAGGCCGAGGCCAAGAAGGCGCTGGCCGACTACCAGGCCCGCGCCGCCAAGCTGGGCGAGGAGCTCAAGGCCAAGTACAACGGCACCATGCCGACCGCCTCGGTGGTCCGCTTCGTGGCCGGACCGACCCGGCTCTACCAGAAGGCCTCCTTCAGCGGTGTGGTGCTGAACGACATCGGCCTGCGCCGCCCGGCCTCCCAGGACGTCGACAAGGCGATGCTGGACGTCAGCCCCGAGCAGCTCAACCAGGCCGACGCCGACCTGGTCTTCGTCACCACCTCGGACGACCCGAGCAAGACGAAGGAGAGCGAGATGCAGCAGACCAGCGTCTGGCAGGGGCTGACCGCGGTGAGGAACAACAAGGTCTTCACCGTCCCGGACGAGACCTGGATGTCGGGCATCGGCGTCCAGGCCGCCGACGAGATGCTGGCCGACATCGCCAAGGCTGCCGGCGTGGACGCGCCGAAGTAGCACCCGCCCGAAGCAGGGCCCTCCGTGTGGGGGCGGGATCCACCGGACCGCCCCCACGCCTCCGTCCCACCACACCCGAGGACTCCTCCCCATGCGGTTGTATCTGCTCGCACTGAACCCCACCGACTCGGTCACCGAGGGCTTCCTGCCCGCCGCCGCCCGGCTCGGCCTCGACGTCACCGTGCTCACCGACAACGCGGAGACCCACCGGCGCGCCTACGCCGGCTCGGAGTTCGCACCCGAGGTGGTGCAGTGCGAGGTGCAGGACTTCCGCGAGGTGATCGGCACCATCTCGCAACGCCAGGTGCCCGACGCGGTGTTCAGCAACAGCGACCACCTGCAGACCCAGACCGCCCTGGCCGCCGAGTACTTCGGCCTGGCGGGCAAGGACTGGAAGGCCGCACTGCGCGCCAAGAACAAGGGCCAGCTGCGCCGCCACCTCGCCGCCACCGGCCTCGACACCGTCTGGTCGGCCGAGCTGGCGCCCGGTGCGAGTCCGGACGGGCTCGACGCGCCGTTCCCCTGCGTGGTCAAGCCCCGCGAGGGGGTCGCCAGCGAGGACGTCGTCCTGGTCCACGACGCCGCCGAACTCGCCCTGCGCTGCAAGGAGATCCAGCACCGCAGGCCCGAATCCGTGCTGGTGGTGGAGGAGTTCCTGATCGGCGAGCTGTGCACGCTGGAGACCCTCGGGGACCGGCGCACCCGGCACGTCCTCGGCGGCTTCCGCACCAGGCTCTCCCCGCCGCCGGACTTCATCGAGGAGATGCTCGTCTACGTCCCCGAGCACCCGCGGCCGGTGACCGAGCAGGTCCTCGCCCAGCTGGACGCCGTCGGCGTGGGCCTCGGCGCCTGCCACACCGAGTTCATCCTGCAGCCGGACGGCCGGGTCCGCCTGATCGAGGTCAACTACCGTGCCATCGGCGACGGTTGCGACCTGATGCTGGCGCACACCCTGCAGATCCCGTACTTCGAGCAGATCCTGCGCGCGCACCTCGGCCAGGAGCTGCCCGCCGACCTCGGCGTCCGGACCGACCTGCGGGCCCGCAACGAGGCCGTCTGCGCGGACCGGGCCGGCACCCTCACCGCCGCCCCCGGGCCGTTCGACCTGGACGCCGACGGGGTGCGGCTGTCCTACCGCCCCTCGCGGGCCGTCGGCGAGCGGCACGAGCACTACCGCACCAACCGGGACTTCCTCGGCGTGGTCTGGGCCGTGGGGCCGGACCAGGAGACCGTGGACGCGGCCGTCGCCCGGTTCATCGCCGACCACACCTGGGAGATCAAGCCGTGAGCGAGCAGGAGCAGTTGACGCTGCGGGTGCTGAGCGCCCTGCTGCGCGAGGACGTCCTCGGACTGCGCAGCGGCGGTCTGGTCGAGTCGCGTCCCGACGGACCGTGGCTGACCGACGGCGCCCTCGCGCTGCCGGTGGCCGAGGAGGGCTTCCAGAGCGAGTACGCCGTCCGGCTGCCGCTGCTGGAGGTCTACGGCACCCCGCTGACCGGGCTGGAGGAGATCCTGGCCGAACTGCGCGGCTTCGCCGATCCGCAGGACCGGGACGGCTACCTGGCCTTCGCCGAGGAGTGCCGCCAGACCCTGGACACCATGCGGCTGCACGGCAGTGCCCAGCCGGCCGTACTGGATGCCCTCGCCGACCGCTTCGGGGCCGACCCCGCGCACTGGGGCGGCCTCACGGCCACCCTGGGCTTCGACGCCCTGGCCGCCTACCTCGACCACCCGGTCTACCCCACCGCCCGCGGCCGGTCCGGCCTCGACGAGCGGCAACTGCGCTCGTACGCACCCGAGTTCGCCCCCTCCTTCGAGCTGCGCTGGCTCGCCGTGCCGGAGCGCGAACTGACCGTGGCGGGCCGCGGCCCGCTGCCCGCCTGGTGGCCCACCGCGGCCGACCTCGGCCTGAGCGGCGACTACCTGACCATCCCGGTGCACCCGCTGACCGTCGACGCCGAGCCGGAGAAGCTGCTGCCCGGCGCCGTACTGGCCGAGCGACCGTACCTGCGCGTGACGCCGACGCTGTCGATGCGGACCGTCGCCGTGGTCCAGGATCCCGCCTGCCACCTCAAACTGCCGCTCGCCACCGCCACCCTGGGCCTGCGCAACCGGCGCACCATCAAGCAGGGCGTGCTGGAGGACGGCGCTGCCGGGCAGCGCCTGCTGGAGGCGGTGATCGAGCGCGAGCCGCGCTTCGCCGGCCGCATCCTGCACGCCGACGAGCAGTGCTTCGCGCGGGCCGACCACGAACTGCTGGCCGTGCTGCTGCGCCGCTACCCGGCCGGGCTGGCGGAGTCCGTGACCGTCCCGCTGGCCGCCCTGCTGGCCACCGCGCCCGGCGGCCGGCTGGTGATCGACCACCTCGCCGACCGCTTCTACGGCGGCTCGATCCGGCAGCTGTACCGGGAGTTCCTGGAGCTGCTGCTCGACTGGCAGACCACGCTCTTCGGGTACGGCATCGCCCTGGAGTCCCACCAGCAGAACACCTCGCTGGTGCTGGACGAGAACGGTCTGCGGCTGCTCTACAAGGACAACGACGGCCCCCGGATCAACCCCGCCCGGCTCGGCGAACTCGGCGACTTCGCAGCGGAGTTCGACGACCCCCGGACCTTCGGCGAGGACGACCGCGCGCTCACCGACCTGTTCACCACCATCACCGGCCACCTCTGCACCGCCTCGCTCGCCTTCGGCCTGGCCGCGCACGGCCGGGTGCCACTGACGGAGACCCTGGACCTGCTGCGCACCGAACTCGACACCGCGATCCGGCGGATCGGCCCGGCCGGGTGGTCGCTGCGGGCCGCGCTGCTGGACGCCGACCGGCTGCCGGTCAAGGCGATGGTCACGGCGGGGAGCCTGCTGAGCAAGGAGCGCTCGGGCGCCCGGGACGTCAACAAGCACTACACCGACGGCCCCAACTACCTGCGGACCGTGGCCCGGTGACCACCATCGAGGCACCCGGCCGGCTCGTCGAGAGCCCGGCCGCCGCACGCGGACTGAGCCGCCGCCAGGTGCACGCCGTCGCGGCCTGCTACTTCGTCGCCTCCTTCGCCGCGCTGGGCCTGCCGCCGTACCTCACCGCGATCCTGCCCGCCCTCGGCGACCGCGAGGGCCACTGGGCCGGTGTGCTCTACATCGTGCCCACCGTCTTCAGCGCGCTCGGGGCGCCGCTCTGGGGCCGGCTGGCCGACCGGTTCGGCCGCAAGCGGCTGCTGCTGCGCGCCCAACTCGGGCTCACCGTCTCCTTCCTGCTCGCCGGGGCCGCGAACAGCCTGCCCGCCTTCACCGTGGCACTGGTCCTGCAGGGGTTCCTCGGCGGCACCTTCGCCGCCACCAACGGCTACCTCGCCGCCGCCCTGGAGGGCTCGCAGCTCTCCAGGGCGCTCACCCTGATGCAGGGCAGTGCCCGCGCCGCCCTGGTCGCCGCACCGATCCTGGTCGGCGCGCTCTCGCCGTGGCTCTCACCGCACCGGCAGTACCTGGTGATGGCGGTACTGCCGCTCGCCGCGGCCGGACTGCTGGCCCTGCTGCCGGAGCCGTCCCGGCCGGACCCGGTGGCGACCGCGAAGAGCGACACCCCGGGCGCGGGCGCGCAGGCGCCAGGACCGCTCCGGCTGCTCTACACCGTGGAGTTCGCCTTCGTCTTCTCCACCATCATCTCCTTCCCCTACCTGATCACCCTGGTCGAGCAGCGCCTCCCCGGCGTCAACGGCACCGTGGCCGGAGTGCTCTTCGCCCTGCCGCACCTGTGCTACCTGCTGTTCGCCGGCCGCGTCCACACCGCCCTCCTGGACCGGCCGAGGACCGGCGTCGCACTCGGGTTCTGCTTCGTCGCACTCGGCCTCGCCGCGCACGGCGTCGCCCACTCGCTGGCCGCCTTCGTGCTGGCCCGCGTGGTGCTCGGCGCCGGGCTCACCCTCGGCCTGGTCAGCCTCTCCGTGCTCGCCGCCGAAGCCGCCCACGGGCGGGCACCCGGCCGGATGTTCGGCACCCTCGAATTCGTCTCCAAGGGCGGCGCCGTCGCGGCCGGAGCGGTCGCGGCGGTGGCCAACAGCGCCTACGGCGCGGCTGCCCCGATCGTCACCGGCACCGTCGCCGCGATCGTCGCAGCCGCCCTCACCCTCCTCTTCCGTCGGAGCAACTGATGCCCTCTCGCCTGCACGCCGTCCAGCCCGTCGGCACACCACCGAGCGAACTGCCCACCGCAGCACACGCGGTGACCCACACCCTGCTCAACTGCCTGCTCCGCGAGGTCTCCGCCCCCGAGCACCAGACCGCGATCGCCGACGGCCACCTGCGGCTGCGGCTGCCCCGCCGGGGCGTGGTGCTGCGGATCGCGCTGCGCCGCACCTCGCTGATCGGCGCACACCGCTTCACCGGCCCCGCCTTCGAGGAGAACTCCGACGGCTGGCGCGAGCTGGACTGGCGCGAGCTGGCCGAACACGTCCAGGCCGAGCTGACCCTGCGCAGCGGCCTCGGCAACGAGGAGTTCCTGGAACAGCTCGCCTCCAGCCACGACGGGGTCGTCTCCTCGCTCGCCGGCCGCCGGGCGGCCGACACCGGCCACGGGGAGAGCGGCAGCGGCCACGGGAACAGCGGCACCGGCCGCTACCTGGAGTCGGAGCAGGCACTGCTGCTCGGCCACCGCTTCCACCCCGCACCGAAGGCCCGCTCGGCCCGCTCGGCCGGACCGGAGGCCTGGGACGCCTACGCGCCCGAGGCCCGCGCCGCCTTCCAGCTGCGCCACCTCGCCGTCCGCAGCCACCTGATCGCCCAGGACACCGCCGACCCGGCCGCGCTCGCCCTGCTGGACTCGCTCGCCACCGTCCCGGACGGCTACACCCTGCTGCCCGCCCACCCCTGGCAGTACGAGCTGCTGCGCGACAACCCGCTGCTCCGGGAGGCCCTTGAGCGCGGCGACATCCTGGACCTCGGCCTCGGCGGCGAGCCCTTCACCGCCACCGCCTCGGTCCGCACCCTGCACGGAGCCGGCGCGTTCCTCAAGTTCAGCCTGAACGTCCGGATCACCAACTGCCTGCGCAAGAACGCCGCCTACGAGCTCACCGGCGCCGTCGCGCTGACCCGGGTGCTGGCCGAACCGCTCGCCGAACTGGCCGACCGCTTCCCCGACTCGGCGATGCTGCGCGAGCCCGCCTTCCGTACGCTCGCACTGCCCGGCGCGGACGGCACCCCGGACCTCGCGCTCTTCGAGGGCTTCGGGCTGATCGTCCGCGAGGGCCTGGAGAACGTGCTGCGCCCCGGGGTCACCCCGCTGCTCGCGGCCGCCGTCGCCGACGAGTACCCGACCAGCTCGGCGCACATCTCGGTGCTGCTGGACGGTGCCGGACCGCAGGAGGCACTCGCGTGGTGGGGCGCCTACCTGCGGCTGGTGGTGCCGCCGGTGCTCGCCGCGTACTTCGACCACGGCGTGGTACTGGAGCCGCACCTGCAGAACGTGCTGCTCGGCGTGGACGCCGAAGGCCGCCCGGCCCAGGTGCTCTTCCGCGACCTGGAGGGCACCAAGCTGCTGCCCGAACGCAACGCCGGGCTGCTGGCGGCCCTGCCGCCGGAGGTCGCGCGGCCGATGAGCTACGACGCCCAGCGCGGCTGGGACCGGGTGGTCTACTGCCTGCTGGTCAACCACCTCTCCGAGATGCTGGCCGCCGTGGCCGACCAGCACCCGCCGCTGGAGGCCGAGTTGTGGCAGGAGGTCCGCCACGTGCTGGCCGAGCACGGCGATCGGCACGGCTGCCCGCCCAGGCTGGCCGCACTGCTGGCCGGTGTCCCGCTGCCCGCCAAGGCCAACCTGCTCACCCGCTGGGAGCGCCGCGCCGACCGCGCCGCCGGCTACGTCCCGCTGCCCTCACCGCTGGCCGAGGACCTGCTGGCCCAGGCCGCCCGCAGCTGGGACGGTGCCCGATGAGCGACCTCGCACTCGGACGCCTGGCAGACCTGACGGACAGTCATCTCCCCTGCTACCTCTACGACCTCGGCGTCCTGCGCGAGCACGCTGCGGCCGTGCGGGCCGCGCTGCCCGATGGGGTCGAGCTGTACTACGCGGCCAAGGCCAATCCGGAACCGCAGCTGCTGGCCGCACTGCGCGACGCGGTGGACGGCTACGAGGTGTCCTCCGGCGGCGAGCTGGCCCACGTCCGGCAGGCCGTACCGGACCGCCCGCTCGCCTTCGGCGGCCCCGGCAAGACCCCGGCCGAGATCGCCGAAGCACTGCGGATCGGCGTGCACCGCTGGCACGTGGAGAGCGAGCACGAGCTGCGGCAGCTCGCCGCCCGGGCCACCGGCCCGGTGGACGTCCTGCTCCGGGCGAACCTGGCGGTCCACTCCGACGCACTCGACGGCGTCGCGCTGGCGATGGGCGGCCGTCCCACCTCCTTCGGCCTGGACCCCGACCGGATCGCCGACTGCCTGCGCCTGCTGGCCGAACCCGGCTTCGAGCTGCTGCGCCTGCGCGGCATCCACGCGCACCTGGCCAGCGGACTTGACGCGGAGGACCAGCTGACCGTCGCCGAGCAGATCGTCGACTGGTCGGTGGACCTCGCCGCCCGGCACGGCCTGCCGATCACCGAGGTCAACGTCGGCGGCGGCATGGCCGTGGACTACGCCGACCCCACCGCCCGGTTCGACTGGACGGCCTTCGGCACCGGCCTCGCCAAGCTGCTGGCCCGCCACCCCGGGCTGACCCTGCGGATCGAGCCCGGCCGCGCGCTCACCGCGTACTGCGGCTGGTACGCGACCGAGGTGCTCGACGTGAAGCAGAGCCACGGCGAGGACTTCGCCATCGTCCGCGGCGGCACCCACCACCTGCGCACCCCGGCCACCCGGGGCCACAGCCAGCCCTTCACCGTCCTGCCGGTCACCGGCTGGCCGCACCCGTGGCCGCGCCCCGCCGTCGGCACCGGCCGCGCCACCCTCTCCGGCCAGCTCTGCACCCCGAAGGACGTGCTGGCCCAGCAGGCCCCCGTCGACCGGCTGCGGGCCGGGGACCGCGTCCTGTTCGCCATGGCGGGCGCCTACGCCTGGAACATCTCGCACCACGAGTTCCTGATGCACCCGCGACCGGACTTCCACTTCCTCGGGTAGCCGGACCGCACCCGGGCGCGCCGCAGGGCTGCCGGTGCGGGGCACGCTGCCGGGCCCGGCGCGAACCCTGATCGCACGGACGTGCGAGAGTGGTAGCAGCGGAAGGGAGTGCGCAGGTGCTGATGGAGAAGGTGGCGGAGATCCTCGCCGAGGTGTCGGCCGAGGTGGTCGAGCCCCGCTTCCGGGCACTGGCCGACGGCGAGGTCATGGAGAAGGCCCCCGGGGACCTGGTGACCATAGCCGACCGGGAGGCCGAGGTGATCATCTCCCGGCGGCTGCGCGAGCTGCTCCCCGTCCCGGTGGTCGGCGAGGAGGCGGTGGCCGCCGACCCCTCGCTGGCGCGGGCCCTGGTCGAGGAGCCGGCGGTCTGGCTGGTCGACCCGGTGGACGGGACCTCCAACTTCGTCGCGGGCCGTCCCGACTTCGCCGTGATGGCCTCGCTGGTCCGCGCCGGCCAGGCCGTCGCCGCCTGGATCTGGCAGCCGATGTCCCAGACCGCCTACAGCGCCGAACTCGGCGCGGGCGCCTGGCGGGACGGGCACCGGCTGGTCCGCCGCCCCACCGACGACGCCCCGGAGAAGTGGCGCGGCACGCTCAAGAGCCGCTACCTCGACCCGGCCGAGCACCACCGGATGCTGACCAGCGCCCGCGTCTTCGGCCAGGTCTCCGGGGGCCTGCGCTCGGCCGGGATGGAGTACCCGCTGATCGCCGAGGGCGAGCAGGAGTTCATCCTCTACTGGCGCACCCTGCCCTGGGACCACGCCCCCGGCTCGCTGCTGATCACCGAGTCCGGCGGCGTCTCCGCCCGGCTGAGCGGCTCCCCGTACCGCCCCGACCCGCCCGGCGGCGAGGACGGCCTGCTGGTCGCGGCCGACCCCGCGGTCTGGGAGCACACCCGCGAGATCCTGCTCGGCCGCTGACCCGGCGGCCGGCCGCCGTGCCGGCCACCAGCGGTCAGCGGAGCACCGGAGCACCGGAGTCACCAGAGCACCGGCAGCCGCTCCGGTAGCCGCTTGATGAACCCCGGACGCCACGCCAGCTGCTCGATCGGCAGCGCCGGACGCAGCTCGGGCAGCCGTTCCACCAGCGCCTGGAGCGCGATCTCGGCGTGTGTGCGGCCCAGCGCGGAGGCCGGGCAGAAGTGCCGCCCCGCGCCGAAGGCGAGGTGCGGGTTGGACGCGCGGTCGAAGTCGATCCGCTCCGGCTCCGGGAACACCTCGGGGTCGTGGTTGGCGCCCTCGATCAGCACCAGCACCAGCTCGCCCGCCCGGACCAGCACCTCCCCCAGCTGCACATCGGCCGTTGCGAGCCGGGGCAGCGCGTCCCCGATCGACAGGTTGTAGCGCAGCAGCTCCTCCACGGCGGGGGCGATCACGGTCGGCTCGCTTCGCAGCCGGTCGGCCAGTTCGGGCCGCTGGAGCAGCGCGATGACGGCGTGCAACAGGAAGGCCGAGGTGGAGACCGTACCGGCGCCGAAGAGCGAGAGGGCGACGGTGGCGAGCAGGTCGTCGTCGACCCGGTCCGAGACGTCCGGCGAGCGGCGCAGTTCGACGAACCGGCCGAGCAGGCCGTCCGTGGGCGCGGGGTCGGCGTTCAGCCGGTCCAGCAGGTAGCCGAGGTCCTTGTACCAGTTGGGCGTCGAGCCCTCGAAGGGCTCGGGGCTGGTCACGAAGGCGAGGTCGATCCCGGACGTCAGCCGTCGCCAGTCGTCGGCCGGTATGCCGAGCAGTCGGCAGTGCAGTGCGGCGGAGTACGGCTCGGCGAAGCCGTCGCGCAGGTCGGCCGGTGCGCCCTGGGCCACCAGGCGGTCGATCAGCCGGTGCGCCTCGGCCTCCAGCCAACCGCCCAGCTCCGGGTCGGCGCGTGGGGAGAGGGTCTTCATGACGGCGTTCCGCAGCCCGGCGCTGTTGATGCGGCCCATGTTGTCGACCACCTCGGGCGGGATGGTCAGCGCGTACTGGCGCGGCACGCCGGGGTTGGCGGTGTCCTTGAGGCTGAACCGGTCGTCCTCCAGCACCTGCCTGGCCAGCGCGTAGCTGCTGACCAGCCAGGCGTCGTCGCCCGTCATGGTGCGGACCTTGGCCACCGGATGCTTCTCCCGCAGCCGGACGGCCTCCTCGGGCAGCACGTCGCCGCGGCGGGAGAGCGGGAAGACGGACTCGTACGGCACACTCGTGGTCATCTCTGGTGTTCTCCTCGGTGGTTGGTGCGGATCGGGTGGCGCGGATCGGGTGGCGCGGCCGCCCGGCTAGGCGGCATCGGTCTGCGGGCCCAGGTGCGGCCGGACCACGGCGTACGCCTGCCCGGCCACCGCCCGCAGGCCCTCGTCTCGCCCGAACAGCACCGGGGTGAGCGGCAGTTCGGCGTGGTAGCAGGAGACCGAGGAGGGCACGCCGAGCAGGCTCGGGGTGTCCAGGAAGAACGGCAGCTCGGCCGTGATGTACGCGACCCCGGCGGCCAGTTGGGCCGAGGACGGCGCCCCGTCCCCGGGCAGTCGGGCGGCCAGGAAGGACCGGGCCATGGACTCGGCGGCGTCCCGCAGGAGTTGGTCGGTCTCCAGCGCGTCCTGCACGGCGCGGCGCAGGCGCAGGTACGCCGGCGCGGTGCCGAACTCGGAGAGCGCGTGGATACCGACGCCGCTGCGGCCGGACTCCTCGACGCCGCGCCGGACCCGCCGGCGGGTGGCCTTGACCTCCTTGTCGGCCCGCCGCAGGGCGTGTTCGGCCGGATAGCCGCAGACCGTGAACTGGGCGTCCACATGGAGATCGGCGTAGACGATGTCCACCGCGTCGAAGGACTGCCGCGACCAGAGCAGCAGTTCGGTGATCCGCCGGTGGCTGAAGTAGCTGTTCCCCGGGCTGACGCCGATCAGCAGGTGGTCGCCGCGGTCCCAGACCGCCCGGCAGCGGTCGGAGAAGGGCCGGGCTTCGAAGAGCGGCGGCGTGGTACTCGGACGTGTGGTGCTCAGGAGCGTGTTGCTCATACCGCGGCCTCCGCGTCGCAGGACTGAGTGCACTGAAGTGGGTTCGGGCAGGGTGGAGCCGGCACTGGCGCGTGGGGGCGTTCGGCGCGGGTCCGGCTGCCGACGGGCACACCGGATCACCGGGTTGGGGTGACTCCGGGCAGGCGGCTCTGCCGGCCGGTCCGGGGCAGGGTGCCGCGCCGGACGGGTCGAGCTGGGGGGCCGGACCGACTACGAGAGGGACGTGCCGGCGGTCCTACGAGAACGGCGCCGGTGCCGCCGGCCCGGGTTCTTCGGGTCGACAGGCCGCAGGGACCGCGGGTTCGAGGTCGCGCAAGGCGAATCCCCCTTGCGCCGCGAGTCCCGAGGAGCCGTGTGCTCCTGGTGTGGCGGCGGCTACAAGAAGTTACCGCCGGTGATCACCGGATCCGCAAGCCCGGTCGGGCCGATGGCCGGATGTGGCCCCGCTATGGCCTGATCCGGCTGGACAAGGCGCCGAACCGTATGTTCACGGATGCTTCGGCGCCGGCCCGCTACCGGTCGGCGGCACCTGCCGCCAGTGTGCGTTCCTCCAGGCGACGGGCCCGAAGCCGCGCAAAGTCTGGCGACCGGCAACACTACTGACGTATCGTCAGATATTCCGCTCCAGCTCCCTTCCGGTCCGGACCACGGTGTCGAGCAGCGCAGCGACTTCGGCCGCCGAGGTGTTCGGATTGAGCAGGGTCAGCTTCAGCCGGACCCGCCCCGGGCCCGTGCCCGGCAGCTCGGTCCGGCCCACCACGGCCCGGCCCTCGCGGAGCAGCACCCGGCGCAGCTCGGCGTTGAACCGGTCGGCGAACTGATCGGCGGACCGGTCGGCCGCCGCCGGGCCGAGCGGGCCCGGCGGAACGGGGCAGGTCGGCAGGTAGCGGAACACCACGGTGCTCAGGATCGGCTCGCAGTGCAGGTCGAGGGCCGGTTCGGCACGGATCGCCGCCGCGGCGGAGCAGGCCAGTTCGTGACAGGTGTCGACAAGTCGGCCCAGGCCGCGGCGGCCGAAGGTCCGGAGCGTGACGGCGATCTTGAAGGCGTCGGCCCGGCGGGTGGTGCGCAGCGAGAGGCCGAGCAGGCTCGGGTAGCCGGCCTGCTCGTCGTCGGCGGGGTTGAGGTAGACGGCGCGCCGGGCGAGCGAGGCGTAGGTCTGTGCCCGGCGGACCAGGAAGACCCCGGCGGCGGCGGGCTGCCAGCCCAGTTTGTGCCAGTCGAGCGCGACCGAGTCGGCGCGGGCGATGCCGTCGAGCAGCGGGGCGAGGCGGTCGGAGAGCAGTGCGCCGCCGCCGTACGCCGCGTCCGCGTGCAGCCAGGCGTCGTACTCGGCGGCCAGGTCGGCGATCGCGTGCAGCGGGTCGATCCCGCCGGTGTCGGTGGTCCCGGCGGTGGCGACCACGGCGATCGGCGTCGCCCCGTCGGCCACCGACGCGGCCAGCGAGTCGGCGAGGCGGTCGGGGTCCATCCGCAGTTCGCGGTCGACCGGGACGGTGACCACCGCGCGCTCGCCGAGGCCGAGCAGGGCGGCGGCGCGCTGGACGGAGAAGTGCGCCGCCTCGGAGGCGAAGATCCTGGGACGTGCGCCCGCGGGCAGGCCGTCCAGTTCCACGCTGCGGCCGCCGCCGAGGACCTGGTCGCGCGCCAGCATCAGGCCCATCAGATTGGACTCGGTGCCGCCGGAGGTGAGGACGCCGGCGGCCGACTCCGGCCGGTAGCCGACCAGTTCGGCGAGCTCGCCGATCAGGGCCGTCTCCAGGGCGGTGGCGGCGGGCGCCTGGTCCCAGGAGTCCAGCGAGGGGTTGAGGGCGGAGACGGCGAGGTCGGCGGCGACCGCGACGGCCAGCGGCGGGCCGTGCAGGTGCGCGGCGCAGGACGGGTCGGCGGGGTCGGCGCTGCCGTACGCGAGCAGTTCGGTCAGGCGCAGCAGCGCGTCCTCGTCGGCCTTCTCGCCCGACTCGGTGCTGTCCCAGACGTATCCGAAGGCGCCTTCGAACTGCCGGGCGAGCGCCTCCGGTTCACCGGCCGGGATCGGGCCGCCCCGGCGCTCGGCCCCCACTTCCATGGCGGTCAGCGCCAGTTCGACCAGTTCGCGCAGGGCCGCCGGGCCGTGCACCCCGCCGGACAGGGGGACCTGCTCGCCGGAGGGCTCCATGCCGCGATCCCGTTCCCTTCCGCTCGACTCCCCGCCGTTCACGCCTGGCCCGCGGGGCCCTCGACTGCGGCGGACTCGGCCGAGGCGGACTCGATCGCGTCCGCGAGCCGGTCGAGGACCGCCTCGGCCTGCTCGTCGGTGATGGTCAGCGGCGGCAGCAGGCGCAGTACCGCGTCGTGGCGTCCGCCGAGTTCCACGATCAGGCCCCGCTGGAGGCAGGCGGCACGGACCCGGACGGCCAGCTGCGGGTCGGCCGGGTACGCGCCGCAGGTGTCCGGCTCGCCGCTCGGGTCGACCAGTTCGACGCCGAGCATCAGCCCGCGCCCCCGGACGTCCCCGATCACGGGCAGGCGGCCGCTGAGTCCTCGCAGCCGGTCCGCGATCCGGACGCCCACCAGTGCGGCCCGTTCGGCCAGTCCGTTGGCGGCCACGAAGCGCAGGGTGGCGGCGCCGGCGGCCATCGCGAGCGTGTTGCCCCGGAAGGTGCCGGTGTGCGCGCCGGGGTGCCAGCCGTCGTACTCCTCGCGGTAGACGACGACCGCGAGCGGCAGGCTGCCGCCGATCGCCTTGGAGAGCACCATGGCGTCCGGGACGATGCCGCTGTGCTCGACCGCCCACATCGCGCCGGTCCGGCCCACCCCGGTCTGCACCTCGTCCACGATCAGCGGGATGCCGCGCTCGGCGGTGATCCGCCGCATCTCGCGCAGCCAGCCGTCGGGGGCGGGCACCACTCCGCCCTCGCCCTGCACCGCCTCCAGGATCATCGCGGCGGGCGGCAGCACGCCCCCGGCGGGGTCGTCGAGCAGCCGCTCGATGTAGGTCGCGCCGAGCCCCGCACCCTGCTCGCCGAGCCCGAACGGGCAGCGGTAGGCGTACGGGTACGGCAGCCTGGTGACCTCTCCCCCGCTGGGCAGCGGGGACTTGATGCCGACGTTGCCGGTGACCGCCAGCGCGCCGGCCGTCATGCCGTGGTACGCCCCGGTGAAGGCGAGCGCACCGCGCCGCCCGGTGGCGGTCTGCATCAGCTTGAGCGCGGCCTCGACCGCGTCCGTCCCGGCGGGGCCGCAGAAGTGCACCCGGCCCTGCTCGGCGAACTCCTGCGGCAGGCTCTCGAACAGGGTGGTGGTGAAGTCGTCCTTCTCCGCGGTGGCGAGGTCGAGCAGGTGCAGCGGGGCGCCGCTGTCCAGGGTGCGGCGGATCGCTTCCAGCACCACCGGGTGGTTGTGACCGAGCGCCAGCGTGCCCGCGCCGGAGAGGCAGTCGAGGTAGCGCCGCCCGTCCGCACCCTCCACCGTCATGCCGTTGGCGCGCACCGGCACGATGGGGAACGAGCGCGCGTACGTACGGGCGGCCGACTCGCGGATGCGCTGGCGGCGCAGGATCCCGTCGCCGGCCCCGGGCCCAGGGGTGTGAGCGGTCGACCCGGCGGTGTGGGCGGTCAGCGTCAAGGAGAGCTCCCAAGTGAAGTTAGGTTAGGCTAACTTTACTCTCCTGGCCTGCCCGGTCCGCCCGTCACCCCGAACTCCACCCGATCGGGTGATGCACCCTCACCTCCCCCAACGACCGGACACCGCTCGAGGTCACGTACGCTGCCGCCGTGAGACCCCGGAGCCCGGAGCGCGAGGAGCCGCCGATGACGTACCGAGCCGAGCAGCCGAACCACTCCCGGACCGGCGAGGCGGAGCGGGCCGAGCGGGTCGGACGGGTCGGACGGGCCGGGCTGACCGGGAACGTCGGGCGGGACGAACGGGCCGAGCGGGAACAGGCCCGCGAGTTCTTCGCCGTCCGCGCCGCCGACTGGGACAGCCGGTTCCCCGACGACGGTCCGCGCTACGCCGAAGCCGTCGCCGCACTCGGGCTCGCCTCGGGCGACTTCGTGCTCGACGCGGGCTGCGGCACCGGCCGGGCACTGCCCCGTCTGCGGGCCGCCGTGGGCCCGGAGGGCACCGTCCTCGGACTGGACCTGACCCCCGAGATGCTCCGCGAGGCCCTCGCCCACCGCGCCGAGGCCGGACTGGTCAACGGCGATGTCTGCCATCTCCCGCTGCGCGACGGCACGTTGGACGCCGTCTTCGGCGCCGGTCTGATCTCGCACCTGCCCGACCCGCCGGCCGATCTGCGCGAACTCGCCCGCGTCACCCGCCCCGGCGGCGTGCTCGCGCTCTTCCACCCGATCGGCCGCGCCGCCCTCGCCGCCCGCCACGGCCGCGAGCTCACCCCCGACGACCTCCGGGCCGAACCCAACCTCCGCCCCCAGCTGGCCGCCGCAGGCTGGCGCCTCACCCACTACACCGACACCGACGACCGCTACCTCGCGCTCGCAACCCGCTCGTCCTGAAGGAACGTTCAGGCCGGGGACGGCCCGGTGCGGTCCTCCGACCCGGCGACGGCCGGGCGCCGTCGGAGCATCCGCACCGAGGCCGCGATCACCGCGACGAGAACCATGCCGACACCCGCACCCGCCAACGTGCGCCGGGGGCCGAGCACCGCGCTGAGCGGGCCGCCGAGGGCGGCACCCAGCGGGGAGGCGGTCAGCAGCACCGCGCCCCGGAACGCGAGCACCGTGGTCAACCAGGCCGAGGGGGTGCGGTTCTGGAACAGGCTGAGGGACAGCGCGCTGTACGGACCGTAGATCACCCCGCCCAGCGCGAACGCCGCGAGCGAGACGGCGGCCGGTGCGTCGAGCGCGAACGGCAGCAGGATGACACCGTGGCCCGCGACGACACCCAGGACCACCGGCCACAGCGGCAGCCTGCGCAGACCGCCGAAGGTCAGCGCTCCGACGATCGCGCCGGCGCCGAAGACCGCCCAGTACAGCCCGAGCAGGCCCGCCCCGGCCCCGAGATCGCCCTTGACGAAGAGCGGCAGCGCCACCTCCACCGGTCCGTAGCAGGCGTTGAAGAACCAGGTGACGACGAGCAGTCCGAGCAGTTCGGGCCGTCGGCGCAGCAGCTGCAGGGCCCGCCCGGCGGGCGCGTCGGCCGGCTGCGGCGTGCCCCGCTCCGAGGCCGGGGCGCCCAGGCGGGTGGTCTGGACCGCCAGCACGGCGAAGCTCAGGGCGTCCAGACCGATGATCCAGGCGGGTCCGATCACCGGGGTCAGGACTCCGGCGAACGCCGGCCCGGCGATCGTGGACACCCAGGCACTGGTGCTCAGCAGCGCGTTCGCCGCCAACCGCCGCTCCGGCGGCGTCACTTCGGCGACCAGCGCGTACTTGGCGGCACCTCCCCAGGCATGCAGCAGCGACGAACAGGCGAGCAGGACCGGGTAAAGCACCGGGTCCAGCAGCCCGGCCGCCCAGGCCACCGGCACACAGCCCAGGAACACCGCCCGGGTCCAGCTGTCCGCCCGCAGCAGCCGCCGGGCGGGTAGCCGCCGGACCCACCGTCCGAACAGCAGCGCCCCGACCGCCCCCGGCAGCGCGAAGGCGGCGACGGCGATGCCGAGCTCCGGCCCGGCCGCACCGGGCGGCGCGATCTGCACGGCGAGCCACACCACGGCCACCACGCTCATGCCGTCCCCCAGATCGGACGCCGCCAGCGTCGGCAGCAGACGCCGGAACGGACGGTGCACGAGCAGCTCCCGGTACTGCCTGGGTACGAGCCGGACCGGCCCTCGAAGGATCATGCGCGCAGGCTGGCAGTTCAACCGCACTTGAAGTCAACCCGGGACGCCCCCGCGACCTCCCGGGCGCAGCACACCCCGTCGGCCAGCCCCCGGCCCGCCGGATCCACCAGCCGCGATCCGCCCGCCGGGGTCAGCCGAGGCGGGCGTCCGCGAAACCTTCTCGCCCAGGTGCTGCCGAGTCTCGCCCCCCGCTGCCGAACTGCCCGAAGAGGACGAGTTCGAGACCCTTCCGGACGACGGGTTCGGCGAGGACGACTGGGTGTCCTGCCGACCGGCCCAGCTCCCCTGGCCACCGTCGTGGCCCGCATCGCCACCGACGTCTCCGGCTGACCGCACTGCAGACCGGCCCACCCGCCGTTGGCTACGATCCGCTCACGGTCGATCACGCGACAGCGTTTCAATCGTGACGCGGGACGTAGCTCACGCGTTCGTCGGTGTGGCGCGCAGGCCCCCGAGCAGGGTGGCCAGGTAGCGACGGGCGGTGTCGATCCGGTCGGCGGGGGTGCCGCCGTGGACGTTGACGGCGTAGGCGATGCCGCACATGAGCGGGACCAGGTCGGCCGAGGCCAGGTCGGGGCGGACTGCCCCGGCCTCGCGCGCGCGGTCGAGGAGTGTGGCGCCGGCCGACCACATCGATGTCTTGAGTTCCGTGGTGCGCGGCAGGGTGTCTGCGGCTGCGGCGGCGACCGGGGCCAGGGAGGCGTCGGTGACCTGCGCTTCGACGGTGCGGGTCAGGAAGCCCTCCAGCGCGCGCCAGGGGTCGGTGTCGGCCATCGCCTGCTCGCCGTGGGCGGCCAGGGCTTCCAGGCAGGGGGTGGCGATGGTCTCCAGCAGCGCCTCGGGCGTGGCGAAGTGGCGGTAGACGGTGCCGACGCCGAGTCCGGCGCGGCGGGCGACGTCGTTGAGCTGCAACGGTGTGCCCTGGTCGGCCAGGGCACGGGCGACGGCGACGATCTGGTCCCAGTTGCGGGCCGCGTCCTTGCGCAGTGGTGTCGTCGTCATGGGGACATGTTAATCGGATCGACCATCCGGATGGCCCCGCCGCCCGTGCGGACACTGCATGGCAGGTCAGGCGGCCGCAAGAGGCGCGTGCTGTTCGCCGAGTCGGCGCACGGCCTCGGCGACGCGGGGGTCGGTCGCCGCGCGGAAGGGCGCCACCGGGCGCGCCTGGGCGCCGATGACGATGCCGGTCCGCCCCGTCAGGGCGCCGTCGGTGGCGGCGACGATCGAGGGCCTGGCCGCCACGGACGCCGGACCGGAGGTCGAGCGTTCGAACCTGCGGCGCACCAGCGGCCACAGCAGCCGCAGGGCGGGCGAGACGATCTTCGGGTCGGTCAGGGTGCCGTTGGTCATGTCGGTCGCCGCGCCTCCGGGGTCGGCGGCGAAGACCGATACGCCCGTACCGTCCAGCCGGGCGGCCAGGTCGAGCGTGTAGGCGAGGTTGGCGAGCTTGGCGCGGCCGTACCAGTGGAAGCCGTAGTAGCCGCCGGGCGGCTCGACGCCGTCGAACACCCGCTTAGCGACCCCGACCGCTCCCGAGGTCACGTTCACGATCCTGCTCGGCGCACCGGCCGTCAGTGTGGGCAGCAGCAGCTCGGTCAGCAGGTACGGCGAGAGGTGGTTGACGACGAACGATGCCTCGACGCCGCCCAGGTCCCGTCGATCCGCGAACATCGCCCCGACGTTGTTGACCAGCACGGTCAGCGGTTCGCCCGAGGCGGCGTGGTCGCCGGCGATCCGGTGGGCGAGCGCGCGCACTTCGTCGAGCGAGGCGAGGTCGGCCGGCAGGAACCGGGCAGGGTGTGCCGGGCTCGTCGCGTTGATTCGGTCGACCGCCCGGGCGCCCCGGTCGGCGTTGCGCCCGACCACGGTGACCGCGAAGCCGGCAGCAGCCAGCCCCAGCGCCGTCTCCAGGCCGATGCCGGCCGTTCCGGCCGTCACCACAGCAGTCTTCTTCATGGCTCATCCACCCCAACAGGCATTCGGATACTTCATCCGCTTGGCGCGACCGTAGCACACAATCGGATGGACTATCCGATTAGCCTCTCCGGCTGATCACGTGAGGTGAGAGGCCCGGGGTCGTGATGAGGGTTTCCCAGTCCCCGAGCCCGGACCGGACGCCGGCGAGTGGCATCAGCGGCTCTACGACCGCGCAGGCATCCGGGGGCCGTCCCGAGAACCTGACGGCACAGCAACGTGAGATGGCTGGTTGACACCGGCCGCTGGGCAACCCGATCCGCCCGTGCGCCCACCCGTGCGCCCGCGAGCGGTCAGGAGGTGGAGCGCTGCGGGTTGATCCGGTAGCAGAGTTCGGGGCGGCCGACCTGTCCGTACTGGGGTTCGCGGACGGCCAGGCCGATGTCGACCAGGTGTTCCAGGTAGCGGCGGGCGGTGATCCGGGAGACTCCGGCGGCGGCCCCCGCCGCTGCGGAGGAGAGGCCCGACTCTGCGTTGCGGAGCACGGCCGCGACCGCCTCCAGGGTCGGGGCACTGAGCCCCTTGGGCAGGGCGCTGCGTTCGGGGGTGGCCCGGAGTGCGGCGAAGGCCTGGTCCACCTCGTCCTGCCCGGTGGCCTCGCCGGTGCGCGCGAGGGTGTCGCGGTAGCGGGCGTAGCGCTCCAGCCGGTCGTGCAGGGCGGCGCTGCTGAAGGGCTTCAGCAGGTACTGGACGACTCCGGCCGAGACCGCCTGCCGGACCATCGCCAGGTCGCGCGCCGAGGTGACGGCGATGATGTCGCTGCCGTGCCCGGCGGCGCGCAGCGTGCGGCAGAGCTGGAGGCCGTGCCCGTCGGGCAGGTAGAGGTCCAGCAGGACCAGGTCGACCGGGGTGCCGGCGGCGCGGGCGCGGTCCAGCCGGCGCAGCGCGTCCGCGCAGGTGTGGACGGTGGCGGCCACCCGGAAGCCGGGCGTGCGCTGCACGTACAGGGTGTGGGCGGCGGCGGCCACCGGGTCGTCCTCGACCACCAGCACGTCGATCATCCGACTCGCTCCAACTCGCTGCCGTCGCGGCCGTCGCGGCCGAAGGACGGTGCCTCGGCGTCCGCCCGCCGCAGCGGCAGCCGGACCGTGAGCACGGCGCCGCGCTCGCGCCCGACCTCGACGGTGCCGCCGTTGCGCCGGGCGGTCTGGGCGACCAGCGCCAGGCCGAGGCCCCGCCCGCCGCTCTTGGTGCTCCAGCCCCGGCGGAACACCTCGGTGGCGGCCTGCGGGTCGATGCCGGGGCCGGTGTCGGAGATGCGGAGGAGGAGTTCACCGCCGTCCGCCCGCGCGGTGACGGTGACCTCGGGCGGGCCGACGGTCGCGGCGGCGCCCTCGATCGCCGCGTCCACCGCGTTGTCGATCAGGTTACCGAGGACGGTGACCAGGTCGCGCGGGCTGAGCGCGGCCGGCAGGACCCCGTCGTCGATCCGGCTGTCCTCGGTGAGGGTGAGCTCGACACCGCGTTCCGCCGCCTGCGCGGCCTTGCCCAACAGCAGTGCCGCCAGCACCGGTTCGCCGACTGCGGCGACCACCCGGTCGGTGAGCTGCTGGGCGAGGGCGAGTTCGGCGGTGGCGAACTCCACCGCCTCGCGGTGGCGGCCGAGTTCGATCAGCGAGACGACGGCGTGCAGCCGGTTGGACGCCTCGTGCGCCTGTGCGCTGAGCGCGTCGGCAAAGCCCCGGACGGAGTCCAACTCGCCACTCAGGGACTGGAGTTCGGTGTGATCCCGGAGCGTCACCACGGCGCCGAGACCGGGGCCGACGGCCGAGGTGTTGAGGACGACCACCCGTTCCGCCGCGAGGTGGACCTCGTCCCGGACCGGCGCGGGGCCCAGCAGCGCCAGGGTGAGTGACTCGGGCAGGCCCAGGTCGGACACCGCCAGCCCCTCCAACTCCCCCGACAGACCGAGCAGTTCGTGGGCCGCGTCGTTGCAGAGCACCACCCGCTGGGCGCCGTCCAGCAGGACCAGCCCTTCGCGCACCGAGTGCAGGGTCGCCTGGTGGTAGTCGTAGAGGTGGCTCAGTTCGGCGGCGCCCATGCCGTGGGTGTGGCGGCGCAGCCGGGCGTTGGCCAGGTAGGTGCCGACTCCGCCGACGGCGAGCGCGGCGAGTGCGACGCCGACCAGGGCGAGCAGCGGCCCGCGCAGCCGTTCGCTGATCGACTCGACCTTGATGCCCGCGCTGACCAGGGCGATCACCCGGTGCTGTCCGTCGAGTACGGGCACCACGACGCGGACCGAGGGCCCCAGGGTGCCGGTGTAGGTCTCGGTGACGGTACCCCCGGCGAGGGCCTGGTCGATGTGGCCGAGGAAGAGCCGGCCGATCTGCGCGGGGTCGCGGTGGGCCCAGCGGATGCCATGGGTGTCCATGACCGTCACGAAGTCCACGCCGGTGTCGCGCTGGACCTGTGCCGCGTACGGCTGGAGCAGGCGCGAGGGGTCAGGGCCAGCGACGGCCTCGCGTACGGTCGGCGAATCGGCGACCGCCCATGCGGCGGCGGTGACCTGGTGGCGGGCGGAGTCCTCGGCGCGCCCGGCGGTGAGCAGGTACGCGAGGACCGCGCCGCCCGCGACCACGGCCGCCACGATCACGATCTGCACCGCGAACAGCTGCCCGGCCAGACTGCGCAGGCGGCGGCGCGGCGAGGGGTGCGGACGCCGGTGCGTGCCGGAGGGCGGGTGCATGCCGACAGTGTGCACCGCCCGCGCGGCGGACCGGACGTGCGTGAACTCTATGAACGCAAACGTGACGGCCGTCACGCCCGGCGCCCATAGTCGGTACGGCCCACCACCCGGGCCGTCAGGGACGACAGGGCAGAGGAGCCATCGATGGCGACCACAGGAGCAGCACCGACCACGGGAGCAGCGGCGAAGAGACCCGCCGACCGCACCCACCGGCTCTATCTGGCCGTGATCGTCGCGGTGGTCGCGGGCATCGTGCTCGGACTGGCCGCGCCGGGCGTGGCAGTGGAGCTGAAGCCGATCGGGACGGGCTTCGTCAATCTGATCAAGATGATGATCAGCCCGGTGATCTTCTGCACCATCGTGCTGGGCATCGGTTCGGTCTCCAAGGCCGCCAAGGTGGGCCGGGTCGGCGGACTCGCCCTCGGCTACTTCCTGGTGATGTCGACCGTCGCCCTCGCCATCGGCCTGCTGGTCGGCAACCTGCTGGACCCCGGTTCCGGGCTGCACCTCACCCAGGCGCTCGCCAAGACCGGTCACGCCCAGGTCGCCGGCGGCTCGCAGGGCACGGCGGACTTCCTGCTCGGCATCATCCCCACCACCGCCTTCTCCGCCCTCACCCAGGGCCAGGTGCTGCAGACCCTGCTGGTCGCCCTGCTCGCGGGCTTCGCGCTCCAGGCGATGGGCCCGGCCGGCGCACCCGTGCTGCGCGGGATCGAGCACCTTCAGCGCCTGGTCTTCCGGATCATGTCGATGATCATGTGGGTGGCGCCGATCGGGGCCTTCGGCGCGATGGCGGCGGTGGTCGGGGCGACCGGGACCGCCGCGCTCAAGAGCCTCGCGGTCATCATGATCGGGTTCTACCTGACCTGTGTGCTCTTCGTGGTGGTGGTGCTCGGGCTGATGCTGCGCCTGCTCGCCGGGGTGAACATCCTCGCCCTGCTGAGCTACCTCGGCCGGGAGTTCCTGCTCATCCTCTCCACCTCCTCCTCGGAGAGCGCGCTGCCCCGGCTGATCGCCAAGATGGAGCACCTGGGCGTCAGCCGCCCGGTGGTCGGCATCACCGTGCCGACCGGCTACTCCTTCAACCTGGACGGCACCGCGATCTACCTGACCATGGCCTCGATCTTCATCTCCGAGGCGATGGACAAGCCGATGTCGATCGCCCAGCAGCTCTCCCTGCTGGTCTTCATGGTGATCGCCAGCAAGGGTGCCGCCGGAGTCACCGGCGCGGGCCTGGCCACCCTGGCGGGCGGCCTCCAGTCGCACCGGCCTGAACTGGTCGACGGCGTCGGCCTGATCGTGGGCATCGACCGCTTCATGTCCGAGGCCCGCGCCCTGACCAACTTCGCGGGCAACGCGGTGGCCACGGTCCTGATCGGCCACTGGACCAAGGAGCTCGACCACGACCGCCTCGGCGAGGTCCTGGCCGGCCGGCTGCCCTTCGACGAGACCACCCTGGTCGACAGCGGCACCCACGGCGAGACCGTCCCCGCCCAGCCGGACGCCCCCGCCGGCACCCGGGAAGCCGAACAGCCCGTCGCCTGACCGGCACCCCTGTACGGCCCGGCCCGGGACCAGGCCCCGGCACGGCCCCGGGCCGGGGCCTGGTCCCGCCGTACGCCCGCACCGGGCCCGTTGCCGGAGCCGGAGCCGCTACAGGGCCGCGAACGCCCCGCTGTCCCCCGCCCGCTGCCGCCAGAAGGACTCGTCCCGGTAGCGCACCGCAGCCGCGTGGACGTACTGCCGGTCCGCCAGATGCCGCACGAACGCCGCCCGCACCAGGCCCGTGTACCGCACCGCAGGCCGGTCGTCACCGGTCAGCAGGCCCAGCACCGCCTCGGCCGCAGGCTCTGCCAGCTCCAGGGCGTGCCGCAGCCCGGACGAGGAGAGCGGGTCGACCGACAGCGCGGCGTCGCCCACCGCCACCAGGCCCGGCCCCCACGGCGGGTCGGCGCACCCCACCACGGCGAGGCGGTGCGCCGCCGGCCGGGGCAACGGGAGCGCCGCCAGGCGCTCGGCGGTCCGGGGCGGCAGCGTCGGGGACTGGGCCCGGGACGTGTCGCCGAGTTCTCGCACCTGCATCACCGTCAACCGCTCGCTCCCGGCAGCGGGCGCGCTGTACCACCAGCCGTCCGCCGTCGACTCCACCAGCGACCAGGGCTGCCGGCCCGCTCGCGCCGACCGGGCCTGCCAGACGGTGCAGCGCAGCCGGTCCACGCCCAGCCAGCCGAGCCGCCCCCGGGTGAGACCCCGGGCCGCACCGGTGGCGTCGACGACCACGGGCACCGGCCCCGTGAGCCCCGGCACCCCGGCCAGCCGCCGGCCGTCCACGCCGCCGTCCACTCTCGACCCGACCCGACCGACCGGATCGCCCGCCGCCCTGGCGTGGCCATGGACCACCCTGGCGCCCGCCTCCCGGGCCGCCGTGCGCAGCAGCGCGTCCAGCGCGGTGCGGTCGACCGCCAGTGCCGGGCCGTACGGGTTGAGCAGCGCCGGGCGGTGGTCCAGCTCGTGGTCCGCCCAGGCGCTGCGGGCCTCCTGGACGGGCATCGAGACGGCGGCCAGCCGCCGCTCCACGCCGAGGCGCCGGAGGACGTTCAGCGCGGACGGCGCCAGCTGCTGTCCCACCGCCCGCCACGGCGCGCGGCCGTCGTCCACCAGGACGACGGCCGCATCGGCGGCGGCCAGCAGCGCGGCGACCACGGCACCGGCCGGGCCGCCGCCGACCACCACCACGTCGGTACGGCTCACCGGCTGCTCACCGGCCGACCGTCAGGAACCGCTCCCGCACGAAGGGGTGCCCGAGCGCGGAGGCACCGGCCACCCGCAGCCGCACGGTGGACTCCGCAGCGCCGAGCCCGGCCGGGTCCGCCACCGCGAACCGACCGGCGGCGGACCCGGTCGTGGGCTCCAGCCGCACCGCCGATCCGTCGGCCGCCAGCACCTCGACCCGGTGCACCCGGCGGTCGCCCAGTTCGGTGGTGACGGTCAGCGCCCCACCGGGAGCACGCCGCACCGCCGCCTCGCCGATCCGCACCCCGGACTCGGTGGCCACGGTCAGCTGGTAGGCGACCGCAGCCGCCGCACCGGGCGCACTGATCCGCAGTGCCCAGAGTCCGTCATGCGCGAACCGGTCCGGCATCACCTCCACCGGCAGATCGAGCCGCAGCACCTGCGCGTCCGAGCCGATCACTCCGGTCCGGTGGGTGTCGTCCTCCGCCACCTCCGGACCGATCGGGGTGGCGAAGCGCACCGACAGCGCCTTCGGGTCGGCGCAGCGGACGGTGATCTCCAGGCTCCGGTCCTCGTCGGTCAGCATGAGCGGCCAGCTGTGCTCCTCGCCGGGCGGGAGCTCGCCCCGGCCGTAGCAGGCGAGGTCGACGCCGGTGAGCTGCTCGGGTGCCTGCCAGACGGCGGAGTCGGGGCCCTCGGCGGACAGGGACGTCCACTGGCCCGGCGGGAGCGGCCGGGGGAACGGCCCTCCGGGCGTGAGCCGGAGCACCCAGTCCTCGGTGACCCGTCCCACTTCACGGTGGTTGCCCTGCGCATCGGAGAGGACGAACCCGAGCTTGGACCAGTTCTCGGCCATGCCCAGGAGGTCCTCGGCCCAGAAGCGGTGCCAGTCCAGGTACCTGTCATCGCCTTGCGGGATCACCTGGTTCGGCCGCGGGACCGGCCACCACTCGGTGGCGCAGGCCCGGAAGTCCGCCTGCCAGGGGAGAGCCATCCGGCCGGTGACGTCACCGGGCTCGACCTTCTTGGCGAACCGGAAGTGCCGCTGCGGGGTCGCCCAGTTCGCCGGTTCGAGGAAGAACCGCCCCGCCTCGATGCCCGGGCAGAAGGACTTGCCCACACAGGCCTCGAGTGCGGCCCGGTCCAGACCCTCGGGTGTGATCCCGGGCTTCGGCGGGGAGCCGGCCGGGTTCCAGTCGCGGATGAAGTTCCCGTCCCGCCACTTGTCCAGGAAGTGCAGCTGGCGCTCGGTCAACCGCCCGTCGTCGATGCTCAGGGTGCTCATCCTGGGCATCAGTTTCGGATCGTACTCGGGCCCCCTGCGCAGCCAACTGTGGATCTTGCGGCGGAGGTAGTACTCGTACATCGGCTCCGGCCACCCGATGTGCATCCCCGCGGCCCCCATGTGCACCGCCTGGATCATCCTCGCGCGGTGGAAGATCGGCTGGATGTCCAGGGTGTACGAGGGGATGTGGGACTCGATCTCCTCCGACGAGGCGAAGAAGTCCGTCAGCCGGTCCCAGAGGGTGACCACGGTGTCCAGCTCGGGCGCGTACTTGGGCGGAGTGACGACCGCCCAGGCCCGTTCGGCCTTCAGCGGCTGCTGCCGTCCCGCGAGGTGCACCAGGGCGTCGACCGAGCCGTCGGAGGTGTCGTCCCACCAGCCGTTGTTGTTGAAGGGGTCGTCGACGGGGCAGTTCTTCGGGGAGCCGGCCGCACCGCTGCCGCCGAGCACCAGCACGTGCCCGTCGGCGTCCGTCCTGAGCTCACCCAGGACGACCGGCACCGCCATGCCGTCCAGGATGATCTGGTCGTACGCGGGCGGGGTCGACTTGGACGGGCCGGAGACCGTCACCGGTCCGGGGTCGATGGTGAGCTTCCTCCGCTCCTCCGGGGTGGGCGGCTTCTTCCTGTCCTTCCTGTTGCGCCAGCCGTCGCCCAGCCCGATCGGGGACTCCTGCGAGCAGGCCTTCTTGTTCACCAGGTGGACGGTCCAGTCGATCTTGACGTCGGTGCCGACCTTCAGCTCCACCCAGCGGTCCCCGGCCTCGTTGTAGCCGAAGCAGCGGAACCGGGCCGCCTGGCGCTTCACCCGGCCGTCCTCGTCCTTGTACTCCTTGCGCTCCGGGCCGGCGAAGACGCCCGGGATCTCGGGGCCGATGAAGTGGCCCTGCGAACTGGTGCTGTTGCCCACCCGGGCGAAGCCGATGGCCGGGTGGATGCGGACATGGTGGATGTCCTTGAGTGCGAGCTCGGTCATGACTCTCCCAAGGTGGTCGCGGGGGCGGGCAGTTCAGGCACGGAAGTCCGGGCCGCAGGTCGGTTCGGACTGGATGCCGATGAGGTGCTTGACGGCCGCGTTGAGCCCGAACATCGCACCGACGTACGGATTGACGTCCGCGACGCCGTCCGGCCCGTCCCAGCCCGACTCCAGGTCGGCCAGTACCTGCCGGTACTCGGTGTTGCACTTGGCGAGAGCGTCGCCCAGGTCGCCGCCGACCCCCGTCCAGCCGCCCTTGGGGACCTTGGCGAGCAGGTGCAGCGCCGGCCGCTTGATCTCCTCGCCGGTGAAGGCCCACTTGTCCTCGTGCGGCGGCTTCCTCCGCTCCAGCCGCCGCCCCTCCCAGTGCTCGGCGAACCGGTAGAAGTGCGCGAGCTCGGCCGGATCGACGCCGCCGCTCGGTGACTGGCTGGTGCCCTCGCCCTGTTCACAGATCAGCTTGATGGCCTTGAGGGCGTCGTCCACCGTGTGGATCGGCTCCAGCTTGTCCCCGCCGATGCGCCCGGTGAGCTGCCGCCGGCCGCCGAAGCCCTCCCGTGCGGCGATACCGGGAAGCTCCTTGGCGATCCGGGCGTAGAACTGGCCGATCGTCGGCCCGTCGATGGCCATGAGCACGGTCTTCTCGGGCTGTTCGATGTCCACGAAGGTCTTCAGGGCGTCCTCCGGGTCCTTCACCACGGTGGAGACGCCCTGCAGGGGGATCACCAGACCCCTGCGCACATCGCCCGGCAGCCCGCCGGGGTACTTCGGCGCCGCCTCGCCCTTGATCTTCGGCTTGCCGCCCGCAGCCGTGAGCATGTTGCACGCCAGCCCCATGTGCAGCATCTCCTGCCAGGCGATGCCGAGCAGGGCGTCCGCGAGCTCCGCGGCCGGGTCCACGACCGACCAGTACGCGTAGAGGTACGGCGGGATGGTGGCGAACTCCAGCTGGACGGCCACCTGGAGGGAGGTGCGGAGCCAGTCCTTGGTACAGCTCCCTTCCGGCTCCTGCAGCAGGGACGCGATGGTGACTCCGGGCACGGTGGTCACGCTCATGTGCGACTCCTCCTCCGGCAGCGGGGACGGCCGCCGGGTGAACAGCGCCGTGGCTTCCGCCAACTGCGCTATGAAAAGAGTGGATTGACGATGCATCAACTACTGTCGGACGACACTCGGGCCACCTCGACCACTATTGCGCACCGCATTTGCCTCTGCATACGCACCACGACCCGGACGACCCGCTCGGCGGAACGCCGTCACAGGAAGTTGACGATCGACAGGAACCGCTCCCGGTCGAACGGGTACCCGAGCGCCGACGTCCCGGTGACGGTCAGCCGCACCGCCACCGCGTCCGGCGCGAAGGGCGCGGCGCCACCGAACACACCTCCGCCGCTGTCGGCCAGCGCCAGCGCCGGGTAGACCTGTTCGGCGCGGCGGGCCAGCAATCGGGCGGCGGCCGTGGCGACCCGCGCGCCGCCGAGGCCCACGGTCACCGCGACCGAGCCGTCCGGGGTCCGGCGGGCGTCACCCGATCCGTCCCACAGCTCCGACTCCGGCTCCACCGTGAGCTGGTAGGGCGATCCGGCGCCCCGGCCGGGGGCGCGGACCTCGACCTCCCACTCCCCTTCCCGCGTGAACCGCTGCGGCGCGACCTCCACCGGGAGCTCGATCCGCAGCGTCAGCTCATGCCCCTGCCGGGTGACCGCCAGGCCCGCACCGGCCTGCGTCCGGCGCGCGTCGTCGGGCGTCAGGACGACCCCGTACGGCGTCCGCACCACGACCGCCAGCCCGCCCGGATCGGCGGCGCGCAGCCGTACGGTGACGGCCCGGTCCGACTCGGTCAGCCGGAACGGCCAGCGGTGCACCTGCCCGGAGAACGGCTCGCCGCGCCCGTAGGCCGCCAGGTCCGCACCGGCCAGCTGCCCCGGGTGCTGCCACACCCCGGCATGCCCGTCGCCGCCCGGCCCGGGACCGGCGACGGCGGTCGTCCACTGCCCGGCGGCCGGCACCCACGGCTCCGGCACGGGCGGCTGGCGGCGCTGCCGCTCCAGGTACCCGGCCGAGCCGACGGCCACCACGAAGCCCGGGTGATCCCAGAAGTCGACCATCCGGCGGATGTTCCCGATGCCCCGGTCCCACGCCAGGTAGTCCGAACCCGCCTTCGGCAGCACCTGGTTGGGCCGCGACACCGGCCACCAGAACTCGCCGCAGGCGAAGAAGTCGGCCTGCCACGGGACGGCCATCCGCGCGCTGACGTCACCCGGGCCGATCTTCCGGTCGAACCGCAGACTCCCGTGCGGCTGCGCCCAGTTGTCCTTGTTGAGGAAGAACCGACCGGCCTCGATGCCCGGCTCGAACACCGTGCCCACCGCAGCCTCCAGCGCGGACCGGTCCAGGCCGTCCGGCGTCACCGGCCCCCCGGAGCCTGCCGGCCCGGGTTCGGCCTGCTCGGGCCCGGAGCTCGGCGCCCAGTCCCGCTCGAAGTCGCCGTCCCGCCACCGCATCATCGCCGCGTACTGGACGCCGGTCAGGTGCGGCCTCGGGTTTCCGGCCAGTTTGGGCATCCCCTCGCCGACCTCGCCCTTGGGGTTCTCGAAGCCGAGCGGGCGCAGCCAGCCGGTGACCTTGCGGCGGCCGTAGTAGCCGTAGAGCGGCTCCGGCCAGCCGGCGTGGATGCGGCCGCCGGCGGCCTGGTTGACCGCCCCCATCGTCCCGGCGCGCCGGAGGATGGGCTGGATGTCCTCGGTGTAGGACGGCGGGAGCTCGGTGTCCCGGCCGTCCGCGAAGAGGTCGACCAGCTGGTCCCAGAGGGTGACCACGTCCTCCAGCTGCGGGGCGTACTTCGGCGGCGCCGTGATCAGCCAGGCGCGCTCGGCGAACAGCGGCTCCGCACGGCCCTTCAGCCGGACCACCGCATCCACCGGACCGTCGCAACTGTCGTCGTACCAGCCGTCGTTGTCGGCGAAGTCGGTACAGTCCCGGCCGGCCGGGGAGGCCGCGTACCCCAAGGCGCCGAGCACCATCAGATGGCCGCTGGGCTCGGTCCACATCTCACCCAGCGGCACCTCGACGCCGGGCTTCTGTTCGCGGTCGACGGGGTTGAGCGCGAACCGGCCGCCGTCGAACCGCGCCCTCCCGCCCGGACCGGCCAGCGTGCGCGGGCCGGGGTCGATGACCATGTCCTCGCGGTTCATCCCCTTGTTGCGCGGGGTGTCCGCCACGAACCGCAGCGCGGCGGCCTTGCGGTTCGCCACGTGCACGGTCCACTCGATGGCGGCATCGGGGCTGTGCGTCAGCTCCAGCCACTGATCCCCGTTCCGGTTGAAGCCGAAGCAGCGGAACCGCACCGCCTGCCGCTTCACCCGGCCCGCCTCGTCCTTGAACTCCCCGTGCTCCGGGGTGGGATGGACGCCGGGCCGCTCCGGCCCGAGGAACCATCCGTCCGGACTGTTGCCCACCCGGGCGATGCCGATGGCCGGGTGGATCCGGACGGTGGCGATGTCGTCGAGGTTCACGGCGCCCAGACTCCGCAGTCGCCGCAGCACTGCTGCGGATCGGCGGCAACGGCGAAGGCGGGCAAGGCGGCTGGTCGCATGGGCGGGTCCGTTCCGGAGGCGTGTGGCGACAGCCTTATCACAGATGGTGACGGAATTCGCACACGGAGCGACCGGACACTCGGAGAGCCTTCCCACCGGGGGCGCGATCCCGGGAGCGCGGGGCGCGACCCGATCGTGCGGGCGCCCTGTCAATCGCGCGCCGGATCAGCCGCGCACCCGGCGAACCGCTCGGCGGCAGCGCCCGCATCACCGCGCACACCTCGGCCCGGTCAGCCCTGCGAGGGCAGTTCCGGTGCGGGGAGGTCGAGTTCGGCGCCGCTGACGGCCCAGGCGAGGCCGGTCGCGGGGTCCTCGACGGCCAGGTGGACGTACCAGACCTCGTCCGTCGGCTCGCACCAGGTGAAGCAACGCAGGCGCGCGATCAGCTCGTTGACCTCGGGCACCGAAAGCCGGGTCTCGCCGGTCATCGCGGCCAGCACCCGCCAGAGCGCGAGCCGCCCGTTCGCCGCGCCCAGGGCCGGACCGTCGCTGGCGGCCTGGACCAGCGCCGGGTACGCGACGACGAACGGGATGTGCCCCCCGGTCACCCCCCGCCCGGGCCCCCGGCTTCCGTCGGCACCGGGCCGGCCGGCCGTACCCTCGCGCGCGGACCGCCCCGCCGCGACCCGATCCATGGCGGTCCGATCCATAGCAGCCCGGTCCATGGCGGTCCGGTCCGGTGCGAGCCGGCCGGACAGCCGGCGTCCGGTGTCCCACAGCCCGGGTCCGAGCCGCTCCCATCCGGGCAGGTCCACGGCATGGCCGGGCGGCCGGCCACCCGGCGCCAGCTGCGCCGCCGCGTCCACCGCCGAACCGCGCACGCACGCCACGTCCAGCCAGGGCGCGAGCCCGCCGAGCAGCCGGGTGGCCGTCAGTCCGACCGCCTGCCGGCCGGGCGGTGGCAGGAAGACCGGCCCGAGCCCCTCACGGGTGGCGGGCAGGGCCACCAGCGCCCGGCGTGCGCCGCCGGTGGGCAGGTACTCGCGGACCCGGCACCGCTCGTCCCAGCCGGGCACCTCCCACGACTCCAGCATCAGCGGCACCCCGTCCGGGTCGGGCTCCGCCCCGTGGGAGAGGTCCTCGCCGAGCAGCACCCTGGTGTGCGCGACCAGCCGCCGCACCGCAGGCGGCCCGAGCAGCGGGGCCAGCCGGCGCCAGGAGTGGCGTGTGGCCAGCACCTCCCACAGCGGTCCGGCATCGTGATCCCCCGCCCCGGCGGCGGTACCGGGCCCGCCGTCCTGGTCGAAGAGCCGCGCCGCGAGCTCCGGCGGCGCACCGTACGCGACGAGGTGCCCCAGCGGCGCGGCCTCGACCGCCGCACCCGCCTCACCGCACCGGGCCGCCGCCTCGGCCCGAGTGCGCCGGTACAGGCCGAGCAGCTCCGGCCAACGGCCCTGGTCGGCCAGGGTGCGCAGTCTGCGCTCCTCGAACGTGATCACGTTTTTCAGCGTACGTCCGGCAGCCCGGCATGACCTGACACATCGTCAGTCCGGTGCGTCGCGCGGGCCCCGGGCCGTGGTCCCGCAGACCGTGGTTCCGCAGACCGGGGGCGGCCTGCGGCCGCCGGTTCTGCCGGCCGGTCCTCCTACTGCGGCGGCTTGCCGCCGGTCAGGACCCAGCGGACGTCGGAGAAGCCGCGCTGCTGCTCCGCCAGGCGGCCGTCCTTGACCTGCTGGAAGGTGACCCAGGTGTTGACCAGGCGGGGCGACTCGGCGCTCGGAAGCATGTCGGTCTGACCCCAGTTGAGCGCCGGGGTGGCGCCGCCGGTGTCGAGCGAGTCGCCGCTGTCCAGCTGGGCCCGCAGGGTCTTGGCGGTGAGCGGCCGGCCGGCCGAGCTGATGCGCTGGGCGGCCTGGAGGAAGACCTGGTACGCCACCCAGGTGTTCTGCACGCCCAGGTCGGAGGTGTCGATGTGCTCGTCGCCCCCGGCCCGGACGGTGGCTCGCAGGTCGTCCCAGACCCTGGAACCCTCCGGCGGGTACCAGCCGGTCGCGAGGCTCTCGTTGAGCGGGCTGGCGGCTCCGCCGGTGGCGTCGATCGCGGACTGCTGCACACCGCCGAGCAGTGAGGCCAGCAGGGTGCGCTTGGGGCCCAGCCGGCGGTAGGCGTCGATCAGGCCGAGGGTCTGGTCGGGGCCGAGCGCATCGATCACGCAGGAGCCCGCCTTGTCGTCGCCGATCGCCCGCGTCGCTGGACCGCCCAGGTCGGTGGTCTTCTCGCCGACCTTGACGTCGGTCAGCTTGGCCCCCGAGGGCTGGAGCGCTCCGCTCAGGTAGCGGGTCAGGGTGTCCCCGGCTCTGGTGTCGGGACGGATCAGCGTGACGTTGCGGCAGCCGGCCGCCGCCAGCTGACGTCCGCTGCCGGCGACCAGGGTGGGCGTGCCGCCGGCCACGGGGTACGAGTACGGGCTGCTGAACTCGGCGCCGGAGAGCCCGAATCCGCCCAGGTACGGGATCCCGGCGGCCTCCAGCGTGGGCATGAAGATGTCGGCGTACTGGCTGTAGGAGCCGATCACGGCCACCGCGTGGGCGTCCGCCGCCTTCCGGGCGCAGGCCGTGGCACCGTCCGGGGTGTTCTGCTCGTCGCAGGTGAGCACCTGCAGCTTCCGGCCGCCGAGGCCGCCGGCGGCGTCGACGGACTTCCCGATCGCGGCGGCGACGGCGGTCACCCCGTGCCGGTCGGCCGAACCGCTGCCGGACGGGGCCCAGGTCATCACCGTGTAGTCACCGCTGTCACCGGTCCCGGCCGGCGCCGAACCGCCGCAGGCCGAGGTGGCCAGCAGCCCCGGGAGCACGACCAGCGCGGCGGCCAGCGCCCCGGTCCGGCGGCGTGCGGAACCGGCCGGGGCCGGCCCCTCGCCGGGCCGCCCCTCGTCCGGGAGCCGTCTCGCCGACAACCCGGATCGCCTCGTCATGGTGTGTCCTCCTGGTCTCCCGGCCGGGCGGAAGTCCACAGCCGAAGCTCACCCAAGCCCGGGCCGCACAAGGCCCGGCGGACTCCACGCGAACGGCAGGAGGACGGGAGTGGAACACCATGTTGTCTGGCCAAGTCTGAACAACCGTTCGGCTGATGGCCCGTCGGTCACGCGTCGTCACCCCACCTCCGCGAGCAGCCGGGCCGCGTGCACCCGGCCGGCGTACTCGACCAGGTTGATCAGCACCTCCTTGCCCGAACTCCGGTGCCTGGCATCGCACATCACGACCGGGGTGTCCCCGTCCAGGTCGAGGGCTCGGGACACCTCCTCGGGCCGGAAGCCGCGGGTGCCCGCGAACCGGTTGACCGCGACCACGAACGGGATGCCCCGGTGCTCGAAGAAGTCCACCGCCGGGAAGCAGTCGGTCAGCCGGCGGGTGTCGGCCAGCACCACGGCGCCGAGCGCGCCCTGCGCCAGCTCGTCCCAGAGGAACCAGAAGCGGTCCTGTCCCGGGGTGCCGAAGAGATAGACCGACAGGTCGTCCCTGATGGTGATCCGGCCGAAGTCCATCGCCACGGTGGTGGTGCGCTTCTGCTCCACCCCGCCGAGGTCGTCGACCCCCCGGCCCGCGGCGGTCAGCTGCTCCTCGGTGCGCAACGGCCGGATCTCGCTGACCGAGCCGACCAGCGTGGTCTTGCCCACCCCGAACCCGCCGGCCACCAGGATCTTGAGAGCGAGGACGGGTGTCTCCTGCACCGCGGCGTCAGAGAGCGCGGAGTCCATTGATGACCTCCTGGAGGATGTGCTCGTCGGGGAGCAGGGCGGGCGGTACGGGACGGCTGACCCGGATGTACTCGGCGGCCAGCAGGTCGCCCAGCAGGACCCGCACCACACCGAGCGGCAGGTCGATCTCGGCGGCGATCTCGGCGACGGACAGGGCGTTGTTCTGGCAGAGGTCCAGAATCAGGCCCGCCTCGGGGCCGACCGGCAGCTCCATGGCGTCCGGGACGTCGCTGACCACCAGGGCGATCAGGTCGAACTCCCGCCCGGCCGGCCGGGTGCGGCCCTTGGTCATCGCGTACGGGCGGACCATCGGACCGGCCGCGTCGTCGTACCACCTGGTGGGGTGCTGGGGCGGTGTCGGATAGCCGAACGACGACTCGGGCAGGTAGCGGCGCGGCGGGTAGGCCATCGCGCTCACCCCCCGACCGCGCTGCGCGGCGGGGTGTAGAGGTGCTCGCCGACCCGGCGGACCAGACGGGCCATCTCGTACGCGACCAGGCCGAGGTCGGCCTCGGCGGTGGAGAAGACGGCCAGGCAGCTGCCCTCGCCGGCCGCCGCGACGAAGAGGAAGCCGTGCTCCAACTCGACCATGGTCTGGCGTACTTCGCCCGCACCGAAGTGCCGTCCGGCGCCCTTGGCCAGGCTGTGGAAACCGGAGGCGACGGCGGCCAGGTGCTCGCCGTCCTCGCGGCCCAGTCCGGTGGAGGTGCCCATGGCCAGACCGTCGGCGGAGAGGATCACGGCGAATCTGACCTGCGCGACCCGGGAGACCAGTTCGTCGAGCAGCCAGTTCAGCTCTCCGGCGTGGTGGGTGGTGCCGATCATCGAGGCCGTCCTTCCGCGTTGCTGGGGCCTGAGAGGCCGGTGGGACCTGTGGGGGTGTTGGGGGTCGGAGCGCCGGGGTGGAGCGGGCTCCGGCCGCGCGCCCAGCCCTGCTGGAAGGCGGACATCGCGGCACGCGCCTCCTCCGGGTTGCGGCCCGGCGGGACCTGGCCGCCGATGCGGGCGGCGGGCTGCGGCCGGGGCGGGGCCTCGCGCAGCTGCGGGGCCAGGCTGGCCTGGCGGACTCGGCGCGGGAGCTCCTCCTCCCCTCCGAGCTGGGCGGGCTGCGGCACCTGGGCGGCGGGCGGTGTCCGGGCGGGCTGCGGCCGGGCGGCGGGCACCGTCGAAGGCTCGGCCGACTGGGCCTGGTGGACGGTGAGCGGTCGGACGACGGTCGGGCGGACCGGCGGGTTGGGGCCGGTCGGCGCGGGGAACCGGGACGGACGGACGGCGTCGGCGCCGAACGGGGTCGGTCGCAGCACCCCCGGGTGGCTCCCGTTCACACCGAACGGCTGCACCGGACCGGCCGAGGCGGACGGCACCGCCACGGACGCTGCCGACGGCGGCGCGCTCGGCGTCGCACTCGGTGGCGTGCTCGGCGGTGGCGGTGGTGCAGGCGCGAGCACCGACGCCCGGGGCCCGGCCTCCGCCACCGGCAGCTGCGCCCCGACCTGCAGCTTCGGGTCCAACTGTGGCTGCTCCAGGGGAACTTCACCCGGGTCGAGCGGTCCGGCCGACCGGTCCTCCTGCTCGGCCGAGTCCTCCAGCAGCGCCTTCGGCAGCAGCACCACCGCCGTGGTCCCCCCGTAGGCCGAGGGCCGCAGCGCGACCTTGACCCCCTGCCGCTTCGCCAGCCGGCTGACCACGAAGAGCCCGAGGCGGTCGCTGTCGAAGAGGTCGACCTGCTCGGCGGCCTCGATCCGGCGGTTGGCGTCGGCGAGCGCCTCGGGGCCCATGCCGAGGCCGCGGTCCTCGACCTCCAGCGCGTAGCCGTTGCCGACCTGCTCGCCCCGGATGTGCACCTTGGTGTGCGGGGGCGAGAACCCGGTGGCGTTCTCGACCAGTTCGGCGACCAGGTGGGTGAGGTCGGCGACGGCCGGTCCGGCGAGCGCCGCGGGCGGGAACCGGTGCACCTCGACCCTGGCGTACTCCTCGACCTCCGCGACGGCCGCGCGGACCACGTCCATCAGCGGTACGGGCCTGCGCCAGGCGCGGCCGGGGGCTGCGCCGGAGAGGATGATCAGGCCCTCCGCGTGCCGCCGCATCCGGGTGGTGAGGTGGTCGAGGCGGAACAGGTCCTCCAGTTCGGCCGGGTCCTCGGTGCGGCGCTCCATCGCGTCCAGCAGGGTCAGCTGCCGGTGCACCAGCACCTGGCTGCGCCGGGCGAGGTTGACGAAGACGCCGGAGACGCCGCTCAGCACCTCCGCCCGTTCGACCGCCGCCGTGACCGCCGCCCGCTGGACACTGCCGAGGGCGCCGTGCACCTGGCCGATCTCGTCCTCGCCGTGCGGCCGCAGCGGTGCCTCGGCCTCGATGTCGACCTCCTCGCCGGCGCGCAGCCTCCGCATGGTGGCGGGGAGTTTGCGGGCGGCGAGTTCGAGGGCGGAGTTGCGCAGGCCGATCAGTTCGGCGACCAGGCCGCTGCCGATCTGCACCGAGATCAGCAGCGAGGCGATCACGGCGATCAGGCCGAGCAGGACGGCGGCGCCGGAGGGCGTGAACAGGCCGAGCGCGTACGGGTTGGCGCGCTCGGCGGCCGCGCTGCCCGCGCCGGTCTCGACGGCGAGCAGCGCGCGGCTGACGCTGTCGGTGGCCAGGGCCCACTGGTCGGGGCTCACCGCGGAGGCGGCGGCCCGGCCGTCGGCGGCGGCGCGGACGGCGTCCTCGTTGCGGGTGAGGTCGCGGTAGTCGCCGCCGGAGACGGGCGCGGTGCCGTCGGTCACGGCGGTGAGCGCGCTGCGGTCGGCCGGGCGCAGGTCGGCCCCGGCGCCCTGGGCGAACAGCCGGCGGGCGTAGACGGCGTCGTCGAACTCGCGCAGCTGACCGTCCGTCAGGGTGCCGGCGATCTGGCCGTTCCGCAGCAGGGCGTCCTCGCGGGCGAGCAGCTCGCGGGAGCGGGCGAACTCCAGCAGGACCCGGGCGTCGGAGGCGACCTGGTGGTCCTGGAGCCCGGTGGTGGCGCCGGTGACGTCGAAGGCTCGGTCGATGGCGGCGGTGTAGGCGGCGTAGGTCTCGTCCCAGCCGACCGAGTGGGTGAACACCCGGCTGCGCAGCGAGCCGAGCGCGGCGACGGCGGCGCGGAACGCGTCCACCCGGGTGGCCGCCTCGGTGCCGAGCCCCTGGGCGTCGGCGGGGTTGTAGTGGTCGCCGAGGTCGAGCGGGGCGACGGCCCGGTCGGTGGCCCCGGCCGCGTCGCGCAGCGCGCTCTCCCGGGCGGTGCCCCCGGGGGCGGCCAGCAGCTGTCCGGCGGCGGAGCGTTCGGCCTGCAGCGCGGTGACGGTGGCCTCGACCGGGTCGAGCAGGCCGCGGTGGACCTGTTGCAGCCGGAGCAGGTCCCAGACGTTCTGCGCGGTGGTGACGGTGGCGAAGGCCCACAGGGCCATCACGGAGACCACCGGGACCATCAGCAGGGCGACGATCCTGGCGCGTACGGTGCGCGGGCGCAGCCGCAGCCCGGGTGCGGCTGCGGCGTCGGCCCCGGTCGGGTCCGGCGGGGGCGGCGGGACGGGTACGGCCTCGCGGGCGGGCGGGCCGGCGTGGGCGCCCCGGCGCTGCCCGGCGCCGCCGGGACGGACGGGGCCGGGCGCGGTGCTGCCCGGGGTGGTGGCTGCCGGTGCGCTGCGGGAGCTGCCGCGGCGTACTCGCATGGGTGAGGGCCTTTCGGTGCTGATACTCGGCGCTCAGGGGCGGTGGGGCGCCGGAGGGGGCGGTGGGTCAGGCGGCGCGGTCGAGTTCGGAGGTGCGGAGGTCCTCCACGGTGAGTTCGCCGGCCTTGCGGTAGGCGGCCCGATCCTGGGCGGTCGGGGAGAGCGCGACGAAGGCCGAGCTGAGGAAGAGGAAGGAGCCGAGCCCGACCGCGAGCGGGAAGACGAACTGCATGGGGGTGGCGCCGTCGAGGTCGGTGCGGGCGGGGTGCATATGGACCTGCACGGCGGCCATGCCGGTGTAGTGCATGCAGCTCACCGCGATGCCCATGACCAGCGAGGCGGCTCCGGCCGCGTACACGTTGCGGATGGTGACGGCGGCCCAGAGCGCGATGGTGGCGGCGCCCACCCCGATGAGGACGGACAGGCCCACGGTGGCGAGGTCGTAGCCGATGGCGCCGTGGATGCGGACGGCGGCCATGCCGAGGTAGTGCATGGCCGCCACGCCGAGGCCGGTGATGAGTCCGCCGAGCACCAGCGCCCGGCTCCGGTGCGTGCTGTGGGCGACCACGAAGACCCCGGCGCCGGTCACCAGGACGGCGACCAGCAGGCTGAGGATGGTGATCGGGACGTTGTAGCGCAGCTCGGTGCCGCCGACGCTGAACCCGAACATCGCGATGAAGTGCATGGTCCAGATGCCCGAGCCGAGTGCGGCGGCGGCGGTGAGCAGCCAGTTGCGCCGGGAGGCGCCGGTGGCGGACAGCGCCCGGAGCGTGCAGCGCAGGCCGAGTGCCGCGCCCACACACGCCATCAGGTACGCGAGGGTCGGTGTGAGCCAGCCGAAGCTGAAGTGGTGCAGGGTTCCCATCGGGGCCTCCGAAGCATGGGACCGACGATCGTCTGACGATCGGTCATATGCCTTTCGCATAAGCGCTTTCGATCTCGGATGCGCTGGACGCTATCCAGCGCCCGCAATTGGTCACCCGAAGATGTGAAAAGCTGCCCACAGAGACTCACGACTGTGCTCGAATGGTGCGCCACCCATGCCCGTCGGCCCCGCCCACCGTCAGCCGCGCGCGCAGCCGCCCGGCCCCGGAAGGTCTCAGCTCAGACGACGGCCCCACGGGCACCGAAGGTCCGCCGGTACGTCAGCGGGGAGACCCCGACGGCGGCGTGCAGGTGCTGGCGCAGCCACGCGGCGGCGGGCGGGGTCAGGCACCTGGCCGTACAGATCGCCAAGTCCCTCGGCGCGTACGTCATCGGCACCGCCCGGGAAGCCAAGCACGCCTTCGTACGCGGCCTCGGCGCGGACGAGGTCCTCGACTACACGCGGCAGGACTTCACCGAGGCCGTCAAGGACGTGGACGTCGTCCTGGAGACCGTCGGCGGCGAGTACGGCGCCCGCTCGCTGCGCACCCTGCGCCCGGGCGGCACGCTGGTCTCCATCCTGCCGCTGGCCCCGGACTTCCCCGCCGAGCAGGCCCGCGAGGCCGGCATCAGGGCCGTGTTCATGCTGGTCGAGCCCGACCGGGCCGCACTGCGCGAGATCGCCGCGCTGGTGGAGAGCGGCCGGCTCCGGGTCGAGCTCGACACGGTCGTACCGCTGGCGGACGCCGCCAGGGCCCACGAGCGCGGCGAGACCGGACGCACCAGCGGAAAGATCGTCCTCTCCGTCGCCCCCTGACCGACCGGGCTGCGGCCGTGGGCGGGGCGCCTCTCCCACGGCGCCCCGCCCACGGGCACGGCCCGTCGCGCTCACTCGTACTCGGTGCCGCCCTTGCGCGTCAGGTAGCCGCCGCCGACCGCCTTGACGATCGCCCGGCCGCCCAGCACCGGGCTGTGGCGCTCGACCACCGGGCGGACCACCACGCCCTCCCGGGTGTGCAGTCGGCGCCCGGAGACCGTCTCCCGCCCCTCGGCCAGCTCCAGCACGGTCGCCGGGTCGAACGGGCCGCGCCACAGCTCGGGCACCAGCGGCAGCTCGCCCGCGAGCAGTCGGGCCGCGTCCAGCCAGCGGAGCTGCCCGTCGATGACCGCCGAGACGTCGAACGCCGCGTACCCGGGCGGCTGTTCGGCCCGGCCGGAAGCCCCGTAGCCGAGGTCCTGAACGCCCTCCCCGAACACCTCGCCGAAGATCCCGACCCGGCTCGCCCCCAACCGCTCGGCCAGCGCGGCCGCCAGCGCCGGGATGCCGTACGCCCGGACCGCCCGCCAGTACAGGTTCCGCTCGTCCTCCTTCAGCGCGAGCCCCTGCGCCCCGATCCCCTTCGAGGAGACCTGTACGGCACCGGTGTCGGCGTGGAAGGTGAGCAGGCAGCAGCTGCCGTGCAGCTTCTCGGTGACCACCACCGGCTCGCCCGGCGCGAAGGCCTCGGGGAAGCGCTTGAGGTTCTCGATGTCCACCCAGGGCAGCAGGTCGGGCGCCGCCTCGACCTCGCCGCTCATCGTGGTCGGCACCGGCGGCGACCACTTGACGATGCCGAGCAGCTCCGCGAAGTCCGCGCCCTGCCCGGCCGCTCGCGCCAGGTCGACCCCGGCCAGCGCGCCGGGGCGGCAGACGATGCCCTGCGAGAGCTCACCGCGCAGCCGTACCGCCTTGACCCGGTCGGCCTTCGAGCCCGCGAGCCGGCCGGTCAGCCCGAGCTCCTCGATCAGCGCGGGCGGCAGCACGGACTGCTCCGGGATGTAGCACGCGAAGTCCCCGGTCCGATAAGCCCCCTTGGCCACGACAGCCCGGTAGAGACCGATCTGCGCCAGCTCCAGGGCATCGGCGTTCGGATGCTCCAGGATGGTCAGGCGCTCGGCGGTGACCCGCAGTGTCGACATGGCAGTCTCGTCCTCCCCGTTCGGGCATGCTCGGAATCGGTGGAAATGATTCGCCGCGCTGTCCGCACTGTCCGCAAATCGACCGGGTACCACTCTGTCGGGACGGCACGGTCCGGCGCGAAGGGTTTTCCGACCGGTGGGTTTGACTCTTCGCACATGCGGGCACTACCTGCGGTCGAGCTTGGCCTGTGCAATGAGACAGAGGATTTCCAGGCCGCAACTGCGACACTATGATCGCCTCACCGTATGAGCTCCCGCGTCGGCCGTGGCGCGGCAGAGGGGACCATCGAATGACCAGCACCATGCGCCGTACCGCGATCTCCGCCGTCGCCGCTCTCGCGCTCGCCACCGGGCTCGGCGCCTGCAGCAGTGGCAGTTCCAGCAGCGCGTCGGCCTCCGCGTCCTCCTCCGCCGCCGCCCCCAAGCTCTCCGGGACCGTCACGGTCTTCGCCGCGGCCTCCCTCCAGGGCACCTTCACCGACCTCGGCAAGAAGTTCGAGGCCGCCTACCCGGGCGTCAAGGTCAAGTTCAACTTCGGCGGCAGCTCCTCGCTCGCCCAGTCCATCGTCTCCGGCGCCCCGGCCGACGTCTTCGCGGCGGCCAGTCCGGCGACCATGAAGACCGTCACCGACGCCAAGGACGCCGCCGGGGACCCGAAGGTCTTCGTCCGCAACACCCTGGAGATCGCGGTCCCCAAGGGCAACCCCAAGCACATCGCCTCGCTCAAGGACCTGGCCGGCTCCGGCCTGAAGGTCGCGCTGTGCGCCAAGGAGGTGCCGTGCGGCTCGGCGGCCGCGACCGCGCTCAAGACGGGCGACGTCAACCTCACCCCCGTCACCCTCGAACAGGACGTCAAGGCCGCGCTCACCAAGGTCGAGCTGGGCGAGGTGGACGCGTCGCTGGTCTACAGGACCGATGTGCAGGCCGACTCCGGCAAGATCGACGGTGTGGACTTCCCCGAGGCCGCCAAGGCCGTGAACGACTACCCGATCGCCGCCCTCGCCAAGGCGCCCAACACCAACGGCGCGGCGGCCTTCGTGGCCTACATCCAGTCCGCCGAGGCCAGGCAGGTGCTCACCGCGGCGGGCTTCCAGGCCCCGTGAGTCCCGCCCCTCCCACTGCCGCCGCGCCCGATACGGCCGTCTCCTCACGGACTCGGGCGCGGCGGCGCTCCGCGCGCATCCCGTACGCCCTGCTGCTGCCCGCCCTGCTCGGGCTCGCCTTCCTCGTCCTGCCGCTGGCCGGGCTGCTCGTCCGCGCGCCGTGGAGCTCACTGCCGGGGCAGCTCTCCAGCACCGAGGTCTGGGAGGCGCTGCGCCTCTCCCTGATCTGCGCCACCGCCGCGACCGGCCTGTCCCTGCTGGTCGGGGTGCCGCTGGCGTGGCTGCTGGCCCGGACCGACTTCCCCGGGCGCCGGTTCATCCGGGCGCTGGTCACCCTGCCGCTGGTGCTGCCGCCGGTGGTCGGCGGTGTTGCCCTGCTGCTGGTCCTCGGACGCAACGGCATCATCGGGCGCTGGCTGGACAGCGCCTTCGGGATCACCCTGCCGTTCCACACCTCGGGCGTGGTGCTGGCCGAGGCCTTCGTCGCGATGCCCTTCCTGGTGATCAGCGTCGAGGGCGCCCTGCGCGCCGCCGACCCGCGCTACGAGGAGGCCGCCGCCACCCTGGGCGCCTCCCGGCTGACCGCGTTCCGCCGGGTCACCCTGCCGCTGATCGCCCCCGGCATCGGGGCTGGTGCGGTACTCGCCTGGGCGCGGGCGCTGGGCGAGTTCGGGGCCACCATCACCTTCGCCGGCAACTTCCCCGGCCAGACCCAGACCATGCCGCTCGCGGTCTACCTGGCCATGGAGTCCGACCCGGAGGCGGCCATCGCGCTCAGCCTGGTCCTGCTCGCGGTCTCGATCACCGTCCTCGCGGGTCTGCGCGACCGCTGGATGTCAACTCCCTAGCGGCGCGGGGAACCGCGCGACAGACCATGCACCATCACGAGAGAGCCGGTCCCGTGGTCTCCCCGCGCTCCGGTGGTGCACGATCGGCCACCCGCACATCAGTGAGCCCGCACCTCTGAGCCCGCACACCTGGGAGAGAGCAGCCCATGACGCCGCCCCACGCCCTCGACGCCCACCTGCGGATCGACCGCGGCACCTTCCGCCTGGACCTGCCCCTGACCGCCGCCCCGGGCGAGGTCGTCGCCCTGCTCGGACCCAACGGAGCCGGCAAGTCCACCGCCCTGCGCGCCCTGGCCGGGCTGCTCCCCCTCACCGAGGGCCATCTGCACCTCGACGGCACCGCACTGGAGGACCCGGCCACCGGCCTGCACACCCCGGCCGAGTCCCGGCCGGTCGGCGTGGTCTTCCAGGACTACCTGCTCTTCCCGCACCTGAGCGCGCTCGACAACGTCGCCTTCGGCCTGCGCTGCCGGGGCGCCGACAAGAAGACCTCGCGGGCGCAGGCCCGGCCCTGGCTGGAGCGGCTGGGCCTGGCCGAGTACACCGAGAGCAAGCCCCGCGCGCTCTCCGGCGGCCAGGCCCAGCGGGTCGCGCTCGCCCGCGCACTGGCCGTCCGCCCGCGCCTGCTGCTGCTGGACGAGCCGCTGGCCGCGCTGGACGCCCGCACCCGGCTGGAGGTGCGGGCACAACTGCGCCGCCACCTCGCCGAGTTCGAGGCGGTGGCGGTGCTGGTCACCCACGATCCGCTGGACGCGATGGTGCTGGCCGACCGGCTCGTGGTGATCGAGGGCGGCCAGGTGGTGCAGACCGGGACGCCGTCCGAGATCGCCCGCCATCCGCGGACCGACTACATCGCCCGGCTGGTCGGGCTCAACCTCTACCAGGGCACGGCGGACGGGCACACCGTCACCCTCGCGGACGGCCAGAAGCTCGCCACCACCGACGAGTTGACCGGGCCCGCCTTCGTCGCGTTCCCGCCCGCCGCGGTGGCGCTGCACCGCACCCGCCCCGAGTCCAGCGCCCGCAACGCCTGGCAGCTGGAGGTGGCCGGCCTCGACCTGCACGGCGACCAGATCCGGGTCGACCTGACCGGCGAACTCCCGCTCACCGCCGACCTCACCCCGGCCGCCGCCGCCGAACTCGACCTGGCCCCGGGCACCATGGTCTGGGCCTCCGTCAAAGCCGCCCAGACCCGCGCCTACCCGGCCTGAGCACGTGAGCTTGTGAGCTCAGCCGCACCGGTCGGGGACCCCGTCCGCCGAGACGAACCCCGACTCGTACACCGCGATCACCGCCTGCGTGCGGTCCCCCGCCTCGCCGACCACCGTCATCCCGTCCTGGGCCGCCAGGACGGCTCGGAGTCCGACTCGGACCGGTTACTCGTCGTCCACCGGCAGGATCTTGATCGTCACAGCCCCAAGCGTAGGGGCCGGACCGGACCGTCTCCGGACCGGCCCCGGCGGGGTCAGCGCGGGTCAGCTGCCGGCACCCCAGGTGTGCGCCACGTCGACGACGAGTCGGTTGTCGAGCTGGAAGACCCGGAACGGCAGCTTGGCCCGCACCCCGAGCCCGACCTGGGTGTAGCCCTCGTTGCTGCCGGCGAACCTGGCGTCCACGAAGGTGCGGTAGCCGGTGAGGTCCACCCCGGGCAGGGCGTCACCGGCACTGGCCGGGTAGGTGTACTTGCCGGCCGTCCAGTCATAGGTGTGCGCCGTGACGACGACCTCCAGGATCGCGCCGCCGTTGACCGGTATCACGGTCCCGGAGGCGTCCTGGCGCAGTACGTCCACGTAGTTGACGTGGTAGCCGAGCCGGTTGGTCTCGGAGGCGCCGGGGATGTCGAAGACCAGCCGGTCGTAGCAGGCGTTCTGGCCGGTCCGGATGTTCTCCAACTGGACGGAGGGGTAGGAGCGGTCGTTCTTCGGCAGACTTCCCCAGCCGTTCGAGCAGTCGGCGACGGCCGCCGACCGGGTTGCCGCAGAGGCCATCGCCGGTACCGCCGCCGTCCCCGCCACCGCGAGGGCGAGCACCATCGGCACTGTCGTCCAACGTCGCATGTTCCGTCTCCCGAATAAGGATGTGAGCAACTGTCCCTCACAGAGACGGGTTGGCAAGGGCATAGGTTGCGAAGTTTTTTAGCCGGAGTTGACCATCCGTCACCCCGCCTTGACCCTGACTGACCCTCGGTCAGCCCGCCCGCAGTGCCGGATGGTCGGCGACGACGGTGCAGCTGCCCGGAGCGATCTCCGTGAAGCCCGCGTCACGCACCACGGGCAGATCGCCGTTGGCCAACTCGCCCCAGGCTGCGGGGCTCGCGGTACGGACGGCGAGCGGGAATCCGGCCTCGGCCCACTCCTTGCGCCGGGTGTCGTCCAGCCGCCACCAGGCCAGCTGGGCGGCGTGGCCGGTCTGCGCCATGGTCTTGCCCGCGCTCATCTCCAGCTCGGGGTTGAGCCACAGGACCGGGATCCCCGGCGCCGGTTCGGCAGCCGGTTCGACGTCCTCCAGATCGGTGCCCGACACCTGGAGCTTGGCCAGCTCCTTCGGCCAGCCGTCCAGCGGGATCGGCGGGAAGACCCGCACCTCGGCGCTCTCCCCGGTCACCGTGATGCCCGGCAGCTCACCCGCCTTGCGCCACTCACCGCCCCGCGCCCGCCGGACCACCTTGCGGATCCGGGCGTCCTCCCAGGCCGCGACCCGCTCGGCCCACTCCCCGTCGGCGGCCGTCACCCGCTCGTCGGCGAGCAGCGTCAGCACCGCGCGCGCCGAGGTCTCCAGCGCATCGGTACGGGCCGGCGGGGTGGCCCGCTCCATCCGGACCAGCAGCGGCAGCACGTACTGCGGGAGATCGTCGCGGGGATCGGCTGCGGCCTGCTGCGGCTCGGGGGTGTCGGCAGGGCCGGAGCCGTTCACGGCAGTGACGGTGTCGCCGGTGTCGGTGCCCGTGGCATCGCCGGTGTCGGTGGCGTTCGTGGCGTTGGCTGAGATCACCTCACCAGGATGCCAGGCCGCCCCTGCGCCCCCTCCGGGGGCCCGTTCGGCCCTCCGGTGCGCGGTCGGCCGCGCACCGTCCCGGGACAGTGCGCGGCTCCGCTTCCGGCGAGCTCCGCCGGGCCGTCAGCGCCGGTAGCCGCGTGCCGGGTCGCGCTCCTCGGCATCCTCGTACGGCAGGAACCACCCCTCCGGGTGGGTGGCGGCCAGGAGTTGGTCGGTCCGGTCGGCGGCGTCCATCTCCGGGTCGCCGTCGTCGGGGCCGTAGACGCCGAAGAGCTCGTCCGCGCAGCCGTCCCAGTCGTAGTCGTACAGGTCGACCGGCAGGTCGCCCATCATGTCGGCGACGGCCTGCGGCTGGGCGCCGAGCAGCTCGCGGGCGTCGACCAGGGCCAGCCGCAGGGCCAGGTCCTCGGCGAGGCAGCGCGGCAGCGGCCACTCCCCGAGCGTCAGGTCCTCGGCGAGGTCGTCGAAGGTCCGGGCCAGCGCGCGGCGCCAGCTGCGGTGCATGCCCCAGGTCCGGCTCGGGAGGCGGCCGAAAACGGCGAAGTCCTGCTCCTCCTCGTCGGTGACCGGCTCGCCCTCGTGCTCCTCCAGGTCATCGTAGGCAGCGTCGGCCAGCGTGATCAGCTGGGTGTGCAGGAGGCAGGCGGTACGGGGGGTGAGGGTCCAGTCGCCGACGCTGCCGCCGCCCTCCTCCGCCTCCAGGTCGAGCGGGAAGAGTTCCGCGAAGTCGGGGGCGAAGTCCTCGGTGGCGCTGATCTCCAGCGTGCCGCCGAGCGCCTCCACCCCGGGGATGGCGGACACCAGGCGGTCCGGATGGAGCAGCGCACCGAGTGCGGCGTTGGGGTCCTCGGACACCTCGCGCAGCAGTGCCTCACGCTGTTCCCCGGGGTTGATGCCCTCGAAGACCAGGTCCTCGACGACCGCCCGCGCGGCAGCGCGCAGGGCGGGCCAGTCGGTGATTCGGATGCCGAGAACCACGGTGGCCTCGATCTCCCGTGCCTCGGAGTCCTCCGCCGCACCCGGCCCCTGTGGATGATCGCTTCGCTCGCCCATGGGGCTACCGTACGGCCTTTTCGGGTGGCGGTTCACCGGTGCCGTGAGAGGATCTTCTGCCCGTTCGGCCGTGTCTGCGGCGTGGCGGCCCTCCGGTCATACAGGATGGCGGTATGAGCACTCTTGGAGAGTATGGCGGTGGGCAGGAGCAGAACTCGGGCGTCCTGGTGGTCACCACCAACGACGTACCGGGCTTCCGGGTCGAGCGGGTGATCGGCGAGGTCTTCGGCCTGACCGTCCGCAGCCGCCACATCGGTACCCAGATCGGCGCCTCGCTGAAGTCCCTGATGGGCGGCGAGCTGAAGGGCCTGACGAAGACTCTGGTGGACAGCCGCAACCAGGCGATGGAGCGGTTGATCGAGCAGACCAAGGCGCGCGGCGGAAACGCGGTGCTGATGATGCGGTTCGACGTCACCGAGGCGGCCGATCTCGGGACGGAGATCTGCGCCTACGGCACGGCCGTGGTGATCGCCCCGGCTTCCTGAACCAGCGTCCAGGAGGGGGGTGCTCCCGTTGCGGGAGCACCCCCCTCCTGCCTGCCTCCGCCGGTGGGAACGATTCCGGTCGGCCCGATGTCATGGGGTTGGACAGGCCTTCCTTGGTGCGGCGTTCGACGTAGGTTCTCGCCCATCTGCTCGTCCTGGAGCTTCTCCGATGCCTTGAGCTTGTCCGGCATCACCTCGTGCGGGTGGCGCTCGCCATGCGGCGTCATCACCGTCGGGCCCGACGGCAACCCCGTCTCGGCCCTGACCGTTGCGACAGCACGTCCTTGCGGGCGAAGCCGCGAAAAGCGAGGGCGCGCAGGATGGCCGCGTTCGAGAAGGAGAGCGAGACGCCCTGGATCACGCCGCCCCGCTGATCGTCACGTCGGACAAGCCCTTCGGCCGCTGGGCAGAGACCTTCGCCGACGGGACCGTCGTCGGCCCACTTCGTCGGGCTGCGCCCCGAGCCTGACGCATGGCTGCCGGGTCACCTCGTGTTCCGGTCGAAACCGGACATGGCCGGCACCGCGAGGACGGAGATCACAGCCAGGAAGATCCACGGCCAGGTCGGCCCGTGGGACAGGAGTGAGGTGAAGAGCAGCGGTGCTACGGCACCGCCGATGGTCCAGGACAGTTGGAACACCGCCAGGTATCGCCCCAGGGCACGCTCCGATGCCATGGCGACACTGAGCTCACTGACGGGCGCGGTCCGGAGGATCTCCGCAGCGGTGAAGACGACCATGGCCAGGACCGCCCCGGCCGTGACCGCCCAGCCGGGCAGGCCGATGAGCGAGGCGAAGACAAGGAAGGCGAGGGCGTTGAGCAGGGTTCCGAGGACGAGCAGGCGGCCGGCCCGTCGGTGGCCCGTCCAGCGGGCCGAGATGGTCTGCAGGGACGCGACGAGCGCAGTGTTGATCACGACCAGGACGCCGACCAGCCAGGCGCCGGCCCGGAGGTTCTCGGTGAGGTAGACCGCGAGGAGAACAGTGGGCGCCATCGCCGCAAGGACGAAGACCAGATTCACCGCGACCAGCCGGAGGTAGGCGCGATCGCGGAGCACCCCGAGGTAGCCGGTCGGACTCTCCGGCCTGGTGGCGCGCGAGCCCGCCGCGCCATCGGTGGGGTCCTTCCGCGGGCGCCAAGTGCCGATGAGCCAGGCCGCGAGGAGGAACGTCACGGCGTTGACGGTCACCACCGCCCGAAGGCCCGCCGAGCTGGCGATGCTGACGGCGAGCGCGGCTCCCGCACCACCGGCGCCGGAGCCGATGTTGCGCAGCGCTCGGAGGAAGGCGAACCAGCGGGGGCGCTCGCCCTCCTTCGCGGCGAGCACCACAAGGGCACTGCTGGAGGTCCAGTAGGCGTTCGCACCCAACTGGACCACCAGCGCGGCCAGCACGATCTGCCAGGTGGACTCCGCCAGCAGGTAGGCACCGAACCCTGCGGCTGAGACGAGGTTCCCGGTCACGACGACGCGCCTGGGACCGTACCGGTCGACGAGCGCACCGATCAGTGCCGGAGCCGGTACGGCGAACAGTTGGCCGAGGGTGAGCGCGGCGCCGACCTCGATCAGCGGCACCCTGGTGGTGCGGGCGAAGAACACCACCACGAAGGACATCATCATGCCGTTGCCGAAGCTGTCGATCACGTTGGCCGTGACGAACCGGCCGCTGCCACGGAGATCCGGCAACCCCAGCCGATCCGCCAGGTCTGCGCGCGATGAGCGCGGCTGCTTCTGACTGGTGTACATGGCCATGGTTCGGTCCCCGGTTCAGCTGTGGTGTGGGTCGGACAGATGGCAGGAGTCGTTGAAGACACGCAGGGAGGCGGTACCCGATGCGTTGTAGCGGATCGCGGAAAGGGAGGCGGGCCCGAGTTCCATCCGGAACAGGGCATCCGCCGGAGCACCGAGGGCCGAGCGGATCAATGCCTTGATCGGGCCGACATGGCTGACCACCAGCACCGTCCGTCCTCGGTGCAGGTCGAGGATTGCGTCGCGTGCCGCGAGGACCCGGTCGGTCATGGCGGCGAAGCTCTCGCCCGAGGGCGGGGCCTCCTGCTCGTCCTCTCTCCACGCCACGAGTTCGGTCGGCCAGTGGTGCTTCACCTGGGCATAGGTGTGGCCCTCCCAGGCGCCGAAGTCCATCTCGCGGAGCCGTACGTCGAGGTGGACGGGCAGGTCGGCCGCCGAGGCGAAGACCTCGGCGGTCGCGCGGGCCCGCAGCAGCGGCGAGGAGACGACCGCCTGCACCGGACCGTGTGCGCCGGGCAGCGTGGCCAGGCGACGGGCGGCGGCCCCGGCCTCCCAGCGACCGTGCTCGCTGAGCACCGGGTCTGCGCCGGAACCGGAGAACCTCTTCTCCGGGGTGAGGGCGGTCTGGCCGTGCCTGAGCAGCAGGAGAGTCGTGGCTGGTCCGTCGTCCTCGGACCAGCCGGAGTGCCGAAGTGTCGGATCGACCGTCATCACGCCGACCGCTCGGCGTCGGCGGGAAATTCCGAGATGCGCCGGTCGCCGATCTCGGTGACCCCCATGGTCTCGGCGAGCCGGCCCACGGCGGTCCGCAGCTGGTCCCGCAGCTCGACCGGGTCCGGCCCGGAGCCGAGTGCCATACCGGCCCGGTGCCAACCGGCCTCCGGGAACGGCAGGGTGCGTCCCTCGCGGACGCTCTGGAGCACGGTCTCCACCCGGGGCAGACCCGCGACCAGCGGTGCCTGCTCCGCGTAGCTGCGCACGAAGCCGGTGGCGATGAGGAAGTGGACGGCGGCGTGGTGTTCCCGGACGTCGGTGTCCTCGGCGTCCCCCACTGGTATGCCGAGGGCGAGCCACGCCTGCACGGCATAGGGGTTCCAGCCGCGCGACCTGAGCACCAGATCCATGATGTGACCGCCGCCGGGCCGCGCCGCGAACTCGATGTTGACCAATTCGCCGTTGCTGATGCGGTATTCGGCATGCACGAAGGCATCCCGGATACCGTGTGCGTCGACCAGTCGCTGCACGGCCAGCATGCTGTGGCCGTCGAGTTCGTCGGCCGGGGAGACCATGTGGCCCCGCTCCAGGAAGAACTCCGGGCCGGCCAGCTCCTTGCGGGTCACGGCGACCCGTTTGACCCGGCCGTCCTGGACGGCGGCTTCCACGCTGATCTCCGGGCCCTCGATGAACTCCTCGGCGATGCACCGGCCCGATCCGCTGTAGGCGACCGCGCGCTCCCAGGCGTCCGCCGCGACCTCGGGATGCCGGACCAACCGGACGGAGGCGCTCCCGCCACTGTCCACCGGCTTGATCACGACCGGCCCTTCGGCAGCCGCCAGGAAGTCCAGGAAGTCTGCCGGAGAACGGAGTTCGGCATACCGAGGCACTCGCAACCCGGCTCGCGCGAGCGAGGCACGTTGCAGGTACTTGTCCCGGGCGACCTTCGTGGCGTCGGTGCCGACGCTCGGCAATCCGGCACGCTCCGCGATCAGCGCGGCCACCGCCGCACACTCCTCGGTGAGGGTGACCACACCGTCGTGCTCCTTGGCGAGCCGCACCAGGTGGTCGGCGAGCTCGGAGTCGTACCGGGGGTGGCGGGCGTCGGCCCGGCGGACGTCCAACGCCTGGAACTCGTCGGCGAGGAACTCGTAGCGCGGCTTGGAGAAGCCGTCGACGAGGGTGATGCGGATGCCCTCGCGGATCCAGGTCGCGAACGCCGTCTGATGGCCGTCCCCCGCGCCGAGCACGAGGAGTCGGGTAGGTGCCATGGGTAGTGCCTCCAGGGAATGAAGTGTCAGGCGGCCGGTTCGCGAGGAAGCCGGCGCCCGGGCCCGGCTACGCGCCGGTGGCGGCGAGGTCGGTAGCCCGGAGTGCCGAGCCGAGGATCGCGAGCTGGTCGCCCGAACCGTCGTCCAGCGGCAGGTGGACCAGCACGCGGTCCAGCCCGGCCTCGTCGTACTGCTCCAGCAGCCCGGGCAGCTGCCGGGCACCGACCTCCAGCAGGGTCAGCCGGCCGTGCGGCCTGGGCGTGGGCGGCAGGTCCCGGTCGGCGGTGCTCACCGCCAGGGTGAGCTGCATGGTGCACGGCAGCGGTGACGCCTCCGGACAGATCGCGAGGAGCTCGGTCGCGACCCGCTCGGGCGTGACGTAGTTCGTCATCCAGCCGTCGGCCAGCGCGGTCAGCTCCCTCAGCGCGACCGGGTCGTTGGAGGCCAGCAGCAGCGCGGGCGGACTCGTGTCCGGTGCCGGCTCGAATCGCACCGTCTCCGGGAGGTCGACTCCGCCGCGACGCAGCAGGTCGTCCAGCACCCGCACCGCCTGGATGAAATGACGGCGCCGGAGCTCGGGGTCCAGCCCGTAGACCTCGTTGACCGGAGTACGCACTCCGGCCCCGACGCCGACGACGAGCCGGTTGCCGGAGAGGGCCTGCAACGTGGCCACCGCGTTCGCCAGGGTGAGAGGCTGACGGTAGCTCAGGCAGAGCACGGCGGTGCCGACCTCATCGAACGGCACGCCGCGGCCAAGGGCGTTGCCGAGCAGCGCCACCGGGTCGAATCCGGCTCCCCGGTCGACACCGTCGTTCTGCAGCAGGGGGATGTCCCGGACCCAGATCCCCGGCACGCCGAGGTCCGCGAGATGCAGGATCCGACCCACCGGATCGGTCCACGGGTCGTCGTAGAGGGGCAGTACGAGACCGGTTCTCATTCGCATACCGCTGTCCTCTCAGGTGTGCCGGTGATCCGGACGTCCTGGCCGAGCGACCGGACGTCGAGCACGTCGAGGCGGATCCGGTCGGCGAGGGTCGCGATACCGGTGTCCGCGACGGCCGACGGGCCGTCGCCCAGCAGCACGGGGGCGAGGTAGCCGATCACCTCGTCGACCAACCCTGCCGCGAGCAGGGACCCGGCGATCCGGGGGCCGCCCTCGACGAGCACGGAGTGGATGTCCCGGGCGTGGAGCTCCTTCAGTACCGCCTCGAGGTCGACTCCCCGCCCTGCGGCGGTCGGCACGCTGACACGCTCCACCCGCTCCGGGAGGTGCACCGCCGCGCCGGGGTCGGCCAGGGCGAGCAGCGTGGGCGCGGACTCGTCCCAGATCCGAGCCGTGGACGGCAGGTCGTTCGCGGAACTCGCCAGCACCACCCGGACCGGCGCCCGGCCTGTGACACCGTGCCGCAGGCCGAGGTGGGGGTCGTCGGTCCGGACGGTGCCCGATCCCACCAGCACCGCATCGTGCATGGCGCGCAACTCGTGCGCGTCCCGGCGGGACTCCGGCCCGGTGATCCAGCGCGAGGTGCCGTCGGCGGCGGCCACCCGTCCGTCCAGCGTGGTGCCGAACTTCCAGGTGACGTACGGCCGGTGGCGGGTGGTCGCGTGCAGCCAGAACCGGTTGGCGCGCCGTGCCTCCTGTTCGAGTACGCCGCCCACGACCTCGACGCCCGCAGCGCTCAGCCGGCTGTGGCCGCCGGCCGCCACCGGATTGGGGTCGGCCACCGCGTAGACGACACGGGCGATCCCGGCCTCACGCAGTGCCGTCGCGCACGGGCCGGTCCGGCCGGTGTGGGCGCAGGGCTCCAGCGTGACCACGGCCGATCCACCGACTGCGGCCTCCCCCGCCCGGCGCAGCGCGATCACCTCGGCGTGGGGCCCGCCGGGGAACTCGTGCGCGCCTTCGGCCACCGCGTTTCCGTGGCGATCCAGGATCACGCAACCCACCGAGGGGTTGGGCGTGGTGCGGCCCAGCCGCTCGGACGCCAGGTGAATCGCCTGGCGCATGGCCTCCAGCTCTGCCGGGGACGCCTCCTTCGCCCCGGTCACAGGGTCACCGAACCGCGCAGCATGTGGACGCATCGGGACAGTTCGGCCGCGAGCTGCTCGCACCGCTGTACGATCTCGTCCGCCGGCGAGTTCCCGCCCGTCACGGTCGCGACGAAGTCGTCCGGGCAACTGGCGATCTGCGTGGGGATCAGCCAGCCGCCCAGGGCCTTGGCCACGGTGCGCAGTTGCTCACAGACCACGTTGCCGCTGCGCGGGCCGCTGCCGTGGGCGAGGACGGCGATCGCCTTGTCGTCGAAGGAGCCACCGGGGAGGTGGTCCAGGGCGGTCTTGAGAACGGCCGAGTACCCCGCGTGGTAGACGGGCGACGCGAGGACGACGGCCTCGGCGGCCTCCACGGCTTCGCGCAGGGCGGCCACCTTGGCGGCCGTGTCCGGCCCGGGAACCGGGCTGAGGCCGTAGCGTGCGAGGTCAAGAGTGTCGGCCTCGGCACCGGCGGCCCGCAGGGCGTCCGCCGCGACTGCGGCGAGGGCGGCGGTGGCCGAGGGAAAACTTGGACTTCCGGTGATGAGCAGAGCTCTCATTGGGCGGTTCGGACTCTCTCTCGACGTGGACGGTCGGTCAGCCGGCGTGCTGTGGGACATCGATGGCGTGGTTGGTCTTCCGCGCCTTGGTCTCGAGGTAGTGGCGGTTGTACGGGGTGACGAACACGCCCGTGGAGACGCGCTCGACGACCTCGATGCCGCACCGCCGCAGCTGGGCGACCTTCTCCGGGTTGTTGGTCAGCAGGCGGATCCGGGTGATGCCGAGGGCGGTGAGCATGTCGGCCGCCACCTGGTAGTCGCGGGAGTCCGCCTTCAGGTCGAGGTGCTCGTTCGCCTCGTAGGTGTCCAGGCCCTTGTCCTGCAGGACATAGGTGTCGATCTTGTTGTAGAGACCGATACCGCGCCCCTCCTGGCGCAGGTAGAGCAGCACACCACCGGCCGCCTCGATCTCGCAGAGGGCTTCCTGCAACTGCGGTCCGCAGTCGCACCGCGCGGAGCCCAGGACATCGCCGGTCAGGCACTCCGAGTGGACCCGGACCAGCGGCTCGGCGCTGTTCGCGTAGTCGCCGAGCCCGATGGCCAGGTGCTCGCCGTCGTCGGCCAGCCCCCGGAAGCTGAAGACGTCGGCCTTCAGCCACTGCCCGAGCGGCGTCTTGAGCGGGACGTGTACGCGGGCCCGAACCTGAGAGGCGGCCTGAGCTTCGGCAGGACGTGCGTCATCGACAATGGTCATGTGGGTCATCTCCTGAATCGTCAGTTGAACGAGGGGGCACGCTGGCCCAGTTCGGCTTGCCAGGCGTCGGCCAGCCGGTGATTCGCCGCGACGACGGCGTCGGCGTCGGCGTAGGAGTCGTCGTTCGGCACCGCCCAGAGCGGGCTGAGCTGTGCGCCGCGCCGGGCCTTGGCCTCGGCGGTTCCCTTCCCCAGGTGCATTCGCCGCAGGTCGGTCGAGCGGTAGGCGTGCTCGATCGGTTGGTAGCAGCTGAGCGCGAAGTACTCGGCCGCGCCCACGAGTCGGTCATAGTCGAAGCCGGTGGCGCGCAGCCAGGTGGTGCCGGCGAAGTCGTAGATGAGGGCGAAGCCGACCATCCGGTCGTCCCGGAAGCAGCTCAGCACGGTGCCGCTGTCCCTCAGCCCGTCCGCCTGGCGCCGCAGCAGTTGCTTCAGCGGTTCGGGATCGGCCGGGTGACCGTACTTGCCCTGCAGTTGGGCCAACAGGTCGCCGGCCTCGGACCAGCACTCCGACAGCTTCAGCTGACGCAGCTCGTACCCGGCGGCCTGGAAGCTGTTGAGCTCCTTGCGGATGGCGTACCGGCGCCTGACCGGGAAGGTACCGAGGTAGTCCTCGAAGCTGCTGCCCGGAAGCTGGATGGCCGCGTCCAGTCCCTGGAGTTGTGGCACCCGGCTACCGGTCGCCGCAGCCAGCTCGGCGACGGCGCCGTCGTGCACGTACAGCCACCAGGCCTGGTCCGCACGCAACTCCCGGGCGGCCTGGGCGACTCCCGCGACCAGCAGCCGCAGACACTCCTCCCGGGTGCCGGCGTCGAGGCCGGGGTCGAGCAGCGGGGCGTTCAGGTATCCGCGCCGGGCTCCGGCGATCAGCAGTCGGTCCGCCGGGCGGACACCCGCCAGGGCCTCATGCGGGCGGTAGCCCGCGTTCGGCTCCTCACGGACCAGGTACACCGGCGCCGCGCCGACCAGCCGGGAGGCGTCGTCGGTGATCAGGATGTACCCGGCAGTGGCGGTGGCGCTGTTCTCCTCGTTCCGCAGCCAGCGGTGGCTGAGGTAGAACCCGGCCTCCGCTCCGGCCGCCAGCCGGTCCCACTCGCTCTCGGCGACGTCGTCCAGGCTCGAAACCGTGGAGGCCTTCACGCGGCGCCCGCCAGTCGTCGAGCCGACAAGGTGCCGAACTCGGCCTCGAGTTTCACTGCGGCTTCGGCGAACTCGAGGTGGGAGGCGAGCGAGACACCGCAGGCGCGCTCCAGAAAGCCCGCTACCGCGGCAAGGCCGTCAAGATCGCGCGCTCGGACGAAGCCGCGCGCCCGCAAGCCCTCGACCACCGGGTGCACCCAACCGTCGGCTTCGGCCACCGCTGCCACCGCGCGCGCCGCACGTGCGTCGTCGGGCAGCAGGAACTCGGCGGCCAGCAGCGACTCGCGGCCACCTGCCAGGTCCCGGTCGGCGGCCAGCGCGCAGTCGACGGAGGAGTAGCCGCGGCTCGTCCAGTGCAGCAGCGTCGCCCAGGACGTACGCGGGTTGCACTCGAGGACGACCACGTCACCGTCGTCCGTACAGACCAGATCGAAGTCGGCGATCCCGTGGTAGCCCGCCTCGCGGAGCACGGCCTCCGCAGCGTGCAGCAGCGCCTCCGGCGGCTCGCCGGCCGGCGCGATCCGAGGCCGGTAGAGCGGATGGCGCTCGTCGTCGGTACGTCCCTTGACGCTCCAGCCGGTCGCCCGGCAGCTGCCGTCCGGGAACCGGACCAGCTCCAGGGAGCACTCGATGCCGGGCACGAAGGCCTCGATCACGATGTGGGTGCCGCACTTCCCGGCGAGTGCCTCGGCTGCGGCGATGGCCTCGCTACCGGTCGTGGCCCTCGCCTGCTCGTGGCCCGCCCAGGCGAGAGCCCCCTTGAGAACCACTCCTCCCGGTGAGGTGTCGGCCAGTTGCCGGACCGCCGCCGGTACCGCTGCCGTGGGGTGCCAGACCGCGCCGGGTGCGGTGGACACGCCGGCCTGGGCGGCAAGCTCACGAGTAGCCGCCTTGTCCAGCAGCAGACGCAGGGCCGACGCGTCGTAGCGGCCCGCCGCTTCGGCCATCAACGCGGCCCGCAGTGTCGCCGAGTCGGGGTCCGACGTCATCACGACACCGCTCTCGGCCGGGACGGACTCCCCCAGCAGGGCCCCGCCGATGGACTCGGCCGCCTCCGGCGCCAGCCACTGTCCGGCGACGCCGACGCCTTCCAGCTCATCCCGCAGCTCCTGGTCCTCAGGGGCCACGACAAGGACGGCCGCACCGACCGCCCGGGCCGTCAGGACCGCCGAACGCCACAGTGGGCGGCCCAGCCTGCGAGGGCTTCCGAACCTGATCAACGTGTTGTCCATGATTGATCGACCTGATCTCCGCTACTACTTGCTACGGCACGGTGGAAATGGTTTTCCATCGGGAACAATCCGGGCACGAGAAGACCTCGAATCCGACCTGCTCGAATCCGACCTGGAGGTCCGATCGACCGCCTACCGCGAGGCAGCCGGCCAGGTTTTCCCGGGTCGGTCATGCTTCTGGCGGACAAGGCCGGTTTGTCCGGATCCGTGCCTCCATGCCGGCCTTCGACAAAGCCCTGGGCCGCCCGCTGTGCCCCGGACAACTCTGGGGTGGCCGGGCCCGGAGTTTCGAGCGTCTCAGGTCCCCACAATCGACTCTGGTCCGTCTCACACCTGTGACCTGGTGTTTTGCAGACAACCGAGGGATGAGCGTGAGACGCTCACCCGGTCCCACTGGAGCGGGCGTATGACACAATCGGACCCGTCTCAAAGCCCTGACCGGGCATTTGAGACGAGTGGTCGGGGGGTGGGAAGCCACGGAGAACAACGGGGTTTACTCGCTGGCGCTGTCGCGCGCTGTCGGACGACTCCGGACGCCTGCGTCCGGAGTCGCCATTCCCCGAACCGGATCCGTCATTTCCCAAGTCTTGCGAGGTCTGATGGGCACCACCTGGAGAGCACTGCCGGCCGACATGCCAAATGAGGCGTTCCAGCTGACGGAGCAGCTCCGTGCCGTGAAAGATGAAACCGGCCTTTCACTGTCTGAGATGGCGGCAAAAACGCATTACAGCAAGGCATCGTGGGAACGATGGCTCAACGGCAAGAGGCTTATTACGCCGGAGGCATTGAAGAGCCTTGGCGCCGTCACGGACCGCGATCTCCAGAAGCTGCTCGAATTGCACTCGAGGGCGCGCATCGTCTTCACGACGACCGCGCCGGTCGGCCAGGCCGAGGAGCCGTCTCCATCGGCGGCGGAGCTCATGCCGAGCGAGCCGCCCACCGTCCCGGTCACCGCCGAGCCCTCACAGACGTCCGTCCTGCCCGCCGAGCCCTCGGGAACACTGCCCGTCTGGCGGCGGCGTCCGGTCGTGATCGCCACCGCTGCGGCGGCCCTGGTCGTCCTGGTGTGCACCCTGCTGCTGCTTCGTCCGGCGGAGCCCCACCAGTCGGTCAGTACCGCCGGCGCCGGACAGCCCGCACCGTGCCGGGGTGTGGGCTGCAACGGCAAGGACCCGGCGCAGACCGGCTGCGAGGCAGACGACCACACGCTCCTGACGACCAACAACGGCAAGGTGGTGCTGTACCTGCACTACAGCCCGAGGTGCCAGGCCGCCTGGTCCTCCCTCACCGACGGTGAACCGGGCGATACCGCCACCATCACCACGGGTACCGGACAGCAGCAGACGGCCCTGATCCACCAGGGGTTCGACAACTACTCCACCATGCTGGACGCGAGCGACCCGAAGACGACGCTGCAGGTGTGCGGTGTCCAACCAGCCGGCCGGGCCTGCACCCTCACCTATTCCGATCCGGTCGATCAGCCCTGGGTGGCGCAACCCAGCCCTTCGCCCACCGCGACGCCCAGCCAACACCCGTAAGCACCATCGGCGTGTCTGCCGCCGTCTGGCAGGAACAGTCATCCCGGGCCGGCGTCGGCTCGACCGCGCCTCAGCTGTCGCGCAGGACGCGCGCAGCGAGGTGCGGGGCCACTCTGCTCAAGACGTCCAGCACCCGGATGGTGGCAATGCCGGCCGTTCTGGCTCCGCTGTCCGAGGGACAGGACGACCAGGGACGCGGCCTTCGCGGGCGGGAGCCTGCCGCAGCCCAAGCCGTCGGGGCATCGTCGTGTCGACCAGGGGCACCGGGCATCCAGGACATCGGCGAGCTCAAGGGGTTGCCGGGACCTCGGAGTGACGGTCTGCCCCGCCCATCCGGTCCATCACCATCCACCTGGTCGGATACGGCCCCTCCGCCAGCACCGTCGGCGCCAACCGGGCCGGCCGGGCCGCCGTCAACGCGATCGTGAAGCTGCTCGGCGAACCGTCCGAGGCCCAGGTCCCCGCGCAGCCGTGGTGATCACTTGGACGGCCCGCCGGGCACGCGGTCGGTCACGGCGGAACCTCAGTGATCACCAGGACCTGTGGAGAGCCCCGGTCCGATGAGTACGGCAGCCCCGGCGTTCAGGGCGTTCAGCGGTCGTAGTCGACCGTGACGCGGTCGGAGACCGGGCGGGCCTGGCAGGTCAGGACGTAGCCGGCCGCCACCTCCTTCTCCTCCAGGGCGAAGTTGCGGCGCATGGTGACCTCGCCCTCGGTGACCAGTGCCCGGCAGGTGCCGCAGACACCGCCCTTGCAGGCGAAGGGCAGGTCGGGCCTGGCCCGCTGGGCGCCGTCCAGGATCGAGCGGTCGCGCGGGAGGGTGAGGGTGCCCGAGCGGCCGTCGAGGACCACCGTCACCTCGCTCGACGCGCCGTCCGCCGCGCCGCCCTCCTCGGGGCGCTCGGCAACCGGTTCGTCCTCCGCGTGGAACAGTTCCTGGTGCACCCGCTCGGCGGGCACGCCCAGGCCGGCGAGCAGCTCCTTCGCCCCCTCGACCATGCCGTACGGGCCGCAGAGCCACCAGTGATCGGTCTGCTCGACGTCCACCAGAGCCTCGACCAGGGCCCTGACCCGCTCCGGGTCGAGCCGGCCGCTGAGCAGTTCGGCGTCACGGGTCTCCCGGGAGAGCACGTGCAGCAGTTGGAAGCGTCCGAGGTGGCGGTCCTTCAGGTCGGCCAGCTCGTCGGCGAACATCACCGTGTCGCTGCGCCGGTTCCCGTAGAGCAGGGTGACCTCCGAGCCCTCGTCGGCGGCCAGGACCGACCCCGCGATGGACACCATCGGCGTGATTCCCGAACCGGCGGCGAGCAGCACATGCCGGGCTGAGACGCCCAGTTCGGGGCTGAACAGGCCCGACGGCGGCAGCACCTCGACCCGGTCGCCCGCCGCCGCCGCGCGGACCAGCCAGCGCGAGAACAGCCCGCCGGGCACCTCCCGGACCGCGATCCGCAGCGGACCGCCGACCGGCGAACAGATCGAGTACGAGCGGCGCTCGTCCGCGCCGTCCACCATCCGACGGAGGGTCAGCGTCTGGCCGGGGCGGAACGTGAACTCGGCGGCCAGCTCCGGCGGCACCTCGAAGGTGACCGCGACCGCGTCCTCGCAGAGCGGTTCCACCGTCCCAATGGACAGCTCGTGAAAGGCCGGTCGACGGACGGACATTCAGATCTCCTTGATCCGGTCGAAGGGCTCGCGGCAACTGCGGCAGCGCCAGAGCGCCTTGCAGGCGGTGGAGCCGAAACGGGACAGCTCCTCGGTGTCGGCGGAACCGCACTGCGGGCAGTGGACGACCCGCCGGATCGGCCCGAGCTGCAGCACCCCCGGACCTGCGGGCCCGTGCTGCGGCGGGGCGATACCCGCCTCGGCCAGCTTGCGACGGCCGGCCTCGGTGATCAGGTCGGTGGACCACGGCGGGTCGAGGCGCAGCCGTACCCGCACCTCCGAGTAGCCGGCCGCGCGCAGCCGGGCGTCGACGTCGGCCGCCATCTCGGCGACCGCCGGGCAGCCCGAGTAGGTCGGCGTGAGCCAGGCCGTGACGGCGCCGCCGTCCTGTTCGACCTCGGCCAGCACCCCGAGGTCGGCCAGCGTGAGCATCGGCAGCTCCGGATCCGGCACCGCCGCCGCGATCTCCCAGGCTCCACCCGGGCGCGCGCCATCGGCGGCCGGCACGGCTGCGGACGCGGGATGTGCGGACGCGGTGTGTGCACCTGCGCCGGTCTCGGGTGCGGTTCCTGCGGGTGCGGTTCCGGCCATCACCAGGTCGCCCCCGGGTGCGCGCGGGCCACCACCTGCAGTTCGGCGAGCAGCGGCCCGAGCGCCTCGGTGTGCACGCCGTCGCGGCCGGCCCGCCCGCCGACGTACGCGAGCGGCGCGGCCTGCGACACGGTCAGCCCCGCCTCGGCGATCACCTCGCCGAGCTCCCGCAGGACGGGTTCGCGCAGTTCTGCCGGGTCCACGCCGAGCCGGAGCTCCACGGGATGCGCGGTGAACAGTTCGTCCAGCAGCGGCCAGAGGCCGTCCAGCGCCGCCTGCATCCGCTGCGCCGAGTAGTCGGTGCCGTCGCCGAGCCGGAGCGTCCAGGCGGTGGCGTACTCGCGGTGGTACGCCAGCTCCTTGGTGCCGCGCGCGGCGACCGCCGCCAGCACCGGGTCGGCGTAGCCGGTGAGCCGCCGGTACAGCGCGAGGCGGGCGGTCGAGAAGAGCAGCAGTCGGGCGACGCAGTGCGCGAAGTCGCCGTTCGGGGTCTCGACCAGGCGGACGTTGCGGAAGTCGTGCTCCTCGCGCCAGTACGCGTACTCGTCCTCGCTGCGCCCGGTGCCGTCCGCCTGGCCTGCGCGGGTGAGCAGTTGGCGGGCTTGGCCGAGCAGGTCGAGCCCGAGGTTGGCGAGCGCCACCTCCTCCTCCAGCTCGGGCGCGCGGGTGCACCACTCGATCAGTCGCTGGGACAGGACCAGGGCGTCGTCGCCGAGCATCAGGCAGTAGGCACCGAGGTCAGGGCCGTCGACGCCCGGCGGCAGGTCGGTGTCCACGCCGAGCAGCGGGTCGGCGAACCCCGTCCCGTACGCCCAGCGGGCCTCGCCCTCCGGTCCGGGGGACGCCTCCGAGAGAGTCAGGTAGACGTGGTCGTCGTCCGTTCTCGGATCGGCGGTGGTACCGGCGGTCGCGTCAGTGGTCGCGTCGGTCATGACGTGTACTCCCCGTCAGATGTGCGGGACATCCTCGGGGATGTCGTAGAAGGTCGGGTGGCGGTAGACCTTGTCGCCGCTGGGGGCGAAGAACGGGTCCTGCTCGTCCGGAGCGGAGGCGGTGATGGCGTCCGAGCGGACCACCCAGAGGCTGACGCCTTCGTTGCGGCGGGTGTAGAGGTCCCGGGCGGCGAGCAGCGCCATCCGGTCGTCGGAGGCGTGCAACGAGCCGACGTGCACATGGTTGAGGCCGCGCCTGGGGCGCACGAACACCTCGTACAGCGGCCAGTCGGCCTTGGTCCCGGTCATCGTCCTGTCCCCTTTTCCTTGGGCTCGTCCTTGCCCTTGGGCTCGTCGGCTGCGTGCTCGTCGGCTGCGCTGCCGCCGGCGGCCAGGTCGCCCTCGGCTCTGCGCTTGGCGGCGTAGGCGACGGCTGCCTCGCGCACCCAGGCCCCGTCCTCGTGGGCGGCACGGCGGCGCTCGACGCGCTGGGCGTTGCACGGGCCCTGCCCCTTGATCACCTGCTTGAGCTCCGACCAGTCGGGCTCGCCGAAGTCCCAGCTGCCGCGATCCTCGTTCCAGTTCAGGGCCGGATCGGGGAGGGTGACGCCCAGGTGCTGGGCCTGCGGAACGGTCATGTCGACAAATCGCTGCCGCAGTTCGTCGTTGGTGTGGCGCTTGATCCGCCAGGCCATCGACTGGGCGGTGTTCGGCGAGTCGTCGTCCGGCGGGCCGAACATCATCAGCGACGGCCACCACCACCGGTCCACCGCGTCCTGCACCATGCGGCGCTGGGCGTCGGTGCCACGCATCAGGGTCATCAGCAGCTCGTAGCCCTGCCGCTGGTGGAAGGACTCCTCCTTGCAGATCCGCACCATCGCGCGGGCGTAGGGACCGTAGCTGCAACGGCAGAGCGGCACCTGGTTGCAGATCGCCGCACCGTCCACCAGCCAGCCGATCACGCCGACGTCGGCGAACGTGAGCGTGGGGTAGTTGAAGATCGACGAGTACTTCTGGCGGCCGGAGACCAGCTTCTCGGTGAGCTCCGCCCGGTCCACCCCGAGGGTCTCGGCGGCGGCGTAGAGGTACAGCCCGTGGCCCGCCTCGTCCTGCGCCTTGGCCAGCAGGATCGCCTTGCGGCGCAGCGACGGCGCCCTGGTCAGCCAGTTGCCCTCCGGCTGCATCCCGATGATCTCGGAGTGCGCGTGCTGCGCGATCTGCCGGACGAGGGTCGCCCGGTAGGCGTCCGGCATCCAGTCCCGTGGCTCGATCCGCTGTTCGGCGGCCACCACCGTCTCGAAGTGCCCCTCCAGGGGCTGATCGACCATCTGCGATGCCGACACTGCACCCACCTCCCGACTGACCGTTCGGTCGGTACCATTGTGTGCGGCGAGGCGTGGAATGACAAGAGATCGCGATCTCCGGCTCTCGGCCGTCCGACGCTCGGCGGCTCCGCCCGGCAGCGGCAGCGGGCGGCAGCGCCGAGCCGTCGGTCTCACCGCACCGAGCCCCGCACCCGAGCCGTCGCGGTCACGGGCGCCGGGCGGGGCGGGGCGGGACATGGCACCGGGACTCCGTCCGGCGGACCCCGGGGGCGCGATCAGCCAGGCGTGGTTCTCCTCCACGCCCGCTGCGCGCCCCGGGCACGGGACTCCGGGGCGCGGGACTCGGGACAGGGCCCCGGGCGGCCGCCCGGGGCCTACGGGCGCTCGCGCAGTCGGGGCAGCGGGACGGCGAGCAGGGCGGCCAGGAGGGCGATGCGCGGGGCGAGTTGGTCCACCTGGATGTGCTCCTCGCGTGCGTGCGGGCCGGCCCCGACCGCGCCCAGACCGTCCAGGGTGGGCAGGCCGCGTGCACCCGCCAGGTTGGTGTCGCCCGCACCGCCCGCCGGGGCGCCGTCCAGCTTCTGGCCGAGAACCGCCGCCAGCGACCGGACGTGCCGCAGCAGCGGGTTGCCCGAACGCTCCGGCCAGGCCGGCCGGCTGGAGAGGACCTCCGTGCGGACCCGGGCGCCGGGTCGCAGAGCGGTCAGGTGCGCGAGGTTGTCGAGGGTGTTCCGCTCGGCCTCCGCCGTGGCGAAGCGCAGGCCGAGCTCGGCCTCGGCCCGCCCGGCCACCACGTTGGCCCTGGTGCCGCCGGTGATCCGGCCGGCGTTGAGCTCGGTGCCGGGCAGCCTGGCCAGACTGCGTACGGCGACCAGCTGGTCGACCAGTTCGTCCACGGCCGACACGCCCTGGGCCGCGTGGTTGCCCGCGTGCGCCTCACGACCGGTGACGGTCAGCCGGACTCTGGTGCTGCCGCGCCGCGCGGTCTTGAGCCGACCGTCCGGGTGCGGCGGTTCGAGGCCCAGGACGGCTGCTGCGCCCGGAAGTTGGCGTTCCACCAGCCGTCGGCCGTCGGGACTGCCGATCTCCTCGTCCGCGACCACCACCAGCCGGACCGGCCGATGCGGCCGCTCCCCCAGGTCGGCGAGCAGTGCGAACGCACCTTCCAGCAGCGCCAGCCCGGCCTTCATGTCCAGCACACCGGGGCCGCTGAGCAGGCCGTCCTGCTCCTGGACCGGCCAGTCCTGGAGCGTCCCGACCGGCCAGACCGTGTCGTGGTGGCCCACCACCAGGAGGTGCGGGAGGGTCTCGTCCCGGCCGGGCCAGGTGAGCAGCAGGTGGTCCCCCGCAGGCCCCGGCTCGCGGCGCACCTCGGCACCGGTGGCGCGGAACCCGGCGGCCAACTCCTCGGCCAGCGCGTCCAGCCGGGGCGCGTCCCCGGACGGCGACTCCATCCGGGCCAGGTCGGCGCAGCGGCGGCGGACGGCACCGGCCAGCGTGCGGGCACGAGCGCTCAACGCCTGCGGCAACCCCGGCAGCGCGGCCGTGCCGGCGGCCTCCCCGCCCTCGGCCGCACCGTCGAACCCCGCCCCGGCCCCCGCTCCAGCCCCGGGCCCGGCTCCAACTACGGCCTCGGCCGCCGACGGGCGTGCGGCCGCCGCTCGGGCGGACGACGCCGGCGCCGACGCCGTTGCTGCCGAGGCCGACGTCGATGATGCTTTCGACGCAGTACGGGACACGATCTTGCTCGAACTCGCGGGCTGCCGGGTGGCGACGTGCACCCCAACGGCGTTGGCACCGTCGGCGTGGACAGTACGGACACCAACCGCCCGTGCGCTCGCTGCGGCGTACGCGCTCACAGTCTGCGGGCCGCCGGGACGGGAACTCGCGGGCCGGGGCCCGGAACTGGACACGGGACCGGGAGCAGCGCCGGGAACGGAGCTGGGACTGGGGACAGGACTGGGACTCGGGCCGGTACCAGGACTCATCGGACGCCTCCCCGGCCACCGCTGGTATACCTGCACCGGCAGCCGCAGATTCGGTCCGGCAACGCCAGTTGGTGCGACCTCGGGCTGGGCAACACTGGGTCCTCCTCGCTCGGTCCGGCGGCCCCGGCTGGACCCGGGGCCCCGTGGACGGCAGCCTCCTGATCCATCGGCGCGCTTGAGGCACCGGCGCAGGGGAAGCCGAGAAGTGAGCCTAGAAGATTGGTTCATTCCCCTGCGAGGTGGCCCATGTACTACGTCGCGTCGACCGGCGGGCGAGGGCGGCGGCCCGGCGGGACGGTTCCCGGTCGGGCACAGAGCTCGGGCCTGGGGCAACGCACGAGCGCGGTCCCGGGATCGCGCCCACTTCCACGATGGACCTCCATCGGCATCACTGCATCGCGAAGCCGCAACACCCGGCCGATCCACGCCCGATGGGTGATGAACGCTCAGCGTTTGGTACCAGATTGGCGATCGAGGGAAGGACGACCGGCGCGCACCGCTTCACGCGACCTGGGGACTTCGAGCCGGGCGCGACCAGGACCCACGGGGACCGCAGGAATCACGGGCGCCAGGCGCACCAGCCGGGAGCCGGCCGACGGCGGATGACGGCTGGCGGCTGGCAGCTGGCGGACGGCGGAGATCAGATGTCAGATTTCGGATGACAGATATTGAAATCTGTCATCCGACATGCCATAGTCGATACCGCCAGGGCGCCCCGCCCAGCACGACCCGACGACCGTCCGCCACCAGGGAGCACACACCGTGAGCACCACCCCCGCCCGCGCCACGCTCGGCGCCAGCGCCTTCACCACCTCCGCCCTCGGCCTTGGCCTCATGGGCATGTCAGACCTCTACGGCCCGGCCGACGAGGCCGAGAGCATCGCCACCATCCACGCCGCTATGGACGCCGGGGTCACCCTGCTCGACACCGGTGACTTCTACGGCATGGGCCACAACGAGCTGCTGATCCGTGAGGCGCTGCGCGGCCGCAACCGCGAGAGCGTCGAGATCAGCGTCAAGTTCGGCGCCCAGCGCGGCCCGGACGGCAGCTGGGTCGGCTACGACGCCAGTCCCGCCGCCACCAAGACCGCGCTCGCGTACACGCTGCGCCGCCTGGGCACCGACCACATCGACGTCTACCGCCCGGCCCGGCTGGACCCGAAGGTCCCGATCGAGGAGACCGTCGGCACCATCGCCGAGCTGGTCAAGGCCGGCTACGTCCGCCACATCGGCCTGTCCGAGGTGGGTGCGGAGACCCTGCGCCGTGCCGCCGCGGTCCACCCGATCAGCGACCTGCAGATCGAGTACTCACTGCTCTCCCGCAGCCTGGAGGCCGAGGTGCTGCCCACCGCGCGTGCCCTGAACATCGGGATCACCGCGTACGGCGTGCTCTCCCGCGGTCTGCTGAGCGGTCACTGGACCAGCAGCCGCGAGATGAACGCGACCGACTTCCGCGGCCACAGCCCGCGCTTCCAGGGCGAGAACCTCACCCACAACCTCCGGCTGGTCGAGGCCCTGCGCGCGATCGCCGGGGCCAAGGGCGCCAGCGTCGCCCAGGTCGCCATCGCCTGGGTCGCCTCGCGCGGCTCGGACATCGTGCCGCTGGTCGGCGCCCGCCGCCGCGACCGCCTGGCCGAGGCTCTCGGCGCCCTGGACGTCGCCCTCACCCCGGCCGACCTCGGGGCCATCGAGGCAGCGGTCCCGGCAGGCGCCGCCGCAGGCGACAGGTACGCTGCGGCACAGATGGCCCACCTCGACAGCGAGCACTGACACCGGTCGGACCGCACCGCGAGGCGCCAGTACCGACCCGACCGCCGGCCCGTAACCGCACCGAAGGACGTACCCCGCCGTGACCACGGACAGCACACTCACTCCCGAGCAGATCCTGAGCGCGGCGGAGGACGTCCTGCGGCGGTTCGGACCGGCCAAGGCCACCGTGGTGGACATCGCCCGCGCGCTCGGCGTCAGCCACGGCAGCGTCTACCGCCACTTCCCCAGCAAGGCCGCGCTCCGCGAGGCCGTCACCCAGCGGTGGCTCGACCAGGCGCACCACGCCCTCGCCGCGATCACCGTGGAGCGCGGCCCGGCCGCCGAGCGCCTGCACCGGTGGCTGGCGACGCTCTTCGCCGCCAAGCGCAAGAAGGCACTGGACGACCCCGAGATGTTCGCCACCTACATGACGCTGGTCAACGAGCTCTCGGCCGCCGTCGAGGCGCACATCGAGACCCTGACCGCCCAGATCGCCACGATCATCCAGGACGGCATCCACCAGGGCGAGTTCCACCCGACCCACGTGGCCACCGCCGCACGCGCCGTCTTCCAGGCCACCGCGCACTTCCACGACCCGGCCCACGCCGCCGAGTGGACCGACCCGAAGTCCGAGGCCGACTTCGAGGCCCTCTGGAACCTCCTCCTCGCCGGCCTCCGCTCCCGCTGACACCTCGGCCGCGCCGAGGCCGCCCACCACGGCCGAGGCGGACCAGCGGGGCGCGGAGAGGAGAAAGCGGGAAATACGTTCGCGCGCAGCCGCCGCGAGCGGGCACGATGTCGTGCTCCAGCAGCTCTCGGATGCTGCTCCCAAACGGAGGATGACGTGCGCACTCCCCGGTCGGCCCTCGACAGTCTGCGGGGTCTCGCCCTCGGCGACGCCTTCGGCGACCGCTGGTTCAGCGTCGACAACAGCGAGGCCGACGCCCGACTCGCCGCCCGTATTCCACGCCGGGCGCCGTGGCACTGGACGGACGACACGGCGATGGCGCTGGTCCTCTTCCAACACCTGCTCCGGCACGGCGAGATCAGGCAGGCGGAGCTGGCGCGGGCGTTCGCCGACGCCTACACCGCCGACCCCGCGCGCAAGTACGGGCCGTCCATGCACCAGGTGCTGCGGGCGATCCACGAGGGCGGCGACTGGCAGGCCGTCACCTCGGGGATGTTCAACGGCCAGGGCTCGTACGGGAACGGGGCGGCGATGCGGGTCGCACCGCTCGGCGCCTGGTTCGCCGACGATCTCGACCGGGTCGCCGAGCAGGCCGAACTCTCCGCGCTCACCACGCACTTCAACCCCGAGGCGGTCGCCGGGGCGGTGGCGGTCGCGCTCGCGGCGGCGGTCGCGGCCCGCAGCCGGGGCCAATCCGCTCCCGGCCGGGTGGAGTTGCTCACCCGGATCGCCGAGTCGCTGCCGGACTCCGACGTACGGTCGGGTCTACGGGTGGCGGCCCGGTTCCCGGAGGGTACGTCCGTCCGGCATGCGGCAGCCGTGCTCGGGTCCGGGTTGCAGATCTCCGCGCCGGACACCGTGCCGTTCGCCCTCTGGTGCGCGGCAGGGCAGTTGGACTCACTGCCGGAGGCGATCTGGGACACCCTCGGCGGCTGGGGCGACATGGACACCACCTGCGCCATCGCGGCGGGGGTCGTCGCCGCCCGCACCGGCTGCGCCGAGGTGCCGTCGAGCTGGACCGCCGCACAGGAGGATCTGCCCGGCTGGGTCGCCGGGGTGTGAGCCCGTACCCGAACGGCAGGGACGGTGGGTCCGCGTCGCGGCGGACCCACCGGCCTTGTCAGTCGCGGGAGTTGCCGAAGATCAGCCGGTAGGCGATCAGGAGCACCAGCGAGCCGACTATTGCCGCGCCCCAGGTGGCGGGGTCGTAGAAGTGCTTGGCCACCGACCGGTGCAGGAAGGTCGCCGAGAGCCAGCCCCCCACGAAGGAACCGGCGATACCGATCAGGGTGGTGCCGATGAGGCCGCCCGGGTCACGTCCGGGCAGCAGGATTTTCGCGATTGCCCCGGCCAGCACGCCGAGGATGATCCAGCTGATGAATCCCATACGTCTCTCCAACCCTTCGCCGCGCTGCCGAGCGCAACCGTACTGCCACCGAGGACGCGTACCGCTGCCGGATCGGTTCCAGCCCGCAGCCGACCGGGGTAGGACTCCCGAGCATCGCCGTGGCCGATGACCCCGATCCCCGAGCAGCGGGCCCGGATCCGGGGGCTTCATGAAGTCATGAGAGGGTCGGGCGGTCCCGGCACCCCGAGCCCTGCGCGACGAGCGCGGCATCGCAGGTCTCCAGCCCCCAAAGGAGCAGCCGTCGCGGGAGCAGCCGGAGCCAAGGGCACGAGGACGAAGGAAGCAGAGCCATGACCACGGGACGCGTACTGATCGCGGACGACGACGCCGCCATCCGTCGCTCGCTGGAGCGCGGGCTGCGGCTGAGCGGGTTCACCGTGCTGCTCGCCGAGGACGGTCCCGGCGCACTACGACTGCTCACCGGGAGCGGTAACAGGAGCGGCACCGGGGCCGCGACCGGAGCCACGGTCGGAGCCGCGCCCGACGTCGTGGTGCTCGATGTCTCGATGCCGGGCCTGAGCGGCACCGAGGTGTGCCGAACCCTGCGGGCGAAGGGCGACGACACGCCGGTGCTGATGCTCTCGGCACTGGACGAGGTCGCGGACCGGGTCGCCGGGCTCCAGGCCGGGGCCGACGACTACCTGGTCAAGCCGTTCGCCCTGGAGGAACTCGTGCTGCGGATCAGGGCGCTGCTCCGCCGCCGGACACCCCCGCCCGCAGCCGGAGCTGCCGATCCGCCGCCCTCCCCGGTCCTGCGCGCCGGACCGCTGGAGATCGACCCCGCCACCCGCCAGGCACATCTCGACGGCCTGGAACTCCAGCTCACCAGAAGGGAGTTCGAGCTGCTGGTGCAGCTGGTCAGAAACGTCGGCCTGGTGCTCACCCGGGACCAGTTGCTCGACCGGGTCTGGGGCTACGACTTCGAGGTGCGGACCGACGCCGTCGACACGTTCATCAGCTATCTCCGGCGCAAGCTGGAGGAGGGCGGACGCCCCCGGCTGATCCACACCGTCCGCGGCGTCGGCTTCGTGCTGCGCCCGCCCAGCCCCCGGGTTGCCCAGGAGCCCGCCGGCACCCGAGTCGTCCCGGAGCCGCCCGGCCGTCCGGTCCAGCCGCAGCGGCGCAGAGCCGGAGAGGCGCGCGGCCGATGAGACTCTCGACCCGGATCGCGCTCTCGGTGACCGTCCTGGTACCGCTGCTGGTGCTGGCCGCCGGGCTGCTGGTGCTGGGACTGGTCGGCCGCGACCTGCGGCATCAGCAGGACACCCGGCTCCAGGACCGGGCCTCGCTCGTCCGAACCGACGTCCGGGCGCTGCTGACGGCCGACCGGGGCGGGCGCCCCCGGGTCGAGCAGAGCCAGCATCGCAAGGTGCTTGCCGACTCCCTCGACGCGGGGATCCGGGTGGTGGCGGCGGACGGCACGGTGGTCCTGACCGGCGGTCCGCAGCCCACCGACCCGGCGCGGCTGCCCGCGGCGACCCCGGACGGCCCGGCCACCGTCCGGGACAAGGGCCACGCCTGGCGGGTTCTGGCGGTACCACTGGACGGCCAGGCGCCCGGAACGCTCTGGCTGCTCGCCCCGGCCTCGGCCACCGAGCCGGAGCTCGCCGCGGTACGGCGGCGAGTGCTGCTGGTGGCCCTGCTCACCGCACCCGTCTCGGGACTGCTGGCCTATGCCCTGGCCGACCGGGCCACCGCCTCGCTGCGCCGGCTCAGCCGCCGCGCGCACGAGCTGGACCCCGGAGCCGGTGCGGCCGGCTTCGCCACCGAGCGGGCCAACGTCGCCGAGGTGGACGAACTCGCGGCCTCGATCGCCGGGTTGCTCGCCCGCTACGAGGAGCAGGCCGGGCGCACCGCGCAGGCGCTGGACACCGCACGGTCGTTCTCCTCGGCAGCCTCGCACGAGTTGCGCACTCCGCTGATGAGCATGCGCACCAACCTGGACGTGCTGGCCGCACACCCCGATCTCCCGGCCGGGGAACGGGCGGAGGTGACGGCGGACCTGCGGAGCGAGCACGCCCGGCTGCTGGATCTGCTGACCGCGCTGCGCACGCTGGCCCAGGGCGACCTGGTCGAGCTGACGGCCTTCGACCCGCTGGATCTGGCCGAGTTGACGGACTCGGTGGCGGGCGGGACGGCACGGCGGAGCCCCGAGGCGGTACTGACCACCGAGCTGCCCGCCGAGCTCCGGTTCTTCGGCTGGGAGGCGGGCCTGCGGATCCTGCTGGTGAACCTGCTCAACAACGCCGTGGTGCACGGCCGTTCAACCCCGGCACCAGCACCAACAGGGCCGACCGACACTGCGGGTGCGCGTCCGGCCGGGGCGACGGCGCGGATCGCGGTGCGGCTGCGGGCCGAGGGCGGGTTCGCGGTGCTCACGGTTGACGACGGCGGACCGGGGATCTCACCGGGCGAGCGCGAGAAGGTCTTCGCCCGCTTCCACCGCCGGCCGGGCAGTCCGGGTTCGGGGCTCGGCCTGACCCTCGTCGCCCAGCAGGTGGCACTGCACCGGGGCACGGTGACGGTCGGGACTCCTCCGGACGGAGTGGGTTGCAGGTTCGAGGTCCGCCTGCCGCTGTCGGCCACCGACGCCCCGCCCGCGCAACTGCCCGCCCGGCGCGACTGGCTCTCCGGCCAGGAGCGCGGCCCGAAGGTGCGGCAGCACCCGTAGGACGGCTGACCGGTCCGACCCGTGAGCCACCCGTGCAGCGGCCCGGCTCCGGATCACAGGGAATCCAGTCCAGGGAATCCAGTCACAGGGAATCCACAAGAACGCCCGCTACCTTCCAGCCACGTCGACTCGCCCAAGGGTCGGCATCCCGTGGCACTGGAGGAGATTCAGCCATGTTCCCGAACCGCAAGGCCACCGCCGCGCTCGGCGCACTCACCCTGGCCGGCGCCCTGTTCGCCGCCGCTCCCGCTGAGGCGGCGACCAGGACGGCCCCGAAGGGCGACGGTGCTGCCGCCATCTGCAAGCGCCTGCCCAAGACCGAGAAGCGGGTCGCCGACTCGATCACCCGGCTGAACGGCGACGCCACCGTTCCCGGCTCGATCGCCCGCCTGGAGCAGCGGGTGGCCAACGCCAAGACGGCCGGCCACACCGAGATCGAGAAGTACCTCAACGACCGGCTCACCTTCCGCAAGAGCCTGCTGCCGACCCTGCAGACCCGGCAGGCCGACCTGAAGTCCGTGGCGACCTGGTGCGGCGCGCAGGGCGAGGGCACGGCGGCGGCCAAGTGACCGTACGCCGTTCCGCGACTGCCGTCCTGCTCGCTGCGGCGCTCCTCGGCGCGGCTCCGCTGCTCACGGCCTGCGGACCGACCAGCGCCGCGCCCGCGCCGGCGAACCCCGCGAGTTCGGCCACTCCTGCGGCACCTGCGACGCAGGCGGCGGGCGGCAGCGACGACGCCCAACTGAAGGACATGCAGCAGAAGGTGGATGCCGCCGACAGCGCCGCCGCCCAGGCGGACTCGGACGCGGCCAAGGACAACTGACCCGGCCCACGACCCGGCCCGCCGACCGAATCCGGCCCACCGGGGCGTCGCAGGCCGCCGCCCTTCCTTCGACCGGCCTGCCCCGTCTCCCCCGGGGCAGGCCGGTCTGCTGTGCTGGGCGGGCCCACACTCGGCCACTCGGGCGGTACCGGATAGCGGCACCGGATGGCGGCAATCGGGCAGCACTGCATGGCAGTACCGGACAGCGGCAAGGTGACCGACAGGCGGTCCGCGCTTGACGTGCCGGGCTTGCCTCCGCAACGATCAGCTCATGGACACCGGCACCACCCTGGTCTGCCGCCTGCACGTCGATCTGCGACGCCAGGCGAGCGATATGTGTGCCTGCTGACGGTTCTTCTCTCCCTGTGACGTCTGCCAGGGTCTGAGCCGCGCTCTCGCGTCCCCCTTCTTCACGTCGTCCCGCCTGTCGTACGCTCCTGCGCTCCCCGTGCATCCGCGTCCGGCAGCCTCCTTCGGCCTTCCCGAGGATGCCCCATGAGCCTTGATCTCGTGAGCCCTGATCTCGCCCCTGCCCCTGCCGCCTCCGGGGCGGCGCGGTCCGCCCCGCTCTCGCCGAACGCCCTGCGCAGCATCGTCCGCGAGCTGGCCGAGCAGCCCGACCGGTGGCTGCCCCGGGTCCGGCTCGCCGCCGAGGACCGCTGGTACGAACGGCTGGAGCGTAGCGAGGAGCACGAGATCTGGCTGATCAGCTGGCTGCCGGGCCAGTCCACCGGGTTCCACGACCACGGCGGTTCGCGCGGCGCCTTCATGGTGACGCTGGGCGAGTTGGAGGAGCTGTCGCTGGGCGGCCCCGGGCAGGGGCTGCTGATCCGGCGGCTGACCTCGGGCACCGCCCGCGCCTTCGGACCCGAGTACCTGCACGATGTCCGGAACACGGGCGGCGGTCCGGCGGTTACCATCCACGCGTACTCACCGCCGCTGGAGTCGATGTCCCGTTACGAACTGCGCGCCGAGGGCCTGGTGCGCACCGCGCTGGAAGGACCGGAACAGTGGTGATGACGATCGAGGAGCTGGTCGAGCGGTCGCGGGCCGGGGTGCACCGGCCGGGACCGGCGGAGGCGTACCGGGCGGCGGCGGAGGGCGCGCTGCTGGTGGACATCCGCCCGGCGGCGCAGCGGGCGCGTGAGGGCGGTGTCCCCGGTGCCCTGATCATCGAACGCAATGTGCTGGAGTGGCGGCTCGATCCGACGGGCAGTCACCGCATCCCGGAGGCGACCGGGCACGAGCTGGCGGTGATCGTGGTCTGCTCGGAGGGCTACGCCTCCAGCCTGGCCGCCGCGAGCCTGCGCGAGCTGGGACTGCACCGGGCGACGGATCTGGACGGCGGCTTCGTCGCCTGGGCGGCGGCGGGCCTCCCGACCGTGGACGGCACAGACGGCGATTCGTAGCGCAAGGCACGGAATGGGAAGGTTTGCACCCGCCGAGGACGGGGAAAGCCGTCACGATCCGAAGATCAGTTCGAGTCGGGTGTGATTCGCTGTGACCCGACATCCGCTCCAAGAACCGAACGGCGCTCGAGCGCCGAAGCTAGGATCCCTTCCGTGATCAGATTCGACGGCGCCGCCAAGCGCCACCCCGACGGCACGATCGCCGTCGAGGGTCTCGACCTGGACATACCTGCCGGTCGTACCACCGTGCTGGTCGGCCCGTCCGGCTGCGGCAAAACGACCATCCTGCGGATGGTCAACCGCATGGTCGAGCCGACCGCCGGCCGGGTACTGCTGGACGGTACCGACGTCTCCGAACTGCCCGCCGCCAAGCTGCGCCGGGGGATCGGCTACGTGATCCAGCAGGCCGGGCTCTTCCCGCACCGCCGGGTCATCGACAACATCGCCACCGTCCCCTATCTGCTCGGCTGGGACCGCAAGAAGGCCCGTGCCCGCGCCGCCGAACTGCTCGAACTCGTCGGCCTGGCACCCGAGCTGGCCAAGCGGTACCCCTTCCAGCTGTCCGGCGGCCAGCAGCAGCGGGTCGGCGTGGCACGGGCGCTGGCGGCCGACCCGCCGGTGCTGCTGATGGACGAGCCCTTCAGTGCGGTCGACCCCGTGGTCCGCGCCGGGCTCCAGGACGAACTGCTGCGCCTTCAGGCCGAGTTGAACAAGACCGTACTCTTCGTCACGCACGACATCGAAGAAGCCGTCCGGCTCGGCGACCAGGTCGCCGTGCTCCGCGAGCACGGCCACATCGCCCAACTCGCCGACCCGCACACCCTGCTGACCGCCCCCGCCGACGAGGGCGTCGCCGCGTTCCTGGGCCGCGACCGCGGCCTGCGCGGCCTCGGCCTGCTCCCGGCCCGCGACGTCGCCGTCCGCCCGCTCACCGAGGGCAGCCGGTACAACGGGTGGGAGCTCCGGCTGGACCCGGGCGGCCGGCCCACCGGCTGGGTCGACCTCGGCGGACCGGCCGAGCCGCACCCCGCACCGGTCTTCCACCCCGAGGTCGACACCCTGCGCAGCGCCCTGGACGCGGCCGTGCTCTCCCCCGCCGGTGCGGTCGTCGCCGTCGACGCGGACGGCAGGGCCGTCGGCACCGCCACCCGGGAGGCGGTCCTCGCGGCCCTGACCGGCACCCGGCCCACCGGCCCGGCCACGGCAGACCCGGGCCCACAACGCCCGGACCCACAGCACCCGGAGCCCCAGCGGCCGGAAGCACGACGCCCGGACCCGCAGCGCCCGGACGGCCTGGACGAACGGCCGGTGAGCACCGATGGACGGTGAGCCGCTGGTCCGCTGGTACTGGATCGGGGACCACCTCGCCTACCTGCGCGACCTCACCCTCGACCACGCGGTGATCGCCCTCGTCCCGGTCCTGATCGCCCTGCTGATCGCCGTGCCGCTGGGCCTCGCCTGCGCCCGCTTCCCCCGGCTCTACCAGCCGCTCTCCGCCGTCTTCAACGTGGTGTACGCACTGCCCTCGCTCGCGGTCTTCGTCGTGCTGATCCCGTACACCGGGCTGGCCACCCGCGCCACCGTGATGGTGCCGCTCACCTTCTACGCCCTCGCCGTGCTGCTGCCCACCACCGTGGACGGGCTGCGCTCGGTGCCGGACTCCGTGCGGCAGGCGGCGACCGCGATGGGCTACGGGCCCTGGCACCGGCTGTCCGCCGTCGAACTCCCGGCCGCCGTCCCGTACCTGGTCTCCGGGCTGCGGGTCGCCGCGGTGTCCAGCATCTCGCTGGCGGCGGTCGGCGCTCTGATCGGCAGGGGCGGCCTCGGCTACCTGTTCATCGACGGCTTCCAGCGCACCTTCCCGACCCCGATCGTGGCGGGCATCGTGCTGGTCGCCGCGCTCGCCCTGGTCACGGACCTGCTGCTGATCCTGGCGCGGCGACTGCTCGCCCCCTGGGCCGTCCGCCCGGAGGCCGCCCGATGAACTGGATCAACTGGCTCAACACCTTCTTCACCGCGCCGGCCCGGCAGAGCGGACCGGACGCGATCACGCACCGGGTCACCGAGCACCTCGCCCTCTCCGGTGAGGCCCTGTTCTACGCGGCGCTGCTGGCGGTCCCGCTCGGCCTGCTGATCGGCTACACCGGGCGCGGCGCGGTCGCGGTGACCGCGCTCACCGGCGTCGCACGCGCACTGCCAACCCTCGGACTCGTCACGCTCGCGGTGCTGGTGGGCGGCGTCACCGACACCGCCATCCTGCTGCCACTGGTCGCACTCGCCGCGCCCCCGGTGCTGGTGGCGACGGTCGAGGGCGTCCGGGGCACCGACCCCGACCTGCGGGACGCCGCGCTGGGCATCGGCCTGACGAACCGCCAGGTCCTCTGGCAGGTCTGCCTGCCGAACGCCCTGCCCACCATCCTCTCCGGGCTGCGGACGGCGGCCGTCCAGGTGATCGCCACCGCCACGGTCGCCGCCTACGTCGGCCTCGGCGGACTCGGCCGGTACGTCATCGACGGGCTGGCCACCCGCGACTTCCCGGCGACGCTGGGCGGTGCACTGCTGGTGGTGCTGCTCGCCGTCGCCACCCAGCTGCTCTTCGCCGGACTGATCCGGTACGCGCTGCCGCGCGGCGTGCGCGCCCAGCGGGCGGCGGGCGCCGAGACCGCCCGCAGCTCGTGAACCGGGCGCACCCGCCCTCCGTCACCCGCCCTCCCGCGCCCGCCCTCCCGCGCCCGCCCGCATGACCACCTCCCGCGCCGCTCCCGGCCGCGGGGCCACGAAAGGGAACCCAATGACCACCCGTCTGCTCAGGACCGTCACCGCCGTTGGCCTGCTGCTCGGAGCGGCGGCCTGCTCCTCCTCCGGCAGCAGCAACCCGTTGGACGCCACGTCGGGCTCGTCGGGCGGAAGCGGAAGTACCGGCGGGAAGACCGTCGTGGTCGGCTCGGCGAACTTCCCGGAGAACGTCCTGCTGGCCTCGATCTACTCGCAGGCCCTCAAGGCCAAGGGCGTCAAGGTCGAGGAGAAGTTCAACATCGGCAGCCGCGAGGTGCTCTACGGCCAGCTGCAGAACGGCAGTCTGTCCGTGCTGCCGGAGTACAACGGCGCCCTGCTCGCCTACCTGGACGCCAAGAACACCGCCACCGGCACCGAGGCGGTCAACGCCGCGCTGCAGAAGGCCCTGCCGTCCTCGCTGGGGCTCCTGGACTCGGCCCCGGCCGAGGACAAGGACTCGCTGAGCGTCACCCAGGAGACGGCCGACAAGTACCAGCTGAAGAGCATCGCCGACCTCTCCGCCAAGGCGGGCGAGTTCGCCATCGGCGGGCCGCCGGAGTTCAAGTCCCGCCGCGAGCAGCAGCTCAAGGACATCTACGGGCTCGCCTTCAAGGAGTGGAAGCCCACCGGTGACACCACCGCGAACGCCCTGAAGGACGGCTCGATCCAGGTCGGCAACGTCTTCACCACCGACCCGAAGATCGTCCAGTTCAAGCTGGTTCCGCTGACCGACCCGAAGAACCTCTTCAGCTCGCAGAACGTCACCCCGCTGATCAACAAGACCGGCGTGGACGCGACGGCGGCCGGCGCCCTCAACGCCGTCTCGGCGAAGCTGGACACGCCGGGCCTGACCCAGCTCATGAAGCGGGTCTCCGTCGACAAGGAGGACCCGTCGGCGGTGGCCAAGGACTGGCTCAAGTCCAACGGCCTCGGCTGACCCCGGAGCACGTCCCGACGGCACCTCACGACGGCCCCGCACCTCGAACTCCCGAGCTGCGGGGCCGAGTCGTGACCGGCACCGGGCGGGGCGACCCGCACCGCGCCGACCCGGCCGTATCGTTGACGAACTGTCAGATTGCTTGACAGCCGAGTGGTCCAGACCAACCATAGGCGGTGTAGTTCCGACCGGGATGCACTGTGGGGGTGTGAACACCGGCCGGCTGTGCGCTGTTTCCCGCACGCCGTACCACCCCTGCTGGGCCCGCGTCAGGCACCGTCATGCCCATGTCCGGGCGAACGGTCTTCACCTTCACGTCTGTTGGAGCATCCATGCGCCTGCACAGATCCATCCGTGCGCTACTGGCCGGCGGCGCCGCCCTGGCCACCTCGGTCGGGCTGACCGTCATGGGCGGCACCGCCGCCCACGCTGTCACCCCGGCCGCAACCCCGCTGCCGCAGCACGTCTTCGCCCCGTACTTCGAGGCGTGGACCGGCCAGAGCCCGGCAGCGCTGGCGAGCCAGTCCGGTGCCAAGTACCTGACCATGGCGTTCATCCAGACTGCGAGCAAGGGCACCTGCACGCCGTACTGGAACGGCGACACCGGAATGCCCGTCTCCTCGGCCCAGTTCGGCGCGGACATCGCCACCATCCGGGCGGCGGGCGGCGATGTGATCCCGTCCTTCGGCGGCTACACGGCCGACAACACCGGCACCGAACTCGCCGACAGCTGCACCGACGTGAACGCGATCGCCAGTGCCTTCGAGTCCGTCATCACCACGTACGGCATCAGCCGGATCGACCTCGACGTCGAGGACAACTCGCTGACCAACACCGCCGGGATCGACCGCCGCAACAAGGCGATCAAGCTGGTCGAGGACTGGGCCACCGCCAACGGCCGCAGCATCCAGTTCTCCTACACCCTGCCGACCACCACCGGCGGGCTGGCCGACAGCGGACTCGACGTACTGAAGAACGCCGTGCAGAACAACGCACGGATCGACGTCGTCAACATCATGACGTTCGACTACTACGACAACGCCTCGCACAACATGGGCAACGACACCCAGAACGCGGCGACCGGCCTCTACAACCAGCTCGCCAAGCTCGACCCGGGCAGGACGGCCGCGCAGCTGTGGGGCTCCATCGGGGTCACCGACATGCTCGGGATCGACGACTTCGGCGCGGCCGAGACCTTCACCGTCGCCGACGCCGGCAACGTCTACGACTGGGCCGTCGGCAAGGGCATCAACACCCTCTCGTTCTGGGCACTGCAGCGCGACAACGGCGGCTGCGTCGGCACGGCGGGCAGTGACAGCTGCTCCGGGATCAGCCAGAACACCTGGGACTTCACCCACGTCTTCGAGCCGTTCAGCGGTGGTGGCAGCGGACCCGGTCCGGTCACCGACGACTTCTCGGTGAGCGCCTCCCCCGCCGCCGGTTCGGTCCCGCCGGGCAGCAGCCTGCGCAGCAGCATCGCGACCGCCGTCACGGCGGGCTCGGCGCAGCCCGTCGCCCTCAGCGTGAGCGGTGCGCCCGCCGGGGTCACCGCCGCCGTCAGCCCCGGATCGGTGAACGCCGGGGGCAGCGCGACGCTGAACATCTCCACCACCTCCGCCGCGGCACCCGGGACCTACCCGCTCACCGTCACCGGCAGCGCGACCTCGGGCAGCCACAGCACCACCTACACGCTGACCGTGACCGGATCCGGCGGCGGAGCGAAGTCCCTGGCCAACGGCGGCCTCGAGAGCGGCAGCCTCAGCCCGTGGACCTGCCAGAGCGGTGGCGCCGTGGTCACCACCCCGGTGCACTCCGGCAGTTACGCGCTGTCGGCGGCGGCCGGTCCGAGCCGGACCGGCGAGTGCGACCAGACCGTCACGCTGGCCCCCAACACCAACTACACGCTGACCGGCTGGGTGCAGGGCAACTACGCCTACCTCGGCGTCAACGGCGGTGCCACCGCGAGCACCTGGGCCTCGGCGAGCGGCTGGACCAAGCTGACCGTCCCGTTCACCACCGGCGCCAACGGCACGGTGACCGTCTACCTGCACGGCTGGTACGGCCAGGGCGACGTCTACGGCGACGACTTCTCGATCGCCTGACCGCACCACCACCCCGGGCCACGGGGCGCTGATCGGCCGACCGCACACACGGCCGGATCAGCGCCCCGCGCGCCGCTCCGGCATCCCGGACGCTGGACACCAGCGGCCGGACGCCCGCGCAGGCCCCCGGCCGGGCAGCCCCCGGTGACCACTGGTGAGAACGCCCGTGGCAGCACAATAGATTGATGATGTATCAGATTTCCCTGCGCCACGGACGGCAGAGCGTGGTGAAGGTGACGACGGCGAGCACCGCGCAGCCCAGCACCACGGCACCGAGCAGCGTCGCCGAGGGGCTGCCTCCCGCGCTGCTGAGCGGGGCGACGATCGCGCCGCACAGGAAGGTGCCGGTGCCGATCAGTGCGGAGGCCGACCCTGCGGCGTGCGGGGCCATGGTCAGCGCCTGCGCCGCGGAGTTGGGCAGCACGATGCCCATGCTCGCCATCAGCAGGAAGAGCGCGGGCCAGACCCCGGGCAGGCCCGGGTGCCAGACGGTGGTGACGAGGACGACCGCGGCTCCCGCGATCCCGGCGCCGCCCAGACCGATCAGCATCAGGGTGGGCGCCGGGAGCTTCTGGATCAGCAGTCGGCCGTTGAGCTGGGTGAAGCCCACCACCGCAATGGAGTTGGTGGCGAAGACCAGGCTGTACAGCTGCGGCGAGATGGCGTACTCGGTCTGCAGCACCGAGGAGGAGCCGCTGACGTAGGCGAAGAGCGCGCCGAAGCCGAAGGTGCTGGTGAGCGTGTAGCCGAGGAAGCGCCGGTCGCGCAGCAGGTCGCCGATGGCGTGGACGGTGCTGCCGATGCCGTCGGCGTGGCGCCGCCCGGGCGGCAGCGACTCGCGCAGCGCGAGCCTGGCGCCGACGGTGAGCAGCGCACCGAGCAGGGCGAGGGCGACGAAGGTGCCGCGCCAGGAGGTGAGGTGCAGCAGCTGGGCGCCGAGGACGGGTGCGAGGATCGGAGCGAGCCCGGATATCACGCCCAGTGAGGCCATGAAGCGGATCATCGCCACGCCCTCGTACCGGTCGCGGGCGATGGCACGGGCGATCACCAGACCGGCGGCCCCGGCGAAGCCCTGCAGGCAGCGTCCGGCGATCAGCAGCGGGACCGAGCCGGCCAGCGCGCAGACCACGGTGGCCAGGGTGTAGAGGGTCATGCCGACGAGCAGCGGGGACCGGCGGCCGAGCCGGTCGCTGAGCGGACCGAACAGGAGCTGGCCGAAGGCCATGCCGAACATCGAGCCGGTGAGGGTGAGTTGGGCGGTGGCCGCGGTGGACCCGAGGTCGGTGGTCAGGGTTGGCAGCGCGGGCAGGTAGAGGTCCGTGGTGAGCGGGCCCAGTGCGGCCAGGCCGCCGAGCACGGCCACGGTGGCGCGGCTCGGCGGTCCGCCCTGGGGCTCGGTCAGGACGGTCTTGCTCGCGGCGGTGGCGGCAGCGTCGGACGGCTGGTCACCGGTGGCGGCCGTGTCGGACGACTGGTCACCGGTGGCGCCCAGGGTCGGGCCTGGCATGGGGCTCCTCTGCGGGTTGGTCGGGTACGTCCGTCCTACCGCAGCGGGCGGGTCCTCCGATACCCGGACCCGATACTGTTCCCAGTCGCACTCTGCCAAGTCCCGCCCTGCCGGGCCGTACTGTGTCAGGTCGCACCGCTCTGGGCCGCCCGGTCAGCCGGCGGTGCCGCCCGCCTTGCGGGCCGCGATCACGACCGCGTTGTCCTGCCAGCCGTACAGCTCGTTGCCGACCAGGGCGACGTTGTAGTAGCCGCACCGGGCGGTGGCCTTGGCGGGGATGTCACCGGGGAACCAGGACGCCTTGAGGTGCACCGCACCCTGGGGGGTGCCCTTGCTGCATCCCTCGGGCAGCTTCCGGTCCGGGAGGGAGGCCTTCAGCAGCCGGTCGTCGCCGGTGGTGGACATCAGGTACGACACCTTGGTCGCGTCGTCCGGCAGCCAACCGGGCACGGACTCGCGAGCGGCCTTGGCAGCGCTGCCGGTGGCGTACGTGGCGGCCTCGCGATGCCTGCTCTCCAGGAGGTCGGCGGTCTTCGGGACCATCGCGACAGCCCCGAGCGCCACCCCTCCGACAGCCACGACGCCCGCGAAGGCCCTGCCCGCGTTACCCATGATGACGACCCTCGGCTCTCGTTCCGGCCTGCGCTTCCCCTCCATCCTGACGGCTGGTAACGCGCCCGGCGATAGGCACCAGGTACCGAACGCCCTCCACCCACGGGCGTACCCGCCCGTGAGACGACCCGCCGGTCGGCCCCCCGGCTCCGGTACCAGGGTCCTGCACCGGGGTCCGGCCTGGTTCCGGTAGCAGGGTCCGGTACAGCGGACGGCGCCTCAGGCAGCGGGCCGGAACTCGTGGACGACCTCGATCGGGCCGACGATGTGCCGGTTGAACTCGGGCAGTTCCTCCGCTTTTCGGTCAGGGCCTGCACCCGTGGGCCGACCCTGCGTCAGCGGTAGGCCGACTCGCCGGTGATCGCCTCGCCGAGCACCAGGGTGTGGATCTCCGCGGTGCCCTCGTACGTCAGCACGGACTCCAGGTTGTTGGCGTGCCGGAGCACCGGGTACTCGACGGTGATGCCGTTGGCGCCCAGGATGGTCCGGGCGCTGCGGGCGATCTCCAGTGCGGTGCGGACGTTGTTGAGCTTGCCGAAGCTGATGTGCGCCGGCCGGCACTGCCCGGCGTCCTTGAGGCGGCCGATCCGGACCGCGACCAGGTACGCCTTCTCGACCTCCAGCATCATCTCGACCAGCTTCTGCTGGGTGAGTTGGAAGCCCGCGATGGGCCGCTCGAACTGGATCCGGCTCTTCGCGTAGTCCAGCGCGGTGGTGTAGCAGTCGCGGGCCGCGCCGACGGTGCCCCAGAGGATGCCGTACCGGGCCTCGCCGAGGGAGGAGAGCGGGCCGCGCAGCCCCTGCACCCCGGGCAGCACCGCGTCGGCGGGCAACACCACCTCGTCCAGTACCAGTTCGCTGGTGACCGAGGCGCGCAGCGAGAGCTTGCCGTGCACGTCGGTGGCGGTGAACCCGGGGGTGCCCTGCGGGACCAGGAAGCCCCGGACACCCTCCTCGGTCTGCGCCCAGACGACGGCGACGTCCGAGATGCTGCCGTTGGTGATCCACATCTTGCTGCCGGAGAGCACCCAGTCGGTGCCCTTGCGGCGGGCCCGGGTGCGCATGTTGGCGGGGTCGGAGCCGAAGTCCGGTTCGGTGAGCCCGAAGCAGCCGATCGCCCGGCCGGCGGCCAGGTCCGGCAGCCACTGCTGCTTCTGCTCCTCCGAGCCGAAGGCGTGGATGGAGCGCATGGCGAGCGAGCCCTGGACGGAGACGAAGCTGCGCAGTCCCGAGTCGGCGGCCTCCAGCTCCATGCAGGCGACGCCGTACGCGACCGCCGAGGAGCCGGTGCAGCCGTAGCCGTCCAGATGCATTCCGAGGACGCCCAGGCGGCCCAGTTCGGGGGCGAGTTCACGGGCCGGGAAGACCCCGCGTTCGAACCAGTCGCCCACGTAGGGGCGGATCTGCTCGTCGGCGAACTTCCGTACGGTGTCCCGGATCAGCCGTTCCTCGTCGGTCAGCAGCTCCCCCACGGCGAGCAGGTCGGCCGGGTCGAGGCGGGCAGGGGTCGTTGCCATTCGGGCTCCTCGGGACGGTGCGGCGGGCGCGGCGGGGTGGGCCACGGCGACGAGTATCGCGTACGGGGACGCGGGTGGGGTACGAGACGCTGCCCACACCGCCGTCTTCCGTCACCGACCGTTCCGGTACAGCATCTTGACGCGGCCACGCCCGACTGGTTCGCTTCCTTTCCCTGTCAGGAAACTTTCCTAATGTGTCGGACTCCCGGGATGGTGACCCATGCGTTCGCGAACCCTGCTCCGCCCGCTCCTCACCCTCGCGACCACGGCCGCGCTGGCCGGCGGCGCTCTCGCCCTCGCGCCGGTCGGATCGGCTGCGACACCGGCGGCCGCCACCGATCCGGTCGGCCTCAACGCCCCCTACGAGTACCTGGGTTGGGGAAGCCCGCAGAAGCCGACCGAAGTGATGGCGGCGACCGGCGTCAAGCAGTTCACGCTCGCCTTCATGCTCAGCGACGGCGGCTGCAATCCCAAGTGGGACGGCACCCGGGCGCTCACCGGCGGCAGCGACCAGAGTGCCGTCAACGGCATCCGGTCGGCCGGCGGCGACGTGGTGGTCTCCTTCGGCGGCTGGAGCGGTAACAAGCTGGGCGAGAAGTGCGGTTCGGCGAGCGCACTGGCGGCGGCCTACCAGAAGGTCGTCGACGCCTACCGGCTCAAGGCGATCGACATCGACATCGAGAACACCGAGGTCTCCAACGGGACCGTGCGGCAGCGGGTGGTCGACGCGCTCAAGAAGGTCAAGTCCGCCAACCCCGGCCTCAAGGAGTACGTCACCTTCGGCACCACCCCGACCGGACCCGACTCCGACGGGCTCGACCTGATCAGGAAGGGCGCGGCGGCCGGGCTGGCGGTGGACGGCTGGACCATCATGCCGTTCGACTTCGGCAGCCACAGCGGCTCGATGGGCACGGTCACCACGAAGGCGGCGGACGGCCTGAAGAGCGCCGTGGCGAGCGCCTACGGGTACGACTCCGCCACCGCCTACCGGCACATCGGGATCTCGTCCATGAACGGGAAGACGGACGAGGCCGACGAGACCCTCTCCACGGGCGACTTCACGACCATCTACGACTACGCGACCGCCCACCATCTGGCCCGGTTCACCTTCTGGGCCGTCAACCGCGACCGCGCCTGCGCCTCCGGCACCTCCGCGGGCGACTCGTGCAGCGGGATCGGTCAGTCGCCGTACGCCTTCACGAAGATCGTCGCCAAGTACCACGGCTGAGCGCCGGCTCGGGCCGGTGACCGCACGGCCACCGGCCCGAGCTCGGCCGCCCTCGCGTTCAGCGCGGGGCGCCGAGGGCCGCCTCGGCGAAGTTCTCCCAGTGCCCGGCCGAGGCGAGCGGGATGCACACCCAGTCCCGCATCGGACGGCCGCCCGCCGGGTCGAAGAGGTGCGCCCCCGGCAGGTGCAGCGCCTCGGCGTGCGCGGACGTGTCACGGCCCAACCTGCAGACCAGTTCGCCCTGGTGAAGGCCGGCGAAGGCCTTGCCGCCGGCGTCCTTCAGGCACGGCATGCCGAACATCTGGGAGCGCATGGCTCCGTGCGGTACGAGCCCCTCGGCGATCTCCTCGTAGCGGGCCGCCGGGTCGGTCACGTCGGTTGCGTCGGTTGCATCGGTTGCGTCGGTCATGCCGCCATGCTGCACCGCGCGGGCCCGCTCTGCCTCACGTCACGGCCGAAACCCGGCCGGGCACCCCCGGTCGGCTTTCGGCCGCGCATGGATCTTGAGTCGACGGGGGTCGATAGGTAAGGATTGGAGTCCGTGACCACCACCGTACAGAGCACCGCACAGACACCGTCGGACGCACCGCTGCCCACCGCACCGCTGCCCACCGAGTCGCTTCCCATCGCGCCGCTGACCGTTGCCACCGCGCAGGCCGCGCTCGCCCCGCTCGACGTGGCGGCGAACGCCGCCACCGCCGCCGCCCTGGTCCGCCGCGCCGCCGACGAGGGCGCGCAGCTGCTGCTGCTCGCCGAGTTGTTCCTCACCGGCTACGAGCTCGCCGGTATCGCCGCCGACCCCGACCGGCTCACCGTCGCACCCGACGACCCGCGTCTGGACCCGCTCGCCGCAGCCTGCGCACAGACCGGTGTCCCCGTCGTGGTGGGCGCACCGGTACGGGCCGCGGACACCGGTCTGCTGCACATCGCGGCCCTGGTCCTGGACGGCTCGGGAGCCCTGGCCACCGTCTACCGCAAGCAGTTCACCACGCCCAACGAGCGCGCGGCGGGCTTCGCGCCCAGCGAGGGCGGCGGCTGCACGGTCCGGCTCCGCGACTGGCGGCTCGGCCTGGGCATCTGCTGGGACTCCGGCTTCCCCGAGCACGCCCGTGCCGCCGCGCTCGACGGTGCCCACGCCTACCTGGTCGGCGCACTCTTCGGTACGGGCTCCGGCGCGCGCCAGGTCCGCACGCTCTTCCCCGCCCGCGCCATGGACAACACCCTCTACACCGTGCTGGCCAACCACATCGGCCCCTCGGGCCCGTACGTCGGCTGGGGCCACAGTGCCGTCTGGGGCCCGGACGGCACCCTGCTCGCCGACGCGGGCGAAGCCGACCCCGGCCTGGCCACCACCACCCTGGACCCTGAGGTGCTGGCCCGCGCCCGCGCCGAGGACCCGGTCCTGGTCCAGCCCCCGCTGCACGCCCCGCCCGCCCGCCGCAGCTCCGCCGTACTCGGCTGACCGGGCGCTCTCCACACGCCCGGGGAACCCGCGGCAGGCTCCCGGAAATACCTGGGGCCGCCCGGGAGCTCTGATGATCAGATGTCGGCAATCAGGGAGGTGTCGCACCATGGGCGGCGAGCAGGAGTACCGGGTCGAGCACGACTCGATGGGTGAGGTCCGGGTCCCCGCGGCGGCGAAGTGGCAGGCGCAGACGCAGCGGGCGGTGGAGAACTTCCCGGTGTCCGGCCAGCACCTGGAGCGCGCGCACATCGAGGCCCTGGCACTGATCAAGGCGGCGGCCGCCAAGGTCAACGCGGAGCTCGGCGTGCTGGACCTGGCGACCGCGACGGCGATCCAGGAGGCGGCCGGGGAGGTCGCCGCCGGGCGCTGGGACGACCAGTTCCCGGTGGACGTGTTCCAGACCGGGTCCGGTACGTCGTCCAACATGAACACCAACGAGGTGATCGCCACCCTGGCCACCGAGCGCCTCGGCCGCCCGGTGCACCCCAACGACCACGTCAACGCCAGCCAGTCGTCCAACGACGTGTTCCCGTCCTCGGTCCACATCGCCGCGACGGCGGCCGTCACCGGCGAGCTGATCCCGGCCCTGGAGCAGCTCGCGGCGGCGCTGGAGCGCAAGTCCGCCGAGTTCGCCGAGGTGGTCAAGTCGGGCCGGACGCACCTGATGGACGCCACCCCGGTCACCCTCGGCCAGGAGTTCGGCGGGTACGCGGCGCACGTGCGGTACGGGATCGAGCGGCTGTCCGCGTCCCTCCCCCGGGTGGCCGAACTCCCGCTCGGCGGCACGGCCGTCGGTACCGGCATCAACACCCCGCCCGGCTTCGCCGCCGCCGTGATCGCCGAGGTCGGCCGGGCCAGCGGCCTGCCGCTGACCGAGGCGCGTAACCACTTCGAGGCCCAGGGCGCCCGGGACGGCCTGGTGGAGCTCAGCGGGCAGCTGCGCACCATCGCGGTCGGCTTCACGAAGATCGCCAACGATCTGCGCTGGATGGGCTCGGGCCCGCGCACCGGTCTCGGCGAGATCAACCTGCCGGATCTCCAGCCGGGCTCCTCGATCATGCCGGGCAAGGTCAACCCGGTGCTGCCCGAGGTGGTGCTGATGGTCGCCGCCCAGGTGATCGGCAACGACACCACCGTGACGGTGGCCGGGGCGAGCGGGAACTTCGAGCTGAACGTGATGCTCCCGGTGATCGCCCGCAACCTGCTGGAGTCGGTCCGCCTGCTGGCCAACAGCGCCCGGCTGCTGGCCGACCGGACGGTGGACGGCATCACCGCCAACGTCGAGCGGGCCCGGGAGTTCGCCGAGTCCTCACCGTCCGTGGTGACCCCGCTCAACCGCTACATCGGCTACGAGGAGGCCGCCAAGGTGGCCAAGCAGGCGCTGGCCGAGCGCAAGACCATCCGGCAGGTCGTGGTGGAGCGCGGCTACCTGACCGAGGGCAAGCTGACCGAGGCTCAACTGGACGAGGCCCTGGACGTCCTGCGGATGACCCGCCCCTGAGCCCCGCCGGCCGCAGCGTGCGGGCCGGTCACCCGAGCGACCGGCCCGTACCTGCGCCTTGTCCCCTTGCCCTTCCCCTTGTTCCCTCCTGCCCTGCTCGGTGCCGGATGCTCTGCTCGGTGCCGGACGCGCCGGGGCCGCTACCCCCGTGCGGTCACTTGACGTCGCCCCTCGGCCGCCGGGCGGCAGCCGTCCGATCGGCCGACCGGCTGCGGCGGGCAGCCACCGGACCGGCCAGCGCGAGCACGCCGCCGATGGCGGCGAGGGCGAGGCAGGTCATCAGTCCGCCGGTGATCACGTTGGTGAGGATCGTCCGCCGGATCGACTCGTTGCCGGCCGTCGCCCAGGGAGCGATGATCGTCCAGATCCCGATCGCCGTGGCGGCCCAGGCCCGTGCATGGGTCCGCTCGTAGGCCGAGCCGAAGCCCGAAATCAGCACCGTGAAGGCGAGGCCGAGCACCAGGTTGTTGACGGTGAGCGCGGACAGGCCGGTGAACCCGACCACCCACGGCGAGACCGCCAGGAAGAGGCCGGCCAGCATCGCCAGCGCCTCGACGCCCTGTGCTCGCGGTGTCGCCGCGACACGTTCGTACTGCTCACGCATTTCCAGGATGTCCGGATGGTGCTCCATGCCCATCGGCAACTGGGTTGACACCGGGACCACCTCCTAGTTCTGAGGCCTTGGCAACCGCCTGGCCACTACCCATTCTGAGGTAGAAATAACGGTTTGTCCCTATTTGCCAGCCGATCGGGTCAGCCCCGCCCGCGCCCCGGCATACCCGCACTCCCGTCCGCATCGGCCGGTCGGCCGAACACCTCGCGGACCCGGTCGCGCAGCCACCACCGGGCGCCGTCCGCGTGGTTCCGCGGGTGCCAGGCCATCCCGACGGCCGGCGCGGGCAGGTCCGGCGGGCGGGGAAGGCGGGCACCCCCGAGCTCCCGCGGACATCGACACCGCCACCGGCCGGATCGAGCGGGTCCTGCCGACCGAGGGCGCGGCCCTGCCGGCGCACACCGCCAGCGGGGGCCTGATCCTGACCGGCGAGCTGGGCCTCCGGGCGGGCGGGCACTCGCAGTTGGGCGGCCAAGCCAACGGCGTGCCGAACGGGGCAGGCGCCCACGGACTCGCCCACCTGCCCGATGGCCACCGAAGTCCTTCATGACGCAGTGGAGTTCACCGGGCCAGTGCGGTGCTCGGACTGGGGCAGAGTTCCGCCACCACGGCCAAGAACGCCTGCAGGACGGGGGAGCAGTCGTCGGCCCGGGCCATCGCCTCGGGCGGTCTGGTGACCTTCGGTCCGGTGGCCGGGCCGGTCGCCCGTTTACGCGATGGTGCGCGGCAGCGACGGCACCCGCGTCGAGTACGCCGAGTGGACCGATCCCGCGCTGCGCGCCGCTCTGCTCGGCGACTGACCCCCGGGCGGGGCCGGTGGCGGCCCGGCTCGGGCGTGAGCGGCGTCTCACCCCGGGCGGCACCAATGTCTATGCAACTCGTTGCATAGCGGGCTCGCTCTATTGCAGGATGGGGTCATGGCACTGGAGCACGCGATCCTCGTCTCGCTGCTGGAGCAGCCCGGCTCGGGCTATGAGCTGGCCAGGCGTTTCGACCGGTCGATCGGGCGCTTCTGGACCGCCACCCACCAGCAGATCTACCGGGTGCTGCGGCGGATGGAGACGGACGGCTGGATCGCCGCCCAGGCGGTGACCCAGGACGGCCGGCCGGACAAGAAGGTGTACTCGGCCGCCGAGGCCGGCCGGTCCGCGCTGGGCGCCTGGCTGCGCGAGCCCGTGGAGCCGGAGACGGTCCGCCACGAGCTGGCCGTGAAGATCCGTGCGGCCGCCTTCGAGGATCCGTCCGCGCTGATTCCGGAGGTCGAGCGGCACCGGGAGGGCCATGCCGCCCTGCTGGCCCGGTATCTGACCGGCGAGCAGCGCGACTTCCCCGACCCGTCCGCGCTCGATGCCCAGCAGCAGCTCCAGCACGTGGTGCTGCGCGGCGGCATCGAGTACGAGCGGATGACCCTCGCCTGGCTGGACGACGTCCTCGCCACCCTGCACCGCCTGCACCGCCACGCCGACTGAACCCTCGACTCCCCAGGGACGGAACCATGCTGTTCAACCCGCGCACCTACGACCCCGCGCAGTTCGACGACACCACCCGCCGCCTGCTGCGCGCGACCGTGGACTGGTTCGAGTCGCGCGGCAAGAAGGCGCTGATCGACACCTACGTCGACCGTGCCTGGTACGGGGACTTCCTCGAGTTCGCCGCGAAGGAGGGCCTGTTCGCGGAGTTCCTGACGCCCTCGTCGGCCGACGGCGACAAGCGCTGGGACACCGCGCGGATCGCCGAGCTGAACGAGATCCTCGGCTTCTACGGCCTGGGCTACTGGTACACCTGGCAGGTCACCATCCTGGGCCTGGGCCCGGTGTGGCAGAGCGAGAACGAGGCCGTCCGGGCACGTGCGGCGCAGCTCCTGTCGGAGGGTCATGTGATGGCCTTCGGTCTGTCCGAGCGCACCCACGGCGCCGACATCTACTCGACCGACATGATCCTCACCCCCGACGGCGAGGGCGGTTTCACCGCGAGCGGCTCCAAGTACTACATCGGCAACGGCAATGTGGCGGGCCTGGTCTCGGTCTTCGGCCGCCGTTCCGACGTCGAGGGGCCCGAGGGGTACGTCTTCTTCGCCGCCGACAGCCGGCACGAGGCGTACCACCTGGTAAAGAACGTGGTGAACGCGCAGATGTACGTCAGCGAGTTCCGCCTGGCGGACTACCCGGTGCGGGCCGAGGACGTGCTGCACACCGGCAAGGCCGCCTTCGACGCCGCACTGAACACCGTGAACGTCGGCAAGTTCAACCTCTGCACGGCCTCCATCGGCATCTGCGAGCACGCGATGTACGAGGCCGTGACGCACGCCCAGAACCGGGTGCTGTACGGCAAGAAGGTCACCGACTTCCCGCACGTGCGCCGGGAGTTGACCGATGCCTACGCCCGTCTGGTGGCGATGAAGCTGTTCAGCGACCGCGCGGTGGACTACTTCCGCTCGGCCTCGCCCGAGGACCGCCGGTACCTGCTGTTCAACCCGATGACCAAGATGAAGGTCACCACCGAGGGCGAGAAGGTCATCGACCTGATGTGGGACGTCATCGCGGCCAAGGGCTTCGAGGCGGACACCTACTTCGACAAGGCCGCCCGCGACATCCGGGGCCTGCCGAAGCTGGAGGGCACGGTCCACGTGAACCTGGCCCTGATCCTCAAGTTCATGGCCAACTACCTGTTCAACCCGGCCGACTACCCGGCCGTGCCGACCCGGCTGGACGCCGCCGACGACGCCTTCCTGTTCCAGCAGGGCCCGGCCCGGGGCCTGGGCGCGATCCGGTTCCACGACTGGCGCACCGCCTACGACGCGCACGCGCACATCCCGAACGTGGCGCGGTTCCGCGAGCAGGCGGACGGCCTGTGCGCGCTGCTGGCCGCCCACGCGCCGGACGCGGCCCAGCAGCAGGACCTGGACTTCCTGCTGGAGATCGGCCAGCTGTTCGCCCTGGTGGTCTACGGCCACCTGGTGCTGGAGCAGGCCGAGTTGACCGGGCTGGAGGCGGACCTGCTGGACGGGATCTTCGACTTCCTGGTCCGTGACTTCTCCGCCCACGCCACCGAGCTGCACGGCAAGAGCTCGACCACCGAGGCGCAGGCCGCCTGGGCGCTGGCGCACGTGCGCCGCCCGGTCGCGGACGCCGACCGAGCGGAGCGGGTCTGGCAGACGGTCGCCGCGCTCTCCGGCAGCTACGAGATGCAGCCGTAGCAGCCGACAGCACTGCGGGGGCGGTCCGTTCCGGCCGCCCCCGCAGTCGCGTACCGGTCAGAAGGTGAGCTTCCAGCTGTCGATGTAGCCGGTGTCCTGCGGGCCCACGTCCTGGACCCGCAGCTTCCAGGTGCCGTTGGCCGCCACCGCCGAGGCGTTCACCGTGTAGGTGGCGTCGACATCGGGGGCGGAGTCGTTGCCGGAGTTCTTCAGCCGGTAGGCGGTGCCGTTCGGGGCGATCAGGTCGATCACCAGGTCGCCGCGCCAGCTGTGCTTGACGGCCACGGCGACCTGGAGGGCGGCGGGGGCGTTGCCGGTCCGCCCGGTGACCGTGATCGGGGACTCCACGGCCGCGCCCGCGTCCGGGATGGCGACGTCCGCGGTGTTCTCGAAGACCGTCCCGCCGGGCGGCGGGGTGCTCTCGCCCGACAGCGTCCAGACCGCGTACGCGATGGCGTCGGTCATCCGGTCCAGCGCGGTGTCGTCGATGTTGGCCGAGGTGTCGCAGGAGGAGTGGTAGCACCGGTCGAAGGCGACGCCCGCCGTTCCGCCCCACTTGCCCGCCTGGGCGCTGGTCTTGATGTAGTCGGCGCCGCTGAACAGGCCGCCGACCGGGATGCCCGCGTTCTTGAACGGCGCGTGGTCCGAGCGGCCGTCGCCCTCGGTCTCCGGCTCGGTCGCGACGCCCAGGCCGGAGAAGTAGGTGCGGAAGAGCGCGTCCAGCTTGGCGTCGTCGTCGTAGACGAAGTAGCCGGGGTTGGGCGAGCCGATCATGTCGAAGTTGAGGTAGCCGTCGATCTTCGAACGGTCGGCGGCCGACAGGCTGTTGAGGTACTTCTGGGAGCCGACCATGCCGTACTCCTCGGCGCCCCACCAGCCGAACCGCAGGTGCTTGGCGGGCTTGAGGCCCGCGCGGGAGACGGCGAGCGCGGTCTCCAGGATGCCGGCCGATCCGGAGCCGTCGTCGTTGATGCCGGGGCCCGCGCTCACCGAGTCGAGGTGCGCGCCGACCATCACGACGTGCGAGGCGTCGCCGCCGGGCCAGTCGGCGATCAGGTTCCAGCCGGTGGATCCGCCGTAACTGAAGGACTGCAGCGTGGTGGTGAAGCCCGCGGCGTCCAACTTGCCCTTCACGTAGTCGATCGAGGCCTTGTAGCCGGACCTGCCGTGGGCCCGGTTGCCACCGTTGGCGTTGGCGATCGACTGGAGCTGGGCGAGGTGCGCCTTGACGTTGGCGACCGGGATGTCCGGTGCACCCGGGACTGTCTGACTGGACGTCACATCACGCGTGTCGGCGCTCGCGGCGACCGGGCCGACCAGGGCCGCGGTGACGGCCAGGGCAGCTCCGGCCGCGAAGGCCGATCGGCGCAGGGCATGCTGAAGCAAGGGGTGCTCCATTCTGGTGGGGCAGAACGGGACGGGCAAGGGGGGACGGGCAAGGAGGACAGCGCCCGACCCGCCGCCACCCTGGGGAGGGGCGCGAAGAGTTGACGCGACCATGATGATTAGGGTTGGGTAAAGCTCCCGTCAAGAGCTGTGGCCGATCCGGAGCCGCCGAAAGGCTCCGGACCGGCCACACTTGCCTTCTGACGCTCCACCAGTCCACGGGCCCGGCGACCCTGGACGTCCGGCCGAGCAGCTGCGGGCGGAGCCGGTCGACGGCGAGCCCGCCCGGACCGGTCACGGCGATGGCGAGGAAGGCTCAGCAGACCAGGACGGCCTCACCGCCGTTCCGGACGGGCCACAGCGCGTGCTCCCGGTGCACGCCGGAGCAGGCGTACGCCATCGAGCCATGAGACTCCTCGGAACCCGGACACCCGGACGATTCCCCCGGTCCCGGTGATCACCGCGCGCCGCCGCGCACCGCCGTACCGTGGAGGTGGCGGGCCGGCGGGCCCGATAGCGCACGCCGGTAGCGGAGGGCAAGACTCCGCGATTCTGCTGGGCAATATGCCCAGCGGCTACGCCGCCGACCTGCTCATCTTGCACAGATTGAACAGCCGAACGTCCCACTGTTGCCCAGCGACTCTGTCAGGAGCAAGCTCTGCGCACAGCCGCAGACACCACCCCTGATCTGCGGAAGCCTCAACGTGGAGGAACACCGATGACCGCCAACGCCGTTGAACTCACTCCCGAGGAGCTGGACGCGGGCCTCGACGCCGCTCAGCTGCGCCGTCTGGTGGGTCTGGTCGAGCACGACCCGGCCGGCGACCCGTTCCCGGTCATCGCACAGGACGCGGTCGTCTTCGTGGTCGGCAACGCGACCCAGACGGCCCACTACTACCAGGCTGTTTTCGGTATGGACCTGGTCGCGTACTCGGGCCCGGAGACCGGCCACCGGGACCGCAAGGCGTTCGTCCTGCGCTCGGGCTCCTGCCGCTTCGTGATCCAGGGCGGGGTCTCCCCGGACAGCCCGCTGCTGGACCACCACCGCCGCCACGGCGACGGCGTGGTCGACCTGTCGCTGGAGGTCCCGGACGTGGACAAGTGCATCGAGCACGCCCGCGCCCAGGGCGCGACGATCCTGGAGGAGCCGAACGACGTCTCGGACGAGAACGGCACCGTCCGCCGCGCCGCCATCGCCACCTACGGCGAGACCCGGCACACCCTGATCGACCGCTCCCGCTACCACGGCCCCTACCTGCCGGGCTTCGTCGCCGCCGAGACCAGGGTGGCGCGCCGCGAGGGCGCCCCCAAGCGGCTGTTCCAGGCGCTCGACCACGCGGTGGGCAACGTCGAGCTCGGCAGGATGGACGACTGGGTCGGCTTCTACAACCGGGTCATGGGCTTCGTGAACATGGCCGAGTTCGTCGGCGACGACATCGCCACCGACTACTCCGCCCTGATGAGCAAGGTCGTCGCCAGCGGCAACCACCGGGTGAAGTTCCCGCTGAACGAGCCGGCCATCGCCAAGAAGAAGTCGCAGATCGACGAGTACCTGGAGTTCTACGGCGGCCCGGGCTGCCAGCACCTGGCACTCGCCACCAACGACATCCTGACCACGGTGGACGTCCTGCGCGCCAACGGCGTTGAGTTCCTCGCCACCCCCGACTCCTACTACGACGACCCGGAGCTGCGGGCCCGGATCGGCAAGGTGCGCGTCCCGGTCGAGGAGCTCAAGAAGCGCCACATCCTGGTCGACCGCGACGAGGACGGCTACCTGCTGCAGATCTTCACCAAGCCCCAGGGCGACCGGCCGACGGTGTTCTTCGAGTTCATCGAGCGGCATGGTTCGCTGGGCTTCGGGAAGGGCAACTTCAAGGCGCTCTTCGAGTCCCTGGAGCGCGAGCAGGACAAGCGCGGCAACCTCTGAGCTGCAATATTCGAGGGAGATCCGGACCATGGCGCACTACCGGCAGCTGGGGAGCATCCCGCGCAAGCGGCACACCCAGCACCGTACGCCCGAAGGCGGGCTGTACTACGAGGAGTTGATGGGCGAGGAAGGGTTCTTCTCGGACTCCTCGCTGCTCTACCACAAGGGCATCCCCTCCGCGATGGTGGACGCCACGCCGTGGGAGCTGCCCGGCCTCGCCACCACCCCGAACCTGCCGCTCAAGCCCCGCCACCTGAAGCTGCACGAGCTGTTCCCGGGCGAGGAGTGGAAGAACACCGACGCCGTCACCGGCCGCCGCCTGGTGCTCGGCAACGGCGACGTGCGGATCGGGTACGTGGCCGCCGGTGCGCCGAGCGCGCTCTACCGCAACGGGCTCGGCGACGAGTGCGTGTACGTGGAGTCGGGGACGGCCACGCTGGAGACGGTCTTCGGCTCGCTGAAGGTCGGCGAGGGCGACTACGTGATCATCCCGCGGGCCACCACCCACCGCTGGGTGCCGACCGGCGACGCCCCGCTGCGCGCGTACTGCATCGAGGCCAACAGCCACATCACCCCGGCCAGGCGCTACCTGTCGAAGTACGGCCAGCTGCTGGAGCACGCGCCGTACTGCGAGCGCGACCTGCGCGGACCGGTCGGGCCGCTGCTCACCGAGGGCACGGACGTGGAGATCCTGGTCAAGCACCGGGGTCCGAACGGGGTGGCCGGCACCCGGTACGTGGTCCCGCACCACCCGTTCGACGTGGTCGGCTGGGATGGCTGCCTCTACCCGTACGCGTTCAACGTCGGCGACTACGAGCCGATCACCGGGCGGATCCACCAGCCGCCGCCGGCCCACCAGGTCTTCGAGGGCGAGAACTTCGTGATCTGCAACTTCGTGCCGCGCAAGGTGGACTACCACCCGCTGTCCATCCCGGTGCCGTACTACCACTCCAACGTGGACAGCGACGAGGTCATGTTCTACTGCGGCGGCAGCTACGAGGCCCGCAAGGGCTCGGGGATCGGCCAGGGCTCGATCTCGCTGCATCCCGGCGGCCACACCCACGGGCCGCAGCCCGGCGCGTACGAGCGCAGCATCGGCGCGGAGTTCTTCGACGAGCTCGCGGTGATGGTGGACACCTTCCGTCCGCTGGAGCTCGGCGAGGGCGCGACGGCGAGCGAGGACCCGAAGTACGCCTGGACCTGGTCGGGCGGACGGGGGCCGGCCCAGTGACCGGTATCCCTTCGCTGTTCCGGGGGCTGTTCGACGACGCGGCCGTCTTCCCCCCGGGGGACCTGTCGCTGCCCGAGGCGGTGCCCGCCCACCGGGTGCACCGGGCCGCGTGGTACGCCGAGGCGGTCGGCCCGTTCCTCTGCGGGGCGGCCCGGCTGGACGAGCTGACCACGCTGGACCTCGCCGGGGTGCAGGTCGTGCTGGTGCTGCCGGGCGGTGTCGGGCAGCTCGGCCCGGCCCTGGCGGCGAGCCGGGCGTCCGGCGTCGACCTGGTCTCCGTCGAGATCGCCGCCACCACGCCCGTCCCGGAGGTGGTGGCCGCCCTCGACCGGCTCCTGCCGGACGGCGTCACGGCGGCGGTCGAGATCCTGCGTGACGGCGGCGACCTGGCGCGCTCGCTGGATGCGCTGGTCGGGACGCCATACCGGGCGAAGTTCCGCACCGGCGGGCTGACGCCCCAGGCGTTCCCGAGCGAGGCGGAGCTGGCGGCCTTCGTGTCCGGCTGCGCCGAGCGCAAGCTGGCGTACAAGTGCACGGCGGGACTGCACAACGCGGTGCGGCACACCGACGCGGCGACCGGCTCCGAGTACCACGGCTTCCTGAACGTCCTGCTGGCCGCCGGGGCGCCGGAGCGCGCCGGGGAGCTGCTCGCGGAGCGCTCGGGGAAGGCCCTCGCCGCGGTCGCCGGTGAACTGACGGACTGTCAGATCGACGGCATCCGCAGCTCGTTCACCGCCTTCGGCACCTGCAGCATCGTCGACCCGCTCGCCGATCTGGCCGCACTCGGCCTGCTGGAACACCCCTTGGAGAACCGTTGACCACCACCTGGCTCGCCGTGCCGCAGGATTCGCCGTTCGGCCTGCACAACCTGCCGTACGGCGTCTTCACCGCGCCCGACCAGCCCGGTCGGCGGCGGATCGGTGTCGCCGTCGGCGAGTTCGTGCTGGACGCGGGCGCCGCCGCGCGCGCGGTCGGCGAGCCCTCGGTACTGCTGGACGCCGACTCGCTCAACCCGCTGCTCGCGGCGGGCCGTTCGGCCTGGACCGAGGTCCGCGCCGCGCTCACCGCCTGGCTGAGCGAGGAGTCCTACCGCACCGCCGTCAGCCCCTGCCTGCTGGCCCGCGGCGAGGTCGACCTGCACCTGCCGTTCGAGGTCGCCGACTACGTCGACTTCTACGCCTCCGAGCACCACGCGACCAACCTGGGCCGGATCTTCCGTCCCGGCTCCGAGCCGCTCACGCCGAACTGGAAGCACCTGCCGATCGGCTACCACGGCCGGGCCGGCACCGTGGTGGTCTCCGGTACGCCGGTGGTCCGTCCGCACGGCCAGCGCAAGGCGCCCGCCGACCCGCTGCCGTCCTTCGGGCCGACCCGGCGGCTCGACATCGAGGCCGAGGTCGGTTTCGTGGTCGGCGCCGGCACCGAGCTGGGCAGCCCGGTGCCGCTGGCGGCGTTCCGCGAGCACGTCTTCGGTGTGCTGCTGCTCAACGACTGGTCGGCGCGGGACATTCAGGCCTGGGAGTACGTCCCGCTCGGCCCGTTCCTCGGCAAGTCCTTCGCCACCTCGGTCTCCCCCTGGGTGGTGCCGCTGGACGCCCTGGAGCGCGCCCGGGTGGCGCCGCCGGCCCGCGACGTCGAACCGCTGCCCTACCTGGACGACCGGGAGGCCGAGCCCTGGGGCCTCGACCTCGCCCTGGAGGTCAGGCTCAACGGGCACCCGATCTCGCGGCCGCCGTTCGCCGCGATGTACTGGACAGCGGCGCAGCAGCTCGCGCACCTGACCGTCAACGGTGCCTCGCTGCGTCCGGGCGACCTGTTCGCCTCGGGTACCGTCAGCGGCCCCGAGGTCGACAGCCGGGGCGCCCTGATCGAGCTCACCTGGAACGGCGAGAACCCGGTCAAGCTGCCGGACGGGACCACCCGCACCTTCCTGGAGAACGGCGACGAGGTGACCATCACCGCCACCGCGCCCGGCCCCGACGGCACCAGGATCGGCTTCGGCGAGGTCACCGGCCGGATCGTCCCGTAGGCCGCTGCCGCAGAGCCCCGGACAGCCCTCTTGGACCGCCCTCGGGTGGTCCAAGAGGGCTGCGCCACGCGGTGGACAGCCGGTCGGGCAGGGGCGGGTCGAACGCACCTGCCCCGGGGCGCGGATGATACTGCGTTGATGAGTGATCGTCAGATTGTCGTCTCCCGGCGGCTGTTGCTCTCGCTCGGCGGAGCGTCCCTGCTCACCGCCTGCGGTTCGGCCGCCCAGGAGAACGCCACGCCGCCCGCCGCACCGGGGACGAGCGCCCCGGGCGGGGCCCCGGCGCAGCCGACACCCGCCGCCGCGGCGTCCACGGCGGCCGCGCCCTCCTTCCCCTCGCCCGCGCCGCTCGCCGCGATCCCGGAGGAGCCGGAGTACTACGTGCACGCGGGGCCCAAGGAGCTGGCCCTGACACTCGACGACGGCCCCAGTCCCACCTACACCCCGCAGGTGCTGGCCGTCCTGCGGCAGTACGGCATCACCGCCACGTTCTTCGTGATCGGCGCCAATGTCGAGAAGAACCCGGACATCCTGCGCCAGGTCGTCGCGGCCGGACACCGGGTGGGCAACCACACCTGGTCCCATCCCGACCTCGGCACGCTCTCCGAGGCGCAGGTCCGCAGCGAGATCGAGCGCACCAGCGAGATCATCACCCGGGTCGGCCGGGTGCGGCCCCCGACCCTGTTCCGCGCGCCCGGCGGCCACTTCACCCGTACCTCGATGGCCGTGTGCGCGTCCCTCGGGCTGAACCCGGTGGCCTGGTCCGTCGACCCGGTGGACTGGTCGAGACCTGGCACCCAGGCCATCGTCGACCGGGTGCTGAGCGCGGCCAAGCCCGGATCGATCATCCTCAACCACGACGGTGCCCTGCTCTCCCCCGGGGAGAGCGAGGTCGGCGGCTTCGCCGACCGCTCCGAGACGGTGGCCGCCCTCAAGACCTACCTGCCGCGCCTGATCGACGCCGGGTACACCTTCACCCTCCCCGACCCGGCCCGCTGAGCGGCGCGGCCGCGCGAGCCCGACGCCTGTCCCGCCCCGTCCCGCCCCCGTCCTGCGTGGAGCAATCCGCAGGCCGGGGGCGCTGCCATGCCGGCTCCGTCAGATTCAAGCCCCGGCCAAGGGAGTTGATGGAGTTCCCCACCGACCGGGAGGTTGTCGGGTGACCTGATGAAGTCCCCCGGCCCGCATTTCCGCTCCCCGCGCCAGCACGTACGGTCTTCCACGTAGTCGCGCACAACTCAACACCGGTGCCGCCCAGCGGAATTACCCCCACAATTCCGTCCGGGTCAGTGAACCGCGCATGGATGAGGGGCAATTGACGATGAGGCCGTCCCTGGAACTACTGGAGCACGAGAAAACCACCGGACTCTGCGGGCGACTTCTGGAACTCCTCGAATCCGAGGGCGCCCGCTACCGGCTGATCCCCCACCCGCCCGAGGGCAGGACCGAGATCGCGAGCAAGCTCCGCGGGCACCCGCTGGAGCAGGCGGCCAAGTGCATGGTGATCCGGGTCAAACTCTCCAAACGGACCTCCCGCTACGTCCTCGCGGTCGTCCCCGGGGACCGGCTGGTGGACCTGGAGGGGATCAGGCGACTGTACGACGGCAAGGAAGCCTCCTTCGCCCACCGCGGGACCGCGGAACAGCTCGCCGGAGCCGTCTGCGGATCGATCACACCGTTCACGTTCCACGAGGACCTGGAACTGGTGGTCGACCCCGACCTGCTCGGCCACGACGAGATCTTCTTCAACGCCGCCCGGCTCGATCTCTCCATCGCCTTGAACACCGAGGACTATTTGGCGCTCACCCGGCCGCGTCAGGCGGCCGTCGCGATGAGCGTGCCATCGGACCCCATGATTCGGAGTCGAAGCATGACCACGATAGACAATTTCAGCGCCCTTTCCCAGACCGCCATCCGCCCCCCCGTCAGCTGGGGGAACGAGCCGGGCGCCTTTCTGAAGTCGCTGCGCTCGCCCTGGTACACCCTGGTCGCCGACCTGCAGGACCTGATGCTCTCGACCACGGTCGAGTACGCCCGCTCGCGCGGTCTGAAGGCCCTGTACCTGCCCCTGACGGTCCGTACCATCACCTGCCCGAGCGGCCTGGGCAGCGACTCCGAGCCGGTGCCGGTCACCGTCAGCGGGGTGGACACCTACCTGCCCGACTCCAACCAGTTCATGCTGGAGTACGGCACCCGCCTGGCCCCCGGCGGCTGCTACAACATCATGCCCTCGTGGCGCGGTGAGGAGCCGGACGAGACCCACCTCGGCCAGTACAGCCACAGCGAGGCCGAGATCCCCGGCGGCATCGACGACCTGATCGACTACGTCGAGGGCTATGTGAAGGCGCTCGCCAAGGCCTGCCTGGAGACCTACGGCGACCGGATCGCGCTGGCCGCCGGCGACACCTCGCACCTCAGCCGGATGGCCGAGCACCGCGGCCCGTTCGCCCGGATCACCTTCGAGGAGGCCGTGAGTCTGCTCGACGGCGAGGAGGGCACCGTCCGGGACGAGGGCAGCTGGCGCACCCTCACCCGCAAGGGCGAGCACCGGCTGATGGAGATGGTCAACGAGTTCATGTGGGTCACCCACTTCGACCACCTGTCGGTGCCGTTCTACCAGGCCTTCGGCGACCCGGAGGGGCGCACTGCGGCCAACGCCGACCTGTACTTCGGCATGGGCGAGGTCGTCGGCTCCGGCGAGCGCCACAGCAACGCCGAGCAGATGCGCCAGGCGCTGACCATGCACAAGGTCCCCGAGCGGGACTACGCCTGGTACGCCGAGATGAAGGAGGAACTCCCGATGCGCACCTCCGGCTTCGGGATGGGCCTGGAGCGCTTCCTGATGTGGGTCCTCAACCACCACGACATCCGCGACATCCCGCTGGTGTCCCGGGTGAACGAGGACCTGAAGTGGCCGGAGAGCGTCCACCGCCCGTAACCCTCGCCGTGGCTCGGGGGTCCGCCGCCCTGCCCGGGCGGCGGGCCCCGGCCGCACTCCCCCGCCGAGCCCCGCCCGCCAAGGAGGGCACACCCATGGGCGTCTACCTCAACCGCAACTTCCTGTTGAGCTACGCGGCTTCGTTCATCTCGCTGTTCGGTTCGAAGCTGCTGATGATCTCGTACGTGGCCTTCGTGTTCGGCGAGACCGGCAGCGCCACGCTCGCCTCCGCCGTCTTCGCCGCCGACTGGATCGCCAATCTGTTCGTCGGCCTGCTCGCCTCGCACCGCATCGACCGCTCCGACGCCAGGAAGCTGCTGCTGTGGCTGAACCTGACGGCGGCAGCGGTCACCGCGCTGTTCCTGGCCTGCCTGTCACCGGACCGGTTCCCCGTCGCAGTCGGCGTCATCTTCACCCGGGCCCTGCTCAACAGTGCCGTCAACACCGCTCGGGTCAAGGCGCTGGTGCAGTTCTTCGACCGGGAGCAGACCAACCTGTACTCGGCGGTCTTCAACTCCAGCCTGTTCATCGCCATCGCGGTGGCCGGCGCGGTCGGCACCTTCATCCTGCACTTCGTCGGGATGACGACGGTGGTGGTGATCGACCTGTCCACCTTCCTGATCGCCGCGGCGCTGTTCGCCCTGGTCAGGCCCAACACGGCCAGGATGGCGGAGGCCAGGAGCGCGGCGGGCGAACGGGAGGGCGTCGTCCAGGGCGTCAAGGCCGCCGCCCGGATCATCGCCCGCAGCCCGGTGGTCTCCTCCGCCGTCTTCTACATCGTGCTGTCGGTGAGCGCCTTCCAGGCCACCTACGAGGTGCTGATCACCGCCGCGCCGCAACTCTGGTTCTCGATGGGCGAGTCGGGAACGGCGCTGTTCTTCACCGCGGAGTCGCTGGCGGTCATCGCGGGCCTCTTCCTGTACCAGTACCTGAGCCGGCGCGGCCTGGTGCCGGAGGCCCGGCAGCGCGGGCTCAACCTCGCCGTGGCCACCGCCGCCACCCTGCTGTACGCAGCGCTGCCGCTGTCCCGCGGCAGCCTCGCGCTGACGCTGGCCGTGTTCGTCGGGATGGTCCTGGGCTGCGAGGTCATCTGGGCCCACCAGTACAAGCGGCTGATCGCCCACACGCCCGACGCCAAGGTCTCCTCGGTGGTCGGACTGCTCTCCGCCGCGGGCTACAGCCTGATGGCCGTCCTCGGCTTCGTCTTCTCCTGGGCGATGGACCGGCTCGGCAGCGGCTGGGCGATCGGCCTCGACCTGCTGCTCATCGCGCTGACCGTCACCGGCTGGGAGCTGTCCCAGCGCACCAGTCGACAAGGGAGTCCCCGTGAAGAAAGCGTTCGTCCTGCTGGAACTGGTCAACCACGTCTCGCTGGTGGCCGCCGCGGCCAAGGCGCGCGGCCTGGAGGTCGTCGTGGTCAACCGGAGCCCGCTGCCGCACAGCGGGCCGTTCAGGGTTCCTGACGGCCTGGTCGACGAGCTGTTCCCGGTCGACTCCTGGTCGGACGAGGAGCAGATCCGGGCGGTCCTGGACGAGATCTGCGCCCGCTACGAGATCGCGGGCAGCTACGCCGCCTTCGAGGGCGCGCTGCCCTTCGACGCCGAACTGCGCGAGCGGGTCGGCCTGCCCACCAGCGGGGCGGCGGTGATCCGCGACGCCCTGGACAAGGGCGCGGTGCGCAGCCGGCTGCACGGTGCCGGGCTCTCCCGGCTGGGCTCCACCGACCTGGCCACCGCGCTGGGCTGGGAGAGCTGGGGCTTCCCGGGCCCGGCGATCCTCAAGCCCGTGCACGGCACCGGCAGCGCGCTCTGCTTCACCGTCTCCTCGCTGCCCGAACTGCGGGCCGCCGCCGAGGAGATCGGGCGCGCCACGCTGGCCGGCGGGGTGACCCGCGACTACGTGCTGGGGCGGGCGGCGGCCTTCGTGCTGGAGCAGAAGGCCGAGGGCGAGCTGCTGTCGGTCGAGTCGCTGGTCTTCGGCGGCGAGGTGCGGGTGGTCGGGCTGATGGGCCGGTACGTCCTGGCCGCCGACCCGGTGGTCGAGCAGGGCACCATCTTCCCCTACCAGCACCCCAGGTACGCCGAGATCGCCGAGGCGGCGGTGGCGTTCCACCGCTTCCTGGGGATCACCCACGGGCCGACCCACCTGGAGGTGATGGTGCCCGAGGAGGGGCCGATCGAGCTGATCGACTTCAACCTCAGGGCGGCGGGGGTGGCCGCCACGGTGACCTTCGGGCTCGCCCACGACATCCGGTACCAGGAACTGCTGACCGACCTCGGCTGCGGTCTGGCCCCGGACACCTCCGCACTCGGCCGCAACGTCCGCTGGACCGCCGAGTGCCTGGTGCTGCCCCGGCCCGGCACCACCGAGCTGCGCGACATCTCCTTCCCCGACACGGCCCGATTCGTCCGGGTCACCAAGGAGTTGGGCAAGCCGCTGAGCGGCCGCTCGGACCAGCTGGACGCGGTGGCGATGTTCGTGGTGACCGCCGGGACACCCGAGCAGCTGCACCGGGCCGTGCTCGACGCCCGCCGCCGCACCGTCGTCAACGGCGAGCCGCTCGGCGACAACCCCAACAACGACCTGACCGCTCCTCGTCAGCTGAGGACCCTGCAAGGAGTACCCGCATGACCCCCCGTGAGCGGCGCGCGCCGCACACCGCAGTGATCGTCGGCACCCGTGGCCTGGAGGCCTTCGACCCCGGTCTGTTCGAGGACCGGGAGTCGGTCCGGCTGATCCTGGTCTGCACCGCGCTGGACGAGCCGCATCTCACCGAAGACCAGCGCGGCTGGTTCGAGAGCGTCCACGTGGTAGCCGCCTCCCAGCCCGAGCCCGAGCCGCTGCTGGCCGCCCAGGTCGACGCCGACGCGGCGACCGCGGTCGTCGCCGAGCTGCTGCGCGACACCCCGGCGGCGGAGCTGACCGTGCACTGCTACCTGGAGCAGAACCTGCTCGGCGCCGCGCGGGTCCGCGAGCGCCTCGGCCTCGCCGGACCGCGTCCGGCGGACATCGTGCCGTTCCTGGACAAGCTGGTGATGAAGCAGCGGGTCGCGGCGGCGGGCGTCCGGGTGCCGGTGTACGGGCCGTGGGAGGCCGAGCGCCACCGGGCTGGCGCCGAGCGGTACTTCGCCGAGCTCACCGCGCTCGTCGGGCTGCCGTTCGTCCTCAAGCCGACCGACTCGGCGGGCTCCAACGGCGTCCTGTTCGTCCACTCCTACCAGGACTTCGCGGCGCTGCCCGCCGACGGCGAGCTGGGGCGGCCCTACGAGTACGAGGAGTACATCGCCGGCACCATCTACAGCGTCAACATCGTCTCCGCCCGGGGCCGGACGGTCTTCGGCGGCGTCACCGAGTACCTGGTCAACTCGGCCGAGGTGGCGGGCGGGCGGGTCAACGCCGACATCAACCTGCTCGACGAGGACCCCCGGGTGGCCCGGATGGTCGCCTTCGCCGACCGCGCGCTGGACGCCCTCGGCCGCCCCGACGGTGCCTCCCACCTGGAGCTGTTCCGTACCGAGGCGGACGAGCTGGTCTTCCTGGAGGTCGGCGCCCGCTTCAAGGGCATGTCCGGCCTCGCCGCGATGCAGCGCCACTACGGCAGGGCCCTGGTCAACCTGGCGTTCGAGATCGAGAGCGGGGTGCCCAGCCGCCCGTACGAGGGCGAGCAGGCGTACTGCTTCGACGCCTGCCTCCCCTTGCAGGCCGGGGTGGTGAGCACACTGGTCGAACCGGAGCTGGAGAGCTCCTACGAGATGCGCTGGACGGTGGCACCCGGCCAGCGGGTCGAGCAGACCGCGGACCTGCTGACGGTCGGCGGCACCTTCCTGGTCTGGAACCACGACTTCGACGCCCTGGCCAGGGACTTCGAACGGCTCACCGCCTACCGGCCGTTCACCTACGCCTAGCCGGCCCGCCCCGGGGGCGCGGACGCCTGCCGCGCCCCCGGATAGTGTGCGCCGCCCGCGGTGAGTACGGTGTCCGTGGATCTTGCACAGCCCTGTGATCCTGCCCGGACAGCGAGGAGACGGACGCGCCATGACCACGGACGTACTACTGCACACCGACGGCCGCGCCGCCCACATCGTGCTCAACCGGCCGAGGGCCCTGAACGCCCTCACCCACGACATGCTGCTGCGGATCCACCAGGCGCTCGACGCCTGGGCCGAGGACGGGCGCGTCGCCACCGTCGTGCTGACCGGCGCGGGCGAGCGCGGACTCTGTGCCGGGGCGGACATCCGTGCCCTGCACGACGACGCCAAGCTCGGCGGCTCCGGGGCCCGGCAGTTCTTCCGGGACGAGTACCTGCTGAACTCCGCCATCGCCGGGTACGCCAAGCCGTACGTCGCGGTGATGGACGGCATCACCATGGGCGGCGGCGTCGGCCTCTCCGCGCACGGCGGCATCCGGGTGGTCACCGAGCGCTCCCAGGTGGCCATGCCGGAGACCAGGATCGGGCTGGTCCCGGACGTCGGCGGCAGCCACCTGCTCGCCCACGCCCCCGGCGAACTGGGCACCCACTTCGGCCTGACCGCCGCCTCGATGGGCCCCGGCGACGCCGTCCTGCTCGGCTTCGCGGACACCTTCGTCCCCACCGGGTCGCTGGCCGCCTTCACCGCCGCACTGGCCGATCGCGACGCCGCCGAGGCCGTGCACGCGTACGCCGCCGAGGCCCCGGCCGCGGAGATCGCCGAACAGCGGGAGTGGATCGACAGCTGCTACGCCGCCGACACGGTGGAGGAGATCCTCGACCGGCTGCTCGCCAGCGGCGTGCCGGAGGCCAAGGAGGCCGCCGAGCAGATCGGGGCCAAGTCCCCGACCGCGCTCAAGGCGACCCTGGCCGCGCTGCGCCGGGCCCGCGCGCACGCCACGCTGGCCGAGACCCTGGAGCAGGAGTACCGCGTCTCCTGCGCCGCGCTCAGTACCCACGACCTGGTCGAGGGCATCCGCGCCCAGGTGGTCGACAAGGACCGCAACCCGTGCTGGCACCCCGCCACCCTCGCCGAGGTCACCGCCGAGGAGGTCGGGCACTTCTTCACCCCGCAGGCGGACGGCGGTCTGGGGCTCACCGCCCGGCTCGGCTGACCGGCCCCACTGGCTGGCCGGGCCGGCCATCGGGGCCCCCGGGTGACCATCATCTCGCCTGTCGAGACTGGCGCCCGGTGGCCCGGTCCGGGATTGTTGGCTCGTCAGGGCGGATGCCGTCGAGCTGTAGTGGGAGTCAGAGGCGATGACCGAGTACGAGACGATCCTGGTGGAGCGCAAGGGCCGGGTCGGGCAGATCACGCTCAACCGGCCCGAGGCGCTGAACGCGCTGAACAGCCGGCTGATGAACGAGGTCGTGGACGCCGCGAAGGCCTTCGACCGCGACCCGGAGATCGGCGCGCTGGTGGTCACCGGTTCGGCCAAGGCCTTCGCGGCCGGTGCGGACATCAAGGAGATGCAGGACAACCACTTCCCCGAGGTCTACCTGGACGACTGGCTCGCGCCCTGGGACGAGCTCGGCCGGCTGCGCAAGCCGGTGATCGCGGCCGTGGCCGGCTACGCGCTGGGCGGCGGCTGCGAGTTGGCGATGCTCTGTGACATCCTGCTGGCCGCCGACACCGCGCAGTTCGGCCAGCCGGAGATCAAGCTGGGCGTCATCCCCGGCATCGGCGGCTCGCAGCGGCTCACCCGGGCGATCGGCAAGGCCAAGGCGATGGAACTCTGCCTGACCGGCCGGATGATGGGCGCCGAGGAGGCCGAGCGGGCCGGCCTGGTCTCCCGCATCGTCCCCGCCGCCGACCTGCTCACCGAGGCGCTGGCCACCGCCGAGAAGGTCGCCGCGATGTCCACCCCGGCGGCCGTGATGATGAAGGAGAGCGTGAACCGGGCCTTCGAGACCACCCTCGCCGAGGGCGTCCGCTTCGAGCGCCGGCTCTTCCACGCCGCCTTCGCCACGGCCGACCAGAAGGAGGGCATGGCCGCCTTCGCCGAGAAGCGCAAGCCGTCCTTCCAGCACCGGTAGCTCAGCCGCAGCAGCGAGCCCTCACCAGGGACAAGGGTGAACCCTGAGGGGCGCGGGGAACTGCGCGAGAAACCATTCACCTCCGTGCATGGCTGGTTGCGCAGTTCCCCGCGCCCCTACCGGCTCTGTCCTTGCTCCAGAGCGGTTTCCTGGGGTACCACGGCGTTGATGCGGGCCAGCCCGGCCCTGGTGGCCGCGACCACGATCCGGTCACCGGGTGCCAGCTGCCGCACCCGGTCCGCGTAGTTCCACTGGTAGTCCTCGGGCCGCCGGGCGAGCCGTACGGCGATCACCCGTACGCCGCCCGGCTCCTCGATGTCGTGCAGGTTCCGGCCGACCAGCCCGGTGCCGTCCTCGGCGGTGAGTTCGGCGATCAGCAGCACGTGCCGGTAGACCGAGAGGGTGCCCAGCACGTCGCGGCCCATCAGGGAGGCGGCGAAGGCCGGCGCGGAGAGGTAGGAGACCGAGCGGGACACCACGTTGCCCAGGGTGGCGTAGACGTGGTGGGCGAAGTCGTCGCCGAAGAGCCGGACCACGATCCGTACCTCGCTGCGGACCGCCCGCGCCTCCAGCGCCGCCTCCAGATTGGTCGCGTCGTCGTCGGTGACCGCCACCACCGCGCGGCTGGACCTGGCCCGGGCGCGCCGCAGTTGGCTCTCCAGCGGGCCGTCGCCCACCACCACCGGGATGCCCAGCGCCCTGGCGGCCGCGATGCCCCGCGCCTGCGGGTCCCGCTCGATGCAGACCACCGGCACCCCGGCCTCCCGGACCAGGGTCGCCACCCGGGTGCCGACGTTGCCGAGGCCGACCACGATGACGTGGTCCCGGGTTCCCGCGCCGGGAGCCCTCGGCAGGCCGCGCCGCCCGGTGGAGAGCGCGTCCACCACGATCGCGGTGAGCACCGGGACGAAGGTGATCCCGCAGAAGGTGATGACCACCTGGGCCGCCCGCTGCCAGAGCGCCCCCGCCTCGGCCACCCCCGGCTGGTCCGGCTGCGCGGCACCCGCCATGTCCAGCAGGGTGAAGTAGAGCGCCCAGCCGAGGTGCCCGTTGAAGTACCAGATCACCATCGCGCCGACCAGCACCGCCACCATGGCGGTGATCAGCACCAGCCGCAGCCGGGCGCTGGTGAAGAACCGAAGCGCGTCCAGCACGCCCCAGCGCAGCCTGGTCAACCACGGGATGGCCAGCGGTGGTTCGCTGGTCAGCGTCTGGAGGGCGGCGATCCCCCCGGCGGTCTGTGGCTCGGGGCCGCCGGGACGGGCGCCCAGCTCTATCGGCCCCTCCTCGCCGAACCGGCGGGCCAGCGCGATGAATTCGGCCGCCCGTCCGGCCGTGTCGGGCAGCAGCCGCAGCCGGCCCAGGTCCTGCCGGTCGATCCCGTCCGCCACCACGCAGATCTGGCTGGCGTGGATGTCCTCGTCGTACGCGACGTAGAGGTAACGGTCACCCACCCGGACCGAGTTGGGCCGCCCGAGCGCACCGTTGGCGAAGGCGGGCGCGGCGGTGGCCGAACCGGACAGCGCCGAACCGTTGTGCAGCAGCCGCTCGATGTGCTCGCCCAACCGCTGGTTGAACATCCGTAACACCACGCGGATCCCGGGGTTGAGCCCCTGGGCGTTCAGCGCGGCGTGGATGTTCTCCTGGTCCGAGGCGTCCACCAGTGCGACCCCCCGGGCACTCTCCACCCGGGCGGCGCGCAGCGCCTCGTCCGTGATGGTCGCGTACTCCAGGACGGCGCTGACGCCCTGGAGTTGAAGGATCTGCGGGCCGTGGTCCCGGGCGAGGTTCGGCACCAGGGCCACCACCGGGACGTCGTACTGCTCGATGAGCTCACGGATCAGCCGGTGCGCGAGCGCGTTCCCCCCGCACACCACATAGTGGTTGGCGAACTGCTCGACCGGGTCGGGCCCCCGCCCCTCTTGAGTCATCGTCGGATTCTACTGATCGAAGCGGTCCGACGGGTGGCTTGCGGGTAACCGATCGCACTTGCGTTCGCACCGATACCGGTTCAGGTCTCGCTACGGCCAGCCGACCTCGCCGTCCCGGACGGTCAGCGGTTCGGGCCGGTCCGACTCGTAGTACCTGATCCAGCCCACGTGGACACTGCCGTCGGACCGCCGATGGCCCTCGCCGGCCCTGGTCGCCAGCCAGCTCAGCAGCCCACCGACCCGGTCGAACTCGTCCGGGTGGACCTCCTGCCGGGCGGTCATCACCCAGCCCCCGTTCGGGGCCGCCTCGCGCGAGAGCAGCACGGAGACGAGCGCTCCGGGCACCTTCAGCCCCTCGCCCTGCCGGCCCAGGAGGGGCCCGGGGCGGTCCTCGACGACGGGCCCGCCGGCGTCGTCCGCCACCACGGACGGGAACTCGGGCACGATGCTCGGGCTCTCCGGCATCGGCCCCAGCCCGAGGTGCCAGCGGAGCTCGGCGACCTCCCCCGCCGAGAGGTCGCCACGCAGATCCATCGCGATCGAAAGCTCGAAGACGTCGCCCATACCTTCAGACGCTACCGCCGGGGTCCGACACCTCCGCCCCGGCGGGCGGCGGGCAGACCCGGCGGGCCCGGCAGCGGGCGGACGGATATCCGTTCGGCCGCGCGCCGATTGCCGCCCCTGCGGGGGCGCCCGAGACTCGGACCGACCGGCCGAGTCCGGACCGGGAACCCGAGCGAGGCAGGGAAGAGGACACCCCCCATGGCGGTCTGCGTGGTGTGCAACAACGACTACTGGCTGGCCTTCGAGATCCGGACGGTCACCGGCGACAGCTACGTGTTCGACAGCTTCGAGTGCGCCATGGAGAAGCTGGCGCCCCGCTGCGAGTACTGCCAGGTGCGGATCGTCGGGCACGGCGTCGAGGTCTCGGGCAAGTTCTTCTGCTGTGCAAACTGCGCCCGCCGCGACGGCGGCCTCGGCGAGCAGATCCGGGACGCGGTCGGCAGCCGGCCCGCCTGACCGCACCCACCGGCGGCCGGTCGGTCTCAGCGCGGCGGGTCCCACCGGTCGCAGTACTCGACGTGGATCTCGCGGGCCCGGCCGAGGATGCCGTCGTTGGAGTGGAACTCCGTGCAGAAGTGCGGGTGGTTCGGGTGGCTGCGGACATGGCCGGGGCCGTGCCTGGCGATGTCGAGGAAGTTCCGGGTGGTCTCCCTGAACGCCTTCGCGCTGCCGGTCATGAAGAGCGTCCCGGCGTGCAGGTGCTCGTGGAACAGGTCCCGGTTCTCCCGGTAGTGGCGTGCCCGGTGGTCGACGGGCAGGTCGTGCGGGTGGTCCGGGTCGGGCAGCTGCACGCTCTGCCGACGGCCCCGGCCGAGCCGGCCGCGCAGCTCCTTCCAGCGCGCGGGCGCGAACTGCAGCGAGTGGTGCAGCAGCACCAGGTCGAGCCGACGCATCCTGTCCTGCGGCCACCCATCCACCGGAAGCGGATTGGTCCGCAACGGCAGGTGCACCAGCGGATCAGCCAGTCATGGCTGTCAGGCGTGGACAGGTGCACCGTGGCCGCCTCTCCCCCGCGTACGGGGTGGTTCCGGACGTCGTTCGCCACGGCTGCTGCCGACTGTCGGCTGCTCCCGTGGCGGTGCCGGAACGTTAAGCGGCGGCGGCGGCCCGCAGCCCGCGCCGGAACGGACAACCGGCGCGGGCAAACCGTACGAAACGCTGCTGGCTCAGCGGCCCGGCGGCGTGAAGGTGAAGCGCAGCGACCTGACCCGGTTGTCGAAGTTGGACGGGATCAGCTCCGGTTCGCCGACCGAGCGCAGGTCCGGCAGGCGGGTGTAGAGCTCGCGCAGCAGGACCTTCATCTCCTGGCGGGCGAGGTAGGCGCCGAGGCAGAAGTGCGGTCCGCCGCCGCCGAACCCCAGGTGCGGGTTGGGCGAGCGGGTGATGTCGAAGGTGTCGGGGTCGGTGAAGACGGCCTCGTCGCGGTTGGCCGAGCCGAAGAAGAGGACCGCCTTGTCGCCCTTGGCCAGCAGCGGGCCGCCGGGACCGCCCAGTTCGTGGTCGGCGGCCAGGGTGCGGCGGAACTGGATGATCGGGGTCGAGTACCGGACGATCTCCTCGACCGCGTTCCCGAGGTGGGCATCGAGGTCGGAGAGCAGCAGTTCACGCTGGTCGAGATGGTCGGTCAGCAGGTGGAGCCCGTGTGCGAGCGCGTTGCGGGTGGTCTCGGCGCCGGCCACCAGCAGCAGGGAGAAGAAGGCGCCCAGCTCACGGGAGTTGAGGTGCTTGCCGTCGACATCGGCGGTGACCAGTGCGGAGATCAGGTCGTCGGTGGGCCGCCGCCGGCGTTCCCGGCCGAGGGCGGCGATCACGGCCTGCATCCGGGCCAGGGCGCGCAGCCCGCGCCCGGGGACGCGCAGGCGGCTGCGGGCGACGCCGGTGTGCTCGGAGGCGTGGTTGACCTGCCGGAGGATCTCGCGGCGCTGCTGCTCCGGGATGCCCATCATGTTGCAGGTGACCTGGTAGGGCAGTTCGGCGGCGACGGCACCGACGAAATCCTCCGGGCGGCGGGCCAGTACCTCGTCCACGATCCGGGTGGCCACCTGCCGGATGTCGTCCTCGACCCTGGCGATCAGGCGCGGGGTGAAGGCCCGGGAGACGATCCGGCGCAGGTCGGCGTGGCGCGGATCGTCCAGGTTGACCATGGAGTCGCCGAACAGCGCGCGGACCCAGCGGGCCGGTTCGGGGGTGGTGACGCCGGGGGCGCTGACGAAGACCTCGGGCGTACGGCTGGCGGCGACCACGTCGGCGTGCCGGACCAGGGCGTGGAAGCCTCTGCCGGTGCGGGGGTCGGTAC
>NZ_JYJF01000002.1 GCF_000955975.1 Saccharothrix sp. ST-888
CCATGTAGTCGTGGAAGGTGTAGTCGTACTTGTCGAACAGCGGGCCGACGTAGGCCGCCAGGAAGAGCAGGACCAGGATGCCCAGGCCCACCAGGGCCATGCGGTTGCGGGCGAACCGGCGGACGGTCAGCCGGGCGCGGCTCTGCCGCTTGGGCTGGCGCTCACCGGCGGTCGCGGTGGCGATCTCGACGACGGCCGTATCGGTCGTGGGCTGCGTGCTCATGGCTTCTTCTCCTCTGCTGAGTAAGGGACGTGATGCTCGGTCGGGCGCGTCAGCGCACCCGGACACGCGGGTCGAGCGCCGCGTACATCACGTCGGAGAGGATGCCTGCGATGAGCACCAGGACGGCGGTGAACAGGGCGACCGCGGCGGTCGCGTTCACGTCGTTCCGGGTGATCGCGTTGACCAGCAGCTCGCCCATGCCGTGCCAGCCGAAGGTCTTCTCGGTGAAGGTGGCCCCGACGAACAGCAGGACGATGTTGTAGACCAGCAGCGGGACGACCGGCAGGATCGCGGTCCGCAGGCCGTGCTTGACCAGGGCGGCCCGGCGGCGCAGACCCTTGGCCCGGGCGGTCCGCAGGAAGTCGCTGCCCAGCACGTCGAGCATGGTGCTGCGCTGGTAGCGGCTGTAGAGGCCGACCTGGATCAGGATCAGCGTCAGACCCGGCAGCAGCATGTGCTCGGCACGGTTTCCCAGCGCGGCGAAGTCCCAGCGCCCGGCGAACTCGGGGTCGGTCTCACCGGTGAAATGGATGGTGCCCGCGCCCAGGAACTGGATCGACGCCAACTTCAGGAACAGGCCGAGTACGAAGGTCGGCATGGCCAGAATGAAGAACGACGCCAGGGTGGAGACCCGGTCGAACAGTTTGTACTGCTTGATCGCGCCCAGTGCACCGAGCGCGACACCGCCGATCGAGCCGATCAGCGTGGCCAGCACCAGCAGCCGGGTGGAGACCCCGATCCGGCGTCCGACCTCGTCGTTGACCGGCGAACCGTCGATGGTCTTGCCCAGGTCGCCGTGGACGACGCCGTTCGCCCAGGTACCGAACCTGGTGACGATCGGCGTGTTCGGGTTCATGTTCACGTCATCGAGGGTCTTGTAGATAGTGGCCTTCGACAGCGGAGGGTTGCGACCTTCGTAGTTCGCCTGCGGGTGCAGGCTCAGGCCTGCTACGAAATATGAGAGGGAGGCTGCAAGGACGACCAAAATCAGATTATTGGCCAGCTTGCGCAGCAAATAGCGACCCAAGGTGGTTCTCTCCCTCGTGCGGTCCCGCGTTCGCCGACTGCACAAGGCCCCGTCTGCGCGATCCGTAAGGATGGCGGGTCCCGCACTTGGTGCTGAGGGGCGTCTCGGATGTCGGACTGTTGGTCAGAAATGCGCCGGCCGCTGTGGAACGGCTTGCTGCCACATCTTGCTGACCTCGTGAACGCTTGTCGACCGGCGTGGGATCAAATATTGGTAACGCCGCACCCATTGCATGAGGTCGAGGGCCGTTTTGACCATCGGTTCATGGGCTCAAGACGCAGGCTGCGGGCCATATTTCAGGTCTGAATGCCCTCGGAACACAGGGTTTCGCAGCCGTGCGATGTTTGCTGCACTATGTCCGGTTATGAACCGCCAATGGCGAGGACTCGCCAGCTGGGCCCGGGAAACGGGACTGTCCGTTATCGCGCGTATATGTCCCGTGTTCGAGCAATTGCGGCCGTCGCAGGGGGTATCGGCGGAATGTGAACGGCGCGGGTCCGAGTACGCCCGAGGCCGGGACCTGCGAACAGGTCCCGGCCTCGGGATGCGGCGGAGCGGGTCAGACCTGGAAGCGGTACACCCGGTCCTTGGCGGCGCTCTTGTCGACGACGGAGGCGATGCCCTCCGCGACGTCCTGCGGCGTGACCTGTACCAGGGCGCCGTTCTTCTTGATCTTGACCTTGTCGAATGAGACCTTCTTCAGCGCGTCGTTCAGCTTGTCGAGGTCCCACTTCAGGGCCATCTTGCCGGAGTCGTCCGGCGCCAGGATGAGCGCCTGACTGGCCGTCACCTTGCCGAAGTCGAACTTCTTGACGCCCGCGTAGACCGACACCGTGCCGTTCAGCACCGACTTGCCGAGGCCGTCGGCGGCGGCCTGCAGGGCGTCCGCGGTGACCTTCGGCTGGGCCGCGGCCACCGGTACGGTCACCACCGCGTCCGGCTTGCCGGCGGCCCGGTCCCGGTACGCCTGCTCGATCAGGTCCATCGCGGCGTTGGCGTCCACGGCCTGCCCCGCCTTGCCGGGGACCACCTCGGTCTGACCGTCGGCGGTGAAGCGGACGAAGCCCTCCTGGAGGCCCTGGCTGGACTTGCCGCCGAGGGAGTCGAGCGCGGCCTTCAGCTTCGCCCGGTCCACCTTCACCTCGGGCTCGACGGCCGTGCTGCCGCCCTTGAGCGAGCCGATCACCTGGACCGGGTTGTAGCTGTGCTTGGTCAGCCCGTCCACGGTGGCCGTGGTGTCGAAGCTCAGACCGGCGGTGGACGGGTCGAGATCGACCGTCTGGTCACCCAGCTTGAGCTTCAGCGGCGCCTGTCCGGCCTTGCCGACCGAACCGTCCAGCGTGCTCACCGCCTGGTCGCGGGAGTCGCCGCCGATCTCCGTGCCGAGCACCGTGGTGCCCTTGGGGATATCGGACTGATTGAGCATCAGGCCGGTTCCGTAGGCGGCGGCCCCGGCGAAGAGCACCCCGCCGACCGCGTAGGTGGCCAGCTTGCGTCCGCGGCCGCGACGGGGTTTGGCGGCCGGGGCGGACTCGGACGCGGGTTTGGACTGGGCGCCCTTGTCGTCCTTGTCCTTGTCGTCGCTGTCGCCCTTCGGGGCGGCCGGGCTCTGGGGGCCCGTGGGCTTCTCGGCGTCCGGCGGGACGGACCCGAAGCCCGGGGCGGACGGCGCCTGCCCGGCGCCCTGCGGCTGACCGGAGAAGGGCGACGGGCCCGGGGCGGCGGCTGCGCCCGGTGTGCCGGGGAACGGCGAGGCCGGTTCGAAGCCCGGGGTTTCGGCGAAGCGGCCCTGGGTGGGCCGGCCGTCGGCGAAGGGGCGGGCCCGGTCGGAGGCCGAGGGGCCCTGCGGGCCGGGGCCCGGGCGGTTGGGAGCGAAGGGATCGGTGCCGGGCGCCCCCGCAGGGGTCGCGCCGAACGGGTTGGCGGCGGGCAGCCCGGATATGGCGGCCGACTGCGGGCCCTCGCCGATCGGGTCGAAGCCGCCGATCTGGGTGTCCTGCGGCTCACCGGTGGACGCGGCCGGACCGGTGGCCGAATCGGCGCCCCTGGGAGCGGCCTGACGGCGCGGCGCTGCGGCCTCGGTCCGGAACGGGTCCGCCTGGCCGGAGTCGGGCGCGAACGGGTCGGCCTGAGCCGGTCCGCCGACGAAGCGTCCGCCCTGGCCCGGGTTGGGCGCGAACGGGTCGCCCTGCGCCGGACTCGGCGCGAACGGGTCCGCCGGGGCCTGGCCGCCGGCGAAGCGCCCACCCGGTGCCGGGCTGCCCGCGAACGGGGCCCCCTGGGCGGGGTTGCCCGCGAACGGGTCGTTCCGCGCGGGGTTGGGCGCGAACGGGTCAGCCGCGGCCTCACGGTAGGGGGCGGCGGCGTACGGGTCGTTGGGGACCGGCCCGCCCATGCCGAAGGGAGTGCCCTGGCCGGGGCCCCGGCCGATGCCCTGCCCGGCGTCCGGCCCGAACCCGGCATCGGCCTGCTGAGGCGGCCGGCCGGCCGCGAACGGGGAGGCGGAGCTACCGGGCAGATCCTGGCCCGGGGCGCCCTGACCCGGCATCGTGTGCTCCTGGGCGGGCAGCTGCTCCTGGCCCGCCCGCGCGGCGGCCTCGGCACCGGCTCCCGCAGCTTCGGCACCCGGGCCCGGCTGCGCCGGTCCGGCATCCTGCTGACGGCCCCGCTGGCGCGGCCGGAACCACTCGCCGGTCGACTCGGGGGAGCCGCCCTGGGTCTCGGCGCCCGGCTGCGGACGGCCGTTCTGCCACTCCGGCGGCAGGTTCGGCGGTGTCGAGGTCCGGGCGGTGGGGTCGATGACCCCGAGCACGGGGGAGGAGGGGGTGGCGGAGCGGTGCCGGGGCAAGCTCGCTCCGGCCGGACCGGCCGGTTCGGCCGGAGCGGTCTCCTCGTTCTTCACGGTGCTGCGCATCACCACCGGCGGGATCGGCCGGGATCCGGGGATGTTGATCCGGATCCTGGTGGTCAGCGTGGTCTCGGTCTTCGGCGTGTCGTCCTCGGCCGCCCCCGGCTCGGTCGCAGACGGGCCTTCGCCCCTCGGGCCAGGGGCAGCCCCGGGCCCGAACGGGTCGGCGCCGTAGCCGTTCGGGAGGCCCGTGCCGTAGGGCGGGGTACCCGACGGGTACGCGTCCGGGCCGTCCCCCGGTCGCCGACCTGGGGGAACGTCCCGGCCCCCAGGCTGGGGGCGGGAGCCCCCCTGTCGGCGCGGCGGGTACGCGCTGTCAGATTCGCGGCTGCTCAATGCTGCTCTGCTCCGGGTTCGCAGCCGCACTGTGGAACGGCGACCGCGGGTTGTGGGGCGTCAGCCCGCTCGGGCGGCCAGTGCTGCCGCGCGACGGACCGGACAACCCCTCCGACACCAGTCTTGTTTTCGTGTTGGCTGCGGCAGGCCGCCGACCTTGCGATTGGGTGAAGCTACCTGCTCGTCCCGTGCACCGCATCGACCGGGGCGGTTCTGCCGTTGCACCACCTTACTGGGAAGAAGTGCACGGCGAACTGGTTCGGAATGAACCTGATACGTCCGGGTTCCTCCGATATGAGCCTACGTGCGGAGCACTCTGACTGCTCGTCGCGGGGGGTTCAGCGCCTCGGCCCTGCGGCTCCGAAACCGAACCCGCCGCGGGTCGGCAGGGTGGCGCAGATCACGCCGCCGACGGCGCCGAGGAAGAGGTAGGCGTACGAGGTGAGGTCCGCGGACAGCACGAAGTCGCCTTCGGGCCGAGGGCTCATCAGCACCAGCAGCATCAGGAACCAGCCCCCCAGCGGAACTCCCGCGCCCAGCTTGGTGCCGGTGAGCCGCAGTCCGCCGTAGAAGAGGCCGAGGCTGGCGGCCACCGCCAGCAGCATCCCGAACGGCGGCCAGAGAGCCTGCACGAAGCACCCGCAGAGCGAGACCAGCAGGCCGAGTACGAAGAGGAACACGTACGCCACGATCCGCCAGGCGCGCGGGGGCTGAGGCTCGGCCAGCCGCTCGGCCTGGGTGCCGAGCACCCGGACGGGGAGGCTGCGCCGCCGCACGGCCGGGCTCTTCGCGGGGCTGCTCTTCGGGGGAGTGCTCATCGGAGGGACTCCGCGTTCGCCGGGGCGCTGTCCGAACCTGCCGCCTGCCGACCGGACATGTCCGGTTCCACCGGGTCGAGACCCGCGAACAGATCGGTCTCGGGGAGCTCGCCGCCCGGTTCGCCGCGGACCAGCTGGTAGTACTCGGTCGCCACGATCGGCTGCGCGAGGTGGTTGCTGAGCGCGAAGAACTCGCCGCTCACGCTGATCTGGGTGAGGTGGGCCCGCAGCGCGGCCGTCTTCACCGCGGTGTGGGCGGTGCCGTCGACCACGGTGGTGATCACCTCGTCGTCCACCACCCCGGGGATGTCCGAGACCCGGGCCACCCCGGGGAACGGCCTGCGGGCGGCGGCCTCGGCCAGGCCCCGGTCGATCACCGAGCGCGGCATCCGGGTCCAGTAGACCTTGGCGATCCGCCAGGGAGCGCCCAGCTCGGCCCCGTACGCTGGGTCGGCCGCCAGCTCGTACGCGCGCATCGCGACCAGGTGCGCCTTGATGTGGTCGGGGTGGCCGTAGCCGCCGTTCTCGTCGTACGCCACCAGCACCTGGGGCCGGACCTCGCGGATCACCGCGACCAGGTGGCCGGCGGCCTCGTCCACGTCGGCCTGCCAGAAGCAGCCGGGGACGTCGTTCTCGGGCACGCCCATCATCCCGGAGTCCCGGTAGCGTCCGGGGCCGCCGAGGAAGCGGAAGTCGGTGACCCCGACCACACGCATCGCGGCGGTCAGCTCGCCGATCCGGTACCGGCCCAGGGTGTCCTCCCGATCGGCCGTCAGATGGGCCAGTTCGGGCGGGATCACCTCGCCGCCCTCGCCGAGGGTGCAGGTCACCAGGGTGACGGAGGCTCCCTCGGCGGCGTACCGCGCCATCGTGGCGCCGTTGCCGATCGACTCGTCGTCGGGGTGGGCGTGCACCAGCAGCAGGCGCCGGGTGGGCCGGTCGGTGGCAGAGGTCATGGACAGCAGCCTATCGACCGGTGCCGGGACGGCAGTGCCCGGCGGCCGAAGGGTTCCGGGCGGGCCGGCCACCGGGCCGCTCCCTGATCCACCGTCCGCCGGGCCGCTAGAGCTTCAGGCCATTGAGCATCCCTGCCAGGTTGCTGGTCACCGCCTGGATCGACGGGGCGATGGAGCTGGACGCGAGGTAGAAGCCGAGCAGCGAACAGATGATCGCGTGTGCCAGCTTGAGCCCTGACCGGCGGATCAGGACCACCACGATGACCAGCATCAGCATGGCTGCGGAGATGGACAAAGCCATGACGGCTCACACCCTTTCTCGGGTGCGCCACCCTCGGCGAGGGCGGCGGTCGGGACGTGCGGGACAAGCTCTCGGCCCGGACCGGACGCGGGGTGCGGGCACACCTGGAGGCGACGATTCCGAATCGACGAGACAAGGAATACCCGATCGGTGAGGATTGCATTACTTTCCGTGAGTCCGCATGGTCGGGGCACGGAGGCGTCAGTGGGGCGCATGGCCCGGTGGGAAGGCGTGTCGGGGCCGCGCGGAGTCACTTCGGGGCGCTGCTCCGAACGAGTGATCACCGTGTCGGCCAGGCCGTAGGGTCTGGTGCCATGACCACCGACACACCTGCGGACACCTTCCCCCGGCAGCATGCGCGGACCCTGCGCTACACCGTCGGCGCGCCCCGGTCCTTCACCGTCGCACCCGACGGCTCCCGGGTCGTCTTCCTGCGGTCGAGGTCCGGCCGGGACCGGGCCAATCTGCTCTGGACGCTCGACACCGCCACCGGCGAGGAGCGGATCGCCGCCGACCCGGCCGCCCTGCTCGGCGGCGGCGAGGAGAACCTCTCCGCCGAGGAGAAGGCCCGCCGCGAGCGCAGCCGTGAGGGCGCGGCCGGGATCGTCGGCTACGCCCTGGACGGCACCGGCGCACTGGCCGCCTTCGCCCTGTCGGGCCGCCTGTTCACCGCCGACCCCGCCACCGGCGCCACCCGTGAACTCCCCGCCGCCGGGCCCCTGCTGGACCCGCGGCCGTCGCCCGACGGCAGCTACGTCGCCTACGCCACCACCTCCGGCCAGCTGCGGATCAGCCGCACCGACGGCAGCGAGGACCGCGCGCTCGCCGAGCCGGAACAGGACGGAGTCACCTGGGGGCAGGCGGAGTTCATCGCCCAGGAGGAGATGGACCGCGACCGCGGCTACTGGTGGTCCCCGGACAGCGACCGCCTGCTGGCCGCCCGCGCCGACGACGCGCCCGTCCGGCGCTGGTGGATCGCCGACCCGGCCAACCCCGCCAGCACCCCCGCCGAGATCGCCTACCCGGCGGCGGGCACCCCCAACGCCGAGGTCGGCCTCTGGCTGCTCGGCCTGGACGGCGCACGCACCGAGGTGCGCTGGGACCGCGAGGCCTTCCCCTACCTGGCCCGGGTGCACTGGTCGGCGGGCGGCGCACCGCTGCTGCTGGTCCAGGCCCGCGACCAGCGCAGCCAGCAGATCCGTACGGTCGACACCGCCACCGGCGAGACCGCGCTGCTGGTCGAGGAGCGGGACGAGGTCTGGCTGGAGCTCTTCTCCGGCGTCCCCGCCTGGACCCCGGACGGGCGGCTGGTGCGGATCTCCGACGAGAGCGGCGCCCGCGCCCTGGTGATCGGCGACCGTACGGTCACCGGCGACGAGCTGCAGCTGCGCTCGGTGGTCTCGGTCGGAGCCGACGGCGTGCTCTTCGCCGCCTCGGCCGGGGCGGGCGACGCGCCGCTGGAGCCGGGCGCGATCGCTGCCTTCACGATCGGCCTGGAGGACGGCGCGCGGCCCGTCGCGCTGGGCGAGGCGGGAGTGGTGGCGGCCGTCCGGGCGGGCGGGGTGACCGTGCTGTCCTGCGCCGACCCGGGCTGGGCCGGGGCCAGGGTCGAGGTCCTGCGCGAGGGCAAGGTGCTCGCCACCGTCGCCTCGCACGCGGAGACCCCGCTGCTCACCGCCAGGCCGCAGTTCACCCTCGCGGGTGAGCGGCGGATCCCGTGCGCGGTGCTCCTCCCCACCGGGTACGACCGCGAACGGGACGGGCTGCTGCCGGTGCTGATGGACCCGTACGGCGGTCCGCACGGCCAGCGGGTGGTCCGGTCGCACAACCCGCACCTCACCTCGCAGTGGTTCGCCGACCAGGGCTTCGCGGTGGTCGTCGCGGACGGGCGCGGCACCCCGGGCAGCAGCCCCGCGTGGGAGAAGTCGATCGCCTTCGACTTCGCCGGGGCCACCCTCGACGACCAGGTCGACGCCCTCCGGGCGCTCGCCGGGCAGTTCCCGCTCGACCTCGGCCGGGTCGGCATCCGCGGCTGGTCGTACGGCGGCTACCTGTCCGCGCTGGCCGTGCTGCGCCGCCCGGACGTGTTCCACGTGGGCATCGCCGGTGCGCCGGTGACGGACTGGGAGCTCTACGACACCCACTACACCGAGCGCTACCTCGGCCACCCCGCCGAGCGGCCCGAGGTGTACGCGGCCAACTCGCTGATCGAGGACGCCGCGAAACTGGAGCGGCCGCTGATGATCGTGCACGGCCTGGCCGACGACAACGTGGTGGCCGCGCACACCCTGCGGCTCTCCTCGGCGCTGCTCGCCGCCGGGCGCCCGCACAGCGTGCTGCCGCTCTCCGGCGTCACCCACATGACGCCGCAGGAGCAGGTCGCGGAGAACCTGCTGCTGCTCCAGGTCGACTTCCTCAGGAACGCGCTGGCCGTCCGGGGGTGACCGGGCGCGGGGCCCGGCCCGGTCGACCACGTCCGCGAGACGGCAGGTGACCGCGGCCGGGCCGCTCGCGCCCCGTCCGCTCTGCCGGGGCCGCCGGGGCATGACATCCGTCATGGCGAGGACACGACGGCGCACACTGCCGGGGCACCCCCCGATCACGGGAGTCTGAACGGGTCAGGCGATCGAGAAGGGTGTGTGGGGCGGATGAGTACGGTCACGGCAGGGCCCAGGGCGGACGAGGAGGTCGCCGCCTTCCGCAACGTCAGCAAGAGCTACGGCCCGGTCAGGGCGGTGAACGGCCTGGACCTGGTGCTGCGCCCCGGCGAGACGGTCGCGCTGCTCGGCCCGAACGGGGCCGGCAAGTCCAGCAGCCTCGACCTGCTGCTCGGCCTGCGCGACCCCGACCAGGGCAGCGTCTCGCTGTTCGGCGGCACGCCCCGGGCCGCGGTCGAGACCGGCCGGGTCGGCGCGATGCTGCAGAGCGGCGGCCTGATGGGCGACGTCAAGGTGCGCGAGCTGGTGAAGTTCGCCTGTGACGTCCACCCGCGCGGCCACCGGCCGGCCGCGGTGATGGCGGACGCGGGCATCACCGAGTTCGCCGACCGCAGGGTGGACAGGCTCTCCGGCGGTCAGGAGCAGCGGGTGCGCTTCGCCCTGGCCATCGCCGGTGCCAACGACCTGATCGTGCTGGACGAGCCGACCACCGGCATGGACGTCTCGGTCCGCCGGCAGTTCTGGGCGACCATGCGGGCCCAGGCCGACGCCGGACGCACCGTCCTGTTCGCCACCCACTACCTGGAGGAGGCCGACTCGATCGCCGACCGGGTGCTCGTGCTGCACCGGGGCCGGCTGATCGCCGACGGCACCTCCGCGGAGATCAAGGCCAAGGCCGGCGCCCGCCGGATCACCTTCGAACTGCACCCCGCCGACCCGTACGTCGAGGAGACGGCGCTGCGCACCCTGCCGGGCACCGTGAGCCTGGACGTCACCGGCCGCTCGGACGGAGTGCGGACGGTACGGATCCGCAGCACGGACGCCGACGCAGGAGTCGCCGCCCTCTACCGGGCCGGGTTCCACCCGCACGGCCTCGAAGTCACCAGCCTGGGCCTGGAGCAGGCCTTCCTGACCATCACCGGCGAGCAGGACGCCGCCGACGACTTCGCCGACCAGGAGGGCGCGCGATGAGCACCCTGATCCAGCTGGAGATCATGCGCACCCTGCGCAACAAGCGGTACCTGCTGTTCAGCCTGCTCTACCCGGGCCTGCTGTACGTCTTCTTCATCAACGCCTACGGCGGCGGCAGCGTGGCGGGCGGCACCCCGGCGAAGTCGTACTTCATGGTCTCGATGGCCACCTTCGGCGCGGTCGGCGCGGTGCTCAGCAACAGTGCCCAGCGGATCTCGCTGGAGCGCAAGAGCGGCTGGGTGCGGCAGCTGCGGCTGACCGCGCTGCCGGGGCGGGCCTACACCGCCGCCAAGATCGCGTCCTGCGCGGTGACCACGCTGCCCGCGATCGCGGTGGTCTTCGGGATCGGTGCGGCCGAGGGGGTGCGGCTGTCGGCGGCGCGGTGGCTCGGGCTCGGCCTGGCGCTCTGGCTCGGCAGCTTCGTCTTCGCCGCGCTGGGCGTGGCGCTCGGCTACGCGGCGGCGCCGGACTCGGTGCAGCCGATCGTCATGATCACCTACATGCTGATGGCGGTCTTCGGCGGCACCTGGTTCCCGGTGAGCGGCTCGCTGGAGAACTTCGCCCGGTTCGACCCGGTGTACCTGTACAACCGGCTGGCCGGTTTCACCCAGCCGGGACACTCGCTCGACACCACCGCCGTGGGCGGGCTGGCCGGCTTCCTGGTGGTCTTCGTCGCCGCCGCGGCCTACCTGTACCGCAAGGACACCAAGCAGGCATGATGTCCGCCATGTCCAAGATCTCGCCGCCCTCCCGCCCCGTCGAATCCGCGGAGGAGGGGCAGCGGGACTCGTACGGCAACATCCCCGGCGCCCGGGTGGAGAACCGGCGCCAGCTGGTGGTCAAGCTGGCCTGGATGTCGCTGTGGATGATCTACCTGGTCTACCCGGTCAAGGACCTGGCGAGCGGCAGGCACGGCACGGCCGCCGTCGTGGCCGGGGCGCTCGCCCTGGTGGCGTTCCTGACCGCGTACGTCGGCCTGGTCGCGCTGCGTTCGACCCGGTCGGAGTCCGGGCGCGGCAGCTACCTGATCGTCGGGACCATGGTGCTGCTGGCCGTGGGCACCTCGTTCGGGCTCGGCCAGCCCTGGCTCACGCTCTTCACCTACTGCTCGGTCTGCGTGGCCACCGTACTGCCACCGAGGCTGGGGCTCCCCGGGGTGGCCGGGGCCACCGCACTGGCGCTGGCCGTCGCCCTGCTGGTGCGCGCGGACGCCGACACCCTGGCCTCGATCATCCTGCCGTGCTTCCTCGGCGGTCTGGCGATGACCGGCCTGCAGCGGCTGATCTCGACCATGCGGGAGCTGCGCGAGGCCCGGGCCACCGTGGCCCACCTGGCCGCCGCCGAGGAGCGGCTGCGCCTCGCCCGCGACCTGCACGACCTGCTCGGCCACTCGCTCTCGCTGATCACGCTGAAGAGCGAACTGGCCGGGCGCTTCATGGACTCCGACAAGCCGGAGGCGGCCCGGGCGCAGGTCGCCGACATCGAGAAGGTCGCCCGTCAGTCGCTGATCGACGTCCGGGAGGCCGTCGGCGGCTACCGCAGGCCCACCCTGCCGGTCGAACTGGCCGCCGCCCGTACCGCGCTGACCACCGCCCAGGTCACCCTGGAGGCCGCCCCCTCGGTCGCCGGGGAGCACCCCGGCCTCGGCAACGAGGAGGCCGGGGCCCTCGCCTGGGCCCTGCGCGAGGCCGTCACCAACATCATCAGGCACGGCACCGAGGCCACCAGCTGCACCGTCACCATGGACGAGACCTGGGAGGGCGAGGGCGACCGGTACGCCGTCCTGGAGATCACCGACAACGGGCGCGGTCCCGGCAAGTCGGCCCCGGGCAACGGCCTCTCCGGCCTCCAGGAACGCCTGGCCCAGGTCGGCGGCCGGCTGGAGACGGGCCCGGGTCCGCGCGGAAAGGGCTTCCAGCTGCGGGCACTTGTACCGGTCCGCACGGTCACCAGCCCCGCGGCCGATAGTGTGCACGAGTGATCAGAGTGCTACTGGCCGAAGACCAGGGGATGGTCCGGGAGGCGCTTGCCGCGCTGCTCGGCCTCGAAGGGGACATCGACGTGGTCGCGCAGGTCGCGCGCGGGGACGAGGTCGTGGCCGCGGCCGAGGCGCACGACGTCGAGGTGGCCGTGCTGGACATCGAGATGCCCGGGATGACCGGGATCGACGCGGCGGCCGAGCTGCGGCGGCGCCGGCCCGGGACGAAGGTCGTGATCGCGACCACCTTCGGGCGGCCCGGCTACCTGCGGCGCGCCATGGAGGCGGGGGCGGACGCCTTCCTGGTGAAGGACGCGCCCGCGTCCGAACTGGCCGAGGCGATCCGGCGGGTGCTGCGCGGTGAGCGGGTGATCGACCCCGCGCTGGCGGCCGCCGCGCTGGCCGAGGGCGCCAACCCGCTGACCGCCCGCGAGCGGGACGTCCTCGCGGCGGCGGCCGACGGCGCGGTCAACGCGGACATCGCCAAGCGGCTGCACCTCTCGGAGGGCACCGTACGGAACTACCTGTCGATGGCGATCCAGAAGACCTCCGCCCGCAACCGCGCCGAGGCGGTCCGGGTGGCCAAGGACAAGGGCTGGCTCTAGCACCCCTTCCAGGTGAGCCACCAGGGGCAACGGGTGAGCCCCTGAAAACAGATCGTCACCTCGGCCGTGTGCCGGAGGTCAGTGGGGCGTCGTACCTTCCGTCTCGCGCAGTTCCCCGCGCCCCTGAAGACGAATGGCCCCTGGAAACCGGTCAGTTGAGGCGGTGGCGGGCGGCGCGGGCCTCGTGGCGGACGCGGCCGGCGGATTCGGGGTCGAAGGCGTCCAGGATCTCGGCGTAGGCGTCCATCTCGGCCGCACCGGCCAGGAAGTGCCCGGTACGGACCAGGAGTTCGGCCCGTTCCAGGCGCAGGCTGGCCGGGTGGCGGGGCAGCAGCAGGGCGAGTTCGGTGGCCCAGAGCTGGGTGCGGGCGTGCTCGGGGCGGTCGGAGGCCCAGCTGCGGATGTTGCCGAGGACCCGCAGTACGGTGTCCAACGGCTGTGCGGGCGTGAGGAGTTCCGGCGAGAACGCGTGGCCGGTGGCGGCGACCAGCTGTTCGACGTCGTCCAGGTCGAGCAGCCGCCCGCCGTGGAAGGGGTCGGCGAGCACGTACTCGTCGCCCCCCGCCGGGCCGCCCACCGCGACGATGAAGTGGCCGGGCAGGGCCACCCCGCGGACGGTCAGCCCGGCGCGGGCGGCGACCGCGCACCAGACCAGCGAGAGCATGATCGGCAGCCCGCGCCGCCGCCGCAGCACGTCCGGCAGCAGCGAGGACTCCAGCCGCCGGTAGTCCGAGGGGCGGCCGTGGAAGCGCTCCCGTCCGCCGAGTACGGCGGCGAGCAGCGCGGCGGTCTCCTCCGGGGTGGCCGGGGCCCGCTCGGCCACCGCGCGCCGGACGGCCGCCGCGTGCCGGTCGAGCGCTACGTGACAGGCGGTCAGTAGCTCGTCCAGGGTGGCGGGTTCGTCCGGGTCCGCCAGGATGGGCTCGGCGGCGGCCAGCAGGCAGAGCAGCACCGGATCGGGATGCTCTGCCCTGGCCTCGGCACGGAAGCGTGATCTGCTCTGCTCGGTCAACAGAAGCCTTCGTCGGTCCGGGAGCGGTACTGCCGCAGGGGTCGGTCCTACCGCTGGGGAAGCTGGGCGTAGTGGTAAGTGTGACTCGTCCGGAAGCCGAGCCGGTCGTAGAGGGCGATCGCGCCGGTGTTCTCAGCCTCCACCTGGAGGTACGCGCCGCTCGCGCCCTCCTCGGCGGCCCGTGCGGCGAGCACCGCCATCACATCGGTGGCCAGCCCGGTGCGGCGCGCGTACGGGGCGACCTCGATCGCGCCGAAGCAGGCCCACGGCCCGTCGATCACGCAGCGGCCGATCGCCAACGGGGCGTCAGGCCCGGGGGCGGTGGCGAACCAGACCGAGGGCCCGCCGTGCAGCACCAGGGCGGCGGCCCGCTCCAGCTCGGCGTCCTCGCCGACCCGGCGGTACTGCGCGAGCCACTCGGGCCCGGCGGTCCTGGAGAGCCGCACCCGGTCGTGGCCGGTGCCCAGCCGGGTGAGCGGAGCCAGCGGTGCGGTGCGGACCAGGGTGGGGGCGTAGCGGGCGCCGAGCCGGTCGAGTTCGGCGGTGAGGTCCTCGGGCGAACCCGGGTCGACCACCTCGACGTACGCGGGGAGGCCGCGCTCCCGGTACCAGTCCCGGACGGCGGCCAGGGCCTCGGGCAGCGGACGTCCGGGGTCACCCAGCGCCTGGACCGAGTTGGCCCGTCGGGTGAATCCGGCCGAGGCCCGCAGCGTCCACTCGCCGAGCGCCTCCTGCTCCACCGCGGGCCAGCCCCGTGCGGCGATCCGCTGGAGTTCGACGGGACCGGTCTCGGGTGCCCGGGACGACAGGCGGGCCGGGAAGAGCGGTACGGCCTTGCCCGCGACCAGCAGTTTCTCAGGGAACGAGACCGGTTGGCCATTCCGTGGGACGACGGTCAGCCCGCGGTCGTCCCAGGATACGAGCACGCCGATCACATCGCGGAACACCGGACGGCCGTCCACGAACTCCGAAAGGCGCCGCACGGAGACCCGTCGTCCCACGTCAGAGCGGTCTATCCGAACCTCGGGGCGGGACCCGGCCGGATCTTGACCTGTCATCTGAGGCACCTCCTGTGCATTTGCGGGCTCTGACCCGCGATACTAGGGGTGGGCATCGACGACGCCGCGCTCACCCGCGCACGCGAGCAAGAGCAAACAGTTTGGGGCGCCAGCCCTTCCGAGGAGGAACGAAAGCGTGACCTACGTCATCGCGCAGCCTTGTGTCGACGTCAAGGACAAGGCGTGCATCGAGGAGTGCCCGGTCGACTGCATTTACGAGGGCTCGCGCTCTCTGTACATCCACCCGGATGAGTGCGTCGACTGCGGTGCTTGTGAGCCGGTCTGCCCGGTCGAGGCGATCTTCTACGAGGACGACACTCCGGAGGAGTGGAAGGACTACTACAAGGCGAACGTCGAGTTCTTCGACGACCTCGGTTCGCCCGGTGGCGCCTCGAAGCTCGGCCTGATCGAGAAGGACCACCCGTTCATCGCGGCCCTCCCGCCGCAGGGCGAAGAGTGAGCAGCTGAGCTGTGAGCACGACTGACACTCCGCACGCGCCGCTCCCGGGTCACCCGGGGGCGGCGCGCCGCGTCTCCGACCTGCTTCCCGTCTTCCCCTGGGACAAGCTGGAGCCGTACAAGCGCACGGCCCTGGAACACCCGGGCGGGATCTGCGACTTCTCCGTCGGCACCCCGGTGGACCCGGTGCCCGAGGTGATCCAGAAGGCGCTGGCCGCCCACACCGACACCCCCGGCTACCCGACCGTCTGGGGCCCGCTGGAGCTGCGCCAGGCGATCGCCGACTGGCTGCACCGCCGGGTCGGCGCCGAGATCGGGCCCGAGGCGGTCCTGCCGACCATCGGCTCCAAGGAGCTGGTCGCCTGGCTGCCGACCCAGCTCGGCCTCGGCCCCGGCGACCAGGTCGCGTACCCGCGCCTCGCCTACCCGACCTACGAGGTCGGCGCCCGGCTGTGCGGCGCCGAGCCAGTCGAGTACGACGACGTGGCCGAGCTCGACCCCGCGCGGGTCCGGCTGCTCTGGCTGAACTCGCCCTCCAACCCGACCGGCCGGGTGCTCTCGGTCGCCGAGCTCCGCCGCGCGGTGGAGTGGGCGCGCGAGCACCGGGTGCTGCTGGTCAGCGACGAGTGCTATCTGGAGCTCGGCTGGGAGGCCGACCCGGCCTCGGTGCTGAACCAGGAGGTGTGCGGGGGCGACCACGAGGGTCTGCTGGTGGTGCACTCGCTCTCCAAGCGCTCCAACCTGGCCGGGTACCGGGCCTCGTTCGTGGCCGGCGACCCGGTGGTGGTCCGGGAGTTGCTGGAGATCCGCAAGCACGGCGGGATGATAGTGCCCGCGCCCGTGCAGGCGGCCACCGTCGCGGCCCTCGGGGACGACGTCCACGTGGCCGAGCAGAAGGCCCGCTACGCCGCCCGCCGCACCGCGCTGCGGACCGCCCTGGAGGCGTACGGCTTCCGGATCGAGCACTCCGAGGCGAGCCTGTACCTGTGGGCCACCCAGGGCCGCCCCTGCTGGGAGACCGTGGCCGAACTGGCCGAGCTGGGCATCCTGGTGGCACCGGGCGACTTCTACGGCCCGGCCGGCGACCGGTTCGTCCGGGTGGCCTTCACGGCCACCGACGAGCGGGTGCGGGCGGCCGTGGAGCGGCTCACCCGCTGAGACACGCAGGGGCGCGGGGAACCGCGCGATCCGGCCCTCCACGGAGGTACCGGGTCGCGCGCGGTTCCCCGCGCCCCTGACGTGTTCGCGGCCGGGTCAGCCGCCGAGGCCGCCGAGCAGGTGGGTGACCTGGCTGGTGGGCAGGCCGAGGGAGTCCAGCGGGTTGTTGCCGAGGCTGGGCATGCCGCCGCCGAGGCGGTGGTCGCCGCCGTGGTGGCCGGTCAGCTGGCCGAGCGTGTCGGCCAGCGGCAGCGACTTGGTGACGCCGCCGGGGACGGCGTCGGTCACGGCGTCGGTGTTCGGCACGCCGCCGGTGGGCAGTGCGCTGGCCACCGTGGTGCCACCGGGCACGGAGTGGGTGAGGTTCTCCAGTCCGGCGGTGGCGGAGGCGCTGCGGGTGCCGGGCAGCGCGGGCAGGGCCTTGGTGGCCTCCGGGGCGAGCCGCTCGGTCAGCGCCGGGGTGGCCTTGGCGGCCACGGTGGCGAGCGCGCCGGTGATGGCGGCGGTCTTGCTGGCCGGTCCGGCGAGCTTGCCGAGGGACTGGTCGGTGTCCGGCAGGGCGGTGGCGACCGTCTTGCCGGCGGCGTCGGCGGTGGCCGGGACGCCCGCCTTCACGGCGGCCGCGCCGGTGGTGCCCAGGGCCTCGCCGAACTCGTGGGTCGCTCCCTGCACCGTGGTGGCCGAGCTCGGGGTGTCCAGCTGGGTCAGCCCGGTCCCCAGGTCGGTCGACGAGGGCACCAGGTCGGCGGCGGAGGCGGACCCGGCCCCGAGCAGAGGTGCCGCACCGGCCGCGACGAGCAGTGCGGCCTGGGCGATCCGGCGCGTGAGGGGGAGAGACATGGTGCTCCTAAGAGGTGAGTTCGTACCGTCCGGCGAACGGACGACGTGAATACCGCTGGAGGAGCGAGAAGGTTTCGGGCCGTACGGGTCAAACATTTCCAAAGATCGGACGATCAGCTTTGGGGCAATCCGGACGGATCGGCCATCCGGTGGAAGCCTGCGGAAACGTCACGTCCCTTGCCCGGCAAGGGCTCTCCGGCCGCTTTCCGCGGCCCGCCCGAACCCGGTGCGCCGGGCCTCGGACGTCCACCGGGCTTGACCGGAATCACCCGTCCGGCGGTAACCCGGCCATCTGTGCGTCAACCGGGCGTCAGCTCTTGGCCGGGGCGCCCAGGGTGACCAGCACCCGGTCCGTCGAAGGGGCGGCGGCACTCGCCTTCCAGCCGTCCGAGGGCCGGTCCACCCGCCAGACCTTGCCGTCGTACGCCACCGCGCCGATGCCCAGCTGCTGCGCCTGGGCCACCGACCACTGCGCCACCGCCCAGCCGCTCTGCCGCACCGCGTCCGGCCCGGAGTCGGTGCTCGCGGCCGGCTGCGGGGTGAGCGCTATCACCGTGCGCGGGTCCTTCTCGGCCTTGGCGGCGGGTGCCGAGGCGACGGTCTTGCCGAACTCCCGGCGGACCCGCGCGCCGACGTCCAGCGGCTGTCCCGAGGCGGTGGCCGAGGGGGACGGCGAGGGGACGGTCAGGTCGTCCACCACGCAGGAGAGCGAGGCCGGCTCGCGGCCGGTCAGCACCGAGGAGACCAGCGTGGCGTTGTTCTCGTGCTTGGCGTACGCCTGCGGGTAGCCGCTGCGCTGCACCTGCTGGGCCGCGTCGGTGAGCGGCATCCGGGCGTAGCCGGGGATCTTCACCAGGCCGTCGAGGAACTTGTTGGTGGCGTACACCGGGTCCATGATCTGGTCCACCGTGCCCCAGCCCTGGGACGGCCGCTGCTGGAACAGACCGACCGAATCCCGGTCGCCACCGGAGATGTTGTGCAGCTTGGACTCCTGCATCGCGGTCGCCAGCGCGATGGTGACGGCCCGTTCGGGCAGGCCGCGGGAGATCGCCACCGAGGCGATGGTGGCGGCGTTGGCCGCCTGCGAGAGGTCGAGCGTGCCCTTCCCGGCCTGGGTGGTGATGGTGCAGCCCTCCGGCGGCGCGATCAGCCGGTCCCGGTTGAGGTAGACCACCACGCCCGCCAGCACGGCCAGCGCCAACAGACCGATCAGCACCCGACGTACCGGCCGTCGTCGGCGGCCGCCCGCCTCGCCGTCCTGCCCGTCCGCCGCCATGTCGGTCACCGCTTCCCCTCTCGCCCCGCGCCCGTACCGTCGTCTCTGCGCTCGCACACCGTACCCACTCGGACGGCTGTACGGGGACGCCGGTTGCGCGGGCCCTGCCGGAGGGACCCTCGGGCGCGGCCCCGGGGCACCCGGCAGCCCGGCCGGCACTGCGCCCGGCCACCGTCCGGCCGGGCGCGCACGGCTACGCTAGGCGTCCATGAGCAGCCCACACACGCCTCTGGACCTGACCCTCGACGGCGGCGCACTGACCGCCCGGCTCGTCGACTTCCCCTCCGTCAGCGGCGACGAACAGGCGCTCGCCGACGCGGTCGAGAGCGCACTGCGGGCCCACCCCCACCTCACCGTCGACCGGTACGGCAACAACGTCGTCGCCCACACCAGCCTGGGCCGCGCCGAACGGGTGCTGCTGGCAGGCCACTTGGACACCGTCCCGATCGCCGACAACCTGCCGTCGTACGTCGAGGGCGACCTGCTCTACGGCTGCGGCACCTCGGACATGAAGTCCGGCGTCGCCGTCGCGCTGCGCCTGGCCGCCTCGCTCACCGAGCCGAACCACGACCTCACCTACGTCTTCTACGACTGCGAGGAGATCGAGGCCTCCCGCAACGGCCTCGGCCACCTGGCCAAGGAGCACCCCGAGTGGCTGAAGGCCGACTTCGCGGTGCTGATGGAGCCCAGCGGCGGCATGGTCGAGGGCGGCTGCCAGGGCACCCTGCGCGCCCAGGTCAGGCTCACCGGCACCCGGGCGCACTCCGCCCGCAGCTGGCTCGGCGACAACGCCATCCACCACGCCGCCGAGGTGCTCGGCCGGCTCGCCGGGTACCAGGCGCAGCGGGTGGAGATCGACGGCCTGGAGTACCGCGAGGGCCTCAACGCGGTGCGCATCGACGGCGGCGTGGCCGGCAACGTCATCCCCGACGAGTGCGTGGTGACCGTCAACTTCCGCTACGCGCCCAACCGCAGCCGGGAGGACGCCGAGGCGCACGTCCGCGAGGTCTTCGCCGGGTTCGAGGTCGCCGTCACCGACCACGCCCCGGGTGCGCTGCCCGGCCTCTCCCAGCCCGCCGCGCAGGCGTTCCTGGCGGCGACCGGCGGCCAGGCCCGGGCCAAGTTCGGCTGGACCGACGTGGCCCGGTTCAGCGCACTCGGCGTACCCGCGGTCAACTACGGCCCCGGCGACCCGAACCTGGCCCACAAGCGCGACGAGCACTGCTCGCTCAGCGCGATCGCCGAGTGCGAGGCCCGGCTGCGGGCCTGGCTCGCCTGAGTCCGCCGCCGCCGTCCCGTAGGCCTCGAAGGCACCCTGCGTTCTCCCGCCGTTCTCCGAAAAGGCGGAGCGGCGGGCGTAGGGTTTCGCCATGACAGGCACTGGCGAGGAAAAGCACTACGGCCACGGCCCCGAGCTGGCCGACACACCCGAGCGGAAGAAAGCCTGGCCGGAGAAGCAGAAGGGCCCGGTGCTGCTGCGCCGCGACCAGGTCGGTACCGGTACGACGGACCAGCGGCTGCTGGACACCACCGGGCCGACCGACTGGCTGCACACCGACCCGTGGCGGGTCTGGCGGATCACCTCCGAGTTCGTCGAGGGCTTCGGCGCGCTGGCCGAACTCCCGGCCGCGATCAGCGTGTTCGGCTCGGCCCGCACCTCCGTCGACTCTCCCGAGTACGCGGCGGGCGTGGAGATCGGCCGTGCGCTGGCGCAGGCCGGGTACGCGGTGATCACCGGCGGCGGGCCCGGTGCGATGGAGGCCGCCAACCGGGGTGCCTCCGACGCGGGCGGCCTGAGCGTCGGCCTCGGCATCGAGCTGCCCTTCGAGCAGGGGCTCAACGAGTTCGTCGACCTCGGGCTGAACTTCCGGTACTTCTTCGTCCGCAAGACGATGTTCGTCAAGTACGCCCAGGGGTTCGTGGTGCTGCCCGGCGGACTCGGCACGCTGGACGAACTCTTCGAGGCCCTGACGCTGGTGCAGACCAAGAAGGTGACCCGGTTCCCGGTGATCCTCTTCGGCAGCGCCTACTGGGGCGGTCTGGTCGACTGGCTGAAGAACACCCTGGTCGCCGAGAAGAAGGCCTCCCCGCACGATCTGGAGCTGTTCCACGTCACCGACGACGTGGACGAGGTGCTGGCGATCCTCGCCGAGAGCCGCCGCCCCAACGGCGACATCTGACCGTCGCCCGGGGTGCGGGCAGGACCCCGCACCTCGGGCGGTGCCCTACGCCAGGCCGCGGCGGGCGACCGCCGGGGGACGGGTGCCCCGGATCGAGGCGACCATGTCCAGCACCTGCCGGGTCTGGGCGACCTGGTGGACCCGGTAGACCTGGGCGCCCAGCCAGGCCGAGACCGCGGTGGTAGCCAGGGTGCCCAGCAGCCGCTGATCGACCGGCAGGTCCAGGGTCTCGCCGACGAAGTCCTTGTTGGAGAGCGAGACCAGCACCGGGAAGCCGGTCGCGGTCATCTCCGGCAGACGGCGGGTGGCCTCCAGCGAGTGCCGGGTGTTCTTGCCGAAGTCGTGGCCGGGGTCGATGATCAGCCCGTCCTTGCGCACGCCCAGTTCCAGGGCCCGCTCGGCCAGCCCGACGGTGACCCGCAGGATGTCCGCCATCACGTCCTCGTACCCGGTCCGGTGCGGCCGGGTCCGCGGCTCGACGCCGCCGGCGTGGGTGCAGACCAGGCCCACGCCGTACCGGGCGGCGACCTCGGCCAGCTTCGGATCGGCCCCGCCCCACGCGTCGTTGAGCAGGTCGGCGCCGACCTCGCAGACCGCCTCGCCGACCTCGTGCCGCCAGGTGTCGACACTGATCACCGCCTCGGGGTGACGCTTGCGCAGCTCCGCCACGAACGGGACGGTGCGGCGCAGTTCCTCCTCGACCGTGACCTCCTCGCCGGGGCCCGCCTTGACCCCGCCGATGTCCAGGATCGCCGCGCCCTCGGCCATCGCCCGGTCGGCGGCGGCGAAGGCGGCCTCGTCGGTGAAGGTGGCGCCGCGGTCGAAGAAGGAGTCCGGGGTGCGGTTGACGATCGCCATGATCACCAGCTCGTCCTCGCCGAACTCAACGGGGCCAAGGCGCAGTACCACCGGTGTCTCCTCCACAGCTCGCCCGGGTGCAATGATGGGCCCCGGCCTACTCCGGGACCATGATCCCACCTGTTTCCAAGGCCGGCTCGGAGACTGGAGGACAGCTCGTGTTCTGGGTGATCGTGGCGGCGATGGCCGTGGTGGTCGGCGGCGCTGCCCTGGTGGCGCTCGGCGGTGGCGGCAGCCTGCCGGAGGCGGTGCACGACCGGATCGCCGCCCGGCTGCCGCAGGACCGTCCGCTCAGCCGCCACGACGTGGACGAGATCCGGCTCCCGATGGCCCTGCGCGGCTACCGGATGGACGAGGTGGACGACGTGCTCGACCGCCTCGGCGCCGAACTCGCCTACCGGGACTCCCGGATCGCCGAACTGGAGGCCGCCGCGGCCGTGGCGTCCGCGGTGACGGCCGCGACCCCGGAGGGCGAGGAACCGCTGCCCGGTCTGGAGGACTTCGCCAGGGCGGTCGGCGCCTCGGGTGCCGCTGCGAAGGACGTCGCTGCGAAGGAGGCCGATGTGACGGACGTGGTCGCGAAGGACGCCGACGCGGCGGACGCCGACGTGCAGGACGCCGCACCGGACGTCGTCGCCAACGGGAAGGGCGAGAAGTGACCGGCGCCGTACCCGGCCCCGACGGCCTGCTGCGCTGCGGCTGGGGCCTGTCCACCGAGGACTACGTCGAGTACCACGACACCGAGTGGGGCCGCCCGGTGCACGGCGACGACGCCCTGTTCGAGCGGATCTCGCTGGAGGCGTTCCAGTCCGGGCTGTCCTGGATCACCATCCTGCGCCGCCGGGAGGGCTTCCGGGCGGCCTTCGCCGGGTTCCGGGCCGCCGAGGTGGCCGCCTTCGGCCCCGCCGACGTCGAGCGGCTGCTCCAGGACCAGGGCATCATCCGCAACCGGGCCAAGATCGAGGCGACCCTGGCCAACGCCCATGCCGCACTGGCGCTCGGGGCGGGCGGTCTGGACGCGCTGGTCTGGCGCCACGCCGGTGACCCGGACCGGCCGGCTCCCCGCACGCTGGGCGAGGTGCCGGCCGTCACGCCCGAGTCCACGGCGCTGGCCAAGGAGCTCAAGAAGAACGGCTTCCGCTTCGTGGGCCCGACCACCGCCTACGCCCTGATGCAGGCGTGCGGCCTGGTCAACGACCACCTGGCCGACTGCCACGCCCGCACCTGGTAGCCCCTCGGCGGGCGCCCGGCGAAAGCGCTCAGCGGCCGAGGTAGACCGGCTTCTCCTTGGCGAGGAAGGCGTCCACCGCGATCCGGTGGTCCGCGCTGGCCCCGGCCAGGGTCTGCAACTCATCCTCCTTGTCGAGCAGTTCGCTCAACGAGTGCGAAGCGCCGTACGCCAGCGACTCCTTGATCGCGCCGTACGCGACCGTCGGACCCTCGGCCAGCCGCTTGGCGAACTCCCGCGCGGTGTCGGCGAGTTCCGCGGCCGGTACGACCTGGGTGGCCAGGCCGAGCCGGAGTGCCTCCTCGGCCTTCACCGTCCGCGGCAGCATCAGCAGCTCGGTGGCCCTGGCGTGCCCGACCAGCCGGGGCAGCGTCCAGGAGGCGCCCGAGTCCGCGGTGAGCGCGACCCCGGCGAAGGAGGTGTTGAACCCGGCGCTGTCGGCGACGATCCGGAAGTCGCAGGCGAAGGCCAGCGACGCGCCCGCGCCCGCAGCCACTCCGCCGACCGCCGCGACGGTCGGCTTGCGCATCCCGGCCAGGGCCCGGACCAGCGGGTTGTAGTGCTCGGCGACGGTCCGCAGGGCACCCTCGCCGGTCTCCTCCTGGCGCTTGAGCAGGCCCAGGTGCTCCTTGAGGTCCTGGCCGACGCAGAACGCCTTCCCGCCGGCACCGGTGAGCAGGACCGCCCGTACCGCGCTGTCCTCGGCCGCGGCGGTCACGGTGTCGCGCAGCGCCGCCTTGGTGGGCACGTCCAGGGCGTTCATCGCGTCCGGGCGGTTGATGGTGATGACGGCGAGGCCGCCGTCGAGCTCGTACAGCACGGAGTCGGACATCGGCGAGGGCTCCCCGGGTCTCAGGTGGTGGGACGGTGTCAGCATGCCCGAGCGGGCGGCCCGCCGGGGAGTGTGAGGTGCGGCACCTTTTCGCGCCGGGTGGAGTACTGCCCTGATGAGGCTTCCGGCGGTCGGCGCACGGTTCGGACGGGTGCGGTCGGGCCTGCGGAGGGAGTGATGTTGGTCATCGGGTCGCCGTATGCGGGATAATGGCTTCCGATCAATGCGTTCGATACCGGCGGTGGACGGACTGCCGGTGCGTAGCTGAGCGGTTGCAGGAAGGGGAACGAGCATGGCGGCCATGAAGCCGCGGACGGGTGACGGCCCGCTCGAGGTCACCAAAGAGGGGCGAGGCATCATCATGCGAGTTCCGCTCGAAGGCGGCGGACGCCTCGTGGTGGAGCTCACGCCCGATGAGGCCGATGCCCTGGGCGAGGCCCTGAAGAAGGCCTGCGGCTGACGCGGCGGGTGCTCCCCTCATCTCCCGGAGATGATGCGCACAGAGCCCGGGTCCCGGACACACCGGACCCGGGTTCTGCGCTGTACGGGGGGACTTGGGACGGGCTCCGGGCGGGCGTCAGCGTTTGACGGCGCACAGCAGGCCGTCGCTCACCGGGAGCAGGGCGGGCAGCAGCCGGTCGCTCTCCCGGATGTCGCGGACCAGTTCGCGCACCGCGTCGGTCTGCGGGTCGCCGTGGTCGGGTTCGGCCAGCCGGCCCTCCTGGAACACGCCTTCGAAGCAGACCATGCCGCCGGGTCTGAGCAGGCGCAGCGACTCCGCCAGGTACTCCTGCGACTCGGCCGGGTCGCCGTCGCAGAACACCAGGTCGTACTGGCCGTCGGCGAGCCGGGGCAGCACCTCCAGGGCCCGTCCGGGTATGAAGCGCGAGCGGTTGGAGGCGAAGCCCGCCGCATGGTAGGCCTCCCGGGCGAGCTGCTGGCGGACCGGTTCGGCGTCCACCGTGGTGAGCACGCCGTCGCTGCGCATGCCGCGCAGCAGGTAGAGGCCGGAGACGCCGGTGCCGGTGCCGATCTCGGCGACCGCCTTGGCGTCCAGCGCGGCCGCGAGCAGCCGCAGACAGGCGCCGCCGCTCGGTCCGATCGCGCGGATGCCGGTCCTGGCGGACTGGGCCCGGGCGTAGGTGAGCACCGCGTCCTCGCCGATGTAGGTATCGGCCAGAGCCGCGTGAGCGGGCCCGAACTCGCTGATGGCTGCCTCTTTCAGAGCGCCGGCTGTCGGCCTGGTGGCGGCCGGATGTCGATATTTCCTGCCACAGATTACTGGCCGCCCGGGAACCGCGTTCGATGACCGGCCGTTGATCCCTGAGGAACGGGCGGTCGGCCCGGGTGGCGACCCGATCGAGCACTTTTATCCAGATCTGACGGGTGAGGTGGATATGGTGGTGGCCCTGCTGGGCAGAAGAGCCGACCGAGGAGGTGTGGCCGAGGGCGACGTCCCTGTGCGGCGGCACCTCCGCGGCACCACGTCGGCCCGTACGCCGAAGCCCGTGATGAACCAGTCTGCGCACTCCCCCCTGGACAAGTCGACGGCAGCCGACTCCGCGATGGCCGAGGCCCCCGCCGCGCTCGCGACCTTCGCCGAGGGCCCCGACGCGCAGACCTGGACGCCGCCCAGCTGGGAGGAGATCGTCGAGGCGCACAGCGCCCGGGTCTACCGGCTGGCCTACCGCCTGACGGGCAATCAGCACGACGCCGAGGACCTGACCCAGGAGGTCTTCGTCCGGGTCTTCCGCTCGCTCTCGACCTACAGCCCCGGCACCTTCGAGGGCTGGCTGCACCGGATCACCACCAACCTGTTCCTGGACATGGTGCGCCGCCGCCAGCGGATCCGCTTCGACGCGCTCGGCGAGGACGCGGCCGAGCGCCTGGCCAGCCGTGAGCCGAGCCCGGCCCAGCACTTCAGCGACACCCACTTCGACGCCGACGTCCAGCAGGCGCTGGACACCCTGGCGCCCGAGTTCCGCGCCGCCGTGGTCCTCTGCGACATCGAGGGCCTCTCGTACGAGGAGATCGCGGCCACCCTCGGGGTGAAGCTGGGCACCGTGCGCAGCCGGATCCACCGCGGCCGTTCGCACCTGCGGGCCGCGCTGAAGCACCGTGCCCCCGGTTCCGCCCCCGGGCGGGTCCGGCGCGGCGGTACGGCGGAGCCGGTCGCGGTCGGTGTCGAATCGGGCCCGTCCGGCGGGAGTGAACGGGGGCGCTTGTGAGTGGCGCCAACCTTTCGGGCTCCGGACGCTCCTCGGGAGCGGGGCCGGACGCCGCGGGCAGGCTGCGACGCGGGGCCGGCTGGGCCCAGCGAGGCCGCCGCGGCGAGCCGGAGCGCCGTACCCCGGACGGCCCCGAGCTGCGGGCGGTCGCGGTCCGTACCGGCGAGCCGGCGGCCGAGGAGCACCACCTGGGCGACCGGCTGACCGCCTTCCTGGACGGCGAGCTCGGCCATGACGCCCGCGAGCGGGTCCAGGCTCATCTGGCGACCTGCCCCGAGTGCCTGGCCGAGGTGGACGAGGGCCGCGCGGTCAAGCAGCTGCTGACCCGCACCGGCACCCCGGCGCCCTCCACGATGCTGATGTCCCGTCTGCTGGCGGTCGCCGCGCTGCCGGACGACGAGCCGGGTCCCGGAACCGGCCCCGGCCCCGGTGCCGGTGAGGTCGCGACCGGGACGATAGGCGGCAGCCGGCTGACCGGCGGTTCGTTCGGGCGCGGGGCCGGTGCCTCGTTCGGCGGTGGGGCGCTGGGCGCCGACACCCCGCTGCCCGGGGTGGACCCGCGGGCCGGCCGCTCGGGCTTCCTGCGCCGTTCCCCGGCTGTCCTGGACGGGCCCGCGCGACTGCCCGCCCCCACGCCGCTGGCGGCCCTGGCGGAGCCGGTGGCGGCCCGTCCGGTGCGCGGGCGCAGGTTCGTCTTCGCGGCGGCCGCCGGGGCGTTCTCGGTGGCCGCGGTCACCCTCGGCGGGGTGGGCGGCCTGTCCTCCGGCGGCGACGGCGGGCAGCACGGCAACACCGTCACCCCGGCCCGGGGCACGGGCGGCCAGCTGGTGCCGATGACGGTCCAGCAGCCGGTGGACTTCCCGGTCTTCCCGGCCCGGGCCCCCTTCGGCGCCGGGTCGGTCCCGCAGGCCCCGTACGGAGTCCAGACGCAGGTCGCTCCGCCACCTCGCCAGCACGAGCTCCGTTAGCCTTCCGGGCCCCGGACCGCGCCGGTGCGGTCCGAGGCCCGGCGGACTTCCCGCGGGTCGGCCATCGGCCGGTCTTTGCCACCGCTTCATCCTGCGGTGGGACACGGACCGGGCCGGTGGCCATTACGCTGTACAGACCGTTGTCCGCAGAGCTCATCGGGTTCGACCACCAGGAGCTGGGAGCTTACGTGTTCACAGACATAGGCCTACCTGAGGTCCTGACGCTGATCGTCATGGGCATCGTGATCTTCGGGCCGGACAAGCTTCCCAAGCTGATCCAGGACGTCACCGGCTTCATCCGCAAGGTGCGGACCTTCGCGGACGGCGCCAAGGAGGACATCCGCAACGAGCTGGGCCCGGAGTTCAAGGACTTCGAGTTCGAGGACCTGCACCCGAAGACCTTCGTCCGCAAGCAGCTGCTCGGCGGGAACGAGGACCCGCTGGGTCTGAAGGAGATCCGGGACGGCCTGGACATCAAGTCCGTGCTGAACGACGAGCCGGCACCCGCCATGACCAGCGCAAAGCCGGATCTCACCAAGACCGCCGCCCCGGCCGCCGTCCCGCTGTCGGAGGGCGAGCGTCCCCCGTTCGACATCGACGCGACCTGACGGGTCACCAGTTCGCCCCGCCCGACAGCGCAGCTGGGCGGGGCTTCGCCGTGTCCCCGGTTATGGTGTCGAGTGCCTCCGCTGTGCCGTGGCTCACGGCCCTTTTGGTACCGAGTTGCCGGGCGGAGGGGCCGCCGTAGGCCACACTGGAGCGCGCTACGGCACGGAACGGTGCAGCGAGGAGGCCCGGGGATGGATGCGACGAGTCAAGCGGTGGGAACGGCCGAGGCCGTGGTCGGTGCACAGGCCGGCCCGGCGGTCCCGGCCGACCCGCTGGCGCCGTACCTGGCGGCGGACTTCCCCTGGTACGGACTGGACGACGGCTGGACCGGCCGCCGCTGGCTGATGCAGGCCGGCAGCGGCGGTGTACGGGCAGGTCAGCGCGGTGCCATCGACTACGGCACGCTCGGCCACGGCGAGGAGCCGGTCCGGGCGTACGAGCCGAAGGACCTCCGGCGGTTCGCCGTGGTGGTCACGGTGGCCCGCCGGGACGTCCGCCGCAGTGCCGACAACACCGGCATGCTGGAGGCCACCTCCGCCGCCTCCGCCGCCTGGCTGGCCGGCTCGGGCCTGCTCGCCAACAGCTGGCCGGGCCAGTTGGACCGGGCGCTGCGCCAGGACTGGCTGGACCAGCAGACCGCGCTGGCCTGGGACCTGGCGGACGACCTGGAGGGCTCCGGCTGGAGCTCGCTCACCCTGCCGGTGAACGGTCTGCCACACTCCTTCCGCTACCGCGAGTCCGAGTACGGCTGGGTGCTGGCCGGGGAGGCCCCGGGCGTCCTGCTCGGCGCGTACGGACGCGGGGTGAGCGCCTACGGGGTGGGCTTCTCCACCGCCCCCGACCTGACGGCGTACACCCGGAGCTGACGGAGTACGGAGAACCGCCGCACGCTTCAATACCGAAGGGGCGCCCACCGAACGGCGGGCGCCCCTTGGCGTGTGCGAGGTGCGGGCGGGCTCAGAACTTGTTCCTGGGCGTGAGCCCCAGCGAGAGGCCGGAGAGGCCGCGCTGGCGGCCGCCCAGCTTGCCCGCGACGGCACGCAGCGCGGCACCGGCGGGGGAGTCGGGCGCGGCGAGCACGACCGGGCGGCCGTCGTCGCCGCCCTCGCGCAGCCGGACGTCGATCGGGATCGAGCCGAGCACCGGGACGGTCGCGCCGACCGAGCGGGTGAGCGCGTCGGCGACGGTCTGACCGCCGCCCGTGCCGAAGACGTCGATCATCTCGTCGCAGTGCGGGCAGGGCATGCCCGACATGTTCTCGATCACGCCGACGATCTTCTGGTGGGTCTGCAGCGCGATCGTCCCGGCCCGCTCGGCCACCTCGGCGGCGGCCATCTGCGGGGTGGTGACGATCAGGATCTCGGCGTTCGGGACCAGCTGGGCGACCGAGATGGCGATGTCGCCGGTGCCGGGCGGCAGGTCGAGCAGCAGCACGTCCAGGTCGCCCCAGTACACGTCGGCGAGGAACTGCTGGAGCGCGCGGTGCAGCATCGGGCCGCGCCAGACCACCGGGGCGTTGCCCGGGGTGAACATGCCGATCGAGATGACCTTCACGCCGTTCGCCGACGGCGGCATGATCATGTCCTGGACCTGGGTCGGGCGGCCCTCGACGCCCAGCATCCGGGGCACGCTGTGGCCGTAGATGTCGGCGTCCACCACGGCGACCTTGAGCCCGTCGGCGGCCATCGCGGCGGCCAGGTTGACGGTGACCGAGGACTTGCCGACGCCGCCCTTGCCGGAGGCGACCGCGTACACCCGGGTCAGCGTGCCCGGCTTGGCGAACGGGATCTCCCGCTCGGGGGCACCGCCGCGCAGCAGGTGGGAGAGCTCCTTGCGCTGCTCGTCGCTCATCACGTCGAGCTCGACCTCGACACCGGACACACCCGGCACCCTGGTGACCGCGTCGGTCACCCGGTTGACGATGGTCTCGCGCATCGGGCAGCCGGAGACGGTCAGGTAGACCGCGACCCGGACGGCGCCGCCCTCGGCGATCTCGACCGATTTCACCATGCCGATCTCGGTGATCGGGCGGTTGATCTCCGGGTCGTGGACGGTCGCCAGGGCCTTGCGTACGGACTCCTCCGTCACGCCGGGGGCAACCTCTGTCTCGTTGGCCATGCCTTGATGGTACGGCGAACGTCGAAGTAGTTGACGCCCCAGTAGCGTGCTGCCGATCACAGCACCTCGGAGGACTCCCGCTGACCGTCCAGTTCCTTGAGCAGCGACTGGAGTTCGGAGCGGATGAAGTCGCGGGTGGCGACCTCGCCGAGACCCTGCCGGAGCGCGGCGACCTCACGGGTCAGGTACTCGGTGTCGGCGATGTTCCGGTCGCTGCGGGCCCGGTCCTGCTCCATGTTGACCCGGTCGCGGTCGTCCTGGCGGTTCTGCGCCAGCAGGATCAGCGGCGCCGCGTACGAGGCCTGGAGCGAGAGCACCAGGGTCAGGAAGATGAACGGGTACTCGTCGAAGCGGACGTTCGGCGGCAGCATGGTGTTCCAGACGACCCAGGCGATGATCACCACCGTCATCCAGACGATGAACCGCCCGGTGCCCAGGAACCGCGCGATCCGCTCGGAGAGCTTGCCGAAGGCCTCCGGGTCGTAGCTGGGCAGCGTGATCAGACCGGGACGGCCGGTGCGCGGCTGGTCGAGCCGGGTACGGGCGGCGCCGCCGCCCGTGCTCTCGGGCCTGGAGGAGCGCTGGCTGCCCTCCCTGGCGCGCAGTTCGCGCAGCTGGCGCAGTTCCCGCAACTCGCCCTGGAGGCGCTGGCTGGGGCCCTCGTCCCGCCTGCCCTTGCGGTCAGCGTCCACCGGCGGCCTCGCTCTCGTGCTCGTGGTCCACAGCCTCGCCGCCGTGCAGGGCCGCCTCGCGCCAGTCGTCCGGCAGCAGGTGGTCCAGCACGTCGTCGACGGTGACCGCACCCAGCAGGTGGTCGGCCTCGTCGACCACCGGAGCGGCCACCAGGTTGTAGGCGGCGAGGTAACTGGTGATCAGCGGCAGCGGGGTGTCCGGCGGCAGCGGGTCGAGGTCGTCGTCCACGATCGAGCCGACCAGGATGTACGGGGGCTCGCGCAGCAGCCGCTGGAAGTGCACCGTCCCCAGGTACTTGCCGGTCGGGGTCTCGGTCGGCGGGCGGCAGACGTACACCTGGGCGGCCAGCGCGGGCTTGTTGTCCGAGATCCGGACCCGGGCCAGTGCCTCGGCCACCGTGGCGTCCGGCTCCAGCACGATCGGCTCGGTGGTCATCAGACCGCCGGCGGTGTCCTCCTCGTAGGAGAGCAGCCGGCGCACCGAGGCGGCGTCCTCCGGCTCCATCAGGCGCAGCAGCCGCTCGGCGTCCTCCTCGGGGAGGTCGGAGAGCAGGTCGGCCGCGTCGTCCGGGTCCATCGCCTCCAGGACGTCGGCGGCGCGCTCCTCCTTGAGCTTGCCGATGATCTCGACCTGGTCGTCCTCGGGCAGCTCCTCCAGGACGTCGGCCAGCCGGTCGTCGTCCAGCGCGGCGGCCACCTCGGCGCGGCGCTTGGCGGAGAGGTGGTGCATCACGTTGGCCAGGTCGGCCGGACGCAGCTGCTCGAAGGTGGCCAGCAGGTTGGCCGCGCCCTGCCCCTCCTCGGTGAGCGAGAAGCCGGTCACCGCCGACCAGTCCAGGGTGAGCGTCTCGCCCTTGGCCTTGCGCAGCCGGGTCATCTTGCCGGTCTGCACGAAGACCTTGCTGATCTCCCACTCGCGCACCCGGGTCTGCACCATCGCGACGTCGAGCACGGTGACCGGCTCATGGGTCTTGGTCCGGGTCACCGTACGGTCCAGCAGTTCGGCGAGGACCAGGGTCTCGGACGGGCGCTGCTCGAACCGCCGCATGTTGATCACTCCGGTGGTCAGCACCTGGCCGGACTCCAGGCTGGTCACCCTGGTCATCGGCAGGAAGATCCGGCGCCGGCCGATCACCTCGACCACCAGCCCCAGCACCCGGGGCGGACGGCCGCCGATCCGCAGCGACACCACCACGTCGCGGACCCGGCCGACCTGGTCACCGTTCGGGTCGAAGACCGCGATCCCGGAAAGGTGCGAGATGAAGACCCGGCTGCCTGGCCCTGCCATGGACTCCCTCTCTCTTCGGCTGCGCGGAGCGGCGCACGTGGCGCGCTGCTCCGCGCATAGGCTACCGGTGCCGCCACCCGGTGGCCCGCCGACCGGCATGGGCCCCTGGCGGCCGCCCGCGGGGCCGTTCGGGGGCACGGCGAACCGCGAGCGGAACCCGGTACCTGTGTCGTGTACGAGCTACCCGATCGGCCGGCACCTCCCCGCACCGGGCCGCCCGGGCCGTCCCGGTGCGCCCGAGCGGCTCAGCCCTTGCGGCGCTTGAGCAGCAGCTTCGGCAGCCCGGCGGGGATCGGCTTGCGGGTGGTCGCGGGCGACGGCATCGGGGCCGCGGCCTGCGAGCCCTCCGGCATCGATCCCGGCTGCTCGGTGAGCGGCCCGGACGGCTCCAGCCGGAGCACCCGGCATTCGCGGGCCCAGCGCTCGCCGATCGCGTCGGTGTCGGGCGCGTTCAGTCGCTTGCCCTTGAGCTCCTCGACCGCGCCCGTCCAGGCCTCGCCCCCCGGCGCCAGCTCGCCGACCCGGGCGGTCCAGCCGACCAGCCGCCCCCACTTGTCCTTGCTGCGCACCGTCACGGCGGCGGTGGACCCGTCGGTGAGGCCGTGCAGCGGCTGTTCGGCGCCGTCGCCGACCACCACCACCGCACCGTCGTACCAGGCGTGCCAGAGCGCCCGGCTGTGCTGCTGCCCCTCGGCCTGTACCCAGAGCAGGCCGGACTTCTTCGCGGCCTCCTCCAGCAGCGCACGGTCGAGGAAGGCGTCGGCGGTGGTCGTAGGCTCCATGCCGCACAGCGTACGACCTGGGTGTCCGTGGGGTGTCTCACCGGCCAGAACGACAGTTACGTCAGCCGGGTAGAGGCCTTACCGTGGGACCGATTCGTCCGCCTTCGTTCGCCGAGGAGAGCTGTGCCCGCCGCCAGGCCCGACACCGCCGTGTCCACCGCCGCCCCGAGCCCCGGCGCCGCTGCTCCGCACCCGCTGCCGAAGCTGGACCTGGTCCTGCTCGCGGTCTCCATCGGCGGGATCTCGCTCTCCGCCCCGCTGATCAGCGCCACCGCCGCCCCCGCGCTGGCGATCGCCCTCTGGCGCAACGCCATGTCGGTCGGCGTGCTCGGCCCGTACGCGCTGCTGCGGCACCGCGCCGAGCTGCGCGGGATCGGCCGGCGGCCGCTGCTGCTGGCGATGGCGGCGGGTGTGCTGCTCGCGGCGCACTTCGCGCTCTGGATGCCCAGCCTGCGGATGACCTCGGTGGCCTCGTCGACCGCGCTGGTCACCACCACCCCGCTCTGGACGATCCTGCTGCTGCGGCTGGCCGGCCGCCGGGCGCCGAGGCTGGTCTGGCTCGGCATGGCGGTGGCGTTCGCCGGGGTGCTGGTGCTGACCGGCGTGGACCTGTCGCTCTCGCCGCGGGCCCTGCTCGGCGACGCGCTGGCGCTCGGCGCCGGGCTGGCCGCCGCGGGGTACGTCCTGCTGGGCGCCGAGGTCCGGCGGACCGTCAGCACCACGGCGTACACGCTGGTCTGCTACGCGACCACCTCGGTCGTCCTGCTCGGCGTCTGCCTGGCGGCCGGTGTCCCGCTGGCCGGCTGGCCGGCCGGGGTGTGGTGGCAGATCGCCCTGCTGATGGTGGCCGCACAGCTGCTCGGCCACTCGCTGAGCAACCGGGTGGTCCGCTCCCTGGGCCCGTCGGTCACCTCGACGGCGATCCTGCTGGAGACCCCGGGTGCGGCCCTGATCGCGGCCCTGTGGCTGGGGCAGTGGCCGCCGGTGGCCGCGTACCCGGCCGTGGCCCTGATCCTGCTCGGCCTGGTCCTGGTGGTCCGCGGCGGCCGCGGCACCCCCGGGTGAGCCGTGACCTTAGACAGCCGCGCCCGGGACGGGCGCTACAGCCAGCCGTTGCGGCGGAAGCCCCGGTACATGCCGATGCAGATGAGCACGATGCCGCCGAGCACCACCGGGTATCCGTACGGGCTCTTCAGCTCGGGCATGTAGTCGAAGTTCATCCCGTAGACGCCGGTGATCATGGTGGGCACGGCGAAGATCGCCGCCCAGGCGGTGATCTTGCGCATGTCCTCGTTCTGCGCCACCGAGACCTGCGCCAGGTTGGCCTGGAGCAGCGAGTTGAGCAGCTCGTCGAAGCCGTGCACCTGCTCGGTGACCCGGGCCAGGTGGTCGGCGACGTCCCGGAAGTACTTCTGGATGTTCGGGTCCACCAGCCGCTGCACCGGCTCGGAGAGCTGCTGCATCGGCCGCAGCAGCGGCGTCACCGCGCGCTTGAACTCCAGCACCTCGCGCTTGAGCTGGTACACCCGGCCGACGTCGCCGCCCCGGCCGCCCTTGTTGGCGAAGACCTCGTACTCGATCTCGTCGACGTCGTTCTGCAACCGGTCGGCGACCAGCAGGTAGTTGTCCACCACCTGGTCGGCGATCGCGTGCAGCACGGCGGACGGCCCCCGCCCGAGCAGGCCCGCGCCGTCCTGGTCGGCCTCCAGCCGGTGGCGCAGGTCGGTCAGCGAGCTGTGCCCGCCGTGCCGGACGGTGATCACGAAGTCCGGGCCGACGAAGACCATCAGCTCACCGGTCTCGACCACCTCGCTGGTCGGCGTCAGCTGGTCGTGCTCGACGTAGCGGATGGTCTTGAAGACGGCGAACAGCACGTCGTCGTAGCGCTCGACCTTGGGCCGCTGGTGGGCGTGCACCGCGTCCTCGACGGCCAGCGGGTGCAGCCCGAAGCGCTGCGCGATGCCCTCGAACTCGGCCTCGGTGGGCTCGTGCAGCCCGATCCAGCTGAACGATCCTGCATCCGTCTCCCGGGCCTGCCTGACCCGCTGCACGGCCTCGCGCGGGCTGCAGCTCCCGCCGTGCCGCTTGCCGTCCCGGTAGACCGCGCAGTCCACCACGGCCGAGACGACGTCCCCGACGTGCAGAGCGTCGAACCCGTCGGCGTCGGCGTCGACGCGGCGTCGGTGCGGGCGGACGGCGGCGCGCAGGTTGTTGATCATCGACATGGCAGGCTCCTCGGGCAGGAACCGTCGCACGGCAGGCGGTGGGGCGCTGGGTGGGACGGCGGAAGAAACACCAGGTGATTCCGGGCCTGCGACCGGTCCAGCTGCCTTGCTGGGGCACGGTGAGGACTGCGCGGGCTCCGGGGAAGGTGCTCGCCGGGCCGAAGGTGACGGCGCCTCAACTGCCGGATCGGGAAAGGATCAACGGCACGTACGGTGAAGGCGACGCGGCGGCCGGGCAGAGCTGCCGGTACTGCATGGTCGGCTGGTATCCACCGCAACCACCTCCTTCATGCCGCTGCCCCGGAGAGAGGATCCCCAGTGGCCAGCTGCCCACACTAACAGTTGACGGCCGGCCAACGCCGGGGGGTCGGCGCCAGGCCCCGCGGCCGAGGGTTAAGGTCTGGCCATGGCGCACGACTTCCCGCTCTTCGGCGACCCCACCGACCCTTCGGGCAACGGCTCCGACGAGCTCTCCCGCGAGGCGGTACTGGCGGCCGTCGAGGCCCGTCTACTGGCAACTTTCGGCGAATCCAGTGGCCGGGCGGCCGTCACCTTCCTCGGTGCGGACCGGATCGAGGTCCTGCGTTTCGGCCCCGACGCGGACGGACTGGTGAGGTACGTCACGCTCGGTATGTCAGCTGCGCCGATGGCCGACCCGACCTCGGTGGTCGCCGATCCGGTGCGCGGGCCCCGGGTCGAGTTGGTGCTCACCGTCCGCGGGGGGCGCGACGACGTGCTCCGCACGCTGGCCACCTTCGCCGCCACGCCGCAGGTCGAGGGCCTGGTGCTGGCCCCGGGCGGCTCGCTGGACCTCGGCTCCCCGCTCTGGGAGGGCGCCCCCTTCACCTCCGTCCTCGCCGCCGAGTCCGGTGGCCTGGTCCCGGACCTCGAACTCGCCGACCCGGCCGAGCCCGTGCGCTTCCTGCCGCTGCTGCCGATGACGCCCAACGAGGCCGCGTTCAAGCGCGTCCAGGGCGCCGAAGCACTCCAGGAGCACTGGCTGCGGCACGGCACCGACCTGCGCGATCCCCAGCGCCGGGGCGTACCGCTCGACTGAGCCGCCGTCAGCCGGCGGGGGCGCGTAGGGCCGGAGGGGCGTCAGCCGGTGATCGGGCGGGCCCCGGTCGCCTGGGCCACCAGCGCCTCGTACACGCCGGGGTCGGTGGTGTACTCGCCGAGGCGGACGGTCTTGCGACCGCCGTGGTAGTCGCTGGAGCCGGTGGTCAGCAGGCCGAGCTCGGCGGCCAGGCCGCGCAGGTGCTCGCGGGTCTCCTCGTCGTGGTCCAGGTGGTCCACCTCCAGCGCGGCCAGCCCGGCCGCCGCCAGATCGGCGATCACCTGGTCGGAGACCGTGCGGCCGCGCTTGACCGCCCCGGGGTGCGCGAACACCGGCACCCCGCCGGCCGCCCTGACCAGCCGGACGGCCGTCACCGGGTCCGTCTCGTGCTTGCGGACGTCCGCCCGGCCGCCGTTGGCCAGCCACTCCTGGGTGAAGGCGTCCGACACGGTCGCCACGACGCCCGCCTCGACCAGCGCGCTGGCGATGTGCGGACGGCCCACCGACCCCGTGCCCGCGATCCGCTCCACCTGCTCCCAGCTGATCGGCGCGCCCAGCTCCCGGCAGCGCTCCACGATCGCCCGCCCGCGCCGGAACCGGTCGGTGCGGACCAGCTCGCGCTCGGCGGCGAACTCCGGCTCGGCCGGGTCGAAGAGGTACGCGAGCAGATGCATGCTGATGCCGTCCACCTGGCAGGACAGTTCGGCGCCCGGGACCAGGGTCAGCCCGGTGCCCCGGACGGCGGCCGCCGCCTCGGCGTGCCCGGCCACCGTGTCGTGGTCGGTCAGCGCGACCACGTCGAGCCCGGCGGCCACTGCTGCGGCGATCAGCTCGGCGGGGGAGTCGGTGCCGTCGGAGGCGTTGCTGTGGGCGTGCAGGTCGATGAGCACGGTCTTCGGCACTCCAGGAAGCGGGCGGGCAGGTGCGCCCCAGGATAGTCAGCAGCCGTTGACGGCCGACGGCGTTCCGGACGGCCTGGCCGTGCCCGGATGCCTTCCCGTCCGCCCGCTCAGCCGAGCAGGCGCGGGGAGAGTGCCCCGCAGGGCAGCAGTTCGAGCTCCGCGCCCGCGTCCCGCAGATCGGTGAGCACCAGCTCGTCGTACATCATCAGCGCCGACGTCTCGGGCCAGACGATCGCCCAGAGCCACAGCCCGCGCGCCTCGCCGACGAAGACGGCCCGGTCGGCGGGGGCGTCCGGTACGTGGAACATCGGGGTCGGGCGGCCGGCGGCGAGCAGCTTGGCGTCGGCGGGCTTGTAGAGCGACACCGAGTCGCCCGGGTCCGGCCCCGGCAGGCCCGCGTACCTGGCGCCGAGGCCGACTCCCAGCTCCTCGGCCACCAGGACCAGCTCGCCGAAACCGCCCAGCGGCGCCGGCCCCGAGCAGGCCACCGCGGTGGCCCGGGCGCCCGAGACGTCGTCCCCGGCGTGGGCGATGCCGGTGAACAGCCAGCCGACCGGGAGCGGCCAGGGCAGCCAGACCGGGACCTGCGAGCGGGCCACCGCCACGCTCAGCGCTTCCACACTCGGGGGCAGCACCGGCTGCATCGGATGTACGGCGCCGTGCTGGTCGCACTGCCAGGTGTCGGAGAAGAGGCCGGGGGCGCGGACCCGACCGGCGCACCTCGGGCAGCTTGGCTCGCCCCTCATAGCGGACAACGCTCCTCCCTCCGGAGCGCCGCGTCAAGGACGATCACCCGTACGGAGTGCGCCACGTTGCTCCCCCGGGGTGACCGTGCAGGCAGCTGCCCCCGGGGTGGATGTCCGGTGGCGGGCGGCGGCAAACGTCCGCCCGGGGAACGGACGGGATCGGAACGCACTGACGCCCCGCCAACGACCCGGTCTCGGGTCGGAGGGTGACGGGGCGTCAGTTCGGTCTAGGAACGTCGGACGCGGCCTCGGCTTGGGCCTCGCTCGGTCCGGCGTAGGTCAGGCCGCCTTGCACGGACGGATGTAGAGGCGCTCCCCGGTGCGGGCGGCTGCCTCGACAAACTCGCGGACGGTGTCCGCGTCGGCGATCAGGCGGTCGGTGACGGCGCCCTGGGCGTCGTCCAGTCGGAGGATCTCGAAACGCATGGGCCTCTCCCTTCCCTGCCCCGCTGGCTTGGGGGCGATTCGGCTCGGTCGTCGTGCGTGTGCCGTTTCCGGCATGTGGTCCACGGTGTCGTGGCACTGCTTCCGGACGGTTGCCCGTCCGTAAAGTCCTGGTTTCGGCGAACTGTCGCCATCGAGGTCAACGGGTCGGCAGGGCGCGATGATTCCCGGACAGAATCAAATATTACCCGAGCTAACGAAAATTGTCGCGCGGGTTTCCCAGCCCCAGCGAGCTCGGGCGGACGATGTCAGGTCGGGGCGTGCGGAGTGTTCGGGCGGACGACGGGAGCGGGCGCGGGCGGTGCGGCTGCGGGGTTCAGCCCGCCCAGAACTCGGTGAGTGCGGCGGCCGTCCTGCCCGGCTGCTCGGCGTTGGGGGAGTGTCCGGCGCCGGGCACCACCATCCGGCGGGCGGCCAGCTGCTCCGCCATCCGGGACTGCTCCTCGACCGGCCAGGCGTAGTCCTGTTCCCCCGAGAGCACCAGCTTGGGCAGAGCGACGGCGGCCAGCTCCGCGACCCGGTCCGGGGCGGTGACCAGATGGCTGCCCACGGCGATCAGCGCCTGCGGGACGTTCGCCAGCCAGCGACGGTGCAGGAAGTCCGCGATCTCGGCACGCGGGGCCGGCACGCCCTTGCTCTCGTCCAGCTGGCGCATGACCTGCCAGATCGACTCCAGGTCCATCGTTGCCAGGGCGTCGACCAGCAGCTTGGTCCGGTCCGCCTCGCCCGGCGTGATGGCGCCGGGGCCGGTGGAGAGCAGCGTGAGCGAGTGCCACGGCAGCGCCGGGCCTTCGGCCGCCGCGGCGAGTACGGCCTGGCGGACCACCTGGCCGCCGAAGGAGTGCCCGAGCAGGTGCAGCGGCCCGCCGTCGGCGAGCTCCGCGGAGAGTGCGAGGACGTCGCGGGCCAGCTCGCCGATCGCGTAGGCGGCCGGATCGGCCGGGCCACCGCTCTCGTACTGTCCGTGCTGGTCCACCGCGAGGACCCGGTAGCCGGCTGCGGCGAGCGGCTCCAGCAGCGCGATGAAGTCCTCCTTGCTGCCGGTGAACCCCGGCACCAGCAGCGCCGTCCCGCGCACCACCCCACCCTCGGGCACCGCCTCCAGCGCGGCGAACCCGCCCCGAGCGGTCTCCACCCGCAGCGCCCGCGCACAGCCGGGAAGTGTCAGAAACGGCGGCGTGCTCATCGGCTCTACTCCTCGGTAGCCAGAACTCTTCCCCGAGCTTAGCCACCCAGGGGCCCCGGACGGGCGCGGGAAAGCACCCACGGCGCGGTGGGAGGTCCGACAGGGGTGCGTGGGACCGCGCGAGCGGGTTCTCGGTCGTCCGGCAGCCGTGCGACGTTCTGGCGGGGGAATGCCGACGGGCGGGCCGATCGACGACGATCGGCCCGCCCGTTCGGGGTGGCTCAGCTCTCCGGAGTGGCCTCGGGGGCTGCGGTGGAGCGGCGGGTGCGGGTACGGGTCCGGCTGCGACGCGCCTCACCGGCCTCCGCCTCGCCGCCCTCGCCCTTCGGCGCCGCAGCGCTCGCGGCGGCAGTCTCGGCGGGAGCCGTCACGGTCTCGGTGCCGGCCTCACCGTTCGCGGTGCTGCGCGGACGGCGACGGCGCCGGCGCGGAGCCTCGGCCTCGACCGAGCCCTCGCCCGCAGCAGCGTCCGAGACGACCGTGGCGACCACGGCCGGAGCGGCGGCCGCAGCCGCGGCACCGGTGTCGGCCGAGGTCTCGACGGCAACCTCCGCGCCTACGCCGCCACGGGTACGGCGGCGCTGCCGAGGCGTACGCGCCGGGCGCTCGGTCTCGGCGGTCTCGGCGATGGCCTCGGCGGCGGGCGCGGCGGCAGCGCCAGCGCGTCCGCCCCGTGCACGGCCGGAGCGCGAACCGCGTCCGCCGGTCTCGCCGAGGTCCTCGACCTCTTCGGCGCCGAGACCGGCCCTGGTCCGCTCGGCGCGCGGCAGCACACCGGTCGTCCCGGGGGTGATCTTCAGCAGCTCGTACAGGTGGGCGGAGGTGGAGTAGGTCTCCTCCGGCTCGTTGAACGGCAGGTCCAGCGCCTTGTTGATCAGCTGCCAGCGCGGGATGTCGTCCCAGTCGACCAGCGTGACGGCGGTGCCCGAAGCCCCGGCGCGGCCGGTGCGGCCGATCCGGTGCAGGTAGGTCTTCTCGTCCTCGGGGCACTGGTAGTTGATGACGTGGGTGACGCCCTCGACGTCGATGCCGCGGGCCGCGACGTCGGTGCAGACCAGGACGTCGACCTTGCCGTTGCGGAAGGCCCGCAGGGCCTGCTCGCGCGCGCCCTGGCCGAGGTCGCCGTGGACCGCGCCGGCCGCGAAGCCGCGCTTGGTCAGCTGCTCGGAGACGTCGGCGGCGGTCCGCTTGGTGCGGCAGAAGATCATCGCCAGGCCGCGGCCGTCGGCCTGCAGGATGCGCGAGACCATCTCGACCTTGTCGAGCGAGTGGGCACGGAAGATGTGCTGCTCGATGTTGGCCACGGTGGTGCCGGTGTCGTCCGGTGCGGCGGCCCGGATGTGGGTCGGCTGGCTCATGTAGCGGCGGGCGAGGCTGATCACCTGGCCCGGCATGGTGGCCGAGAAGAGCAGGGTCTGCCGCTTGGCGGGCAGCATGGTGATGATCTTCTCGACGTCCGGCAGGAAGCCCAGGTCGAGCATCTCGTCTGCCTCGTCGAGGACCAGCGAGCGGACCTTCGACAGGTCCAGCTTGCGCTGGCCAGCCAGGTCGAGCAGGCGGCCCGGGGTGCCGACCACGATGTCGACGCCCTTCCTGAGCGCCTCCACCTGCGGCTCGTAGGCCCGGCCGCCGTAGACCGCGAGGACGCGGACGTTGCGGACCTTGCCGGCCGTCTGCAGGTCGTTGGTGACCTGGGTGCAGAGCTCGCGGGTCGGAACGATGATCAGCGCCTGCGGGCTCTCGGAGAGCTGCTCCTCGGTGGCGCGGCCGGCGTCCACGTCGGCGCGGACGATGGCGCGCTCGATCAGCGGGAGGCCGAAACCGAGGGTCTTGCCGGTGCCGGTCTTGGCCTGGCCGATGACGTCGTGGCCGGTCAGCGCGACCGGCAGGGTCATCTCCTGGATGGGGAAGGGGTGGACGATGCCGACGGCCTCCAGGGCCTCGGCGGTCTCCGGGAGGATCCCCAGGTCCCGGAACGTGGTCTTGTCGGGTTCAACGGTGGTGGACAGGGTGCTGCCTCTTCCATGTGGTGGGGCCGAGAGCGAGAGGCGGGGCGGGCAGTCACACGGCTGCTCGCGGGCCTGCCAGGCCCTGCCACAGCTGCGGGACGCACAACCGCGCCTGCCCCTGCGGCCTGCCGACTTGAGCGGCCCGTAGGGCGGGCGCGTCGTCCGGCGGCGCGGGGGAGGGTTCCCGTGAGGGGCCAGGCGCGGGACCTTCGCCGTTCGGCGCGGTCCGCAACGGCCCTCGCTCGGCCACTGATGCGGTGCCAAGGCTTGAAGTCCAAGCCAAGGTCGGAGCCGATCGGCTCTCCGACCGGGCATCCGCGTACGTGAGCGCCCGGTGTCCGTACGGAGCACGTATGCGCGGCCCGCCGTGGGGTGGCCGGCCGCGCGAATACACCAAGCCTCGCCACCAACCATACAGTCCGGCGACGACTCGAACACGTGACGCGGCTAACGCGGGAGCCTCGGAGGCCGACGGTGTCCGACCTCGGGGCCCGGCCGGTCTAGGGTGGCGAGCCGTGACTCCGCCCCCGGGAGGGCCGGGTGCTTCCCGCTCGCCTGCGGACGCAGGCTCATGGCGGTCCAGCCCGGACCGCCGCGCTGTGGCAGAGTCCCAACTGTACAACGGGGCATCGAAAAGCGAGGACTGATGGAGACTCAGGAATCCGGCGGCGAGCGCCCGATCGGCTCGATCGGGGACTGGACGACCTGCGCGGCGGACCCGGGCTACCGGGCGGCCGTGCTCGACCTGCTCGGCGCGCTCGCGTACGGCGAGCTGAGCGCCTTCGAGCGGCTCGCCGAGGACGCCAAGTTCGCCCCCGGCCTGGCCGACAAGGCCGACCTGGCCAGGATGGCCTCCGCCGAGTTCCAGCACTACCAGCTGCTGCACGACCGGCTGGTGGAGGTCGGCGCGGACCCGACCGAGGTGATGGGCCCCTTCGTCGAGCCGCTGGAGTCCTTCCACCGGATGACGGCGCCCTCGGACTGGCTGGAGGGCCTGGTCAAGGCGTACGTCGGCGACTCGATCGCCACCGACTTCTACCGTGAGGTGGCGGTCCGGCTCGACGACGACACCCGTGACCTGGTGCTCCGGGTGATGGCGGACACCGGGTACGCGCAGTTCGCCGTGGACCGGGTGCGGCAGGCGATCGAGGCGGAGAGCCGGGTCGGCGGACGCCTGGCGCTCTGGGGCCGGCGGCTGATGGGCGAGGCGCTCAGCCAGGCGCAGCGCGTGGTCGCCGAGCGGGACGCGCTCTCCAACCTGCTGGTCGGCGGCGCCCAGGTGCAGGGCTTCGACCTGGTCGAGGTCGGCAAGATGTTCAACCGGATCACCGAGGCGCACACCCGGCGGATGGCCGCCCTGGGCCTGGCCTCCTGACCCTGCCGGGGACGCACCGGTGAACGGCGCGGGCGGCTGCCGCGGAGGCCGCCGCTCCCCGGCCCTCAGGCGTGCCGGTGCCGGCCGTGCCGGGCGGCGTGCTCGGGACGGGCGAGGACCGAGACCAGCAGCGCGGAGCCGACCGCCGAGATCGCCAGCGAGACGCCGGTCAGCTGGGCGGCGAGTGTGTAGCGGGAGATCCACCCGGCGAGCAGGGCCGCCACCACCGCGGTGCCGACGGTCAGGATGCGTGCTGCCGGGAAGTACTCGGGCAGCAGGACCACCGCGCCGGCCCCGACGGCCAGTCCGATGAGCACGAAGGCGAACGACTCGACGAGCACGGGCTGCCTCCCGGGGCCGATCGGGTGTGCGGCCGAACGGTCCGCACGGGTTCCGGTTCGGCCATACCCGGCTGCCGCCGGTGGTACGCGTGCCCGACGAAAACGGCGTTGCCCCGTCCCTCCCGAGGAGGAGCGGGGCAACGCCGTAGAGCCCATGACGCTGATGGCGCCTCAGACGGTGCCGAAGCCCACCTTGCGCGCGGCCGGCTCGCCGATCTCGACGTAGGCCAGGCGCTCGGCCGGGACGATGATGCGGCGGCCGTGCTCGTCGGTCAGCGAGAGGAGCTTCGAGGTGCCCTCCAGTGCCTTGGCGACCGCGTTCTCGACCTCATCGGCCGACTGCGAGATCTCGAGAACGATCTCGCGGGGTGCGTTCTGCACGCCGATCTTGACCTCCACGGCTTCCTTCCCTCCGGGGTTGCAGCCATCCATGCGCGGGCTCCTCGAACGCGTGTTCGCGGTGATCGCGCCGTACGGCTTCACCTTAGAGCACGGGCACCGGCGCAAGGAGAAGGTCCGGTGATCGCTCCGGTGATGCTCAGTCCGCGGCAGGGCCCTGACCCGGCTCGGCCGGGTGCATCGGGAAGCCCTTCAGACCGCGCCAGGCCAGGCTGGCGACCAGGCGGACGGCCTCGTCGCGGGGGATCTCCAGCCCCTGCGAGAGCCAGTAGCGGGCGGTGATCTGGGCCAGGCCGCAGACCCCGGCGGCGAGCAGCTTGGACTCCGCCTCCGGCAGGTCGGTGTCCTCCGCGATGACCTTGCTGACCAGCGTCGCGCTGGCGTCCGAGGCCCGCTCGACCCGCTCGCGCACGGCCGGCTCGTTCGTCAGGTCGGACTCGAAGACCAGCCGGAACGCGCCGGACTCGCTGGAGACGTAGTTGAAGTACGCCTCCATGGTCGCGGCCACCCGCTGCTTGTTGTCGGTGGTCGCGGAGAGCGCGTTGCGGGTGGCGTCCACCAGGGCCTCGCAGTGCTTGTCGAGCAGCGCGAGGTAGAGCTCCAGCTTCCCCGGAAAGTGCTGGTACAGCACCGGCTTGCTGACGCCGGCGCGGTCGGCGATGTCGTCCATGGCCGCGGCGTGGTAGCCCTGGGCGACGAACACCTCCTGTGCGGCACCGAGCAGTTGTTCGCGTCGGGCGCTTCGCGGCAGGCGGGCACCGCGTGGGCGCTCCTGCGCCTCCTGGATGGCCGTCACGGGCGCTCCTCACTTGACGGTCTGCGGCAGTGCGCCCACGGGATGGACGGCCTGCCGGGTATAGCTGGCAAGGTCACTGATTCTACTTTTGAGTAATGGGATCTGCGCCTGGTGCAGACGAGAAAAGCGCAGGAACGCCTTGTCGGGAGCCCACAATACGGCGCGGGGCCGCACTGTCCAGGGGGCGAGATCGAACAGTTCGGCGAGGCGGGGGGCCGGGGGCCGCGGAATCGGTCCCCCTACCATCGTCCTCCATGAGCGCTGAGCAGCAGGTCGGGTCCGAGATCGCGCCGGTCCGCACCGTCGCCGTGCCCGGGGCGGTCCTCGCGGTGAGCGGCCCCGTACCCGACAGCGCCGGGCTGCCGCCCGCGCTCTTCGTCCACGGCCTCGGCGGCTCCGGCGACAACTGGACCGAACTGATGGCGGCCCTCGCCGACCGGGTCTGCGGTGAGGCCCTGGACCTGCCGGGCTTCGGCCACTCGGCACCACCGCTGGACGGCAACCTGTCCGTCTCCGGCCACGTCCGGGCGGTGATCGGCTACCTGGAGGCCGCCGGGCGCGGTCCTGTGCACCTGTTCGGCAACTCGCTCGGGGGCGCGGTGGCCGTCCGGCTCGCCGCCCTCCGCCCCGACCTGGTGCGCACCCTCACCCTGATCTCGCCCGCCCTGCCCGAGCTGCCGCCGCAGCCCTCCGCCTGGCCGACCGGCCTGCTCGCCGTCCCGGGTGTGCCCGCGCTGCTCCGGCGCGGTCCGGTCGGCCGCCGCAGCCCCGAGGAGGCCACCGAGGGCTTCCTGGACCTGGTCTACGGCGACCTGGCCGCCGTCCCGGCCGAGCGCCGGGAGCGGGCGGTGCGCGAGTACCGGCGGCGGCTCGGCGTCCCGCACGCGATGCGGGCGATGGTCGGCTCGGCGCGTGGGATCGTCTCCGCCTACACCGAGCGCGGCGACCAGGCGCTGTGGCGGCAGGCCGCACAGGTGAAGGTGCCCGTGCTGCTGGTGTACGGGCTGAAGGACAAGCTGGTCTCGTACCGGTCGGCGCGGCGGGCCTGCGCCGCCTTCGCGGACGCGCGGCTGCTGGTGCTGCCGGAGTCCGGGCACGTCGCGATGATGGAGCACCCCGCGCAGGTGGCGCGGGCCGTCCGGGAGCTGCTCGCGGAGGTCCGACCGCGCTCCCCCGGCGCGTTCCGGGGGTGCTGAAACGTGGCGCACCGGTGGAGGTCACGCGCGTTCACTCGTTCAGGTGGCAACCGGGCGGGTGACCGAGGAGGGGCCGGGTTTCGTTCTACCTTCGTGGTGTCGGACCGAACAGGTGTGGGGGGAGTAGCAGCCGTCGGTGCCCCGCGGGGCGGCTGCCCGGGCCGCCGGGCGATCTCGCCGGGCCCGTAGCGGGTGCTGCCCTTCCCCGGGCGTCGCGGTTCCGCCGAGTGTCGGGCCGCCGAGTTCCGGGTCTCACGGCGCGCCGGGCTCGACCGGGCCCCGGTCCGGTCCGCCGTTGGTAGCCGTACCGGACCGCCCTGCCCCGATCGCCCAGCTCTGGAGGTTGTCATGCGCGTTGCTCTGCTCACCGAGGGCGCTACCGAGAGCGCCGGGCCGGACACGCGGCGTTCCGGGGACGGCTGGTGCGACCGGCTGATGGACGGACTGGCCGAGCACGAGTTCCGGCTCTACCTGCTGGCCCCGCCGGGGTGCGCGGTCGGGACCAGACCCGGCCGCCCGGCGGCGGTGCACGAGTTTCCGATGGGGGGCCGCCGCCCGCCGGGGCACGGCCCCGCGCTGCACCGGCGGCGCCAGTACGTCCGTGCGTACCGGGACTTGGTGCGGGCCCTGGTCCTGCCCGCCGAGCGCCGCTCGTTCGGGCCCGGCCTGTACCGGCTCGCCGAACTGGCCCGCGAGGACGGCGCACTGCCCGCGTTCCTCGCCTCCGGAGCCGCCCAGCGCACCCTGGAGGCGGTCTGGCGGTCGCCCGGCGCGGACACCGCGGCCGGACAGCCGCAGGTCGGCGATCTGCTGGTCGCCGGCGACCTGCTGGAACAGTGCCTGCGACCGCTCTCCGCGCCCTGGTACGGCACGGGGGCGGGCGAACTCGGCGGGGCCGACCTCTGCCATGTCGTCGGCGGCGGCCCGGCCGCGCTGCCCGCGCTGGTGGCCGGAGCGCTGCACGGTGTGCCGTTCGTGGTCACCGAGCACGGCCCGCAGCTGCGGGAGCAGTACCGCAGCGACCGGTACGCGCAGTACCGGTGGCCGGTCCGGGCGCTGCTGCTCGGCTTCTCCCGTCTGCTGGCTGAGGAAACGTACCGGCAGGCCGCCGTCCTCACCCCGGACAGCGAGTACGGCCGGCAGTGGCAGCAGCGCTGCGGCGCCGCGCCCGAGCGGATCCGGGTGGTGTACGAGGGCGCGGCGGCGGTCGACCGGGCGCCCGCCGGGCCCGAACCCGAGCTGCCGACGCTCCTGTGGGCGGGTGCCCTGGAGCCGGGGCACGACCCCGAACTGATGCTGCACGCCTTCGCCCGGGTCCGGGCTGACCTGCCCACGGCCCGGCTGCGGATGTACGGCGAGGAGGGCGGGCCCGGCCGGGCGGCGCACTGCCGGGTGGTCGCCGACCGGCTCGGGCTCGACGACGCGGTCTCCTTCGAGGACGGTCGGGGCGGGCCGGCCTGGGAGACGGGCGGTGTGCTGGTCCTGTCGGCACGCACGCAGAGCAGCCCCCGAATGCTGGTGGACGCGATGCTGAGCGGGCGGGCGGTGGTCACCACCGAGGTCGGGGTGGCCAGAGAGGTGGTCGGGCCGGCCGGGCTGCTGGTGCCCCCGCGCAGTCCGCAGGCGCTGGCCGGGGCCTGCCTCGCGCTGCTCGGCGACTCCGAGCGGCGGGTCAGGCTGGGCCGGGCCGGGCGGCGGCGGGCGCAGGAGCGGTTCGCGGTCGAGCCGGTGACGACGGCCTTCCGGGAGATCTACCTGGAGCTGGTGTCCGGTCGGCCCGCGTTCCCGGCCGCCGCCTCCGGCACCCGGGGCCGGCCGCACCGGGCCCAGCCCTTCGCCCGGCCCGCCGAGTACTGGGTCGCGGGCGGTACGGAGGCCGTGGGCGCGGCGGAGGACGTACCGGACGACTCGCCCGAGGCCGTCGGGCCGGTGGAGGGTACGGAGCGGGCCGGGGACGGCGGACCGCCGGGGCTCGGCGGGGGCCGCGCGGACGGCGGGGAGCGGGCTGCCGGCGCGGGTCGGCTGTTCGGGGAGACCCGGGCGGGTGGCGGCCGCACACCGGCGGGTCCGGCGGAGCCGGGAGCGCTGGCGGAGGCGGTCTGATGAGCCGTCCCGAGGAGTCGTTACCGCCGACGGCACAGGCACCAGCATGGGCGCGGGCGCGGGCCGAGGTGCCCGCGCCGCCCGGCGGCCAGGAGTGGGAGTACCCGTCCGTCCCGGTGCCGTCGGGAGACCCGGTACGGGAGTTGATGGAGCGCTACCGGGCGCTCTGCGAGCAGGCGGTCGACCCGCTGGACATCGCGGTCGGCCTGGAGGAGGCCGGGCTCGGCCGGATCGAGGCACGGCGGTACCGGCAGGCGGACGTCTTCGAGCTCGCCGACGAGCTGTACGCCAGGGTGCCGCGCCGACCCGTCGTCGCCGTACCCGCGCCACCGGGCTCGTCCTGGCGGAGCCGTACGGGGCGGGCGCTGGGCAGTGCCGTCCGGTACGGGCTGCCGTCCGCCGTCCCCGTCGCGCTGCGGGCGGCGGCTCCGGTGGTGGGCCTGCCCCTGCTGGCGCTGGCACTGGCGGCCCTGGGAGCCCGTCCGGTCGGCGCTGCGCTGCGGCGGTGGTCGGACTCCCGCCCCGGAGCCGGCGCACCCGACGCACGCGTCGCGAGCGGTGGGAGCGGCGGGAGTTCGGTGGCCGCCCGGCTCTGGTACGGCCTCGGGGCCGGGGTCCTGCTGGGCGTTCCGGTGCTGACCGCAGGACCGGTCGGGGCCGCGCTCGGCCTGGCGGCCGCGCTGGGCATGGGGTCGGTGGAGTGGTCGGCCGACTGGCTGCGGCACGCCGCCGGCCTGGGTCTCGGCTCGGCGGGGACGCTGTCCGCCTTCCGCGCCCGGATGCGGCCCGTGCTGCCGGTCGCGCTCGGCCTGCACCTGGCGCTGCTGGCGCTGTTCTCCTTCGCCGCGCTCGCCGTGCTGACCGCACTCGACCTCGGATCCGAGGCGGGTGCCGGGCTGTTGGCCGGTGCGGCGCACCGGGCGTCGGGGCTGCAGTGGGCGGCCCAGGCGGCGCTGGGACTGCTGCTGGTGCCCGCCGCCGCCCTGCTGCGCACCGGCCGGTCGCGGACGGCGGCCGTCGCCGTGCCGACGGCCGGACTGGGCTCCGCCGTGTTCACGGCGGTCCGGGCGCCGGAGACCGCTCAACTGCTCTGCTGCGGCACGGCGGCCGCGCTGCTGCTGCCGTACGCCTGGACCGTTCTCGGCCGTCCTGCTGCCTACCTGCCGGATGGGCCGCCGGCCTGAACCCATCCACCCGTATCCGCTCCGGCCCGCATCAACTCGTATCAAACCGTGCCAAGTTGTGCCGATCCACCCGAACTCGCCCATTCGAACACCCGTAACCTGCCGTGCCCGCAAGGGACGGCGTCGTGGAAGGACACCCCCGATGAGGGTGCTGCTGCTGGGAGCCGACGGTTTCATCGGCCGTCGCGTCGCGGACCGTCTGATGACCGACGACGAACTCCAGGTGACCGTGCTCGGCCGCCGTGACTCGGCCGACATCCGCTTCGATCTGACGGCGGGCAGCCCCGGAGCGCTGGCCAGGTTCCTGGACGCGGTGGCCCCGCAGGTCGTGATCAACTGCGCCGGTGCGACCTACGGTTCGTCGCGGACCCTGATCAGGTCGAACACCCTCGCGGTGGCCACCGTGTGCGAGGCGATCCGGCGCAGCCGGGAGCCGGCCAGGCTGGTGCACGTCGGTTCGGCGGCCGAGTACGGTCCGGTGCCCTCGGGCGCGCCGATCCCGGAGAGCGCCGAGCCGAGGCCGGTCGGCCCGTACGGGGTGTCGAAGCTGGCGGGGACGGAGCTGGTGACCTCCTCCGGCCTGGATGCGGCGGTGCTGCGGGTCTTCGACGTGGTCGGCCCGGGTTCGCCGACGGCCTCGCTGTTCGGGCGGCTCGCCGAGGGGCTGCGCCGGGCGCTGGAGCAGGACGAGCGGCAGGTGCGGATGCCGGACCTGTCCGGATTCCGAGATTTCGTCGATGTCAGGGACGTCGCCAGGGCGATCCAGGCGGCGGCGGTCTCGGCCGCCACCGGGGTGATCAACATCGGCAGCGGCCACGCCGTCCGGGCTCGGGACGCGGCCCAACTGCTGGTCCGGACGGCCGGGTTCGAGGGCTCCATCAGCGAGGACGCCCGTCAGGTGCTGGTGCCCAGCCAGAGCACGGCCGACCACGGACACCGGGGAGCGGAGGCGTACCGGGTCCCGGAGGCCCGTCCGGTACTGGAGTCGGTGCAGTGGCGGCAGGCCGACGTCCGGACCGCCAGGGACCGTCTCGGATGGCGGGCACTGGTGCCGCTGGAGGAGTCCCTGGGCGACATCTGGCTGGAGACCGCCTGCCGGGTCTGACCGGGGCCGACCGGGACCGGCCCGTACTAGCAGCCGTGCTGGGTACGGCCGGTGGCGCCGGACGGCCTCCGGCGGCCGGTCCCACCATCCGGCAGCACCTGTCTCGCCAGTCGGACATGCTGTCTCGGAATAGGTACCCGGCATGACACTGTTGGCGTAGCTGGATATCGAAAGCCGTATCCGAACGCCGTAACCGAACTGACGACCATCGGAGTCCACGTGTCGCTGCCACCCCTGGTCGAGCCGGCCGCCGAGCTCACCGTAGACGAGGTCCGCCGGTACTCCCGCCACCTGATCATTCCGGATGTGGGGATGGCGGGGCAGAAGCGGCTGAAGAACGCCAAGGTGCTGTGCGTCGGCGCCGGTGGTCTCGGCTCGCCGGCTCTGATGTACCTGGCCGCAGCGGGTGTCGGCACGCTCGGCATCGTCGAGTTCGACACCGTCGACGAGTCCAACCTCCAGCGCCAGATCATCCACGGCCAGTCCGACATCGGCCGCTCCAAGGGCGAGTCCGCGCGGGACTCGGTCAAGGAGATCAACCCGTACGTCAACGTGATCCTCCACGACACGCGTCTCGACAACGACAACGTCATGGAGATCTTCTCCGGCTACGACCTGATCGTGGACGGCACCGACAACTTCGCCACCCGCTACCTGGTGAACGACGCGGCGGTGCTGCTCGGCAAGCCGTACGTGTGGGGTTCGATCTACCGCTTCGACGGCCAGGCCAGCGTCTTCTGGGCCGACCACGGCCCCTGCTACCGCTGCCTCTACCCGGAGGCCCCGCCGCCGGGCATGGTCCCGTCCTGCGCCGAGGGCGGCGTGCTGGGCGTGCTCTGCGCGTCCATCGGCTCGATCCAGGTCACCGAGGCGATCAAGCTGCTCGCCGGTGTCGGCGACCCGCTGGTCGGCCGTCTGATGATCTACGACGCCCTGGAGATGACCTACCGCCAGGTCAAGGTCCGCAAGGACCCGAACTGCGCGCTGTGCGGCGAGAACCCCACCGTCACCGAGCTGATCGACTACGAGTCGTTCTGCGGTGTCGTCTCGGAGGAGGCCCAGGAGGCCACGCTCGGCTCGACGATCACTCCCAAGCAGCTCAAGGAGTGGATCGACGGCGGCGAGAACATCGAGATCATCGACGTCCGCGAGATCAACGAGTACGAGATCGTCAGCATCCCGGGCGCCAAGCTGATCCCGAAGGGCGAGTTCCTGATGGGTACCGCTCTGGAGACGCTGCCGCAGGACAAGAAGATCGTGCTGCACTGCAAGACCGGCGTCCGCTCGGCCGAGGTGCTGGCCGTGCTGAAGGCGGCGGGCTTCTCCGACGCCGTCCACCTGGGCGGCGGCGTGATCGGCTGGGTCAACCAGATCGAGCCGCACAAGCCGACCTACTAGGCCGCGCAAGCCGTCAGGGGCGCGGGGAACCGCGCGGACGACCGCCCTCCACACGGGTGCACGGTTGTCCGCGGGGCTCCCCGCGCCCCTTCGCGCTGCCGCCGGCGAGCGGCCTAGAGCGCGCCCTTGCGCTGGAGGACGTTGTACGAGATCCAGCCGGGCAGGACGGGCAGCCAGAAGGTCAGCAGGCGGTAGAGGAAGACGGCCGGGGTGGCGACGGTCGGCGGCACGCCGGCCACCGTCAGGGCGCCGATCAGCGCGATCTCGACCGGGCCGATGCCGCCCGGGGTCGGGATCGCGGACCCGGCCGCGTTGGCGGTCAGGAAGACCACGGCCACCGCCGAGAAGCTCAGCGTCCCGCCGAAGGCCTGGATCGAGGCGTCCAGGCAGGCGGTGAAGCTCAGCGTGAGCAGCAGGATGCCGCCGAAGCCGGTGACCAGCTTGCTGGGCGTCTGCATCAGGTCGAGCATCCGGGGCACCACGCCGAAGAACAGCGAGCGGACCCGGGTCACCACGAACCGCCGCAGCGGACCCACCGCCGCGACCACCAGCGCCAGCACGGCGGCCGTCAGCACCCCGATGATCACCGCCCGGGAGGCGCCGAGGTCCCCGTTGGTCTGGGTGCCGGTGATCAGGCCGAAGCTGAACAGCAGCAGCAGGTGCCCGCCGAGCCCGGCCAGCTGGGAGGCGCCGACGCTGGCCACGGCCTGCCCCGAGCGGATGCCCGCCTTCTGCAGGTAGCGGGTGTTCAGCGCGATGCCGCCGATCGCGGCGGGCGCCACCAGCTTGACGAACGACCCGGCGAGCTGGGCGGCCACGGTCCGCCGGAACGGCAGCCGCTCGGGTACGAAGCCGGTCAGGCTCATCGCCGCGGCGCCGTAACTGACGGCGGCGGCGGCCAGGGCCACCGCCGCCCAGGCCCAGTTCATGTGGGAGAGCTTCAGCTGCGCGGGCTGGATGGTGGTCAGCGCCAGGTACGCGGCGAAGGTCAGCGCGATGACCATGATCAGGGTCTTCGGCTTGAGCCGCTCCAGCTTCGCCGGGGCCATCGGGGCTTCGGGGGCGATCTGCAGGATCTGGCCGCGGATCCGGCTCAGCAGGTCCTCGCTCGCCGCCGCGATGTCCTCCTCGGCCTGCTGCTGGGTCCGCTCGCCCGCCGCGACCTGGGTCAGGGCCAACGCCTGGGCGGCGGCCTTGCGCTCCTTGTTGAGCTGGGCCAGGTCGATCCTGGTGGAGCGGCTCATCCCGACCGGCTGGAGCAGCGGCAGCGCGGCCGCGACCCGCTCGGCACCGAGCACCCGGTTGGCGACGGCCACCGCGCGCTCCGGGCCGACCCGCAGCGCGAAGGTGGTGACCAGCTGGGCGACGTCGATCCGCAGCGTCAGGTCGCTGGCGGCGATGTCCCCGCCGGAGAGGTTGACCAGGCAGCCGGTCTTCTCGTCCATCACCAGCATCGACTCGCCGGTGAGCCTGCGGTGGGCGATCCGCCGCTCGTGCAGCGCGCCGACCGACTGCCAGAGCGAGCCCATCACCTGGTCGGTGATCTCCTCGTCCGCCAGCTCGTCCAGGGTCGGTCCCGACACCTTCTCGTACACCAGGATCGCGGCGTCCGGACCGAGCTCGGAGGTGGCCACCAGCTGCGGCGCGACGGCCCCGGAGGCGGCCGCCGCGTACGCGATCAGGGCCTCCTGCTCCAGTGCCTGGCGCAGCGACTGCGGGCTGCGCCGGACGGCCACCGAGCGCAGCCGCAGCCGCCGCCATGCGCGGTAGAAGAAGCCGGAGGCCTGCTGCTCCCGGTCGATGATGTGGACGTCCAGCTCCGGGCCGTCCTGCTGCTCGACGTAGTAGCGGCGGGTGCCGCCGGGGGCGTCCGGTGCGCGGACCGCGCCCGCCGGGGCGAAGCCCACCTTCCGCAGGCCGATCAGCAGGTGCTGGCCGGTCGGGCGGATGTTCGGCGAGCCGATCGCGTACAGCGTGCCGTACGCCACCGACCAGCCGATCAGCACGGTCAGGATCAGCGAGAGCAGCGTGGTGTAGCCGCTGACCAGCTCGGTCAGGCCGCTGAGGATCACCACCACCCAGAGCGCCACCCGCCAGCGCGGGCGGCTCGACATGCCGACCGCCGTCATATAGGCGATCACCGGGGCCAGATAGCCGTGCACCGGGTCGGTCAGGGTCTGGCCGCCGCCCGGCGGCAGCTGGGTGAGGGCGTCCCGGATCGCGGTCGGGGCACCGGCCGCGACCCACCAGTCCACGCCGAGGGAGGCCCCGTACGCCAGCACCGAGGCGAGCACGCCGTCGGCGACCCGCAGGCCGTCGCGTTTGATCAGCCGTTCCACCGCGAAGGCGAGCGGTACGGCCAGCACCGCCACGCTGGAGACCAGGGCGGCGATCGTACTCATGACGCTCGGGACCCGGTGGGCGTTGACGGAGATGTCGTTCTCCAGGCCCGTGGTGGTCGAGATGGCGAACCGCGCCACCAGGAAGAGCGCCACGATGCCGGCGAGCCCGGCCAGGAACCGGATCAGGTCGGACGGCCGGTGCGCGCGGGCCGCGAGCAGCGGCTCGTCCACGGCGAGCACGCCGCCGCCTTCCGGCCCGCCCTCCCGCACGTTCTTCTCCCCCTTGATCAACGACACTCGTCGGTGCGGTGCAGGCCGACGCGACGGGACCTTCCCCGAATCTGCGGAGCGGTCGGTGGTGGGCTCCTCCGAGCCCTCGTCCACATCCACGCCTGCCGTCCCGGTCATCTGGTCTTGTCCTCGTATCACCACTCACCGCCCCGAAGATGGTGGCATGCCCGAAGGGGTACTGCTGGACAGGGGCGGTATCGGGCGCGGCGAATCCCCCGCGCGCAGTCCCTTGATACACCGGATGGGGAAGAATCACCCTGATGACGGAGAGTACGAACACCGGCGCCCTGCCGCCCTTCGCCGAGTCGGTCCTCGATCTCACCGAGCGCATCCCGGCCGGCCGGGTGATGACCTACGGCGACGTCGCCGAGTACCTCGGCCAGGGCGGTCCGCGCCAGGTCGGCCGGGTGATGGCGCTGTACGGCGGGGCGGTGCCCTGGTGGCGGGTGATCCGCGCCGACGGGCGGCCGCTCCCCGGCCACGAGCACCGCGCGCTGGGCCACTACCGCGAGGAGGGCACCCCGCTGCGCAGCGTCGGCGACGAACCCCGGGTCGACCTGCGGCGCGCCCGCTGGGACGGGCAGTAGCGGACCTCTCCGCAGGGGCGCCCCACTTCGCAGGTGTGCCCCTCCGGGCGGGGAAGCCCCAGGGGGCGTGCGGAGCCGCATGAGCGACCGGCTGCCAAGGTGCGCTCCGGGGCTTTCCCATGTCCCCCGGGTGCGGTGCGGTGCGCGGGCGCTCGGCGGGTGCGGGCCTTCGGGCCGTTGCACGGCGGTCGGCTGCGGGACCGTAGGCTCGGTGGGTACGGGTCCGGCGCGGCCCGCCCGATCCCCGAACTGCCCAGGATGTCCGTGACCTCCCCCTTCCGCTTGGTGCGCAGCCCGTTGGCCCTGCCCGCCCCGCCCGTGCTGGACGAGTACCAGCAGGCGGTGGCCGAGCACGCGGGCGGTCCGCTGCTGGTGCTGGCCGGCCCCGGAACGGGCAAGACCACCACCCTGGTCGAGGCGGTGGCCCGGCGGATCGAGCGCGGCACCGACCCTGAGAGGATCCTGGTCCTCACCTTCAGCCGCAAGGCCGCGATGGAGCTGCGCGACCGGATGACCGCCAGGCTCGGCAGCGGCGGCCCCGTACCGCAGGCGGCCGGGGCCGGGCTTCGGTCGCCGCAGGCGACTGGGCTTCGGTCGCCGCAGGCAACTGGGCTTCGGTCGCCGCAGGCAACCACGTTCCACTCCTTCTGCTACGCCCTGCTCCGCTCCCACCAGAACCCGGAGGCGTACGCCGAGCCGCTGCGGCTGCTCTCCGGACCCGAGCAGGACGTGATGGTCCGCGAACTGCTCGCCGGTGACGCCGAGGACGCCAGGCTCGGGGTCGGCCGGATCCGCTGGCCGCTCGACCTGCGGGCCTGCCTCACCACCCGAGGCTTCGCCGACGAGGTCCGAGCGGTGCTCGCCCGCAGCCGCGAACTCGGCCTTGGCGAGGACGAGTTGAGCCGCTTCGCGGACGGTGTCCAGCGCCCTGACTGGGCCGCCGCCGCGCACTTCCTCGCCGACTACCTGGACGTCCTCGACCTGCGCGGCGTCCTCGACTACGCCGAGCTGGTGCACCGCGCGGTCCTGCTCGCCGAGCGGCCCGAGGTACGGGCGGCACTGCGCGAGCAGTACGAGGTCGTCTTCGTGGACGAGTACCAGGACACCGACCCCTCGCAGGTCCGGCTGCTGCGGCAGCTGGCGGGCGACGGGCGCGACCTGGTCGCGGTCGGTGACCCGGACCAGTCGATCTACGCCTTCCGGGGCGCCGACATCAACGGCATCCTCGACTTCCCGGAGTCCTTCCCACGGGCCGACGGCCGACCCGCGGAGGTCCGGGTCCTGCGGGTCTCCCGCCGCTCGGGCGCGGTGCTGCTCGCCGCCACCCGCGAGCTGGCCCGGCGGATGCCGATGGGCCGCCTGCCCGCCGGCAAGCTCGCCCAGCACCGCGCACTGCTGCCCTCCCAGGAGGGCGGCCGGGTCGAGGTCTACACCTACCCGACCCCCGGGACGGAACTGGACAGCATCGCCGACCTGCTCCGCCGCGCCCATCTGGAGGACGGCGTCCCGTGGGGCGAGATGGCGGTACTGGTCCGCGCCGGGGCACGCTCCATACCCGGCGTGCGGCGGGCGCTCGGCGCGGCCGGGGTGCCGCTGGAGATCGACGGCGACGACCTGCCGCTGCGCGACGAACCGGCCGTGGCACCGCTGCTGCTGGCCCTGCGGGTCTGCGCCCGCCCGGCGGAGGAGTGCACCGCCGAGACCGCCCACACCCTGCTCACCGGCCCGCTCGGCGGCCTGGACGGCTCCGACCTGCGCCGCCTCGGGCGCGCGCTGCGGGAGGAGGAGCGGCAGGCGCTGCGGGCCGCCGGTCCGGGCCCGGGCGCCCCTGACGCTCCGGCCCAGCACTCGGACCCGGACGAACCGGGTGCCGGTGAGACGGCCGTGGCGGACGAGGCCGAAGGGGCGGCGCTCCCCGGTGCCGGGCGGTCCACAGCAGTGCGGTCCGCAGCCGTACGGTCCGCCGAGGAGCTGATCCGGGAGGCGCTCGCCGAGCCGGAGCGGCTGGTCGCGATGGATCCCGCCTACGCGCGGCGGGCCCGCGACCTGGGGATGCTGCTGCGCAAGGTGCGCGAGCTGCTGGCCGGAGGCGGCAGCGCCGAGGAGGCGCTCTGGGAGCTGTGGGACGGCGCCCGCCGCTGGCGCGAGCGGCTGGAGCGCGCCGCACTGCGGGGCGGCGCGGCGGGCCGCAACGCCGATCGGGACCTGGACGCCCTCTGCGCCCTGTTCGAGAGCGCCGCCCGCGCCGAGGAGCAGGTCACCGGGCACCGGGGCGCGCTGGACTTCCTGGCCGAGCTGGAGGCCCAGGACATCGCCGCCGACACCCTCACGGTCCGGACCGTGCGCCCCGACGCCGTCCGGCTGATGACCGCGCACCGCTCCAAGGGCCTGGAGTGGCGCCTGGTCGTGGTCGCCGGGGTCCAGGACGGTCTCTGGCCCGACCTGCGCCGCCGAGGCTCCCTGCTGGAGGCCGACCGGATCGGCCGGGACGGCCTCGCCGAACCGCTCTCCCCGGCCGCCCTGCTCGGCGAGGAGCGCCGGCTCTTCTACGTCGCCGCGACCCGGGCGAAGCAGCGGCTGATCGTCACCGCGGTCAAGGCGCCCGCCGAGGACGGCGACGAGCCCTCCCGCTTCCTGCGCGAGCTGTACCGCGAGGAGATCGACCCCAGGACCGGGCGGGTGCGCAGCCGTACCCCGCAGGTCACCGTCGAGGACGTCACCCACCGCCCGCGCCGTCCGCTGTCGGTGCCCGCGCTGGTCGCCGAGCTGCGGGCGGTCACCGTCGACCCGGCCCAGGAGCCCGGGCTGCGCCGGGCCGCCGCCGAGCGGCTGGCCGTGCTGGCCGCCGCCGCGGACGAGGACGGGATGCCGCTGGTGCCCGCCGCCCACCCGGACCGCTGGTGGGGCCTGGTGGACCGGACCGAGTCCGCCGAGCCGCTACGGGTCCCGACGGAGCCGGTCAGGCTCTCCGGCAGCGGGCTCGAACAGCTGGAGAGCTGCACGCTCCAGTGGTTCCTGGACAAGGACGTCAAGGCCGCCGGGACCACCACGGCCGCCCAGGGCTTCGGCAACGTGGTGCACGCCCTGGCCGACGAGGTCGGCTCCGGACGCACCCAGGCCGACCTGGCGGTGCTGATGGAGCGCCTGGACACGGTCTGGGACGCGCTGGCCTTCGACGCGCCGTGGAAGTCCCGGCAGGAGAAGGAGCAGGCCAGGGCCGCGCTGGAACGCTTCCTGCACTGGCACGTACTGGAACGCGACCGCACCACCGTGGCCACCGAGCACGGCTTCGACCTCACCCTGCCGGTCGGCGGGATCAACGTACGGATCCGCGGCTCGATGGACCGGGTCGAGCGGGACGCGGTCGGCCGCGCGTACGTGGTGGACTTCAAGACCGGCAAGCAGATCCCCACCGAGAAGTCGCTGCCCGAACACAAGCAGCTGGCCGTCTACCAGCTCGCCGTACGCAGCGGTGCGCTCGACGGCCTGCCCGGCTTCGAGTCCGGCGCCACCTCGGGCGGGGCCGAACTGGTGCACCTGCGGGAGCCGGCGAAGGGCGCCCCGGACGCTCCCAAGGTCCAGCAGCAGGGCCCGCCGGACGGCGAACCGTGGATCGAGAACCTGCTCGCGGACGCGGCGGGACGGGTGCTCGCGGAGCGCTTCGTACCCACGGCGAGCGACAGCTGCGCCCGCTGCGCCTTCCGCAGCAGCTGCTCGGCCCAGCGCGACGGGCGGCAACTGATCGAGTAAGGCGTTTCAGGGGCAGTCGGACATGCCTTCAGGGGCGCGGGGAACTGCGCGAAACGGAAGGCTCCTGCGGCCGGGTCGGGCCCGGCGGGTCACTTGCACCCTGAGGGTCCCGGTTGGGCGGTGCAGCTCGGAGTCCGCGGGACAGGTGCGGGCCGGTGTCTTCCGGATTCGCGCAGTTCCCCGCGCCCCTGTCCGCTCGCCCTTGCTCCTGAAAGGAGTGTGCGGGTTTTGTCTGCGGCACCGGTTAGGTTTGACGGCGTGCGCGCCGTGCTCAGTGACCCCGAACAGCTCAAGGAGCTGCTTGGCATCCCCTTCAACCGGGAGCAGATGGCAGCGATCGGCGCGCCGCTGGAGCCTGCCGTGATCGTGGCCGGGGCCGGGTCGGGGAAGACCACGGTGATGGCCGCCCGCGTGGTGTGGCTGGTCGGTTCCGGAGCGGTCGGGCCGGAGGAGGTGCTGGGGCTCACCTTCACCAACAAGGCGGCCGGCGAACTGGCCGAGCGCGTCCGGGACGCACTGCGCCGGGCCCAGGTGCTGGACGCCGACGAGGACGCGCTCGGCGAACCGGAGATCTCCACCTACCACGCCTTCGCCGGCAGGCTGCTGAAGGAGCACGGCCTGCGGATCGGCATCGAGCCGGACGTCCGGCTGCTCGCCGACGCCACCCGCTTCCAGCTGGCCGCCAAGGTGCTGCGCTCCGCGCGCGGCCCGTACCCGGCGCTGACCGGCGCCTTCTCCGGGCTGGTCGCCGACCTGATCGCGCTCGACGGCGAGCTGGCAGAGCACCTGGTCGAGCCGGCCGAGCTGCGCGAGTTCGACCAGGACCTGCTGGACGAGCTGGTCACCGTCCGGCTCAGCAACGACGACCTGCGCGCCGTCCCGGTGACGACCAGGGCGCGGCTCGAACTGCTGCAGCTGGTCGAGGAGTACCGCCGCCGCAAGCGGGCCGCCGGGCTGATGGACTTCGGCGACCAGATCGCCGCCTCCGCCCGCCTCGCCCAGCAGCGCCCCGAGGTCGGCGAGCTGCTCCGCGCCCAGTACAGGGTGGTGCTGCTGGACGAGTACCAGGACACCTCGGTCGCCCAGCGCCTGATGCTCTCCGGCCTGTTCGGCAGGTCCCGTACGGCCTCCGGCCACCCGGTCACCGCCGTCGGCGACCCGTGCCAGGCGATCTACGGCTGGCGCGGCGCCTCGGTCGCCAACCTGGACGACTTCCCTACGCACTTCCCGCGCCGCGACGGCAGCCCCGCCACCCGGTACGCGCTCAGCGAGAACCGCCGCAGCGGCGGTCGCCTGCTCGCCTTCGCCAACCGGCTGGCCGAGCCGCTGCGCGCCATGCACCAGGGCGTCGAGGCGCTGCGCCCGGCGCCGGGGGAGGAGCAGAGCGGGTTCGTGCGCTGCGCCCTGCTCCCGACCCACGCCGAGGAGATCGACTGGCTGGCCGACTCGATCGCCCACCTGGTCGGCACGGGCACCGCCCCCGGGCGGATCGCGGTGCTCTGCCGGGGCGGTGCGTCCTTCGCGGACATCCACGCGGCGCTGGTGGCCCGTGAGGTGCCGGTCGAGGTGGTGGGGCTCGGCGGGCTGCTCCAGCTGCCCGAGGTGGCCGACCTGGTCGCGGTCTGCGAGGTGCTGCAGGACCCGACGGCCAATGCGGCGCTGGTGCGGCTGCTGATCGGCCCGCGGTGGCGGATCGGCCCGCGCGACCTGGCCCTGCTCGGCCGCCGGGCCGCGGACCTGGTCCGCACCGCCCGTCCGGACGGTGTGGACGCGCTGACCGCGGCCGTGGCCGAGACCGACCCGACCGAGGTGGTCTCGCTCGCCGACGCGCTGGAGACCTTCCTGGAGGCCGAGCAGCCGGACACGCTGCCGTTCTCCGCCGAGGCCAGGGTGCGGTTCGCCCGGCTCGCGCAGGAGGTCAGGGAGCTGCGCCGGTCGCTCGCCGAGCCGCTGATGGACGTGCTGCACCGGGTCCTCGCGGTGACCGGGCTCGAGGTGGAGCTCGCCGCCTCCCCGCACGCCTTGGCCGCCCGCCGCCGGGAGACCCTGCACGGCTTCCTGGACGTGGCCGCCTCCTTCGCGGACCTGGACGGCGACCCGGGGCTCTCCGCCTTCCTGGCCTTCCTGCGGGCCTCCCAGGAGTACGAGCGCGGTCTGGACAGCAGCCTGCCCGGCGGCGAGGACACCGTGAAGGTGCTCACCGCGCACAAGTCCAAGGGCCTGGAGTGGGACGTGGTCGCCGTCCCCGGGCTGGTGAAGGACGCGTTCCCGAGCAGCAAGGGGCGCGAGCGCTGGACCAGCACCAAGAGGGTGCTCCCGCACGCCCTGCGCGGTGACGCGGCCACCCTGCCGCCGGTCGGGGCGTGGGCGCCGAAGGAGATCGGGATCTTCAAGAAGGCGATGGCCGAGCACGCCAAGGTGGAGGAACTGCGGCTGGGGTATGTCGCGTTCACCCGCCCCCGGACGCTGCTGCTGGCCTCGGGGCACTGGTGGGGGCCCAGCCAGAAGCGGCGGCGGGGTCCGTCCGACTTCCTGCTGGAGCTGCGGGCCCACAGCGAGCAGCCGGGCTGCGGCGAGGTCGAGCGGTGGGCCGAGCCGCCGCTGCCGGAGGCGGAGAACCCGGTGCTCACCACCTCCGTGGAGACCCCCTGGCCGCTGCCGCTGGACCAGGCCGCGCAGGCCGCCCGCCGCCGGGTCGCCGAGGTGGTGCACCGCCGCCTGGCCGGCGAACCGGCCCCCGAGCCCGAGCAGCTGGGGGCGGAGGCCGAGCGCCAGGTGGCCTCCTGGGACCGTGATCTCACCGCCCTGGTGGGGGAGTTGGAGCGTTCCCGGCGGGCGGTGCGGGAGGTGCCGCTGCCGGCCTCGATGTCGGCCTCCCAGCTGATGCGGCTGGCCGCGGATCCGGACGGCTTCGCCCGCGAGTTGGCCCGTCCGATGCCGCGCCCGCCGGCGCCCGCCGCCCGGCGCGGCACCCGGTTCCACGCCTGGGTGCAGTCCAGGATCGAGCCGCTGATGCTGATCGAACCGGGCGCTCTGCCCGGCGCGGACGAGGACGGGATCGAGGACGAGCGCGACCTGGAGCGGCTCAAGGAGGCATTCCTGCGCAGCCCGTACGCGGACCGGACGCCGTACCGGGTCGAGGCGCCGTTCCAACTGGTGCTGGCGGGACGGGTGGTGCGCGGCCGGATCGACGCGGTGTACCGGGAGCGTGACGGTGGCTCAGGGTCACCGTACGTGTCACGGTACGAGGTGGTGGACTGGAAGACCCACCGGGACGAGACCGCCGACCCGCTGCAACTCGCCATCTACCGGGTGGCCTGGGCGGAACAGGCAGGTGTCGATCTGGAGCAGGTCACGGCTTCGTTCCTCTATGTCCGCAGCGGTCGTGTCGTAAGACCGTCAGGACTTCCTGACCGAAAAGAGTTGACCAGGCTCCTGATCGGGAATAGTGAAGAATGAGTCACGCAGAGCATCCAAGCCGTCACAGGATTGCGTGAAACCTGTGCGCTGTGCACGTTTCGCGCCTATTGTGGGGTCGGTAACCGGTCAACCGCAGTACTCCGGCCGCCGACGAGGACGAAGTCCCTGACCCTCTGTCATCACCGCAGGTGCCCATGGCGCCGGCCACCTTCTGCTGGAGAGACCGAAGTTGAGCGCGACCGGATGGATCAGAGAGCGGCTTGCGGGGCCGGTCCCGGGAGCCGTACCAGGTGCCGTCACCGGCACCTGGCCGAAGACCGCCCTGGCACTGCCGTTCATCGGCATGGTGCTGGTGGTCTCCCTCGACTACTTCAGCAACTCCTCGGTGACGGTCGAACCGGCCCTCACCGCCGTGCCCGCGCTGGCGGCCGTGGTCAGCAGACGCACCTGGTACCCGCTGGTGATCGGCCTGTTCACCGAGCTCGCGGCCTTCGTGATGGCGATCTACAACAGTGTGCTCGGCCAGTCCGTGCACAGCGCCACCGTCTTCGCCATCGCCCTGGTCGCCGGCATCGGCTGGGTCAGCGCGACGCTGCGGCTGCGGCAGGAGAAGGCCCTCGCCGACGCCCAGTTGGTGGCCGAGATCGCCAGACGTGTCCTGCTGCGCTCGGTCCCCGACCGGGTGGGCAGTGTGCGGGCCGCCGTCCACTACGCGGCCGCGGCGGCGCACGCGCGGATCGGCGGTGACCTCTACGAGGTGGTCAACACCCGCCACGGGGTGCGGGCCGTGGTCGGCGACGTCCGGGGCAAGGGGCTCAACGCCGTGGAGACGGCGGCCGCCGTGCTCGGCGCGTTCCGCGAGGCCGCCCACCAGGAGCCCGAACTAGCCAAGGTGGCCGGCTGGCTGGCCGTCAGCCTGGACCGGGCCCTGCACGAGAACGACCACCCCGGGGTGGAGGAGGAGTTCGTCACCCTCGTCCTGATCGGGGTCGGTGCGGACGGCATCGCGGAGATCGTCAACTGCGGACACCCGGCGCCGCTGCTGATGCGGTCCGGCGAGCCGGTGCGGGCGCTGGAGCTGGCGGAGACCGTGCCGCCGCTCGGCGTCCTCGACCCGGCCGACGTGCGGCCGCCCGTGCACCGGGTGCGGGTCCAGCCCGGCGACCGGGTGCTGCTCTTCACCGACGGCGTGATCGAGGCCAGGGACCACCGGGGCGCCTTCTACCCGCTGGCCGAACGCCTGTCGCAGGTCGCCACCGGCAGCCCGGTCGAGGTGCTGGGCCGGATCCACGACGACGTCGTACGCCACGTCGGCCGCCAGCTCGGCGACGACGCGGCCATGCTCCTCCTCCAGTACGAGCCCACCACCCACCGCCTGCCCCACCAGCCGGGCCTGACGGAGCAGCTCCAGGGGCAGGGGTGAATCCGCGCCGCGCCCCGGCGGCGGGCCGCGGCTCTTGAAGATCTTGCTCCGGCCGACCGGTTCACCCCGGATTGCCGGCAGATTCCCATCGGGTCGAACCGGTGCGAGTCAGGGGAAATTTCAAGAGCTTCACAACGCCCCTAGAGGGTGACCTCGACGACCAGCGGCCGGTGGTCGGAGACCGCCGCGCGGGGGGCCGAGGCCGGCCCCACCGCGGTGCGGGGGACGCCGATGGCCAGGACGTGGTCGAACTGGACGGCCGGGTGGTGCGAGGGGTAGGTCGGGGTCTTCGCCAGGTCGTACCAGCCCTGCATGCGCGGCCGCGGCTCCCTGACCCGCCGCCGCCGGACCCCTGCCTGCGCGGCCTGGGCCGCCCGCATCCGCCGCGCCGCCCGCAGGTCCCGCCGCCGCAGCCGCTCCGACCGGCGCTCGCGCGCGGTCTCCGGATCGAGCGCGGTGGCACTGCCGAGCACCGTCCGGGGCATCGCGCCGATCAGGTTGAAGTCGCCGAGCACCAGGTACGGCTTCGGCAGGTCGGCGATCCACCGCCGGATGCCCGCGAGTTGGGCCATGTTCCAGCCGGGGACGAAGGAGAGGTGGGTGGCGACCACCGTGAACGGCCCCCGCTCGCCTTCCAGGACGGCGGCCAGCGCGGCGCGCGGCTCGTCCGGTACGGGGGTCAGCCCGCGCCGCCCGGCGACCCGCAGCGGCAGTCCGAACGGCGCCGGGGCGAACCTGCGGGCCCGCCAGTGCCGCACCGGCAGCCGGGTCAGCAGCGCGGTGCCGTACGAGGGCGGTTCGGTGGCGGCGTCGACCTCGCCGGGCCCGTAGACCTGGAGGCCGGGGACGGCGGGGTCGGGCACCCAGCCGGCCACCGGGGCCGGGCGTCCGTGCAGTGCGGCGGCGAATCGCCAGTCGGTGGCGCCCATCGCCTTGGCGGCTGCGGCGGCCTGGTCCACCAGGCCGGAGCGCGGCTGGTAGCGGTCGACCTCCTGGAGCGCGAGCACGTCCGCGTCCAGCTCGGCGATGGCCTCGATCAGGGGGTCGGCGGCCTGGGGGCACTCCCGGCCTGCGGCGGGGGGAGGGAAGGGCAGCGGGCTGCCGTCGGCGGCCAGGGGCTGACCGTGCAACAGGTTGAAGGTGGCGATGCGCAGCTGGCTCACACCGTACGACGGTACCGGCTGCGCTTGAGTAGGCAGGGCATACCGGGTATACATACTGAGTATGTCGATCCGTCACGGCCTGCTCGCCCTGCTCGACCAGGGCCCGCGCTACGGCTACCAGCTCCGCGTCGAGTTCGAGTCCCGCACGGGCGCCACCTGGCCGCTGAACGTCGGCCAGGTCTACACCACCCTGGGTCGTCTGGAGCGGGACGGGCTGGTCGCGCCGCACGGGGAGGACGAGGAGGGGCACCTGTTCTACGCCGTCACCGAAGCCGGGCGCGCCGAACTGCGCAACTGGTTCGAGACGCCGGTGCCCAGGAACAGCCCGCCGCGCGACGAACTGGCGATCAAGCTGGCGATGGCGGTGACCGTGCCGGGGGTCGATGTCGCGGCCGTGGTCCAGTCGCAGCGCCGCCACAGCATGAAGGCGCTCCAGGACTACACCCGGCTCAAGGGCCAGGCGCTCAACGGCGATGAGGGTCGCCAGGAGGACCTGGCCTGGCTGCTGGTGCTGGAGCAGCTGATCTTCCAGACCGAGGCCGAGATCCGCTGGCTGGACCACTGCGAGACCAGGCTGGCGCAGCGCCGCCCGGGGGTGCAGAGCGCCGAGCCGCCGCAGGCCGCCGAGGCCGCGCCGGGCCGGCCGAAGCGCCGCAGCCGGATCTGATCCAGAGCGAACAAGCCATCGCAGGGGGAGAGTTGAGTACTACTCAGTTGACCGGCGGGCAGTCCGGCGGTGCGGAGCCGGTGCCGGTCCTGCACCTGGCGGAGGTCACCCGGGTGCACGGCCGGGGTGCCGCCGAGGTGCAGGCCCTGCGCGGGATCGACCTGCGGGTGTACCCGGGGGAGCTGGTCGCCGTGATGGGCCCGTCGGGCTCCGGGAAGTCCACCCTGCTGACCCTGGCGGGCGGCCTGGACACCCCGAGCACAGGTGAGGTGCTGGTCGAGGGCGTCGCACTCGGCGGGCTGTCCCGCAAGCGGCTGGCCCAGGTGCGCCGCCGCTCGATCGGCTACGTCTTCCAGGACTACAACCTGATACCGGCGCTGACCGCCGCGGAGAACATCGCGCTGCCCCGCGAACTCGACGGTGCCTCCAGCCGCGCCGCCCGCAGGGAGGCGCTGGCGGCGCTGGCGGAGATGGGGATCGCCGAGCTGGCGGACCGGTTCCCCGACGACATGTCGGGCGGCCAGCAGCAGCGGGTCGCCATCGCCCGGGCCCTGATCGGCGACCGCCGCCTGGTCCTGGCCGACGAGCCGACCGGAGCGCTGGACTCCACCACCGGGGAGTCGGTGCTCGCCGTCCTGCGGGCGCGTTGCGACGCGGGTGCGGCCGGGGTGATGGTGACCCACGAGGCCAGGCACGCGGCCTGGGCGGACCGCGTGGTCTTCCTGCGGGACGGCCGGATGGTCGACCAGACCACCAGCCGGGACGCCGCCAGCCTGCTGGTCCCCTCCGCCACCAGGCCGAGGCCGACCTGACCGACCCGGTCCGGCGCGGGATGCCCGACATCGTGGAGGGTCGGGTCCCAGGGGTCCCAGGGGTCCCAGGAGTCCCGGGGGGTGACGGAGGTTACTGGTTCGGTGCGCGGACGTCGTGGGCACACACCCGCATGGGCGAACTAAAGTCGTCCGTATGACGAAAACCCCGGACAGCGTCGTCCGCTCCTACATCGACCAGCACCAGGCCTCCTTCCTGCAGGATCTCTCCGACTGGCTGAGCATCCCGTCCGTCTCCGCCGACCCGGACCGGGCCGGCGAGGTCCGCCGGTCGGCGGAGTGGCTGGCCGCGAAGCTGACCGCCACCGGGTTCCCGGTGGCGGAGGTCTGGGAGACCGACGGACTGCCGGCCGTGTTCGCCGAGTGGCCCTCCGGGGATTCGTCCGCCCCCACCGTGCTGGTCTACGGCCACCACGACGTGCAGCCCGCGGCCAAGGAGGACGGCTGGGCGACCGAGCCGTTCACCCCGACCGTCATCGGCAAGCAGCTGTTCGCCCGGGGCGCGGCGGACGACAAGGGCCAGGTCTTCTTCCACACGCTGGGTGTCCGGGCGCACCTGGCGGCCACCGGCCGCACCGCCCCCGCCGTCAACCTCAAGCTGCTGATCGAGGGCGAGGAGGAGTCCGGCTCGCCGAACTTCGCGAACCTGGTCCGCCGCGAGGCCGAGCGCCTGGCCGCCGATGTGGTCATCATCTCGGACACCGGCATGTGGGCCGAGGACACTCCGACCGTCTGCACCGGTATGCGCGGCCTGGCCGACGCCCAGATCGACCTGTACGGCCCGGACAGCGACATCCACTCCGGTTCCTTCGGCGGCGCCGTCCCCAACCCGGCCGATGTCGCGGCCTCGCTCGCCGCGGCCCTGCACGACGCCGACCGCAAGGTGGCGATCCCGGGCTTCTACGACGGCATCGTCGAGCTGACCGAGCAGGAGCGCGAGCTCTTCGCCGAGCTGCCCTTCAACGAGGCGCAGTGGCTCAAGGTCGCCAAGTCGTACGGCACCCAGGGCGAGGCCGGCTACACCACCCTGGAGCGGGTCTGGGCCCGTCCGACCGCCGAGGTCAACGGCATCTGGGGCGGCTACACCGGCCCCGGCGGCAAGACCATCGTGCCGGCCGAGGCGCACCTCAAGCTCTCCTTCCGGCTGGTGGCGGGCCAGGAGGTGGAGAAGGTCCGGGAGGCCGTCCGCGCCTGGGTGGCCGCGCAGGTGCCCGAGGGCATCCGGTACGAGCTGGTCTTCCCCGGTGCCACCCGGCCGTGCCTGACGCCGCTGGACCACCCGGCGCTGCAGTCCACCGTCCGGGCGATGGGGCGCGCGTTCGAGAAGAAGATCCTGTTCACCCGCGAGGGGGGCTCGGGCCCGGCCGCCGACCTGCAGGACGTGCTCGGTGCCCCGGTGCTCTTCCTGGGCATCTCGGTGCCCTCGGACGGCTGGCACTCGGTCAACGAGAAGGTCGAGCTCGACCTGCTGGCCAAGGGTGTCGAGACGGCCGCCTACCTCTGGGGCGACCTGGCCGAGAACTGGCGTCGGGCGTGAGGCCCGCGCATGCGCACGGCGATGAGCTGAAGACAACCAGAACGGGGATGGACCGAGTTGAGCACCGTGCCTGATACCAAGCCTCTCGCCCTGGCCCGCGCCGGCGTGGACCGGGCCGCGCAGCACCGGTTCGACGAGCCGTGGCTGGCGGCGGCCTGGAGCCACCCGAGCACCAAGGTGCTGCCGATCTCGGGCGGCGAGGCCTTCGTGGTCGACACCGAGCTTGGTACCGAGCTGGTGCTGCTGCCCTCCTTCGAGGCGCCGCAGACCGGCGACCGGTACTTCCTCGGCACCGACGACGACGGGACCTCGTACTTCGCCCTGGCCGGCGAGAGCCTGCCCGGCCGCCTGGACGGCGACGCCCGCCCGGCCGGGCTGCGCGAGGTCGGGGCGATGCTCTCGGACCGCGACGCCGGGCTGCTGGTGCACGCGGTCGCGCTGGAGCACTGGCACCGGCTGCACAGCTTCTGCTCGCGCTGCGGCCATGCGACCGAGAAGGCCGGGGCCGGACACGTGCGCCGCTGCACCTCCTGCGCCGCCGAGCACTACCCGCGCACCGACCCGGCGGTGATCATGCTGATCACCGACGAGCAGGACCGCTGCCTGCTCGGCCGTCAGGCGATCTGGCCGGAGGGCCGCTGGTCCACGCTGGCGGGATTCGTCGAGCCCGGTGAGTCGATCGAGCAGGCGGTGGGCCGGGAGGTCTTCGAGGAGGCCGGGGTCCGGGTCGCCGAGGTCGAGTACGTGGCCAGCCAGCCGTGGCCGTTCCCGGCCAGCCTGATGCTGGGCTTCCTGGGCACGGCCGAACCGGGGGGCACCGCGATCACCGTCGACGGTGAGGAACTGGCCGAGGCGCGCTGGTTCTCCCGGGAGGAACTGCGGGCCGGAATGCTCGCAGGGGAGATCCTGCCGCCGTCCGGAATCTCGATCGCCCGTCATCTGGTCGAACTCTGGTACGGCGAGCCGCTGCCTTCGACGGCCCGCGGTTAGTCGCCGATTTCCGCCGATTGGCGCGAAATGGGGGCGTGCGGATGTTCTCTGCACGCCCCTTCGGTCTTTATTGTCAGATTAATTTGATCGAATCCCTGACCGGCTTCGATGATTTCCGACCGTGCATGTCGGGACGGGTCAGGACAGGTCGAGCCAGCAGCTGACGGTCTTGCCGGTCAGCCGGGTGGTCACCGACCACTCCTCGCAGAGCATGGTGACGATGGCCAGGCCCCGCCCGCTGGAGTCCTCCTCACCGGCTTCCCGGGCCTGGGGCAGCTCGCGGCCGAAGTCCGCGACCGAGATCTGCAGGGCGGCGTCGGTCAGCGCCAGGGTGATCGAGATGGCGCCCCGGCCGTACCGCACCGCATTGGTGACCAGCTCGGACACCACCAGCTGGGCGCTGTCGACCAGGTCGGCGGCGCCCCAGGCGGCCAGTGCGGTGCAGGTCAGCTGGCGGGCCCGGCCGACATTCCGCGGCTGGGGCGGGAAGGTGGCCGTCACCGACCACGCGCCGCGATCGGCAGCCTCGAGGGTGCGGCCGGGCCGCTGCCGGGCGCCGCCCGGGGCGGCGCGTTGCTGGTCGGCCTGGCGCGCGTTGTACAGGTGCGCGGAACTGGTTACGGGCATGGATCCGCCCCCGGTGTGCTGGTTGGAATACGGCGCCGGATTTGGCGACGGTGTCGCCGGGCGACCGCAATCGTTCTGGTTGGGATCAATCTCGGAATCCCCAATCCCGGCCAATATTGGCCGGTTTCGCTGAAATGGCGCAAGCCCTCTCGCTACATTCACTCGGGTGACAATCCCACGGGGCAGTGCCCAATCACCGAAGTACCAGCGTCTGGCCGCCGATCTGCGCCGCCGCATCGCGGCCGGGGAGTGGCCCGGCGACGTCCCGCTCCCGGTCGAGGGGGAGCTGGAGCAGCAGTACGGCGTGGCCCGCAACACCGTCCGCCTCGCGGTCGACGTGCTGGTCAACGAGGGCAGGCTGGTCCGCCTCCAGGGCAAGGGGACCTTCCTCAAGGACCACCCGGTGCTGGACCACCGGGTGTACGGTCCCGCGCCCGTTCCCGGCCTGCCGGACTGCCTGACCACCCCCTCCGAGGTCTACCCGAAAGAGGCACAGACGGCGGGACGCCGGTTGACGGTGGACTTCGAGATGCTGATCGTCCGGGCCCGGGTGGACATCGCCGAGCGGCTCGGGATGCGGCCGGGCGAGGCGGTGGTGGTCCGCCGCCAGCTGCGGCTGATGGACCGTGAGCCGTACTCGATCGAGGAGAGCCACTACCGGGCCGGGCTGGCCGCCGGTACGCCGCTGATGGAGCCCGACCCGGTGCCGGGCGGGGACGAGTCGGTGCTGGCCGCGCTCGGCCGCACCGAGATCGGCGCGGTGGACCACCTGGTGTCGCGGATGCCCGGGCCCGAGGAGTCGGCCTGGTTCCAGGGCGGCCCCGGGGTGCCGCTGCTGGTGCAGACCCGGGTGACGTACGACCGGCGCGGTCCGGTCCGGGTGGTCGAGTCGCGCTACTCGGCGGACCGCTGCCGGCTGGTGTACGGACTCGGCGAGCTGGGCGCCCGGCCGGCACCCGAACTGGACGCGGACGGCCCCGGGTCCGAACAGGCCGGGGCCGCCGCGGAGTTGATCCCGGGTCAGGCGGCCAAGGCCTTCTTGACCTGAATCAGGCTCGGGTTGGTCATCACGACCCGCTCGCCGCCGCCGGCCGGCTGGACCAGCACGGTCGGGACGGTCTGGTTGCCGTTGTTCACCGACTCGACGAAGGACGCCGAGTCCGGGTCCTGCTCGATGTTGATCTCGGTGTAGCCGATGCCCTCCCGGTCCAGCTGGCTCTTCAGACGGTTGCAGTACCCGCACCAGGTCGTGCTGTACATCGTGACGCTGCCGGACATGGCGGTGGGCTCCTTCGGCGAGGGGGGCTTGCGGTCTGTGACCAGAACGTACGGAGTGCTTCCGACATTCCTCGTGCGCCCGGCGCGTGACGTGGAACGCGCGCCGGTTCGCGGAGTGATTATCCGTTCACCCTGCCGGGCCTGTGGACAACCCGGACCGGATCGTCGGTCGACCCTGCGAGGATGGACGGCATGCAGCAAGAGCTCCTGGGCACCTCCGGTCCGTACGACACCCTCGGCCCCGCCGGTGGGGCGGCGGTCGGCGCCGACGCCGTGCTGGCGGGCCTCGACCCTGAGCAGCGGGCGGTGGCCACGGCCCTGCACGGGCCCGTCTGCGTCCTCGCGGGCGCCGGGACGGGCAAGACCAGGGCGATCACCCACCGGATCGCCTACGGCGTGCGCAGCGGCGTCTACCAGCCGCAGCAGGTGCTCGCCGTCACCTTCACCGCCCGCGCGGCCGGCGAGATGCGCGGCCGGCTGCGCCAGCTCGGCGCCGAGGGCGTGCAGGCCCGCACCTTCCACTCCGCCGCGCTCCGCCAGCTCCAGTACTTCTGGCCGCGCGCGATCGGCGGCGAGGTGCCCAGGCTGCTGGAGCGCAAGGTGCAGCTGGTCGCCGAGGCCGCCGGCCGCAGCGGCCTGCGGGTCCAGCGCACCGAACTGCGCGACCTGACCAGCGAGATCGAGTGGGCCAAGGTCACCCAGATCGTGCCGGACGACTACCCGGCCGCCGTGCTCAAGACCGGCCGCGACGCCCCGCGCGACCCGGCCGAGATCGCCAGGGTCTACGCCACCTACGAGCAGACCAAGCGCGACCGGGGCGTGATCGACTTCGAGGACGTGCTGCTGCTGACCGCCGCGATCCTGGAGGACCGCCCGGAGATCGCCGACCGGGTCCGCGCCCAGTACCGCCACTTCACGGTGGACGAGTACCAGGACGTCTCCCCGCTCCAGCAGCGCCTGCTCGACCAGTGGACGACCGGCGGCGCCAGCCTCTGCGTGGTCGGCGACGCCAGCCAGACCATCTACTCCTTCACCGGCGCCACCCCCGACTACCTGCTGAACTTCCGCAACCGGCACCCCGAGGCCACGGTGGTCAAGCTGGTCCGCGACTACCGCTCCACCCCGCAGGTGGTGCACCTGGCCAATGGCCTGCTCGCCCAGGCCAGGGGCCAGGCGGCCCAGCACCGCCTGGAGCTGATCTCCCAGCGCGAGGCCGGCCCGGACCCGGTCTACGTCGAGTACCCGGACGAGCCGACCGAGGCCGAGAGCACCGCGCACGCGATCGAGAAGCTGCTGGCCCAGGGCGTGCGGGCGAGCGAGATCGCGGTGCTGTTCCGTACCAACGGCCAGTCCGAGGTCTACGAACAGGCGCTGGCCGACCTCGGCATCTCGTACCAGCTCAAGGGCGCCGAGCGGTTCTTCGAGAGGCCGGAGGTACGGGACTCGGTAATGCTGCTGCGCGGCGCCGCCCGCGCCGGGTCCGACCCGCTGACCGCCGACGCGCCCGACCTCGCCGGGCAGGTCCGGGCGGTGCTGGCCAGCCGGGGCTTCACCCCGGTGCCCCCGGCCGGTTCGGGCACCGTCCGCGAGCGGTGGGAGTCGCTGGCCGCGCTGGTCCGGCTCGCCGAGGAGTTCGAGGCGGCCCGGCTGGCCGCGGGCGGCGCCGCGGACCTCGCGGCCTACGTCACCGAGCTCGACGCCCGCGCCGCCGCCCAGCACGCCCCCGCGGTGGAGGGCGTCACGCTGGCATCGCTGCACGCCGCCAAGGGTCTGGAGTGGGACGCGGTCTTCCTGGTCGGCCTCTCCGAGGGCACCCTGCCGATCATCTACGCCAAGACCGACGAGCAGATCGAGGAGGAGCGCCGACTGCTCTACGTCGGGGCCACCCGGGCCAGGGTGCACCTGACGCTGTCCTGGGCGCTCTCGCGCTCCCCGGGCGGCCGGGCGAGCCGCAAGCCCACCCGCTTCCTGGACGGCCTGCGGCCGGGCTCCAGCGCCCCGGGCGGGCGCTCGCGCGGGGGCCGGGGCGGGGTGGAGTCCGGGGTCGAGCGCTCGGCCGGCCGCAAGGTGCGCGGGCCGGTCAAGTGCCGGGTCTGCGACCGCACGCTGACCGAGGCGGTGGAGCGAAAGCTGCGCCGCTGCGAGGACTGCCCCTCCTCGATGGACGAGGCGCTGTTCGAGCGGCTGCGCGAGTGGCGGGCCGGTCAGGCGAAGAAGCAGGGTGCCCCGGCCTACGTCGTCTTCACCGACGCCACCCTGATGGCGATCGCCGAGGACGTCCCGGCCAGCGCCCGCGAACTCGCGCTGATCTCGGGAGTCGGTGCCATGAAACTGGACAAGTACGGGGCCGCCGTGCTGTCGTTGTGCGCTGGGGAGGTTCCCGAGGACGAGTCCGAGGGCGACCAGCAGGGGGAGACCCCGGGGGGAGACTCGGGGGAGTCGGACGAGCCGGCCTGAGCCGCTCGGAAGACCACTTCGGAACTCGCCGAAAAAATAGTTTGCGCGCCGTGCTGGGAGCGCAATAGCCTGCCGGAGCGGTCAAGGGGACAAGACCGCGAGCTGGACGGGGTCACTCCTGAAACAGCTTCCCCCTGCGCACCATCAGCTGTCCCTGCTTGACCTGGCTGTACCTGCTTGACCTGACAGACATCCGAACATCGGAGCCCGGGGGACCGGGCACCGCGAGACGCCGAGAGGAGGCGAAGACAGTGGGAACCAAGATGATCACCAAACTGACTGGCCAGACCGTCATCGCCATGCCTTGGCGTGCACTCGCGCAGTTCGACGCCACCGGCACCTCGATCCTCGCCGCACAGCTGTGCGACGTGGTCGTCCCTGCCGAGGGCGGTCTGGGTCTCGACGCCACCGGTGTCTCCATTGCCAATGCCGCTGTTCTCGGCGGCTCCACTGTCAGTGGTCTTGGCAACACTGATGCCACGTCCGTCGAGTCGGGTCTGTCCCGTAGCGAGCGACCGCTCCAGGCATCGAAGGCCGTCGTAGCCGCCGCCAAGCATGGCGACTATGCGCGGGTCATCGGTGCCGGAGCAGCCCAGAAGCAGGATCAGCAGCAGATCAACCTGGCCGAGGCCGCCTTTACCGGCGCCATGGCCATCCGGATGCGGGCCTTCCGCGGGCCTGGACCCTGGAGAGAGCGAACCTGAGGCACCCTCAGGTCGGCACTCCAGGGCCGCGGAACCCCGTAACACCGGGATCCGCGGCCCTTCTGTTTGTCCGGTACGTCAGACCCACCCTGGCCCCTCGGGGCCTCCGATCCAGCCCCACCAGCAGGCCGGGATCGGAACCACAGAGAGAAGACGAGGAACACCCACAGTGTCCACGGTCATCACACCGCCACTCCCGTCCGTACCGACAGACAACACCAAGGCCGACCAGGCCGACCCTCCGGAGGTTTCCCTCATGCAGCTCACCGCGCTCGACGACGCCGAGGCGCTCGGACAGCCCATCCCGTGTCGTGCCTTCGACCCCGAGGTCTTCTTCGCGGAGACGCCGGCCGACGTGGAGTACGCCAAGTCGCTCTGCGGCACCTGCCCGGTGAAGGAGGCGTGCCTGGCCGGTGCGCTGGAGCGGCGTGAGCCGTGGGGCGTCTGGGGTGGCGAGCTCTTCGTTCAGGGCGTGGTCGTCGCCCGCAAGCGGCCCCGGGGCCGTCCGCGCAAGAACGAGGTCATGGCATGAACCCCGCGAAGTCCGCGGCAGCCGTCGGTCGGGGAGAGCAGCCCCCGCTGGACAGCGCTCTGCGGCACTCCATCCGTATCGCCGCCGCCAAGGCGGATGCAGAACTCTCCCGTCCCTTCCCGAACACGCACCACGAGCAGGACCACCACATGACCCCCGCCGCCATCGATCCGACCGTCCGCGCCGAGCAGACCACTGAACTTCAGATCCAGAACAGGACACTCGAAATGCATCTTCTCCAGGAATCCCTGGCCCGGGCCCATATGCAAGAGCGCTTGCAAGAGGCCGAGCACCAACGTCTGGTCCTCCGCGTCGCGCGGGCGGCGAAGCTGAAGCGCCGCGCCGAGCGCGCTTCGCTGCGTGCCCGCAAGGCGCTCGCGGTTGCCGTGATGTAGGCGATGTAAGCGAGGCAAGCGCCTTGCGCGCCCGGCAGGTTCCGGCCTGCACCACAGTGACGGCGATGGCCGCTCCCCTGCGAACAGGGGAGCGGCCATCGCCGCATCACGGTCTCCCTTGAGCGTCAGCCCTCTTCCAGGACCTCTGCCAGGGCGTCCTCCAGCATGGCCTCGGTGGCGGTTTCATCGGCGAAGCCGGGGAGCCAGTCCAGCATCTCGCCCCGGAACGGCGCTTTGGCGCCCAGCTGGCAGAGCACCCCGATGGTGCTGAGCGTGACCCGGTGGATCAGCAGGTAGGCGGGCGGCAGGTTGAGCTGCTTGCCGAGGTTGTAGGCGGGGGAACGGGGGTCGGCGATCCGGGCCGCCTGGGAGCGCATCCAGCTGCGGGTGAAGTGGAAGGTGTCCACGCTGGCCGGTTCGATGATCGGCAGCAGGTACTCCAGGACGGCGTCCGGGTCCAGTTCGATCGACGGCTTGACGAAGCCCTCCTCGCGGAGCATGTCCAGGACTCCGGAGGCGTCCCCGGCGAGGGCCATCCGCAGTGAGTCCCCGATCGGGGTGGGCAGCCCCTCGGGCAGCCGGTCCACGGTGCCGAAGTCGAGTACGCCCAGGCGCCAATCGGACGCGGCCCGGCCGTCCTTGATGAGCCGGAAGTTCCCGGGGTGCGGGTCGGCGTGCAGCAGGCCGGTGCGGGACGGGCCGGCGAACAGGAAGCGGGCCAGCAGCTGGCCGGCCCGGTCCCGCTCGCGCTGGGTGCCGTTCGCGATCACCTCGGCCAGCGGGACGCCGTCCAGCCACTCGGTGATCAGCACCTGGTCGGTCTGGGCCACCACCTTGGGCACCGTGATGTCCGGGTCGTCGGCGAACTCCTCGGCGTGCCGCCGCTGGGCGTCCGCCTCCAGCTCGTAGTCGAGCTCCTCGGAGACCCGTTCACGCAGCTCGGAGATCAGCGGCTTGATGTCGAGCCCGGGGATCAGCGGACCGACCAGCCAGGCCACCCGGCTGAGTTGGGTGAGGTCGGAGAGCAGTGCGTCCCCGGCTCCCGGGTACTGGACCTTGACCGCGACCTCGCGCCCGTCGTGCCAGACGGCCCGGTGCACCTGTCCGATCGAGGCGGCGGCGGCCGGACGGTCGTCGAACTGCCGGAACTTCGACCGCCAGTCCTTGCCGAGCCGCTCGGACAGTGCGGCATGCACGGAGGCGGCGGGCATCGGCGGCGCGGCGTCCTGGAGTTTGGTCAGGGCGGCCCGGTAGGGCCCGGCGACCTCCTCGGGCAGTGCGGCCTCGAAGACGGACAGCACCTGCCCGAACTTCATCGCGCCGCCTTTCAACTCCCCGAGGACCTTGAAGAGTTGGTCGGCGGTGGCCTGCTGGAGTTCGGCGGTGACCACCTCCGCCGAACGCCCGCCGATCCGCTTGCCGAAACCCAGGGTGGCGCGTCCGGCTATCCCGAGGGGTAGGGCGGCGAGCCGAGCCGTGCGGGTCACTGCCTTGCGCGGAAGATCGCTCACCCGGGGGCCTCCAAGTCAGTTGTCCCCGTCGGTCACAGCAGACCGGAGGATGGTGGTCACTACGCCATTGTGCCCGTTCGCCCGATCTGCTCGGTCGTACGGTCAGGTCCGACCGAATGCCTTGAGCGAAACCGCTGTTCACGCCGCTGTCCACAGCGCTGGTCGCGGTACCGGCCGGAGGGGCGGCCGATACCCGGGTGCCCCGGTGTCCGGGTGGGGCCGGCGGGCGCGCACGGGGGCGTGAGCCGCCCGCTGGGGGCGCGCGTCAGGCCGGGTGCATCGACTCGTCGGCGGTGGGCCTGGGCCGGGGCACCGACTGCCAGAGGCAGCCGCAGTCCGGGTGGCTGGGCAGCCGCAGGCGCCGGGCCATGCCGTCGGCGGCGGACACCTCGCACCAGCCGTCGATGCTCGGCGGACTCCCGCCGTCCAGGTACAGCTGGACGTGCAGCGCGGCGAGCCCGGCCACCGCGGTGGCGAGCGCGCTGTCGCAGGCGGGCGCCCGGGGCCGCCCCGGGCCCTCGTCGCCGAGCTGGGCGAGCAGCCTGGGCCAGGCCTCGTCCTCGTCCCGCCGGGCCAGGGTGGCGCAGCTGCCGCAGGCCGAAGCGCCGGGCACCACCAGCGGCCCGACGACGCCCAGGTGCTCCAGCACACCGACGTACAGGTGCGGGATGCCCGCGCGCATCAGCCGGTGGGCCTCGGCCGCCGTACCGGTGAAGGCGCCGCTGCCGTCCCGGGGAGCCAGCACGACCAGCATGGGCGGTGTGTCGGCGCCCGGCCTGCGGGACGGGCGGTACCGCTCGCCGACAGCGGCCCCGGCGGCCCGGTGCACCACGTCCCGGGCGGCGGTGGTGCGCAGTCGGCCGACCTCGGAGGGCGGGTACCCGGCGGGGGAGCAGTCCCGTGCCGTGACCCGGCCCTTGTCCAGGACGGTGACCGTACCGACCCCGCCCGCGGCGAGTGCGGCGGCGACGGCCGCGCCCACCCGCCCGGCGCCGCGCACCTCGACCCGGGCCCGGCACCGCCCCCGGAGCACCGCCGGGGCCTCGCCGGGCGCCGGGTGGACCAGGGAGAGCGAGGCGAGGTCGGGGCCGAGCAGGTCCTGTCGCGGACGCGGGTACCCGGCGAGGGCCTTGGCGGTGGCCTCCGCGTCATCCAGCAGACCGCTCTGCGCCAGCGAGGCGAGCAGCTGCTCGGCCACCGCGGTGCCGAGGCCGAGCCGTTCCCCGGCGTCGAGCAGGGCGCTGTGCTCGCGGGTGCCGTCGATCAGGTCCAGGAAGGCGGTGACGGCCTGGTCGACCTCCTCGACCAGCCGGGCGTGCCGACGGACGGTGCCGAACTGCAGGGTGTCTCGGTCCCGCCAGGCGCGGGAGAGTGCGGGCTTGAGCATGGGCCTGGACACGGGGTGCATGGCGGTCCTCCGGCGCGGTGCGAGGGGCGGTGCGAGGGCGGTGCTGAGACGTTGCGGGGTGTTCGTCCGACGGCAGGATGCCCGATGGCGCCGTCGCAGCGGGCCAGGTTGTCCACAGGTCCGGGCCGATGATCGGACCAGCGTTTCGCACACCCTGTGGACAACTTCCACAGTCGGCTCGGCGGCACCTTTCGTTACCGATCGGGCCGGGAAACATTTCGGCCATGGCAGCGGACTTCTGTCCGTGACACCGGGTAACGTCGGGTGCCATGGCAGCCGAAAGGGACTCCCATCCTTCGGTGTCGCCTCGGCGTGCCCGTGCAGCCTCCGGGCCGGGAGTGGCGACGCCGAGCAGCCGTGCGCGCCCGGCACCGGGCGCCTCCCCGCTCTCCGGTGCCGCCCCGCACCCCGACACCGCCTCGGTCCGCGAGACCTCGTCAACCGCCCGGGAGACCCCGGCCGGTCGGGACGGCCGGGACGCACCTCCGTTCCCCGCCCGGTCCGGCGTCGAGGTCCGCCGCAGCGCCCGCCGCAGCCGTACGGTCTCCGCCTACCGCGAGGGCGACCGGACGATCGTGTTGATCCCCGCCCGGATGTCGCACGCGGAGGAGCAGCGCTGGGTGGCGCAGATGCTCGACAAGCTGGCCGCGCAGGAGAGCCGCCGTACGCTCGGGGACGATGCCCTGGCGGTGCGGGCCCGGGAGCTGTCGGCGGCCTACCTGGGCGGCAGGGCCGAGCCCGAGCAGGTCCGCTGGGTGACCAACCAGAACTCTCGCTGGGGCTCCTGCACCCCCAGCGAGCGCACCATCAGGCTCTCCCACCGGCTCCAGGGCATGCCCGGCTACGTCGTGGACTACGTGCTGCTGCACGAGCTGGCGCACCTGTTGGTACCCGACCACGGCCCGGCCTTCTGGGCGCTGCTGGAGGCGTACCCGCGCACCGAGCGGGCGCGCGGGTACCTGGAGGGTGTCGCCTCCGCCGCCCGGCTACCGCACATCCCCGGTGCACGCGGCGGTCGCGCCCCGGCGCCGGACGGGGACGAAGCTCCCGAGTCCTGCGACTGACGCCGGTCAGGGCGTCAGAGGACGGCCGCGCAGCCCTCCCGAGGAGCGTTCCGGCCGGTCAGGCAGTGCGCAGGCGCGCCAGGGCGACCAGCTCGCGGACGGAGGCGTCGGTCAGCTCCGGCAGGCGGTCGTAGTCGAACCAGCGCAGGTCCAGCGACTCCTCGCTGATCAGCGCCTCCGCGCCGGCCGGGGCCAGCGCGACGTACTGCACGTCGAGATGGGTGTTCTCCGGCTGGTCCTTGCCCGTGCAGCGCACCTGGTGCCGGTCGAGCTTGACCGGCGTCGGCACGCCGTCCACGTCGAGCAGCCGGAGCCCCTGGATCCCGGACTCCTCGGTGGCCTCGCGCAGCGCGGCGGCGGCCAGGGTGGCGTCGCCGGGCTCGCAGTGGCCGCCCATCTGCAGCCAGATGCCGACCTTGGGGTGCAGGGTCAGCAGCACCCGCCCGGCGGCCGGGTCGACCACCACGGCGCTGGCGGTGATGTGTGCGGGCAGGCAGCTGCGGTAGAGGCCCTCCGGCTGGTCCGCCAGGTGGTTGAGGTAGTCCCGGCGGAGCTGCTCCTGGTCGGCGTCGGCCACCGACCAGCCGGCCAGGGTGCGGACGGCGTCGGAGTGCAGGCCGGTGCCGGCCGTGTCGATCAGCGTCATGCCTTGCTCTCGCCCTCGCCCTTGCCGTTCTCGTCCGACTCCTTGCCCGGCGCGCTGGACCCCGGCGCGTTCTTGCCGTGCCCGCCCGCTGCGGCCTCGCCGAGCAGCTTGTCGAGCGCGTCGAAGTCGATGCCGCCCTCGACGGCGTCACCGGTGCCCTGGTGCACGAAGCCGTCCGGGTCGTCCAGGTCGGCGGCGGTGGGGAGCATGTCGGGGTGCTCCCAGAGGGAGTCGCGGCCCTCGATGCCGCGCGCGTCGGCCAGCGAGGCCCACAGCCGGGAGGCGTCGCGCAGCCGGCGCGGACGGAGTTCGAGGCCGACCAGGGTGGCGAAGGTCTGCTCGGCGGGGCCACCGGCGGCACGGCGGCGGCGGACGGTCTCGCGCAGGGCGCCGGCCTGCGGCAGGTGCGGCTCGGCGGCGGCGTGCACGACCGCGTCCACCCAGCCCTCGACCAGGGCGAGGGCGGTCTCCAGGCGGGCCAGGGCGGCCTTCTGCGCCGGGGTGTCCTCGGGCTGGAGCAGGCCGCCCGCGAGGGCCTCCTGGAGCGCCTCGGGGTTGCTCGGGTCGAGCTGGCCGACCAGCTCCTCCATCCGGCTGCTGTCCACCTTGATGCCGCGCGCGTAGGCCTCGACGGCGCCGAACAGGTGGGCCCGCAGCCACGGGACGTGGGCGAAGAGCCGCTGGTGGGCCGCCTCGCGCAGGGCCAGGTAGAGCCGGACCTCCTCGGCGGGGACGCTCAGGCCCTCGCCGAACTCGGCGACGTTCTGCGGCAGCAGCGCCGCCTTGCCGGCCGGGGCGAGCGGCAGGCCGACATCGGTGGAGCCGACCACCTCGGCGGCCAGTGCGCCGAGCGCCTGGCCGATCTGGGTGCCGAACATCGCGCCGCCCATCGAGCGCATCATGCCCATCAGCGGCCCGGCCATGGCCTGCATCTCCTCGGGCAGCACGCCGCCCATGGCGCCCGCGACCCGCTCGGCGACCGGGTCGACCAGGTCCTTCCAGACCGGCAGGGTGGCCTCGATCCACTCGGCCCGGCTCCACGCCACGGCGGTGTTCGCACCGGAGGGGAACTCGGTGGCGGAGTCGAGCCAGAGGTCGGCGAGGCGGACGGCCTCCTCGACGGCCGAGCGCTCGGCGGCGCCGACCGAACGGTCCTTGCTCTTGCCCTCGGCCGGCTCGGCGACCACGGTCTGCCGGGCGATGTCCTTGGCCAGCTCCCAGTTCACCGGGCCGCCGTCGAAGGAGAGCATCTGGCCGAGCTGCTGGAAGGCGGCGCCCAGGTCGTTGGGGTTGAGCCCGCCGAACATCGCGCCGAAGGGGTTGTCGCCCCCGCCGGGGCCACCGGGGCCACCGGGGGCGCCGGGCATGCCCATGCCGCCCATGCCGAAGAGGGCACCCAGCGGGTTGGCGCCGCCGAAGCCGAAGGGCTGCTGCGGCGTCGGGCCGGAGCCCGGCTCGGAGCCCTTGGCCGCGTCCGAATCGCCCTGACCGGGCTTGTCCTGACCGTGCTCGCCCTTGCCGGGCGTGGCCTTGCCGTCCTCGGGCTCCTCGGGCGGAACGCCGAATCCGAAGGGGAGGTCGCTCACGGGGGTCCTCGATCTGGTCGGCCGTCACGCGGGTGGTGTGGCGGGGAGGTGCGGGCCCAAGGCGGGGGGTGCGGAGCAGCGGCTCGGCGACCCGGGCCGTGCCGGGTGCACTGCCTGGCCCGCGCCTCGGGCAGGATGGTCGGTACGTGACACTCGTACGTACGCACATAAGCTAACCGTGGAGGATGGCCGGTGAGTTCCCCGCCTTCGGACGTTCGCTCTGGGCTGACCGGAGGTGAGGACGCCCCAGCTGCCGCGGGTTCGCCGTCTCCAGCCTACGGCGGGCGTCCACTGACCGTGGCCGTCACCGGCGCTGCCGGGGTGCTCGGCGAGCGCGTCGCAGCGCGGCTGGTGGCCTCGCCGCACGTCCGCAGGGTGCTGGCGCTGGACGACCGGCGCGGTGAGGTGCCCGGTGTGCACTGGCGGGTGCTGGACGTCCGGGACCCGGCGGTGGCCGAGCGGCTGGCCGGGGTGGACGTGGTGGTCCACCTGGCGATGGACCTCGGGATGGAGTCCGACGCCCGGGCGCGCAGCGCGTACAACGTGCGCGGCGCCCAGACCGTGGTGACCGCCGCGGCGGCGGCCGGGGTCGGCCGGGTGGTGCTCTGCACCTCGGCGATGGTCTACGGCGCGCTGCCGGACAACGAGGTGCCGCTGGCCGAGGACTCCGAGCTGCGGGCCACCGAGGAGGCCTCGCTGGTCGGCGACCTGCTGGAGATCGAGCGCCTGGCCCGTCGCGCGCCGCGCGCCCACCCGGGCCTCCAGGTGACCGTCCTGCGCCCCGCGGTGGTCGTGGGCCCCGGCGTGGACACCGTGCTGACCAGGCACTTCGAGGCGCCCAGGCTGCTGGTGGTGGCCGGCTCGCGGCCCTGCTGGCAGTTCTGCCACGTGGACGACCTGGCCTCGGCGCTGGAGTACGCGGCGCTGGGTCTGGTCGAGGGCGAGGTGACGGTCGGCTGCGACGGCTGGCTGGAGCAGGAGGACGTCGAGGAGCTGTCGGGTATCCGGCGGATGGAGCTTCCGGCTTCGCTGGCGCTCGGTACGGCGGCCCGGCTGCACCGGCTGGGGCTGACCCCGGCTCCGGCGGGCGATCTCGCGTACACCATGTACCCGTGGGTGGTCTCCGGCAGCAGGCTGCACGAGGCGGGCTGGCGGCCGGCGTACGGCAACGAGGAGGTGCTGGCCGAGCTGCTGGCGCAGGTCTCGGGCAAGCACGCGGTGGCGGGGCGGCGGCTGGGCGGCAAGGAGGCGGCGACCAGCCTGGGCGCGGCCGGTGCGACGGTGGCCCTGGTCGGTACGGCTGCGCTGGTCCGCCGGGCCCGCAAGCGCCGCCGGATCTGAGGCCCGGCGGACCGGGCCGGCGGGAAGCCGGTCCGGTCGCGAGGGCCGGTGCCGCCGGCATCGAACCCACAGGATTACCGCATTGCGAAATTTCCCAATCGTGATGCGGAAGCCTCTTGCTGGATCCCACCCCGGATGAGGAATCATGGTGACCATGACCGAGAACCACGACCCCATCCGTCTGCTCGCCGTCCGCGAGACCCCGCTCTCGCTGGACGAGGTCTACGAGGCCGTCGGCGACGACGCGGCCGGCGGCACCACGGTCTTCGTGGGGACGGTCCGGGACCACGACGGCGGCAAGTCGGTCGCCGCACTGGAGTACAGCGCCCACCCGACCGCCGAGCGGGAGATGCGCCGGATCGCCGAGAAGATCGTCGCCGAGTTCCCGGTGCGCGCGCTGGCGGCGGTGCACCGGGTCGGCCGGCTGGAGATCACCGACAAGGCGGTCATCGTCGCGGTGTCCTGCCCGCACCGGGGCGAGGCCTTCGCCGCGGCCCGCCGGCTGATCGACGATCTCAAGCACGAGGTGCCGATCTGGAAGCACCAGGTCTTCACCGACGGTGAGGAGGAGTGGGTGGGCGCGGGCTCCTGCTAGCCGCTCCGGCCGCGCCGCCGGGCGGGTTCACCCGATCGGGCAGCCGGGGCCCGGGGCGTCCCTCCGGGTGATGACAGGAGGCGTCAGCCCGTAACCCGGACGGCGCTGCGGCCGTTGTCCGCCAGGTTGGTTAATCTGCTCATAGACACGACGAGCTGGGAGTACTGACATGGCTGCGCTCGCCTGGTTGATCATCCCCGTTGTCGCGGCGATCGCCGCCATGATCTGGGCCGGCTGGGCAGCCCGAACGCCCCGGGCGACCGGTGACCCGGCCTCACTGGCCGAGCACCAGCGCTTCCGCGCGGCGATGGAGCGCAGCACGGTCACCGTTCCGGACGGCAACGGGCAGTAGCCCGGAGCGCGCTCCGTCACCCTCGTCCCGTACTGTCGAGCCATGCCACGCCGCTCTGCGACGATGCTCGCCGCGACCCTGATGCTGATAGCACTGCTGTGTGCCTCGGTGCTGATGAAGGTGCCGTACACCGAGATGAGTCCGGGGCCGACGTACAACACGCTCGGGGTGCAGGACGGCGGTGGCCAGCCGGTGATCGACATCACCGGGCACCAGACCTATCCGGTCAGCGGGCATCTCAACATGACCACGGTCCAGGTGACGGGGGCGAAGTACCAGCCCAGCCTGGTCTCGGTGGTGGTCGGCTGGCTGCGTGACGACGTCCTGGTGGTGCCGCACGAGAACGTCTACCCCGAGGGGCAGACCGACCAGCAGGCCCAGCAGCAGAACGCCGAGGAGTTCGCCTCCTCCGAGGACAGCGCCAAGACCGCCGCACTGACCCAGCTGGGGATCCCGGTCGGCACCGAGGTGGTCGTCTCCTCGGTGGTGGCCGGCGGCCCCTCCGAGGGGAAGCTGCACGCGGGCGACCAGATCGTGGCGGTGAACGGCACGCCGATCACCTCGCAGGCGCAGGTGGCCCAGCAGGTGACCAAGCACAAGCCCGGTGAGACGGTCGAGTTCACCGTTCTCCCGCACGGCAAGGACAGCGTCACGCCGAACCCGGCGGACGAGAAGAAGGTCGCCGTCACCACCGCCAAGGCGGCGGACGACACCGGCCGGGCGATCGTCGGGATCGGCCCCGGGGTGACCCACACCTACCCGTTCAAGATCGACATCGGGCTGCAGGACGTCGGGGGCCCGAGCGCCGGTCTGATGTTCTCGCTCGGCATCATCGACAAGCTCACCCCCACCGACCTGACCGGCGGCAAGTTCGTCGCCGGGACGGGCACGATCAGCGACGACGGCAAGGTCGGCCCGATCGGCGGCATCTCGATGAAGCTGATCGCCGCCCGGGACAAGGGCGCCGAGTACTTCTTCACCCCGGCCGACAACTGCGCCGAGGCCGCCGGGAACACGCCCAGCGGCCTGCGGCTGATCAAGGTGAACACGCTGGCCGACGCGCTGAAGGCGCTCGACGGGGTCAGGTCCGGCCAGACCGCGGCGCTGCCGTCCTGCAGCAAGTAGCCGGCCGGCCCGGCCCCCGCCCGCTCAGGAGAAGGTCGCCAGCAGCGCTTCGGTGAGGCCCGGCACCAGGTCGGGGCCGGTGAGCACCTCGCGGGCGACGTCCTTGGAACGCAGCCGCAGGGCGATCTCCTTCTTCCCGTCGCGCAGCACGGCGGCGGTGATCCGCACCTCCTGGCGGTCCGGGTGGTTGGTCACCCAGTCGGCCAGCTGGGCCTCGGTGGCGTTCTTGGGGCGGGACTGCTCGGCGCCCGGCGGCAGCATCAGCCGCTCGACCACCAGCGCGCAGCCGGTCACCATGTCGGGCCAGGCGATGGTGCCGAGGAACTTGTCCAGTTCCATCCCGGTCGGCAGCTCGTCCTGCTCGACCGGGGTCAGGCCGGGGTCCTCCTGCTCGGCCAGGCCGAGCTGCCTGGCCAGCGCGGGGTCGGTCTTCTTCAGCTTCGCGCCGTCGATCAGGGCGAACAGCCGGGCCGGGAGGTCCCAGCCGAGCGAAGAGGCGTACTCGTCGATCTCCAGGGCGGCGCGGGTGAGCGGGCTGGCGGCCGGCGGACGGCCGTCGCCGGACAGGGTGTGGCTTGCATCGGACATGTCCCAATCCTCACATGCGCAGCCGTCCGTCGTCCCCGTGCGGAACCGGTGTACGGACCGTGGGAACTCAGGTAATCACCGACTAAGTTGCATAAAGGACCGACCCGCTCGCCCCGACCCGTTCACCCACGACACAGCAGAGGTGCCACCTTGGTGTTCCAGATGCCGGACCGACCAGGACCGGGCTTCCGGCCCAGAGTCGGCCCACCCTCACGCCGGGCGCGCGTCCTGCTGCTGACCGCCGCGGTGCTCGCGGCGCTGATCGTGCTGTTCGTCCTGTTCGCCGGGCTGTGGACGGACTGGCTCTGGTTCAAGTCGGTCGGCTACTCCTCGGTCTTCGGCACCCAGCTGTCGGCGAAGATCGGCCTGTTCGCGGTCTTCGGCCTGGTCATGGCCGTCGTCGTCGGCGTCAACCTCTGGCTGGCGTACCGGCTGCGGCCGCCGCTCTCGGCGATGTCGGTCGAGCAGCAGAGCCTGGACCGCTACCGGATGGGTGTGGCCCCGTACAAGCGCCGGCTGCTGGTGGCGATCTCGCTGCTGATCGGTCTGGTCGCCGGTGCGGCGGCGACCGGCCAGTGGCGCACCTGGCTGCTGTGGACCAACCAGACGCCGTTCGGCGAGAAGGACAGCCAGTTCCACCTGGACGTCGCCTTCTACGCCTTCTCGCTGCCCTGGTACGAGTTCCTGCTCGGCTTCGCGTTCAGCGCGGTGATCGTCTCGCTGCTGGCCGCGGTGCTGGTGCACTACCTGTACGGGGGCCTGCGCCTGCAGGGTCCCGGGCGGCGGGCGAGTGCCGGCGCGCAGGGCCACCTGGCCGTGCTGCTGGGTGTGTTCGTGCTGCTCAAGGCGGTCGCGTACTGGCTGGACCGGTACGCGCTGGCGGTGAAGTCCGGCGCCTACAAGGGCGTGGAGGGCTGGACCGGGCTGCGCTACGTGGACGCCAACGCGTACCTGCCGGCCAAGACCATCCTGTTCTTCGTCGCGATCATCTGTGCGCTGCTGTTCTTCCTGACGCCGATCCGCCGCACCTGGGCTCCGGCCCTGATCGGCTTCGGCCTGATGGCGCTCTCGGCGGTGCTGATCGGCGGGCTCTACCCGGCGATCGTGCAGCAGTTCCAGGTCAAGCCGAACGAGCAGGCCAAGGAGACGCCGTACATCCAGAAGAACATCGACGCCACCCGGCAGGCGTACGGCATCGCGGACAGCCAGACCCAGCAGTACACGCCCAAGGACTCGACCACCGCCGACGCGCTCAAGCAGGACGCCCAGACCATCTCGGACATCCGCCTGCTGGACCCGAACGTGGTCTCGCCGGCCTTCCAGCAGCTTGAGCAGCAGCGCTCGTACTACGCCTTCCCGAAGACCCTGAACGTCGACCGGTACGGCATCGGCACCGCCGCCCAGGACACCGTGATCGGCGTGCGCGAGCTCGACCTGAACGGCGTCCAGCAGCGGAACTGGATCAACGACCACTTCAAGTACACCCACGGCTACGGCGTCGTCGCGGCCAAGGGGAACCAGGTCAACTCCCAGGGGCAGCCGGTCTTCACCGAGTCGGGCCTGCCGGCCACCGGCGCCCTCGGGGACTACCAGCAGCGGGTCTACTACGGCGAGAAGAGCACCCAGTACTCGATCGTCGGCGGCTCCAACAGCGAGATCGACTACACCACCGACACCGGTGCCGACCAGACGTACAAGTACACCGGTGACAGCGGCGTCTCGCTGGACAACCCGCTGACCCGGGCCGCGTACGCGGTGAAGTTCGCCGAGCCGAAGATCCTCTACTCGGGTGCGATCACCGACGGTGCCAAGGTGATCTACGACCGGACGCCCAAGGAGCGGGTGGAGAAGGTCGCGCCCTGGCTCTCCATCGACGCCGACCCGTACCCGGTGGTGGAGAACGGCCGGCTGGTCTGGGTCCTGGACGGCTACACCACCTCCGACGGCTACCCGTTCTCGTCCAAGACCACCCTCGGCGACGCCACCAAGGACTCGCTGACCGACCAGCGCGGCCGGACGCTGACCTCCGCCAACGAGGTCAACTACATCCGCAACTCGGTGAAGGCCACCGTGGACGCGTACACCGGCGAGGTGACGCTCTACCAGTGGGACGACGCGGACCCGGTGCTGAAGACCTGGATGAAGGCGTTCCCCGGCACGATCGAGCCCCGGAGCGCCATCCCGAGCACGCTGCTGCCGCACCTGCGGTACCCGCAGGACATGTTCAAGGTCCAGCGCGACCTGCTGGCGATGTACCACATGACGGACGCCAACGCCTTCTTCAACGGCACCGACATCTGGCAGGTCCCGCAGGACCCGACCACCGGCACCGGCGACGTGCAGCCGCCGTACTACCTGACGGTCCGGATGCCCGACGCGGCCGCCGCCAGCTTCTCGCTGACCACCTCCTTCGTGCCCAGCAAGCGCGACAACCTGGCCGCCTTCATGGCGGTCGGCGCGGACCCGGGCCCGGACTACGGCAAGATCCGGGTCCTCAAGGTGCCCGGGGACACCGGCACGCTCGGCCCGAACCTGGCGCAGGCCAAGTTCAACTCCGATCCCGAAGTCGCCCGCCAGCTCAACATCCTGAAGAACGGCAGCGGCTCCGACGTCGAGTACGGCAACCTGCTGACCCTCCCGGTCGGCGGCGGTCTGCTCAACGTCGAACCGGTGTACGTCCGCGGGAACAGCGCCAAGTACCCGGTGCTGCAGAAGGTGCTCGCGGTGTACGGCAAGGACAACGTGGCCTTCGAGAACACCCTGGAGGACGCGCTGAAGAAGGTCTTCGGCGCCGCCACCAGCGGAGCCCCGGCCACGCCGAACGCACCCGGCACCACCAGCCCCGGCACCACCGCGCCTGGCACCACCACCCCGCCGGCCACCGGACCGGGGACCGGCGCCAACCCGGCGCTGGACAAGGCGCTGCAGGACGCCCAGAAGGCGTTCACCGATGGCCAGGACGCACTGAAGAACGGGGACTGGACCAGGTACGGCCAGGACCAGAAGACCCTTCAGGACGCGCTCGCTGCCGCGGCCGCGGCGCAGCAGAAGGGCGGCGGCGGTGCCCCGGCACCGTCCTCCTCGCCCACTGCCAGCCCCTGAGCTGCGACAACCGATTTCTGTTCCACCCCGCGACCGTGCTACGGTTGAGACACAACGACGCGGGGTGGAGCAGCTCGGTAGCTCGCTGGGCTCATAACCCAGAGGTCGCAGGTTCAAATCCTGTCCCCGCTACTCGATAGTCAGAAGGCCCGGCAGATTCATCTGCCGGGCCTTCTGCATGTCCGCACGGCGTGTCGGCCTGCTCCGGTACTATGCGTGACTGGGGTTTGTGGGGCTCAAGTGTCGGGAAATCGACAAAGCGCTGAAGCAATCTCGCCGGGCTTCGGCCCGCTCCGCCAAAAACGGCCGGAGCAGGTGTACGCGGGTTGCGGGTGATGCGACGATGGGCCACACGGGGGATGCAGGACGACGGCTGACGAGCCGTCCGATCCGGCGCACCCCTTGGGGGTCCCCCCGGCCGAAGGCTGGGGGAGGATGCCGCAGCACTCTGGGGGAGCGGGAGTCGGCATGAAGTTGATCGGCAGGAACGATACGGGAGCGAGGCCCACCCCGGTCAAGGGCACCAGCACGGCCCAGGCCGACGGAGCGGGCGAGCCGCTCCGCGACGCCGACACCGAGGCCTGGGCGATCGGCCCCGAGGACACTCAGCGGGCCCTGCCCACCCAGCGCACCAGCAGCCTGACGGGCGGTCCCGACCCGGCGGCCGGTTCGGGTCCGGAGCGGCTGGTGCACGTCTCGGCGCGGCAACTCCTCGATGCCATCGGTCCGTACGGAACCGCATCGGTCTCCGTCGAACCCGACGGCGAGGAGGAGACCAGCTTCGAGTCCGCGCTGGCCGCCCGCGAGCAGGCCGCACTGGAGTCCAGGCACCGCCACGCGGCCGACGGCGGCGACGCCAACGCGGCCAGCCAGCTCGGCGCGCTGCTGCTGCGCCGGGGGGACTTGGAGGACGCCGAGCCCTACCTGCGCAGCGCCGCCGCCGCCGGGCTGCGCGCCGCCGCCAACAACCTCGGGGTGCTGCTGCACCAGCGCGGCCACCGGGCCGAGGCGGCCCAGTGGTGGCGGCAGGCCGCCGTCGCGGGCAGTGCGCCGGCCGCGCACGCGCTCGGCCTCCAGCTGCGCGACCAGGGCGAGGAGGAGGCCGCCGAGTACTGGCTGCACTTCGCCGCCGAGCAGGGGCACCCGCTCGGCGCGTACGCCCTGGGCGACCTGATGGAGCATCGGCGGGACGTCCGGGCCGAGCGCTGGTTCCGGGCCGCCGCCGACGCCGGCCACCGCGAGGCCGCGTACCGGCTGGCCCGGATGCGCGAGGCGGCCGGGGACAAGGAGACCGCCGAGACCTGGTACCGCACCGCCGCCGCGCGCAGCCACGCCCGCGCCGCGCTGCGGCTCGGCGTACTGCTGGAGGAGCGGGCCCACCAGGACCAGACCTGCGCGGACGAGGCCGCCCGCTGGTACCGCCAGGCGGCGCAGAACGGCGAGGCCAGGGCGGCCTGTGCGCTGGGCTTCCTGCTGCGCGACGCCGGGGATCCCACCGCCGCCGCCGAGTGGTGGCAGGAGGCCGCGGAGGCGGGCGACGGCATGGCCGCGAACGCGCTCGGAGCGTTGCACGCGAGTCGGGGCGAGGCCGCCGAGGCCGAGCGCTGGTACCGCGTCGCGATGGACGCGGGCGACCACAACGGCGCCTTCAACCTCGGGCTGCTCTGCGCGGGCGCGGGCCGGGAGGCGCAGGCCGAGCAGTGGTACCGGCGGGCCGCGTACGCCGGGCATCGGGAGGCGTGCAACGCGCTGGCCGTGGTGCTGCTCCAGCGCGGCGACGAGTCCGGCGCCGAGCCCTGGTTCTCCAAGGCCGCCGAGGCCGGGAGCGTCGACGGCGCCTTCAACCTCGGCGTCCTGCACGCCGGGCGCGGGGAGCAGCAGCAGGCGCACGAGTGGTACGCGCGCGCCGCTGCCGAGGGGCACGGCGAGGCGGCGCTCCAGCTGGCGGTGGCCCAGGAGCAGCGCGGCAATCTGACCGGTGCGCTGGAGCGCTACCGGCAGGCGGGCTCGGGCGGTTCGGCCGAGGGCGCGTTCCGGCTGGCCTCGCTGCTGGACCGGCGCGGTGACGCGGACGCGGAGGCCGAGCACTGGTACGCGGTGGCCGCCGACGCCGGGCACCGGCGGGCGCAGGTGCGGATGGGCGTACGGGCCGCGGAGCGGGGCGCGCTGCAGATCGCCGAGAGCTGGTACCGGCGGGCCGCGGAGGCGGGCAGCCGCAGCGCGGCGTTCAACCTGGGCCTGCTGCTGGCGCGGCAGGACAGCGAGGCCGAGGCGATGCTCTGGTACACCCGGGCCGCGGACGCGGGGCACGGGCGAGCGGCGCTGCGGCTCGCGCTGCTGGCGCTGCGCCGGGGCGAGCCGCTGCAGGCGGAGAGCTACTGCCGGCGGGCAACGGAGTACGGCCCCGCGGAGGTCGCGGAGCGGGCGGCCCGGCTGCTGGGGGCGCTGCACTCGGAGCTCAGCGCCTGAGCCTTTCAAGGGCAAGGACGAGCAGAACGGGGGCGCGGGGAACTACGCGCAGCGGAAGGCGACTGGAGTCGGTTCCGGCGGGGTGAGCCGGTTGCAGGATCTCTGGTGGGGTGGTGCAGCCTATCGGCCGGAGGGCGGGTGCGGCAGGGGGATCTTCCGCTTCGCGCAGTTCCCCGCGCCCCTGGTGTGCGTTCCCTGAGCGGTCAGGGTCTCGCGCAGTTGGGACAGAGGCCGCGGTAGGTGACCTCGGCGCCCGAGATGACAAAGCCGAAGCGCTCGGTGGCGGGCAGGGCGGCAATTGGATCACCCTGGGGGTGGACGTCGCGGATCGCGCCGCAACCGGAGCAGATCAGGTGCTGGTGGGCGTGGTGCGCGTTGGGGTCGTACCGCTTGGCGCGGCCGTCGGTACTGACCTCCAGCACCTCGCCGAGGCTCACCAGTTCGCCGAGGGTGTTGTAGACGGTGGCGCGGCTGATCTCGGGCAGTCGTTCCACCGCGCGCGCGTGCACCTCGTCGGCGGTCAGGTGCACATGGTCGCCGTCGAGGACCTCCGCCACGACACGCCGCTGCGAGGTCAGCCGCCACCCACGTCCGCGAAGTCGTTCCAGCAGGTCACTCATGGGGACAGGGTAGGCCACATTCCGAAGTTGGTTCCAGTGTTGACTTAGACAAAGTCCAAGCTAGGATCGAGTCTGTCACGACCGGATAACGCGGAGGCACTGCCATGACGACCCAGGACGAGCTGCGGCCCACCCTCACCACGGAGGCCGGTGCCCCCGTCGCGGACAACCAGAACACCGAGACCGCCGGCATAGGCGGCCCGGCGCTGATCCAGGACCAGCTGCTGTTCGAGAAGCTCGCGCACTTCAACCGCGAGCGCATCCCGGAGCGCGTGGTGCACGCCCGCGGCGCCGCCGCGTACGGCACCTTCACCGTGACCGCCGACGTCTCCGCCTACACCCGGGCGGCGTTCCTCTCGGAGATCGGCAAGCAGACCGAGACCTTCCTGCGCTTCTCCACCGTGGCCGGCAACCTCGGCTCGGCCGACGCCGTCCGTGACCCGCGCGGGTTCGCGCTGAAGTTCTACACCGAGGACGGCAACTACGACCTCGTCGGCAACAACACCCCGGTGTTCTTCATCAAGGACGCCATCAAGTTCCCGGACTTCATCCACACCCAGAAGCGCGACCCGTACACCGGCTCGCAGGAGGCGGACAACGTCTGGGACTTCTGGGGCCTGTCGCCCGAGTCGACCCACCAGGTGACCTGGCTCTTCGGTGACCGCGGCATCCCGGCCACCTACCGCAACCTGAACGGCTACGGCTCGCACACCTACCAGTGGCAGAACGAGGCCGGCGAGTACTTCTGGGTGAAGTACCACTTCAAGACCGACCAGGGCATCAAGAACCTCACCCAGGACGAGGCCAACAGGCTCGCCGGTGAGGACCCGGACAGCCACCAGCGCGACCTGCGCGAGGCGATCGAGCGCGGCGAGTTCCCGAGCTGGACCGTCCAGGTGCAGATCATGCCCGCCGCCGACGCCGCGCAGTACCGCTTCAACCCGTTCGACCTGACCAAGGTCTGGCCGCACGAGGACTACCCGCCGATCGAGATCGGCAAGCTGGAGCTCAACCGCAACCCGGAGAACGTCTTCGCCGAGGTCGAGCAGTCGATCTTCTCCCCGGCGCACTTCGTCCCCGGCATCGGCCCGTCCCCGGACAAGATGCTCCAGGGCCGTCTGTTCGCCTACGCGGACGCCCACCGCTACCGCGTCGGCATCAACGCCGACCACCTGCCGGTGAACCGCCCGCACGCCGCCGAGGCGCGCACCAACAGCCGTGACGGCTACCTGTACGACGGCCGCCACGGCCGCCAGAAGAACTACGAGCCGAACAGCTTCGGCGGCCCGGTCGAGACCGGCCGTCCGCTCTGGTCCGCCGTTCCGGTCACCGGCACCACCGGCAACCACGAGGCGCCCTCGCACGCCGAGGACAACGACTTCGTCCAGGCGGGCAACCTCTACCGGCTCTTCTCCGAGGACGAGAAGCAGCGCCTGATCGCCAACCTGGCCGGCTTCATCGCCAAGGTCTCGGCCGACCGCGACGACATCGTCGAGCGGGCGATCAACAACTTCCGCCAGGCCGACGCCGACTACGGCCGGCGGCTGGAGAACGCGGTCCGCGAGCTGCGCAAGCAGAAGTAACCGCCGGCCGCCGCCAAGACCGCGGGCCCTGGAACCAGCTTTCGCCTGGTTCCAGGGCCCGCACCCACGAGGGCACCGGATCAGACGCTCAGCCGGCGCAGCGTCTCGTCGTGCAGCAGCCCGTTGGAGGCCACCGCGTCCGCGCCGTTCGGCCCGTCGATCCCGTCGAGCCCGGTGAAGCGGCCGCCCGCCTCCTGGACGATCACGCACGGCGCCGCCATGTCCCACAGGCTCAGCTCCGGCTCGGCTGCCATGTCCACCGCGCCCTCGGCGACCATCATGTACGACCAGAAGTCACCGAACGCCCGGGTCCGCCAGCAGGAGCGGGAGAGGTCGAGGAAGGCGTCCAGCCGGCCGCGCTCCTCCCAACCGGTGAGCGAGGAGTACGAGAGCGAGGAGTCCTCGATCCGGGAGACCTTGGACACCTCGATCCGGCTCGCCTTGGCCAGGCTGCGGCCGGCGTAGGCGCCCAGGCCCTTCGCCGCCCACCAGCGGCGGCCCAGCGCCGGGGCGGAGACCATGCCGACCACCGGCTGCTGCTCGCCGTCCGGCCCGTCCTCCAGCAGCGCGATCAGGGTGGCCCAGACCGGTACGCCCCGGACGAAGTTCTTGGTCCCGTCGATCGGGTCGATCACCCAGCGGCGCGGGCCCGAGCCCTGCAGGCCGAACTCCTCGCCCAGCACCGCGTCGCGCGGGCGGGCCCGCTGCAGCACGCCGCGCAGTAGCTCCTCGGTGGCCTTGTCGGCGTCGCTCACCGGCGTCAGGTCGGGCTTGGTCTCGATCTGCAGGTCCAGCGCCTTGAAACGGTCCATGGTGACGGAGTCGGCCGAGTCGGCGAGGACGTGGGCAAGGCGGAGGTCATCGTGGTAGTCGGCCATGCTCGAACACTATCGAGGCATCGGGAGCCGCGTCAGAGCGGCTCGCAGGGCGGGACGTCAGTGGCCGCTGCCGCTGAGCTGGAGACCGACCACGCCGGCGATCACCAGAGTGATCGAGACCAGTTTGAGCACCGAGGTCGACTCGTCCATCCAGATCATCCCGTAGACCGCGGTACCGGCCGCGCCGATGCCGGTCCAGACCGCGTAGGCGCTGCCCACCGGCAGGGACTTGAGCGAGAGGGTCAGCAGGCCGAAGCTGCCGAGCGCGAAGCAGGCGAAGCCGATGGTGGGCCAGAGCTTGGTGAAGCCGTCGCTCAGCTTGAGGTTGATCGCGAACCCGGTCTCCAGCAGACCGGCGATGATCACCAAGGCCCATGCCATCGAGCTGACTCCCTGCCGCGTCGAGGACTGACCTTCCTATGATCGCCACGCGCGGGCCGTCCGACACCTTCCGATGGGCAATCGGGCACGGCATCGGGGGCACGGGGGAACCGCCTGATGCAGGCGGTTCCCCCGTGCCCCCGGGTGGCTAGTCGCCCTCGCGGGCCTCGCGGGTGGCCAGCAGGCGGCGCAGCGAGTAGAGGCGGGCGGGGTCGGCGTGGCCGTCGGTGACCCAGGCGTCCAGCGCGCAGTCGGGTTCGTCGTGGCTGCAGGCGCGCGGGCAGTCGGCGGTGCCGGACTCCAGGTCGGGGAAGGCGTGGATGACCCGGGACGGGTCGATGTGCGAGAGGCCGAAGGAGCGGAAGCCCGGGGTGTCGATCACCCAGCCCGGGTCGAGCGCCTTCCTGGAGCCGGGCTTGACGCCGGGCGGCGGCGGAAGCCGCAGGGCCAGCGCCGAGACGGTGGTGTGCCGCCCGCGCCCGGTCACCGCGTTGACGTGCCCCGTGATCCGCTGGTGCGCCGGGACCAGCGCGTTGACCAGAGTGGTCTTGCCGACGCCCGAGTGCCCGATGAACACCGTGGAGCGCCCGCGCAGGTGCTCCCGGACGGCCTCCGCGTCCTCGGTGGACAGCTCGTCCCGCCGGGTGACGACGTAGCGGATGCCCAGCGGCGCGTACGACTCCAGCAGCGGTTCGGCCGAGGCCAGGTCGGACTTGGTGAGGACCAGCAGCGGTTCCATCCCCGCGTCGTACGCGGCGACCAGGCAGCGGTCGATCAGCCGGGGCCTGGGCTCCGGGTCGGCCAGGGCGGTGACGATGGCCAGCTGCTCGGCGTTGGCGACGACGATCCGCTCGTACGGGTCGTCGTCGTCCGCGGTGCGCCGCAGGACCGAGGTGCGCTCCTCGACCCGGACGATGCGGGCGAGCGTGTCGGGTTCACCGGAGAGATCGCCGACCACGTTGACCACGTCGCCGACGACGACGCCCTTGCGGCCCAGTTCGCGGGCCTTCATGGCGACGACCTCGCGCTCCTGCTTGGTCCCGGCGTCCACCAGGCAGGTGAGCCGGCCCCGGTCCACCGTGAGGATCATCGCCTCGGCGGCGTCCTCGTGCTTGGGCCGGATCCGGGTCCGCGGCCGGGAGCCCCGGCGGGCCGGGCGGTTGCGGATGTCGTCCTCGTCGGCGTCCTTGCCGTAGCGGCGCATGGTGCAGTACTCCCTTAGCCCTGGCCCAGTAGATCGGCCCACATCTGCGGGAAGTCGGGCAGGGTCTTGGCCGTGGTCGCCACGTTCTCCACCTGGACGCCTTCGACCGCGAGGCCCAGCACCGCTGCGGCGGTGGCCAGGCGGTGGTCCTCGTAGGTGTGGAAGACGCCGCCGTGCAGCGGGCGCGGACGGATCCGCAGGCCGTCCTCCGTCTCGGTGACGTCGCCGCCGAGGTCGTTGATCTCCTTGGCCAGCGCGGCCAGCCGGTCGGTCTCGTGCATCCGCAGGTGGGCGATGCCGTACAGGTGGGACTCGGAGTCGGCCAGCGCGGCGACGGCGGCGATCACCGGGGTGAGCTCGCCGACGTCGTGCAGGTCGACCTCGATGCCGTGGATCCGGCCGGTGCCGGAGAACTCCAGGCCGTCGTCGGTGAAGCGGCAGCTGCCGCCCATCCGGGTGTAGATCTCGCGCAGCTGGTCGCCGGGCTGGTAGGTGTGCCTCGGCCAGTCGCGGACGGTCACCCGGCCGCCGGTGACCAGCGCGGCGGCGAAGAACGGCGCGGCGTTGGAGAGGTCCGGCTCGACCACCAGGTCGCGGCCGATCAGGGCGCCCGGGGTGACCCGCCAGATGTCCTTCTCGCCGCCGTCCTCGGGCGCGTCCACCTGGGCACCGGCCTTGCGGACCATGTCCACCGTCATCCGGATGTGCGGGAGGGAGGGGACGGTGCCGCCGATGTTCCTGATCTCCACGCCGTTGTTGTAACGGGCGCCGGAGAGCAGCAGCGCGCTGATGAACTGGGAGGAGGACGAGGCGTCCAGCTCCACCGGGCCGCCGTCCAGCGCGCCGGAGCCGTGCACGGTGAGCGGGAAGCCGCCGCGCCCGCCGTCGTCGATCCGGGCGCCGAGCGCGCGCAGGGCGTTGATCACGCCGTGCTGCGGACGCTCGTACGAGCGCGGGTCGCCGTCGAAGTGCACCGGGCCGTCGGCCAGCACCGCGAGCGGGGGCAGGAAGCGCATGACGGTGCCCGCGTTGCCGACGTCCACCTGGGCCGGGCCGTGCAGCTGGCCGGCCGGGATGACCCGCCACGCCTCGCCGCCGCCGGTGCCGCCGCTGGCGGTGTTGACCGTCTCCTCGATGGTCACGCCGAGTGCGCGCAGGCCGTCCGCCATCAGCTGGGAGTCACGGCTGCGCAGCGGGCGGCGCACCCAGCCTGGGCCGTCCGCGAGGGCGGCCAGCACCAGGGCTCGGTTGGTCGCCGACTTGGAGCCGGGGATGGTGACGGTCGCGTCGACGGCGGTGGTCGCAACGGGGGCGGGCCACAGGGCTTCGGTCATGTGCCAAGTCTAGGGGCCCGGGAAATCAGGGCTTCGTTCCTATTCGAATGGCGGACGTGCGTTCTGCGAAGACATGCGGAGCGTGCGGTGCAGCAGGTGGTGCCCCGCCCCCGGAGGGTCACCGCCCGGGCCCGGGGGTCAGGCGGACATCAGCCAGCTGCCGCCGGCCAGCAGGCAGGACAGGGCGATGACCAGGAAGAGGGTCACCCAGAGGACTCCGGCCACCCCGGTGAGGCGGGCGAGTTGGTCGGCGTCGGACTCCGGGGCCTCGCCGCGCCGCCGCTTGGTCTGGAGCTCCACCACCGGGCGCACCCCGGCGAAGAGCAGGAACCACACGCCCAGGTAGGCGAAGACCGCCTGGAGTTCGCCGCCGCCGTACCAGGAGATCAGGACGAAGGCCGCGCCGGTGACCACCACGGAGAGCAGCCCGAACGCGTTCCGCACCATGATCAGGACGGCCGCCAGCAGGACGATCCCGATCCACAGCAGCTGGGCGATGTGCTGCCCGGCGAGCAGGGCGGCGCCGCCGAGGCCGAGCAGCGGCGGGGCGGTGTACCCGGCGGCGGCGGTGAGGATCATGCCGGGGCCGGTGGGCGGCCCGGAGGAGATGGTCAGGCCGGAGGTGTCCGAGTGCAGCCGGATGCCGGCCAGCCGGCGGCGGGTGAGGACGGCGGCCAGGCCGTGTCCGCCCTCGTGCGCGATGGTCACCACGTTGCGGCTGAACTTCCACACGGGACGCAGCAGGACGGCGAGCAGGGCGACCGCCGCCGTGGCCGGGGCCACCCAGCTCGGCGGTCCCGGCTGGGAACCGACCACCAGGTGCCATACGTATTCGCTGTCCATGCCCTGCCTTCCGTGGTCGCACCGAGCGCTGCCGCGTCGGATCCGAGTGGGCAGCCTCCCATGGCAGGACGGCCCGACGGTACTTCCCGGTTCTGGTGGGTGAGATCGGGCACAGTGCGCCGCCGTCGCATGGCAAGCTGGCCGCATGTGCGGACGTTTCGCCTCCACCACCAAGCCCGAGGACCTGGTCGAGATCTTCGGTGTCCAGCAGTGGGAACCGACCGAGACCATCGCACCGAGCTGGAACGTGGCGCCCACCGACTCGGCGTACGCGGTGCTGGACCGCGCACCCAAGGGGGAGCGCGAGCCGGTGCGCCAGCTACGGGTGCTGCGCTGGGGCCTGGTGCCGTCCTGGTCGCGGTCGGCCGAGACGGCGGTGAAGATGATCAACGCCCGCTCCGACACCGTGCACGAGAAGCCCGCCTACCGCCAGGCCTTCGCCTCCCGGCGCTGTCTGCTGCCGGTCGACGGCTACTACGAGTGGCAGACCATACCCGGCGAGAAGGGCAAGCCGCGCAAGCAGCCCTTCTTCGTCAGCCGCATCGACGGCCGGCCGCTGGCCCTGGCCGGGCTGTACGAGTTCTGGCGCGACCGCACCGTCCAGGCCGACGATCCGGCGGCCTGGCTGGTGACCTGCACCATCGTCACCACCGACGCCGAACCGGCGCTCGCCCCGATCCACGAGCGGATGCCGCTCTTCCTCGACCCGGGCACCTTCGACGCCTGGCTGGACCCGTCCCTCGACAGCGCCGAGGAAGTGCGGCCGCTGCTCGTCCCGCCCGCGCCCGGCGTACTCCAGGCCGTCCCGGTCTCGGCGGCGGTCGGCAACATCCGCAACAACGGGCCCGACCTGCTCAAGCCGCTCGACGAGACCGGGAACGACGGCACCATGCTCTTCTGAGCCCCGCTGGGCCCCGGCCTTGCTGCCGGCCCCCTCGCCCGACACCTGACGCAGTCGAAGCCGATCTTCGGAAATCCCCAGGAGCCGCCGTGCAGACCCTCGTGACCACCCCGGCCGGCGAGGCCAGGATCACCCGGTACCCGGCCGCCGGGCGTCCGAAGGCGCTGCTCGCACTCGGGCACGGTGCGGGCGGCGGCGTCGAGGCGATCGACCTGCAGGCCCTGGCTGCCGCACTGCCCGGGCGCGGGATCGCGGTCGCGCTGGTCGAGCAGCCCTGGCGGGTCGCGGGGAAGAAGGTCGCCCCCGCGCCGAAGACCCTGGACGCGGGCTGGCTCCCGGTGATGGCCGAACTCGCCGGTGACGGGCTGCCGTTGGTGGCCGGCGGCCGCAGCGCCGGCGCCCGGGTGGCGTGCCGTACGGCGGTGGCCGCCGGCGCCGTCGCGGTACTGGCGCTGGCGTTCCCGCTGCACCCGCCGGGCCGGCCGGAGCGCAGCCGGGCCGAGGAACTGCTCGGCTCCGGCCGGCCGACCCTGGTGCTCCAGGGGGAGAAGGACACCTTCGGCACCCCCGAGGAGTTCCCCGGGCTGCCGGAGGGCCACCGCCTGGTCGCCGTTCCGTACGGGAGCCACGGCTTCGCCGTCCCCAAGCGGGCGCCGTACGGCCAGGACGAGGCACTGCAACTGATCACCGCATCGGTCGGCGACTGGATCCTCGGACTCTGCTGAGGCTGCTGGGAATGCCCGGCGGGGCGCTCTGGTTAACACCACCGTCAGCAGGTGAGCCCCGTGGAAAGGCAGCACACATGGGTTCGATCGCGTGCCCCGAGCGGCCGAACGAGCGGGCGGCGATGGATGCCGCGCTGCCGGTCTGGCCGGACTGGCTTGCCACGAGCGAGAAGCCCGTGAGCCCGATATCCTCGCTGTCGGGTGGACCCGCAGTGGGTCGTGCCCGGGATGCCGAGGAGGTGGGTCCGGTCGTCGGGACCGAGGACGAGGCCGAGCCGGGCGAGGTGCTGCCGGTGAGCGAGGTTCTCACGGGTGACGAGCTGGCCGAGGCGATCGGCGAGGACACCTTCCGGGTGTCGGAGAACGAGACCGAGAGTGCTCGGCGGGAGCGCTTCGAGCGCGACGCCCTGGGTTACCTCGATCCGATGTACTCCGCCGCGCTGCGGATGACCCGGAACCCGGCCGACGCCGAGGATCTGCTGCAGGAGGCGTTCGCCAAGGCGTACGCGTCCTTCCACCAGTTCCGCGAGGGCACCAACCTCAAGGCGTGGCTGTACCGGATCCTCACCAACACGTTCATCAACTCGTACCGCAAGAAGCAGCGCGAGCCCCAGCGCACCGCCGCCGAGGAGATCGAGGACTGGCAGCTGGCCCGGGCCGAGTCGCACATGTCGACCGGTCTCCGCTCGGCCGAGGCCCAGGCACTCGACCACCTGCCGGACAGCGATGTGAAGGATGCCCTCCAGGCCATCCCGGAGGAGTTCCGAATCGCGGTCTACCTCGCGGACGTCGAGGGGTTTGCGTACAAGGAGATCGCGGACATCATGGGTACACCCATCGGTACGGTGATGTCCCGACTGCACCGGGGCCGCCGACAGTTGCGCGGCATGCTGGAGGACTACGCCCGCGAGCGCGGGCTCGTTCCGGCAGGTAGCGGAGCAGGGCAGGAAGCGAAGGGCGCGGGCTCATGAGCTGCGGCGATCCGCACGACACCGAGTGTGGAGAGGTGCTCGACCACCTCTATGAATTCCTCGACAACGAAATGGCCGAGGGCGACTGCGCCAAGTTGCGGGTGCACTTCGAGGAGTGCTCGCCCTGCTTGGAGAAGTACGGGCTCGAACAGGCCATCAAGGCGTTGATCAAGCGTTCCTGCGGCTGCGACGATACGCCTGCCGACCTGCGCAGCAAGGTGCTCGCCCGGATCGACAGCATCCGTGCCGGGCAGCGCTCCGGCGAGTCGCGGCCGATCGCCGAGGTCGCGGCGGACGAGGCCGCGGGCCACGGCGCGCAGAGCACGCTCGCGGCGTCCGAGTAGACCTCGGCCGCCGCGACCGGCGGCCCGGTTCGGGCCGCAGTGGGTCGTGCGCCGCTCCCCGCGCCGTAGGGCGGGATCGGTGGTCGGCACGGCGGGATTGCTCGACTCACTCGTTCGGGTGAGCTGACAGTGCGTCGACCCGGGCAATGCGTTTTCGCGCCTCCGCACTCCCCGGTGTAGCCCTATCCTCCTCTGACGGCCCCTCAAGCCGGTGCGGTCCGAGGGGAACTGCGGCCATGGCGGGGAGGCGGAGATCGCTGGTGAGCACCGAGACGCCGCTCCGGCGGGCGGGGCGGCGCCCGGACCTCGAAGCACCCGGTGCGCGGACCGGCGCACGGTCGGCTATCTGCTGGCGGTGCTGGCCGCCGCAGTCGGCTGCCTGCTGACCCTGGCGCTGCCCGCCACCGGCCCGGCCGGCTGGCTGGGCGGACCGGTGGACTGGTCCGGGGTCGCCCTGCTGGCCTTCCTGCACTGCTGCTGGGACGGCCTGGCCCAGGGGCTTCCCGCCCCCTGCCGCCGAGGCCGGAGTGCGCTGCTCCGCCGGCCGGGGCGGCCCGGCCGGGCGGGCTTCTCCGCCGGTCCGGCCTTCTTCCCCGTGCTGTTCGCCGGGGTCCTGATACTGCCTCCGGCCGCCGCCGCGCTGGTCGCCCTGCCCGCCGCGTTCGCCCGGTACGCCGACCAGCGCCGTACGCTGCGCCGCAGTTGGAACGCCGCACAGCTCGCCGTCTCGGCCTACACGGCCGGGGTGGTGTTCCATCTGACGGACGGCCCACGGCTGTTGCCCGGGTCCGAGTTCCCAGCGGCACTGCTCCCCGCACTTGCTTCGGTGGCGACGTTCTGCCTGGTCAACAGCGCCCTGGTGGCGGGAATGCGACGGCTCGCCGGGCCTCGTACGGTGGGCCGGCCGCGACCGGGCGCAGCGCTGCGCGGTCCGCTCGCGGTGGTGCTGCCCGCGCTGGTGCACGGGGCCGGCGGGCTGATGGTCGCGATCCTCTGGCGGGGACCGTACGGAGCCTTCGCGGCGGTGCTCGCCCTGCTGCCGTTCACCATCTCCGCCTGGGTCTTCGCCCAGGGGCACCGGGAGCGGACGGCCCAGCAGACCTCGGTCCAGGCGCTGGTGCAGGCCGTGGAGATCAAGGACGCGTACACCAGGGGCCACAGCGAACGGGTCGGCCGGGCAGCGGTGCTGATTGCCGGCCAGCTCGGCATGGTCGAGGAGCGGCTGCGCACCCTGCACTTCGCCGGGACCCTGCACGACGTGGGCAAGCTGGGAGTGGCGACCGAACTGCTGCGCAGAAACGGTCCGCTGAGCGAGGCGGAGCGGCGGGCCGTCGAAGTGCACCCGGTCTTCGGCCACGAGCTGGTCCGGGACATCGCCTTCCTCGGCGAGGAGGGCCGGGCCGGAATCCTGCACCACCACGAGCGGCTGGACGGGCTCGGCTACCCCGACGGCCTGGCCGGCGACCGGATCCCCGAGTTCGCCCGGATCATCTCGGTCGCGGACGCCTTCGACTCGATGACCTCCACCCGCTCCTACCGGCGCGGACGGCCGGTCGCCGAGGCGGTCGCCGAGCTGGAGCGGTGCGCGGGGAGCCAGTTCGACCCGGCGATGGTGCGGGCGCTGGTCGCGGCCGTCGCGGAGCACGGGTGGGAGCCCGTCCTGCCGCCGCCCGGCGGCTGGGCCGGTGAGGTGCCGGACATCCCGCTCGGCGTACCTGAGCCCGCCAGGACGCTCGCCTCGCAGGGGCGCGCGGCGCGGACCGTGCGCGCGGGCGGCGCGCGGCGCGGCGGAGGTGCGCGGTGAGCCGGTGCGCGGGGTGCCGGTGCGCGGGGTGCGCGCGCTGTGGGGCCGGGCGCCCCGCGTGGGCGCTTGCACGCCGGGGCAGGGCAGCACACTCCCCGGCGGGTGGGGCGGCCCGGAGCGTCGGCGGGCCGGGGACTGGACGGCCGGGGCGGTCGGGGTGGGCCGGGTGGTCGGGGTGGTGAGCGCCGAGGTGGTCTGGGTGCGGGCGGTCCATCTGGCCGCCGCCGTGCTGCTGGTGGCCGGGCTCGGTGTGATGCTGCGTGACGGGCCCGCCGAACCGGGGGCCGCCCTCGCCTTCGCCGCCGTGATCGCGGTCGGCGAGCGGGTCCGGGTCACGCTGCCGGGAGACCGCGAGCAGGCGCCGATCGGCTCCGCCGTCGCACTGGCGTACGCCCTGCTCGGCCCACTGCGCGGACTTCCCACCACCCACGGGGTGTTGCAGGTGATCGCGGTCGCCGGGGTCGGGATGCTCAGTGGAGCCGTACCGCCGCTCCGGGCCCCGGGCCCGGCCAGGGTGGACGCGATCGCCCGCCGGCTGCTCACCGTCGCCTTCGCGGCCACCCTCTTCCAGCCGCTCTACGACAGCGGCACCCTCGACCGGGCGGACTGCACCGGACCGGCGTACGGGCTGTTCGTGAGCGGGGTCGCGGCCCTCACCGCGCTCTGCGACGCGACCCTGGCCGCCGGGCTGCACCGGGCCAGGACCGGCCTGCGGTTCGCCGCCGCACTGGAGGACGAGCTGCGGTCGCTGCTCGGCATCGGCTCCGCGATCGTCGCGACCGGCATGCTGATCAGCCTGCTGGCGGCCGAGACGGGGCTCTGGGCGCTGCCGCTGTTCTGCACCCCGCTGCTGCTGGCGCAGGCGTCCTTCCGCCGGGCGGCGGCGGTGCGGGCCACCACCGGACAGACCATCGAGACCCTCGCCCGCGCCACCGAGGTGGCCGGCTACACCCCGCCGGGCCATGCCCGCCGGGTCGCCGACACCTCCTGCGCGCTCGGCCGGGCGCTCGGCTTCGGCACCCGGGACCTGGCCCTGCTGGAGTACGCCGCGCTGATGCACGACATCGGCCAGCTCTCGCTGCTCGAACCGGTGCCCTGTGGTGCCACCGCCCGGCTGCCGCAGCACGAGCAGCAGCGGATCGCCAGGCTGGGCAGCGAGGTGATCCGGCAGACCGGGGTCCCGCGGCAGGTCGCGCAGCAGGTCGCCCGGCTGGCCGACCCGTGCCGCCGCCCCGACGGATCGAACGATCCGACCCTGCCGCTGGCCGCCCGGATCATCCGGGTCGCCAACGCCCACGACGAGCTGCTCACGCTCGCCCGCAACCGGGGCCTGCCGGAGGCGGCCGGGCAGCTGGAGGCCCTGGAACTGCTGCGGCTGGAGCGCGGCGACGGGTACGACCAGAGGGTGGTCGAGGCGCTGGCCGGGCTGGGCCGCCGGGAGGGACGGGGCAGGTGAAACCGGGGCGCGCAGGTGTGCCGTACCGCCGGTGACCGGACGGTGAACCCGCTGTGGCGGGCCCGCGATTATGACGTACCGGAGCGGCGAAGCTGACTGAATGGACGTGCGGGGAGCGCAGTCGAAGGCTGCCGTGGTTGGATGCGGTCGTAGCGTGGAACACCGGAACCGGGGCCGCCCGGCTCCCGGGGTGCTCCGGCTGCGGCCACCGGTCCGGTGAACCGGTCCGGTGGCGGACACCGGACTCCGCGCAGGCCCCACCCGGGGTGGCCCGGCCTCCGGGAAGGCACCGCGGTACTGGCGGACGACAACGGCAGGGACGGAACGTGAGGATCTTCCACCGCGCACGGCACCGGCCGTCGGCCACCTGGCGGCAGACGACCGATCGGGCCTTCACCCTGATCGGTGACGGCCGCTACGAGGACGCGGGGGCGCTGCTGGTGATGGCGGCGGACCTGGAGCCGTGGCTCTCCGACTCCTGGTTCAACCTCGCACTGCTGCACAAGTTCCGCCGCGACTGGGACCAGGCGCGCAGCGCCGGCCTGCGCGCCGTCGCCCTGCTCGACCGCGAACACGGCGCCCCCGACTGGTGGAACCTCGGCATCACCGCGACCGCCCTGCAGGACTGGCCGCTCGCCCGGCGCGCCTGGCAGGCGTACGGCCTGCGGCTGCCCGGTGGTGCCGCGCTGGACAGCCCGGTGGAGCTGGACCTCGGCACCACGCCGGTGCGGCTCTCCCCGGAGGGCGAGTCCGAGGTGGTCTGGGGCAGACGCCTCGACCCGGCGAGGATCGAGGTGCTCTCCATCCCGCTGCCCTCCTCGGGCCGCCGCTGGGGCGAGGTGGTGCTGCACGACGGCGCCCCGCACGGCGAGCGGGTCACCGACGGGGTGGCGTACCCGGTCTTCGACGAGATCGAGCTCTGGGCGCCGTCCCCGGTGCCGACCTTCGTCGTGCTGCTCCAGGCGGCCACCGCCGCGGACCGCGACGCGCTGGAGCGGCTGGTCGCCGACGCGGGTTACGCGGCCGAGGACTGGACCTCCTCGGTGCGGCTGCTCTGCCGCACCTGTTCGGAGAGCCGGATGGCCGCCGACGACGGGCACACCCACCACCACGACCCGCACGACGACGGCGACCTCGACCACCCCGGTCACCTCAGCCACCTCAGCGGCAGCGGCGGGATGTCCTGGCTGGCCGAGCGGGAGTGCGGGATCGCCGCCCCCGCCGGGCTGGTCCGCCGGCTGCTCGACCGCTGGGCCGCCGCCTCGCCGGGGACCAGGGCCTACCGCGACCTCGAAGAGGTCTGCTAGCAGAAGTCGGGGCGAAGAGGCCGAAGAGGTCCGCCGGGCAAGGGAAGTAAGGACCCGGCAGTATCTCGGGGCCGTACTCTTGAGCGGTAAACCCCCAGTGATCCACGGAAGCGGAAGCGACGATGGCGGACCAGCACAACCACGAGCACGACCACGACCACGAGCATGAGCACGAGGAGCCTCAGCCGACCGAGGTGATCGGTGAGGTGCCGGACCTCGCCAACGCCACCGCTCGCCCGATCACCGTGGTGGGCAACCCCGTTCTGCACCGTGAGTGCCAGGACGTCACCGCTTTCGACGCCGAACTCTCCGCGCTGATCGACGACATGTTCTCCTCGATGTACGCGGCCGAGGGCGTGGGCCTCGCGGCCAACCAGGTCGGCGTCGACCTCAAGGTCTTCGTCTACGACTGCCCGGACGACGAGGGTGTGCGCCACATCGGCCACGTCGTCAACCCGGTGCTGGAGGAGCCGCCGGTCGGCCGCCGCCGCGTCCTGGACGACGGCCAGGAGGGCTGCCTCTCCGTCCCCACCGCGTACGCCGAACTGCCGCGCCCCGACTACGCCGCGGTGACCGGCCAGGACAAGGACGGCAACCCGATCCGGGTGGAGGGCACCGGCTTCTTCGCCCGCTGCCTCCAGCACGAGACCGACCACCTGTACGGCTTCCTGTACATCGACAAGCTCTCCAAGCGCGACCGCAAGGCCGCCCTGAAGCAGATGGCCGAGGGCACCCCCCGGTACGCGACCGTCCCGAACGACTGACGGGACGGACAGCCGGCGGTACGGCGGCCGGAGGTACGACAGCCGGAGCTGCGGCGGCCGGAGGTACGGCGAAGGCCGGTACGGGAAGTCCCGTACCGGCCTTCGTGGTTGTGGCCTAGAAGTCGTCGTCGAAGGAGACCGAGCCCTCGACGGCGACCTGGTACGCGGAGACCCGGCGCTCGAAGAAGTTGGTCAGCTCCTGGACGTTCTGCAGCTCCATGAACCCGAACGGGTTGCTGGATCCGTAGCGGATCGGCATGCCGAGGCGGGCCAGCCGCTGGTCGGCGACGGCCTGCAGGTACTCGCGCATGGACTCGGTGTTCATGCCGGGCAGGCCCTCACCGCAGAGGTCGCGGGCGAACTGGAGCTCGGCCTCGACGGCCTCCTCCAGCATCTCGGTGACCTGCTTGGCCATCTCGTCGTCGAACAGGTCCGGCTCCTCCTCGCGGACGGTGTCCACGACGGAGAAGGCGAAGTCCATGTGCATGGACTCGTCCCGGAACACCCAGTTGGTGCCGGTGGCCAGGCCGTGCAGCAGACCGCGCGAGCGGAACCAGTACACGTAGGCGAAGGCGCCGTAGAAGAACAGGCCCTCGACGCAGGCCGCGAAGCAGATCAGGTTGAGCAGGAAGGCCCTGCGGTCCTCCTTGGTCTGCAGCGAGTCGATGTGGTCGACCGCGTTCATGTACTTGAAGCAGAACTGCGCCTTCTGGTGGATGGAGGGGATGTTCTCCACCGCCGCGAAGGCCGCCGCGCGGTCGTCCGGGTCGGGCAGGTAGGTGTCGAGCAGCGTCAGATAGAACTGGACGTGCACGGCCTCCTCGAACAGCTGCCGGGACAGGTAGAGCCGGGCCTCGGGGGAGTTGATGTGCTTGTAGAGGCTCAGCACCACGTTGTTGGCGACGATCGAGTCACCGGTCGCGAAGAAGGCGACCAGGCGGCCGATCATGTGCCGCTCGCCCTCGCTGAGCTTGGCGAGGTCGGCGACGTCGGAGTGCAGGTCCACCTCCTCGACGGTCCAGGTGTTCTTGATGGCGTCCCGGTACCGGTCGTAGAACGACGGGTAGCGCATCGGACGCAGCGTCAGCTCGAAGCCGGGGTCGAGCAGCATCTTCTTGCGGTCTTCGGACTGAGGGGTGCTCACTGGCAGGCCTCGCAGGACTCGGGGTTCTCCAGGGAGCAGGCGATGGCGGTGGCCTGCTCCTCAGCGGTCATGGTGGGCGCCGGCACGCTCACGGCGTTGCTGCGGGTCGCGGCCTGGGCGATCCGGGTGGCCGGGCGCGAGCGCAGGTAGTAGGTGGTCTTCAGACCGACCTTCCAGGCGTACGCGTACATCGAGCTGAGCTTGCCGATGGTGGGCGCGGCCATGAAGAGGTTCAGCGACTGGCTCTGGTCGATGTACGGCATGCGGGCGGCAGCCAGGTCGATCAGCGCGCGCTGCGGCAGCTCCCACGCGGTGCGGTAGAGCGAACGGACCCCGGCGGGCAGCCAGTTGAGGTCCTGGACCGAGCCGTTGGAGTCGCGCAGGGCGTCCCGGGTCTGCTGGTCCCAGACGCCGAGCTCCTTCAACTCCCGGACCAGGTACGGGTTGACCTGGAGGAACTCGCCGGAGAGGGTCTCGCGCTTGAACAGGTTGGAGACCTGCGGCTCGATGCACTCGTACACACCGGCGATGGACGCGATGGTCGCGGTCGGCGCGATGGCCAGCAGCAGCGAGTTGCGCAGACCGGTGCGGGCGATGGTGGCGCGCAGGGCGTCCCAGCGCTCGGTCCACTGCGGGGTGGCCGCACCGAAGTGGTCGATGTGCAGCTCGCCCCGGGCGGCGCGGGTCTCCTGGTACGCCTCGTGGCGGCCGAACTGCTCGGCCAGCTCGCTGGAGCGCTCGTACGCGGTGAGCATGATGCGCTCGGAGATCAGCGTGGAGAGCTGCTTGGCCTCGGCGGAGTCGAAGTCCAGGCGGAGCTTGAAGAAGACGTCCTGCAGGCCCATCACACCCAGGCCGACCGGGCGCCAGCGCGAGTTGGACGCGCCGGCCTCGGGGGTCGGGTAGAAGTTGATGTCGATGACCCGGTCCAGGAAGGTCACGGCGGTGCGCACGGTGGCGTCCAGCCGCTCCCAGTCCATCGCGTTCAGCAGGTCGGCGGCGGTGGCACCGGCGGCCACGTGGGCACCGAGGTTGACCGAGCCGAGGTTGCAGACCGCGGTCTCGGAGTCGTCGGTGACCTCCAGGATCTCGGTGCAGAGGTTGGAGGAGTGCACGGTCCGGCCGGGCAGCGCGGTCTGGTTGGCGGCGCGGTTGGAGGCGTCCTTGAAGGTCATCCAGCCGTTGCCGGTCTGCGCCAGGGTGCGCATCATCCGGGCGTACAGGGTCTGCGCCGGGATGGTGCGGACGGCCTTGCCCGCGGCCTCGGCCTGGACGTAGGCGGCGTCGAACTCGGCGCCCCACAGGTCGACCAGCTCGGGGACGTCGGCGGGGGAGAACAGCGACCAGTCGGCGTTGGCGTTCACCCGGCGCATGAACTCGTCCGGGATCCAGTGCGCCAGGTTGAGGTTGTGGGTCCGGCGGGCCTCCTCGCCGGTGTTGTCGCGGAGCTCCAGGAACTCCTCGATGTCGGCGTGCCAGGTCTCCAGGTAGACGCAGGCCGCGCCCTTGCGGCGGCCGCCCTGGTTGACGGCGGCGACCGAGGAGTCCAGGGTGCGCAGGAACGGGACGATGCCGTTGGACTTGCCGTTGGTGCCCCGGATCAGGCTGCCGCGCGAACGGATCCGGCTGTAGGACAGGCCGATGCCGCCGGCGTGCTTGGACAGCCGGGCGATCTGGGCGTAGCGCGAGTAGATCGAGTCCAGGTTGTCCAGCGGCGAGTCCAGCAGGTAGCAGCTGGACATCTGCGGGTGCTTGGTGCCGGAGTTGAAGAGCGTCGGCGAACTGGTCAGGTACTCCAGGCGGCTCATCAGCGTGTAGAGCTCGGCCACCTCGGCCACGGACTGCTCGCTGTCGCCGACCGCCAGGCCGGCCGCGACGCGGAGCAGGAAGTGCTGCGGGGTCTCGATCACCTTGCGGGTGATCGGGTGGCGCAGCAGGTAGCGGGACTGCACGGTGCGCAGGCCGAAGTACTCGAAGCGGTCGTCGCCCTGAAGGTCGATCAGGGCGTCGAAGACCTCGGCGTGCTTGGCGACCAGGGCGGCGGTGACGTCGCCGATCAGGCCCTCGGCGTGGCCGACGGCGATCGAGGCGGAGAACGAGACGGCGCCCTGGCCGATCGCCTCGTCGGCGATCTCCATGGCGAGCAGGCGGGCGGCCAGCTTCGAGTACTGGGGGTCCTCGGCGATCATCGACGCGGCGGCCTCCACGGCCAGCCCGCGCAGCTCGGCGAAGTCCGAGCCGGCGTGGCGGCCGCGCAGCGCGGCGGCGGCGACGTGGCCGGGGTCCACCTGGGGGAGGTCCACGCTGCGGTCGGTGAGGAGCCGAAGCAGTGCCGCACCGGGGTCGGTCTGGGGGGTGGCGGCGGAACCCTGGGAGGGCAGGGCAACTGAGGCAGCGATGGTCAAGGCGCTTCTCTCCTGGCGGCGGCGGACGACTGGGGAGCCCCTCCCAGCCGGAGGCTGGGGGTGGGAGGTCCGGACCGACACGAGCGCAGGAAAGGACAGCACGCCCGGTATCGGCGCGCTCTCGCCCCCCTGGCCCACCCGCGAGGCCCGGACGTACTGCGGTGCTGCAAGGCATCTGCGGGGAAGCCGTGTGGCACACCGTCGGCAGGTCATCGGACTTACGGGCGCTTGGGGGAGCCGCCCGCTCACCGCTGCGGGGCAGTCCCGGATTCGCACCGGGTTCCCCTGCTTCGACAGCGAGAGCGAGCATACATGTTGTGGCGGTGCGACGATGCGGCACCAGATGTAGTGGCGTGTGTCGTGGCCGAGCTACCCGCGTGGTTACGCGGCAGAGGCCGTCAGAAGGTGATGGAGTACACCATGAGGTCGATTCCGGGGGCCGGTGCCCAGTCCCGTCCGGGGGTCCTGGCAAAGCCCAGGCGCTCGTAGATCCGGTGCGCCGCCTTCATCCCCGGGCGGGTCGAGAAGGCCATTCCGGCCAGCCCGAGCTCCCGGCAGCGGGTCATCGCGGCACGGACCAGTGCCTCGCCCGCGCCGCGCCCGCGGGCCGCCGCGCCGACCGCCAGCATACGGATCTCGCCCTCGTGCGGGGCGGCGATGTCGGCCCACTCGGTGCCGCCGACCGCGAGGGTCACACAGCCGAGGACCTGCCGGCTGTGCGGGTCGACCGCGACGAGGAGTTCGGCCTCCTGGTTGCGGCGGCCGGCGTCCCGCAGGAGCTCGACGTAGCCGCTGTCCGGCGAGGTGTGACCGTCGCCCACGAACGCCTCGACCGTGACGTCACCAGCGGCTTCGAGGTCCTCTTCGAGCGCCCGGCGGATGAGGATGTCCATCCGGACAGTGTGCCGGACGGGAAGGCGGAGGCGGCGGGCAGGGTGCCGTACAGGCGGTCGGGAAGAACCGGCGCCGCGGGGTGGTTGGGGCCCTCGTGACCGCCGCCCGGACCTTCGCCGTGACCGCCGCCCGAGCCGGGCCCGCCGGGGTGCCCCGGCAGGCCGCGGCCGGGCAGTTCACGGCCGATCAGAAAGCCGAGCAGGCCGAAGCCGCCGATGGTGCCGAGCAGGCCGAGCGAGGTTGCGAGTGTCTCCGAGGTCATGCCCTCAACCCTCGTCCGCGCAGGTCGCAGCCGCGAGTGGCAGAAATGACCGGTTGCATCGAAATCCTGCCAACGGCATTCTGGGGGGATGCTGAAGAACGTCGTCGCCGTGGTGCTGGAGCCGGTCCACCCGTTCGAACTCGGCGTTGCCAGTGAGGTCTTCGGGCTCGACCGCAGTGACGACGGTCTGCCGGTGTACGACTTCGCCCTCGCCGCCGACCGCTCCGGCCGGCTCGCCACCCACGCCGGCTTCGGTCTCGACGTCCCGTACGGGCCGGAACGGCTGGCCGAGGCGGACCTGGTCGTGGTGACGGCGGTCGGACGGCGCGCGGAGTACCCACCGGCGCTCACCGAAGCACTGCGCGCCGCCGTCGAGCGCGGGGCGCGCGCACTGTCGATCTGCAGCGGCAGCTTCCTGCTCGGCGCCGCCGGGCTGCTGGACGGGCGCCGGGCCACCACGCACTGGAAGCACACCGACGAGATGGCCCGGCGCTTCCCGCTCAGCACCATCGACCCCGACGTGCTCTACGTGGACGACGACCCGGTGATCACCTCGGCCGGGACGGCCGCCGGGATCGACGCCTGCCTGCACCTGGTCCGCAAGCTGCAGGGCGCCGAGGTGGCCCGGGCGATCGCCCGGCGGATGGTGGTCGCCCCGCACCGGGAGGGCGGCCAGGCGCAGTTCGTCGCCCAGCCGCTGCCGGTGTGCGACGCGGACTCGCTCGGCGGGCTGCTCGACTGGCTGCGCCGCCACGTCGACCAGGACCTGACGGTGGACCAGCTGGCCGCCCGCGCCCACATGTCCCCCCGCACCTTCGCCCGCCGCTTCCAGGAGGAGACCGGCACCACCCCGCACCGCTGGCTCACCAACCAGCGCCTCCTCCTCGCCCAGCGCCTGCTGGAGAGCACCACCGAGCCCGTCGACGTGGTCGCCGCCCGCTGCGGCTTCGGCAACGCGGCCACCCTCCGCCACCACTTCGGCCGCTGGCTCGGCACGACACCGCTGGCCTACCGGCGCGCCTTCGCAGGCTGCTGGCCCAAGCTGGCCGACCGGTCCAGCCGCTGATCCGGGCGCTGAGCCGGGCCCGCCCGTCCGGTGCCGCGCCGAGGGCCTGAAAGGCCGGTGTCAGTCGAGGTGGGACACCGAGTTCCAGTGTTCGGGGCGCAGTCGGCCGTCCAGGGAGCGCCAGAGGCTGGTCGAGCAGTTGCGTACCGCGTGCAGCTCCAGCAGCTGGGGCTCGGTGAGGCGGTCCAGGATGTAGCGGAGCATCAGGACGGGGCAGTCGTGCGAGACCACCAGCACCGCTCTGCCGTCCTCCTCCTCGCAGAGGTCGCGCAGGAAGCTGCGCATCCGCAGCGCGACGTCGAGGAACGATTCTCCACCGGGGGGTCGGTAGTAGAGCTCGCCCATCTTGCGGCGGCGGGCGGCCTCGGCGGGGTGCTCCTTCTCGATCGCGGCGGCGGTCAGCATCTCCAGGATGCCGAGCTCTCTGTCCCGCAGGCGTTCGTCGTACCTGACCGGGAGCCCGACCGGCACCGCGCCGAGGCCGCAGGCCTGGGCGAGCGCGATCCTGGCGGTCTCGGTGGTGCGCAGGTAGGGGGAGCACCAGACGGCGCGGGGCCGGTCGGCGGCGGGCAGTGAGGCCCACCAGCGGCCGAGGTGGTGGGCCTGGCGCTGGCCGTGCAGGGAGAGCGGTATGTCGGCGTCCCGGCTGGTGATCGGGACGGTCAGTGCCCCGGTCTCGGCGGCGAGCTGGAACTCGACGTTGGCGGTGCTCTCGCCGTGCCGGGTGGCGATCAGGACGGAGGGCAGCGCACGCTGGGGGGCTGCGAGGCGGTGTCCGTTCAAAACGCTGGTGAGTTCTGCCATGACCGGTTCTCCCCGTTGGTGTCCGTGACTCGGTGGGGACGCGCGAGCCACGCGCACTCCATGGTCGCGCCCCCGGGACGATTGCGCCGCCGAGTGATCGCGCCGCCACCCCAGTGTTGACGGAGGTGACGGCGCGATCACAGGGCGCACGAGTCGGCGACGAGTGCGCCTGTCGGGGTCAGTGCGCCGCCACGGGCACCGGGGCGTCCTTCAGAGCCTTGTCCCCGGCCTCGGCGCTGTAGTCCGCCCGGCTGGTCTGGTCGACGCCGTCAGGGGCGTTGAAGGCCCGCAGGAGGAGGGTCAGCACGACCGACACCAGCAGGTTGAGCACGAAGGCGGTGAAGCCGATGTACCCGATCTCGCCGACCCCGGGGATCACCGCCGAGCTGCCGCCGAAGTGCTTGGTGGCCGGGGAGGAGACCCCGTACGCCTTCCAGGTGCCGTACACCATGCCGACCGCCCAGCCGGCCAGCAGCGCCCAGCGGTGGAACCAGCGGGTGAAGAGCCCGCCGACGATCGACACGAAGGTCTGCAGGATCCACAGGCCGCCGAGCAGCTGGAGGTTGATCGCGAACTGCTTGTCCATCAGCAGCACGAAGGCCAGCGCGCCGACCTTCACCAGCAGCGAGGCGATCTTGGCGACCTGGGTCTCCTGGGCGGCCGTGGCGTCCGGCTTGAGGAACTCCTTGTAGACGTTGCGGGTGAACAGGTTGGCCGCCGCGATCGACATGATCGCCGCCGGGACCAGCGCGCCGATGCCGATCGCCGCGAAGGCGATACCGGTGAACCAGTCCGGGAACATGTCCGCGAACAGCTGCGGCACCGCCAGCTGCGCGTTGTAGCCCTTGACGCCCTTGCCGACGCCCGCCGCGATGGCCATGAAGCCGAGCAGCGCCAGCAGGCCGAGCATCAGCGAGTACGCCGGCATGATCGCCATGTTGCGGCGCACGGTGTTGCGGGACTTGGACGCCAGCACGCCCGTCACCGAGTGCGGGTACATGAACAGCGCCATCGCCGAGCCGAGCGCCAGCGTGGCGTACGTCCACTGCGCGCTCTCGCCGGTCACCAGCGAGCCGACCGGCTTGCCGGTGGCCGGACTGACGGTGGAGAACTTCTGCGCGGCCGAGTCGAAGATGTGCCCGTAGCCGCCGAGCCGCATCGGGATGTAGATCACCGCGACGATGATCACGATGTAGACGAGCGTGTCCTTGACGAACGCGATCAGGGCCGGGGCCCGCAGCCCCGAGGAGTAGGTGTACGCGGCGAGCACCGCGAAGGCCAGGAAGAGCGGCAGGTCCTTGACGAACCAGTTGCTGTTCGCCCCGCCGCCCACGCCCAGCACGTCCAGCACCGCCTGGATGCCGACCAGCTGGAGCGCGATGTACGGCATGGTGGCCAGGATGCCGGTCAGCGCGACCGCGAGCGATAGCCCCTTGGAGCCGTACCGGCCGCGGACGAAGTCCGCCGGGGTGACATAGCCGTGCACCCGGGAGACCGACCAGAGCCGGGGCAGGAAGAGGAAGACCAGCGGGTACGCGATGATCGTGTACGGCACCGCGAAGAAGCCCGCCGCGCCGACGCCGTAGATCAGCGCGGGCACGGCGACGAAGGTGTACGCGGTGTAGAGGTCGCCGCCGAGCAGGAACCAGGTCACCCAGGTGCCGAAGCTGCGGCCGCCCAGGCCCCACTCGTCCAGGTGCTGGGCGTTGTCCGCCCGGCGCCAGCGCGAGGCCAGGAAGCCCATCGCGGTGACCAGGGCGAAGAACAGCAGGAAGATCGTCAGTGCGGTGACGTTCACGCCGTGGTTCATGCCGGCCCACCGCCCTCGGCGGCCGCCCTGCGGGCCTTCTCGTCGCGCTGGAGCAGCAGGTAGGCGCCGACCGTGAAGACCGCCGAGGCCGGCACCCAGAGCAGCTGGTACCAGTAGAAGAACGGCATCCCGCCGATCCCCGGGGTCACCTTGGTGTACGAGGACACCCAGAGCATCGCGACGATCGGGACGAGCAGGCAGATGCCGGCCAGCACCCGCTCCGGGGTCACGGCCGGGATCGCGCCGGGCGGCGCGCCGGTATCGGGCTTCGGGACTTCGGACGACGACATGTGTGCTCCGGCTGATGAGGGCTCACCTCGTCGGCGCCGCAGCGCACGGTGTCGTGCGCCCGCCGAGCAGCACCTGCGGTGATCGGCAGTCAGTACGGCTGCGAAATCTAGGGCCTGGGGTGACCTGTGTCACTACCCCGGACCGAAGATTCCGGATACCGGACGGGCCCGCGTCCCACCTCGTCAGGTCCGGCCGCCGAACCGCTCGGGGGCGCGAGCAGCCGCGCGGGCAACCGTGCGGCTCCGTGGAGCGCCGGTCGCGCGGTTCCTCGCGCCCCCGAGGAGCGTGCCTCGCCCCGCGTTACTCCGGGCGCTTGAGGCGGGTGATGAACTTGTAGCGGTCGCCGCGGTAGATGGAGCGGACCCACTCGACCGGGGCGCCCTCGGCGTCGAAGGAGTGCCGGGAGAGCTGGAGCATCGGCAGGCCGAGGTCGGAGCCGAGCAGTCCGGCCTCGCGCGGGTTGGCGAGGGTGGTCTCGATGGTCTCCTCGGCCTCGGCCACCGTGACCCCGTAGACCTCGCGCAGCGCGGTGTAGAGGGAGTTGTGCTTGGCCAGGTTGCGCCGCAGGGCGGGGAAGCGCTTGGCGGAGAGATGGGCGACCTCGATCGCCATCGGGTCGCCGTTGGCCAGCCGCAGGCGCTCGATCCGCAGCACCCGGCTGCCGGGCTTGATGTCGAGCAGCGGCGCGAGGTGCTCGTCCGCGCTGATGTAGCCGAGCTCGATCAGCCGGGAGGTCGGCTCCAGGCCCTGGGCCCGCATGTCCTCGGTGTAGGAGGTGAGCTGGAGCGCCTGGGCGACCTTGGGCTTGGCGACGAAGGTGCCCTTGCCCTGGATGCGCTCCAGGCGGCCTTCGACCACCAGTTCCTGGAGGGCCTGGCGCACGGTGGTGCGGGAGGTGTCGAACTGGGCGGCGAGCGCCCGCTCGGGCGGCACCGGGGTGCCGGCCGGCTGGGTCTCGGTCAGCTGCAGCAGATGGCGCTTCAGGCCGTAGTACTTGGGGACGCGGGCGGTCGGGTCGGCCGCTGCCTGCGTCGGCAGGCTCTTCGCCTGGGGGTTGTTCACCTGGGCAGTGCTGCCCCCGTCGCTGGTCATGGGCCGTATCTCCTGCTAGTTGCGGGGTCGTCCTTGACCCTGCTGCCTCGTTAACGGCACACATCGTTGCACGTATGTCCTGTCGACGGGGAGCTCATCACACGATGAACGATCTGCGGTGTCGGCTTGATAACGGGTGGTCCGAATTGCTCCGGCCACCGTTGACACGCCTATTGGTCTAGGCCAAGCTCCAGGCAGCTGGTCTACACCACTGCAGACCGCTCAGAGAATTCCCCACCCCTTCCCATGGGTTTGCGACACCAGTTCCTGCCGTTCCGTGCCGGTATGTCGCCCTCCCCGTGGGGGCACCCCGGGCATCCCTCAGGAGGATGGCGTAATGAAGCGTCAGCTCATCGCGGCGGTCGGCGTCGCAGCTATGGTCGTCGGTCTCGCGGCATGTGGTTCGGACGCCAAGAAGGACGACGGTGCGTCGTCGGGCGGCGCGAAGGACTACAACGGCAAGACCCTCAACGCCTGGTTCATGGACGGCTCGGCCCCGCAGGCATGGCAGGACGGCGTCAAGGCCGAGTTCGAGAAGCAGTTCCCGGGCGCGAAGCTGAACATCCAGATCCAGAAGTGGGACGGCATCGGCCAGAAGGTCACCACCGCGCTCTCCGAGGGTTCGGTCGACGTCCTGGAGATCGGCAACACCCAGACCGCGGGCTACGCGGCCACCGGCGGCCTGGCCGACCTCACCGGCGCCAAGGCGGACCTGGGCGGCAGCGACTGGGCCCCCAACCTGAACGAGTCCGCGGTCCTGGACGGCAAGCAGTACGCCGCGCCGTGGTACTTCACCAACCGCGTGGTGATCTACAACAAGGAGCTCTGGACCAAGGCCGGCATCGCCGCCCCGCCGAAGACCCTGGACGAGTTCTACGCCGACCTGGAGAAGCTGAAGGGCACCCCGGGCGTCAACAACGCGCTCTACCTGCCCGGTCAGGAGTGGTACACCTACTTCGGCCTGGTCACCGACGCGGGTGGCAAGATCGCCAAGCAGGACGGCGGCAAGTGGGTCGGCAACCTGTCGTCCCCCGAGGCCAAGGCCGCCTTCGCGACGTACCAGAAGCTGCAGAGCTACTCCAACGCCCCGAAGGACAAGGACGAGGCCACCCCGCAGCAGTCGACGCTGTTCCCCAAGGGCGACATCGGCGCGATGATCGGCCTCGGCTGGGAGGCTCCGGCCCCCAAGGACATGCCGGCCGACAAGGTGGGCTTCTTCCCGCTCCCGGGCAAGACCGCCGACAAGCCGTCCAGCGTCTTCCTCGGCGGCTCGAACCTCGCCGTCGCGGAGGCCAGCAAGAACCAGGACCTGGCCAAGGGCTTCCTGAAGATCGCCCTGTCGGACAAGTTCGAGGGCCAGCTCGCCGCCTCCGGCCTGATCCCGAACAAGACCTCGCTGAACAGCCAGGTCACCGGTGACTTCGCCAAGGCCGCGCTGCCGGCCTCCGCCAACGGCGCCGTCACCCCGAACGTGGCGTCCTGGGCCAACGTCGAGAACAACCCGAACCCGATCAAGGACTTCCTGGCTGCGGCCCTGCAGGGCGGCGACTACGACAGCCTGGCCAAGAAGTACGACGACGAGATCGGCAAGCGTCTCGCGCAGAAGCAGTAGTACCGGACGGCGCCGCACTCCGGTCTCCCCCAGGGGCCGGTGGGCGGCGCCGCCGTCCTGTCTTGGCCAGGTGTGAGGAAGAGAGAACGATGGCTGTGCATTCCGAGCGGGTGCAGACACGGTCCCCGAAGGAAGCGAAGACCGCCGGGGCCGCCACCGAGCCGGCCGCCGCGACCGCGGACGGCACCCCGAAGAACGCGAGACCCGCCGGCGGTGCGAGCCTGCTCTCCCGGAGCACGCCCTACCTCCTGATCCTGCCCGCCACTCTGGCGACCGCGGCGCTGCTGGGCTGGCCGCTGGTGAAGACGGGGCTGATCTCCTTCCAGAACCTGAACCGGCGCCAGCTGATCCAGCACCTGACCGAGTGGAACGGGTTCGACAACTACACGGCGCAGCTGAGCAGTTCGGAGTTCTGGCACACTGCGGGACGATCGGTCGCCTTCACCCTGCTCAACGTCTTCCTGATCATGGCGGGCGGCACCCTGGTCGGCCTGCTGCTGAACCGGCTCGGCAAGGGCATGCGGCTCTTCCTGTCCTTCGGCCTGATCATGGCCTGGGCGATGCCCATCGTGGCCAGCACCACGGTCTACACCTGGCTCTTCGACCAGCAGTACGGCGTGGTCAACTGGTTCCTGGACAAGCTGGGCTGGCACGGCATGGCCGACTACAACTGGTTCGGCAGCCAGCTCTCGACCTTCTTCGTGATCGTCCTGCTGATCGTCTGGGGCTCGATCCCGTTCGTCGCCTTCAACATGTACGCGGGCCTGACCACCATCCCGGCCGAGCTCTACGAGGCCGCCCGGATGGACGGCGCCGGAGCGTTCAAGATCTTCACCGCCGTGGTCTTCCCCAGCCTGCGCCCGTTCTTCCTCGCCACGACCTTCCTTGAGGTCATCTGGGTCTTCAAGTGCTTCACCCAGGTCTACGCGATGAACTTCGGCGGCCCCCAGCGGCTGACCGAGACACTCCCCGTCTACGCCTTCGTCGAGGGCTTCGGCAACCAGCACTACGGGACGGGTGCCGCCATCGCCGTGCTCACCATCGTGATGCTGGGCGCGCTGATGGCGTACTACTTCCGGATCATTCTGAAGCAGGAGGACGAGCTGTGAGGCGCTCGCTCATCGGACGCACCTGGCCCAACGTCATCGCCGTCGTCCTGGCCCTCTTCTTCCTCTTCCCGGTCTACTGGATGGTCTCGACGGCGTTCAAGCCGGACCGGGACATCATCAGCAGAACGCCGGTCTTCCTGCCGCTGGACGGCACCCTCGACCACTTCGACCGGGCGGTGCACGCGGACCAGTTCTGGACGATGGTCGGCAACAGCTTCACCGTCACCGTCTGCGCGGTGCTCGCCTCGCTGGCGATCGCCACCCTGGCCTCGTTCGCCATCGCCCGGATGAAGTTCCGCGGGCGCAAGGCCTTCGTCCTGATCGTCATGGCGGCCCAGATGGCGCCCTGGGAGGTCATGACGATCTCGATCTACATGATCACCCGCGACAGCGGGATGCTGAACAGCCTCGTCCCGCTCACCATCTTCTACATGATGATGGTGCTGCCCTTCACGATCTGGACGCTGCGCGGTTTCATCGCCGCCGTGCCCAAGGAGCTGGAGGAGTCGGCGATGGTGGACGGCTGCACCCGTACCCAGGCCTTCGTCAGGGTGGTCTTCCCGCTGCTCGCGCCGGGCCTGATGTCCACCTCGCTGTTCGGGTTCATCACCGCGTGGAACGAGTACCCGCTGGTGCTGATCCTGAACAAACAGACCGGTGAGGGCACCGCGCAGACCCTGCCGCTGTGGCTGACCTCCTTCCAGAGCACCTTCGGGAACGACTGGGGTGCCACGATGGCCGCGTCGACGCTGTTCGCCGTACCGGTCCTGATCGTCTTCCTGTTCCTGCAGCGCAAGGCCGTGGGCGGGATGACCGCCGGCGCCGTGAAGGGGTGACCGTGAGCATTCTCGTCCCCGCTGTCGCCGACAGCGACCAGCTGCACCGCGACGCCCTGACGGTCCTTCAGCCGGGTTTCGTCGGGACCGCCCCGCCCACCTGGCTGCGCCGCCACCTGGCGGCCGGCCTCGGCTCGGTCGCGCTGTTCGGCCGGAACGTCACCGACCCCGGGCAGCTGGCCGCGCTGACCTCCGCGCTGCGCACCGAGAACCCGGACGTCCTGGTCGCCATCGACGAGGAGGGCGGCGACGTCACCCGGCTGGAGGCCGGTTCCGGATCCTCCTGGCCAGGGAACCTGGCCCTCGGCGCGATCGACGACCCGGCGCTGACCCGGGACGTCGCCCGCGAGCTGGGCCGGGCGCTGGCCGCCTGCGGCGTCAACTACAACTGGGCGCCGTCGGCCGACGTCAACTCCAACCCGCGCAACCCGGTGATCGGGGTCCGCTCCTTCGGCGCCGACCCCGGGCTGTGCGCCCGGCACACCGCCGCCTGGGTGGGGGGCCTGCAGTCGGTCGGCGTGGCCGCCTGTGCCAAGCACTTCCCCGGTCACGGCGACACCGCCGTCGACTCCCACCTCGGCCTGCCGGTGGTGGACGTGGACGTGGACCTGCTGCGCTCGCGCGACCTGGTTCCGTTCAAGGCCGCGATCGCGGCCGGCGCCAAGGCCGTGATGACCGCTCACATCATGATCCCGGCGCTGGACGCGACGCTGCCCGCCACCCTCAGCCGGGCCGTGCTCAGCGACCTGCTGCGGGCGCGGCCCGCCGACGGCGGTCTCGGTTACGAGGGCCTGATCGTCACCGACGGCATCGAGATGGGTGCCATCGCCGACACCTACGGCACCGGCGAGGGAACCGTCCTGGCCCTGATCGCCGGCGCCGACGCGATCTGCGTCGGCGGCGGGCTGGCCGACGAGGGGACGGTGCTGCACCTGCGCGACGCCATCGTGGAGGCGGTCCGCGCCGGCCGCCTCACCGAGGAGCGCCTGGCCGACGCGGCCCGGCGGGTCCGCGGCCTGGGTAGCTGGGCCAGGATCGAGGCCCAGGGCGAGCTGGCCGAGCCCGACCTGGCGGTCGGCCTGCGGGCCGCCCGCCGGGCCCTGCGGGTGGTCCGGGCGCCGGGTGCGGCCGCCGCCGCGGTGACCGAGCGCCCGTATGTGGCCTCGTTCTCCCCGCAGGCGAACATCGCGGTCGGCGACGAGACCCCCTGGGGCGTGGCCGGCATGCTGGCGGCCCGCTTCCCGGGGACCCGGACGGCCAGGTTCGGCCCGGACGTAGAGCTGGACGAGGTGGCGGCCAGGGTGCTCGCCGGGGCAGCCGACCGCCGCCTCGTCCTGGTGGTCCGCGACGCGCACCGGCACCCGTGGATGTCCGCCGCGCTGGACCGGCTGGTGGCCGCCCGTCCGGACGCGCTGGTGGTCGAGATGGGCGTGCCGCAGGCCGTGCCGGTCGGTGCGCTGCACGTCGCCACCCACGGCGCGGCCCGGGTCTGCGGGCTGGCCGCCGTCGAGGTGCTGACCGGACAGTCGGTCTGACCAGCTGTCACGGCCCGGGGCCCGCTGGAGACTTCCTTCCGGCGGGCCCCGGGCTTTTCCGGTCCGGCGATGACCGTGTTCCCTCAAGGGAGCCTTAAGGGGGCCTTAACGGAACCCTAGGTGACGCGATGGGCACAGCCTGCGCACAACTCACAACAGGTCTGCAACATAAGCCACTTCACGTCCATGAATGCGTTGACGCCCGATGTGGTCTAGGCCAATATCCAGCCAGCTGGTCTGTACCACTGCGCAGACCTACCTGCTCCTCGGGAGGATTGCGTGAAACGTCAGCTGCTGGCTGCGGTCGGTGTCACGGCTCTGCTGGCCTCGGTCGCGGGCTGCGGCTCCGGCGGGCCGGCGAAGGCCGGTCCGGCCGCCGCCGATCCCAAGGACGCCACCGGCACGGTCTCCGTCTGGCTCATGCCGGAGGCCCAGAACAACTGGCCCGAACTGGTCCGTAGCGTCAACGGCCAGTTCGCCGCCAAGTACCCGAAGGTCCAGCTGAAGCTGAGATACCAGACCTGGAAGGACAAGGTCGGCAATCTCGACGCGGCGCTCAAGGACGGCAGCGCCCCCGACGTGGTCGAGCTCGGCAACACCGAGACCATGAAGTACATCCTCAGCGGCTCGCTCGCCCCGGTGGACAAGTCGACCTTCGAGAACTCCGACAGCTGGATCCGCGGGCTCGTCAACACCTGCACCTACCAGGACAAGCTGTTCTGCGTCCCGTACTACGCGGGCGCCCGGGTCGGCATCTACAACTCGGCGATGTTCCAGGACGCCACCGGCAGCGCCGAGTTCCCGAAGACCGAGGACGACCTGCGCACCGCGCTCGACAAGGTCCAGGCGAGGCACCGGGGCGACCGGACCTTCTCCGCGCTCTACCTGCCGGGCCCGTACTGGTACGCGGCGATGTCCTACGTCGCGGCGTACGGCGGCGCCATCGCCCGCTTCGACAGCTCCGGCAGCTGGCACGGCACGCTGCACGACGCCAGGTCGCAGCAGGGCATCCAGCACTTCGTCGACCTGGTGAAGACGTACAACCACGGCGACCTCACCGTCAACGAGGCCGACCAGAGCGGTGTCCTGGCCAAGCAGAAGGCGGCCGTGCTCTACGGCAACGGCTGGGAGGTGGCCGGCGCCACCGCCCCGCTCACCGGAGACCCGAAGCTCGCCGACAGCCTCAGGCAGGCCGTCATGCCCGGCCCGAACGGAAAGCCGCTGCCCTCCTTCATCGGCGGTTCGGACCTCGCGGTGACCGCCAAGTCGCCCTCGGCCGAGCTGGCCAAGGACTGGATCCGGATGTTCACCAGCGGCAAGTCCGAGCAGGTGCTCGCGGACAAGGACACCCTGCCGAACAACCTGACGCAGTTGGAGCAGCTGAAGACCAAGGCCGCCACGGCCGCCGCCGCCAACGCGGTGCCGGACGCCTGGTTCACCCCGCTGGCCCCCGGCTGGAGCGCGGTCGAGAAGCAGAACGTGCTGGTCGGCATGCTCGACGACATCCTGGGAGGCACGTCGGTGGACGCCGCGACCAAGGACGCGGACGCGGCGATCGACAAGCTGATCAACACCCCCTCCTGAGCCGCTCCCGGTGCGCCGTCCCCGATTCCGGACGGTGCACCTGGTGTGCTCGGGCCCTCCGACCCCCGTAGGATCGTCGGAGGAATCATTCGCAGCGAGTGTGCGGACTCGCCGCCGTAAGAGGTCCCCGTCAGGCATCCGTCCGACGGGGGTTCAACCATCTCATCGGAGGCACATCCAGATGTCCGACCCGCAGACCACTTCCGTCCCCGGCCGGATCATGGCGGCGGAGATGGCCGAGCAGCCGGCCGTCCTGCAGCGCATCCTCGACGAAGGCGCCCCCAAGATCCGCGAGATCGCGGCCCAGATCGCCGCCCGCGCCCCGCGCTTCGTCCTGCTGACCGCACGCGGCACGTCCGACAACGCGGCGCTGTACGCGAAGTACCTGATCGAGGTGCTGCTGGGCAAGCCGGCCGGCCTCACCTCGATGTCCACCACGACGGCGTACGGCGCCAAGCCGGACCTCGCCGACGTGCTGGTCATCACCGTCAGCCAGTCCGGCGGCTCGCCGGACCTGGTGGCCTCCACCAAGGCCGCCCGCGAGGCCGGTGCCATCACCCTGGCGGTCACCAACAACGCCGGCTCTCCGCTGGCCGAGGTCTCCGAGTTCCACATCGACGTGCTGGCGGGCCCGGAGAAGGCGCTGCCGGCCACCAAGACCTACACCGCCGAGCTGCTCGCGCTGTACCTGCTGGTGGAGGGCCTGCGCGGGGGCGACGGCGCGGCCGCCAAGGTGCTGCCCGAGCTGGCGGCCCGGATCCTGGCCCGCCACGGCGAGGTCAGGACGCTGGCCGAGCGCTACCGCTTCGCCCAGCGCCTGGTCATCACCTCGCGCGGCTACGGCTACCCGACCGCCCGCGAGGCGGCGCTGAAGCTGATGGAGACCACCTACATCCCGGCCTCCCCGTTCTCCGGCGCCGACCTGCTGCACGGCCCGCTGGCCATGGTGGACAACGTCTCCCCGGTGATAGCGGTCGTCCCGGACGGCAAGGGCGGCGAGGCCCTGCAGCCGGTGCTGGACCGCCTGCGCGGCCGGGGCGCCGACCTGGTCGTCTTCGGCCAGCAGGACCAGGTGGACGCCGCCTCCGCAGGCTTCGTGCTGCCCGCCGGGGTCCCCGAGGAGATCCAGCCGATCCTGGAGATCCTCCCGCTCCAGCAGCTGGCCTACGAGGTCACCATCGCCCGCGGCCAGGACCCGGACGCCCCCCGCGCCCTCGCCAAGGTCACCGAGACCCACTGACGCGCGCAGACGGCAGCCCCCGACCTCGCCGGCGAGGTCGGGGGCTTCGTCGTTCGTCGCTCACGGGGTGCGCGTGCAGGGTGCCCCGGGGCGAGGCGCGCTGTCCGACCGCGGGGGAGCAGAAAGCACTACGGGCCACGGCGCCGACACAGGACCCTCAACCCGTGCGGCACCGCAGCCCGGAGCTGTCGTCGGGCGCCTCCACCGACCGATGGCTGTGCGGGGCCTTCGGGCGATCGGCGACCGACCGAGGAGCTGCCTCGCGCGGTCAGGGCAGTTGCGCGGGGGCGGCTCCTTGGTGCTCTTTCATTGTGGACTAGACCAATTCGGTTGTCCAGGGAGGTCCGCAAATTGGTCTGGACAACTTCCCCGGAGGCCCCGGCACCGGCCGGCTCGACGGACGGCCGCCGGGCCCGGCGGGCCCCCCTCCGGTTACGCTCGCCATGTGCCCTCGCTGAACGAACTCGTCCGCCGCCACACCACGCTGACCGGTGCCGATGTGGAGTGGCTCCACATGCTGGTCTCGGAGTGGCAGCTGCTCTCCGACCTCTCCTTCGCCGACCTGGTGCTCTGGATCCCCACCTGGGACGGCATCCGATACGTCTCGGTCGCCCAGATGCGCCCCAACACCGGGCCGACCTCGTACCAGGACGACATGGTCGGCCACCTGGTCCCGCGCGGCCGCCGTCCGCTGCTGGACGCGGCCTTCGACGAGGGGCGGATCGTCCGCGAGGGCGACCCGGAGTGGCGCGAGGAGGTCCCGGTCCGCGTCGAGTCGATCCCGGTCCGACGTGAGGGCCGGGTACTCGGGGTGATCGCCCGCAACACCAACCTGCTGACCGTGCGCACCCCCAGCCGGCTGGAGCTCACCTACCTGCAGAGCGCCTCCGACCTGGCTCAGATGATCGCCGCAGGAACGTTTCCCTACCCCGCCGAGCAGACCGACATGGACGCCGCCCCCCGGGTCGGCGACGGCCTGATCCGGCTGGACGCCGAGGGCATCGTCACCTACGCCAGCCCCAACGCGCTCTCCGCCTACCACCGGCTCGGCCTCACCACCGACCTGGTGGGGAGTCATCTCGGAAGCGCCACCGCCGAGTTGGTCCCGCCGTCGCGCAGCGCGGTGCACGAGGCACTGGTCAAGCTGGCCAGCGGCTGGGCACCGCGGCAGACCGAGGTCGAGGTGCAGGGCGGAGTGGTCACCCTGCGGGCCATCCCGCTCAAGCCGAAGGGCACGCTCACCGGTTCGCTGGTGCTCTGCCGGGACGTCACCGAGCTGCGCCGCCGCGACCGGGAGCTGATGACCAAGGACGCCACCATCCGGGAGATCCACCACCGGGTGAAGAACAACCTGCAGACGGTGGCCGCACTGCTGCGCCTGCAGGCCCGCCGGATGGACTCCGAGGCCGGGCGGGCCGCGCTGGACGAGGCCGTCCGCCGGGTGGGGTCGATCGCCATCGTGCACGAGACGCTCTCCCAGGCGCTGGACGAGAAGGTGGCCTTCGACGAGATCGCCGACCGGGTGCTGGCGATGGTCAAGGAGCTGTCCCAGGACGGCCGCGTGGTGACCAGGCGCACCGGCAGCTTCGGCATCCTCCCCGCCGAGATCGCCACGCCGCTGGCGATGGTGCTCACCGAACTGCTGCAGAACGCCCTGGAGCACGCCTTCGGTACGAAGTCCGAAGGAAACCTGGAGGTCGGCGCGTTGCGCGGCCGGGCTCCCGCGAGCGGCAAGGGCTGGTCGGACAGCTGGAACAGCGGCGCCAGGCCGGCCGAGTACCTGCTGATCACCGTGCAGGACGACGGCACGGGCATGCCCGAGGGCTTCGATCCGCAGCAGGCGGGCAACCTCGGCCTGCAGATCGTCCGCACGCTCTGCACCAACGAGCTGGGCGGCACCTTCGACATGGTCGCCGCACCGGGCGGCGGTACCAAGGTGGTCCTGGAGATCCCGATCCGCTGAGCCGGACCCCGGGACCGGCGGGCGGAGTCGGCGGGTGGGACCGGCGGAGCCGGATACAGAAACGAGGCCCTGTCGACCGGGGGGGTGGGTCGACAGGGCCTCTCAACCCGTTCCGGCCGTCGGGGGGAGTCGGCCGGAACGGGGGCTCTTTTGGTGGTGCGACGCCGGGCCCGTGTGTTGCACACGGTGAGCGTCACAGGTCCACAGTATTGCTCTAAGTGAACAGTATCAAGTGGCCTGGCCGCTCGGCGTGGTCCGGACCTCGCCGAGGCGCGGCCCGTCCTGCGGAAGGCTCGGCCGCTGTCGCGACCGTGGTCGCGGGGGCGGAGCCCTTGATCATGGGTTGATCAGGTCGAGCTGAGTGTGTATCAGGCGGTGCGGGCGCGGTTGCGGGCGGCACGGCGCTTCATCGCGCGGCGCTCGTCCTCGCTCATTCCGCCCCAGACGCCGGCGTCCTGGCCGGTCTCCAGCGCCCACTGCAGGCACTGCTCCATGACGGGACAGCGGCGGCACACGGCCTTGGCTTCCTCGATCTGCAGCAGAGCGGGACCGGTGTTCCCGATCGGGAAGAAGAGCTCCGGGTCCTCTTCGCGGCAGACAGCGCGGTGGCGCCAGTCCATGTCCAACTCCTCCGGTCGGTGGGCGGGTGGCCCGGCCGACTCACTCGATGGCGGCTTGTGAATGTGAACGCTTTCACGAATCCCGCAACAGCAAAAGAGACCAAGGCCCGCCCGGGCCTGGGTGGTCTGTACTGGGGTGGGGTTCGGGCGGATCAAGGGAGCCGTCGCCTGCCACGCCCGTCCTGCGGGGTTGCTGGGACGTGTCCCGATCGCCATGTAGAGGTTCGCAAACCTCGGGCCGGGATACAACCCCCTTCGGGTAGGAATTTTTGATTCTTCGGTGTCGCCTAGCTCACAGCCCGTACTTCTATGGGGTGAAGGGGGCTTGTGCGTTCGAGAAGAAGGGGGAAACCCCCTTCTGGTCACACAATCACACGCAGTGCCCGCCGAACGCCTGTGAAACTGACGCGACTCCTGTCTCCAAGGTGGTCCCCGTCGACCTGAAACGGGGCCGGTTCCTGTGAAACCAAGGTGAAGTGTCTGACGTCGTGATAGGAGACGACGTGCTTTCCCCGTGGGCCAACCGGCCCCGTGGGGCCATTGGCAGGACTGTGCGAACGCAGAATCTGACGGACCGTTCGAGCCGTACCGAACGCCGTCATTCGAGTGATACCGAAGACATCAAGATCGGTGTCGAAGGAGGCGGAGGGCGAGGGGACCACCGGGCGATTACCCAGAAAGGTCCATGGCGAGGTGTTGGAGACTATCGCCATCACCAATCCCGGCACCGACTCCTCGCCATTGATCTCCAGGTGAATCGGGCCTTTCCGGCGATGCTCACGCTCCGTGATGTAGTGCCTGACCGCCTGATTGACGTACAGCGCGTGCGTGGACCGGCGGCCCGACCTGCGCTGCTCCTCGACCCGGCCCACCACGCCGGCGTCGAAGCCGAGGCCCGCGGTGAAGGTGAACCAGCGGTCCGGCAGGCCCTCGGTCATCGCCTTGCCCAGGCCGATCGCCCGCTCCCGCCCCTGCTCCACCGCGTCCAGCAGGATGCTGGTCGCCTCCACCGGGTCGTTCGGCAGGCCCAGCGCGCGGGCGAAGACGTTGGTGCTGCCCCCGGGAACCACCGCGAGCCGGGGCAGCCGCTCCGCCGGGCCGTGCGAGAGCAGCCCGTTCACCACCTCGTTGACGGTGCCGTCGCCGCCGAGTGCCACCACCAGGTCCACACCGTCCTCGACGGCCGCCTGGCGGGCCAGGTCGCGGGCATGGCCCCGGTACCGGGTCTCCGCGACATCCAGCTTCAGATCGCTGCGCAGCGCGTGGATGAGCACATCGCGGGTGCGTCCACTGGTGGTGGTGGCCTTGGGGTTCACGACCAGGAGAGCGCGCATGTCGATCAGCCTACGGGGCCATCCGGAGAAGGCGGCGGTTACCCTGCTGGAGTGACCGCAGAAACTACCGCGCAGACTCCGAGCAGCCCGGCCCCGAGCAGGCCGGGCCCATTGCTCAGGGGCGCCGTCATCACCGCGCTCGAAGGGGCCGTCCTGGCCGGCTGGGGCATCTACGACATGGTCTCGGGGCTGCTCGGCGACTCGGCGGCACTCGGTCGCAGCGAGTTCGGCGGCGTGGTGCTGCTGCTGATGGGCCTGCTGCCGCTGGCGGCCGCGTGGGCCCTGCTCAGGCTGCAGCGCTGGGGCCGCAGCCCGGCCGTGCTGACCAACACCATCTGCCTGCCGGTCGCGTACTACATGTGGCAGGGCGACGGCGTGATGCCCGCACTGGCGGTCGTGGTCGTCGCCCTCGGCCTGGCCGGCATCGTCAGCCTGCTCAACCCCCGTGCCACCGAGGCCCTTTACGGTCGGCAGGCCGACTGAGGCCGGCCGGGCAGGACCGCACGCGTACGGCCGGAGAGCTGGGCTCTCCGGCCGTACGCGTCACTCCTCGACGAGCAGCTTCTCGCGCAGCTGCGCGAGCGTGCGGGCCAGCAGCCGGGACACGTGCATCTGCGAGATGCCCACCTCGGCCGCGATCTGGGACTGCGTCATGTTCCGGAAGAACCGCAGGACCAGGATCTTCTGTTCGCGCGGCGGGAGTTGGGCGAGCAGCGGCTTCAGCGACTCGCGGTACTCGACGCCCTCCAGTGCCTCGTCGGTGGCCCCCAGGGTGTCCGCCACGGCCGGCGACTCGTCGTCGCTGTCCGGGACGTCCAGCGAGAGCGTGGAGTACGCGTTGGCGGACTCCAGGCCCTCCAGCACGTCCTCCTCGGAGATGCCGAGGTGCTCCGCCAGCTCGTGCACCGTGGGGGAGCGGCCGTGCCGCTGGGAGAGCTCGCTGGTCGCGGTGGTGAGCGAGAGCCGGAGCTCCTGGAGCCGGCGCGGCACTCTCACCGCCCAGCCCTTGTCGCGGAAGTGCCGCTTGATCTCTCCGACGATGGTCGGAGTGGCGTAGGTGGAGAACTCCACCCCGCGCTCGTGGTCGAAGCGGTCCACTGACTTGATCAGTCCGATGGTGGCGACCTGGGTGAGGTCGTCCAGTGGCTCGCCGCGGTTGCGGAAGCGCCGGGCCAGGTGCTCGACCAGCGGGATGTGCATCCGGACGAGCTGGTTGCGCAGCTCGACCCGGTCCAGGGACCCTTCGGGCAGCGCCGCCAGCCGGACGAAGAGTGCTCGGGCGGCCTCCCGGTCCGGCGCGCCGGACCGGTGCCGGTCCTGCGTGGGCACCGCGCTGCGGACCGCCTCGGCGGCGGCCTTCAGCTCCTCGGCCGTCAGCGCGTCGACGAGGTCGTCGTCGGCCGCAGGACCTTCGTCCTGGGCACGGCCCGGCTGCTGGGCGTCCGGCTGCTGGTCCGGCGTCGGGTCGGTCGGCTGGCTCATCCGATGGGTGTCCTTCGGGTGCACGTCGTCTGCGGCGTTTCGGGAGTGGTACGGGGCGGCGGTGCTCGCCTGGGGCGGCACGGCCACGTCGGCGGTGGCGGCCGGCCTGCCGGCAACACCTGTGCGGTCCAGATCACTCACGGCGATCACCCGTTCCGTTCCGGGAGCACTTCACATTGGTTGTACCGCACTGCGGTACGGGGGAGCCGTACGCGCGGCAGATCGCGCGTACGGCTTCACGGCCGGCTCTCACCCCGCGGTGGTCGCACCGCCGCGCTTCTTGTGCAGGCTGATCGACACCGTGTTGTCCGGGCCGACCGAGGAGTCCACCTCGCCGGCCAGCGCCGAGAGCACCGTCCAGGCGAAGGTGTCCCGCTCGGGGGCCTTGCCGTCCGTGGTCGGTGCGGCGACGGTGACCCTGAGCGAGTCCCCGACCAACCGGAACTCGCAGCTGAGGATCGAGCCCGGCACCGCCTGCTGAAGCAGGATGGCGCAGGCCTCGTCCACCGCGATCCGGAGATCCTCGATCTCGTCCAGGGTGAAGTCCAGCCGGGCCGCGAGGCCGGCGGTGGCCGTTCGCAGCACCGAGAGGTAGGCCCCGGCTGCGGGCAGCCGGACCTCCACGAAGTCCTTCACTCCGGGCTCGCCGTCGATCTGGGACACCCTCACCTCCTGGGTGACGCGCGGTGCTTGCGGCCCTGCGGCCGCGGCACTTCCTGTTGCTTGGCTCAACTGCTTCGCCCCAACTGTCCAGAGGGGTGGTGCGGTACGTACCGGTCATACCCACCCGGGAGAGGCCGGAACGCCGCGCATCCGCCCGAGACGTTACCGCGAGAGGAGGCCCGATGTCGCGATCCGGGCCAGCCGTCACGGGAACGAGCGACGGACACGGATCAGCCGCCCAGTTCCCGGAGGGCGTCATCGGTCAGCCGGAACACCGTCCACTCGTCCATCGGAACGGCGCCCAGCGACTTGTAGAACCCGATCGAGGGCTCGTTCCAGTCCAGGACGGACCACTCCAACCGGGAGTAGCCGCGCTCGACGCAGATCCGCGCCAGCTCGGTCAGCAGCGCCTTGCCGTGGCCGCCGCCGCGCTCGGTCGGGCGGACGTACAGGTCCTCCAGGTAGATGCCGTGGGTGCCGCGCCAGGTGGAGAAGTTGCGGAACCACAGCGCGAAGCCGACCGGCTCGCCGCTGGCGTCGTCCTCGGCGATCAGGCCGAAGACGGCCGGGTGCTCGCCGAACAGCGCGTCGCGCAGCTGCTCCTCGGTGGCCCGGGCCTCGTCCAGGGCCTTCTCGTACTCGGCCAGCTCGCGGATCATGGCGTGGATGACGGGGACGTCGGTGACTGCGGCGGTGCGGATCATACGGCGAGCGTACTCGCGGACCCACCGCTGCCGGGAGGGCGTTTTCGCAGTCCGGGACGCCGGGGGCGCCCGGAACGCCCGAGGGCCCGGTCGCTGCGTGTGCAGCGGCCGGGCCCTCGGAGGTGCCGATGGTGATCAGGCGGCCTTCTTGGTCTCCCAGAAGATCGTGTCGATCTCGGCGATCAGGTCGAGCAGCGCCTGGCCGGTGGCCGGGTCGGTGGACGCCTTGGCGGCCGAGGCGGCCTTGCCGGCCCGGTTGAACAGGTCGTGCAGCTCCGGGTACTTCTCGAAGTGCGGAGCCTTGAAGTAGTCGGTGTACAGCACGGAGAGGTGGTGCTTGACCAGCTCGGCGCGCTCCTCCTTGATGACGATGGCGCGCGTCCGGAACTGCGCGTCCTCGTTGGCCTGGTACTTCTCCTGAGTCGCCTTCACGGACTCGGCCTCGATGCGGGCCTGGGCCGGGTCGTAGACGCCGCAGGGGAGGTCGCAGTGGGCGTGCGCGGTGGCTCGCGGAGCAAACAGACGAGAGAACATGGGAGTCCTTCCTTAGATCGTCTTCCCGCGCCTGAGATTACCTCTCCGCCCGCCCGGTTACGTGGTTGGGCCGGGGGCCTAGGGCAAAAGAAGGAGGTTCAACCGGTTGATTTCGGGCGGCCTTCGGAACCCGGCCGGGCTGGGGGATGCTGAACCCGGCACACCGGGACACGACGGAGCTGGGGGAACACGGATGACGGGCGGTCGGATGGACGGCGGGGAGCGTCCGACGGGCGGCGGGCTGCTGCCGTTCGGGGTGGTCGACGTGGCCGGGCCGTCGATGCGCCCCACCCTGCTGGCGGGCGATCAGGTGGTGGTCAGGTACGGCGCGCGGATCCGGCCCGGCGCGGTGGTGCTGTTCCGGCACCCGCTGCGGCAGGACCTGCTGGTGGTGAAGCGCGCGGCCGGGCGGCGCCCCGGCGGCTGGTGGCTGCTGTCGGACAATCCGCTGGTGCTGACGGACAGCCGGGAGTACGGCGCGGTGCCGGACGACCTGGTGCTCGGGCGGGTGCTGCTGAGGGTGCGTCCGCGCCCGGCCTGGCTGGCCCCGGCGGCCGCGCTGGAGCGGGCGCTGACGTACGGTCCGCTGGCCCGCTGCGGCCGGCTGGCGGCCCGTCTGGGGGTCTGCCGTCCGGTCAGCCCCGAACCGTGAGCGCCTGCGCGGCCCGCTGGGCCTCCTCGCGCTTGCGGGCCCGGTACGCGGCGACGTTGGCGCGGGTGGCGCAGCGGTCCGAGCAGTAGCGGCGCGAGCGGTTGGTCGAGGTGTCCAGATAGGCGTTGCGGCAGGGCGTGGCCTGGCAGATGCCGAGCCGGTCGACACCCAGCTCGGTGAGGTGGATGGCCAGGCCCATGCAGGCGACGGCGGTGAAGTTGGCGGCGGCGGTCGGCGCGTTGTCGGCGAGGTGCAGGTGCCAGCGCGGCTGCCCGGCCTCGTTCAGGTCGTCGTGCCCGGAGACCAGCGGGCTGACCGGGTACTCCACCATCAGGCTGTTCAGCAGGTCCACCGCCCTGACCTGGTCGCCCTCGGCCGCCGACTCGAAAACCCCGCGCAGCCGGACCCGCACGCCCCGCAGCCGGGGCAGGTCGCTCTCGTCCGCGAGCGAGGCGGCCCGCGAGGGCGCGCCGAACAGGGCCCGGACGGCGTCCACGGAGGTCAGCGTGTCGGTGCCGCGGTCGGGCTCCTCGCTGTTCACCAGCCGGACGGCGTAGTCGGCGTACGAGGCGAGCTCCACGGTGGTCCTTCCAAGGGCCGGTAACGGGCGAGCTGGGTCCAGGGTATTACCTGCCGGGGGAACGCGTCGGCGCCCGGCAGGAATGGTCCTGCCGGGCGCCGGGCGCTGGGGTCAGAGCACCTTGGAGAGGAAGGCCCTGGTGCGTTCGTGCTGGGGGTCGGTGAGGACGTCGCGGGGGTGGCCCGACTCGACCACGACGCCGCCGTCCATGAAGACCAGCGCGTCGCCGACCTCGCGGGCGAAGCCCATCTCGTGGGTGACGACGATCATCGTCATGCCCTCCTCGGCGAGGCCGCGCATGACGTCCAGGACGTCGCCGACCAGCTCGGGGTCGAGCGCGGAGGTGGGCTCGTCGAAGAGCATCAGCTTGGGCTTCATGGCCAGCGCACGGGCGATCGCCACCCGCTGCTGCTGGCCGCCGGAGAGCTGGGTCGGGTAGTTCCCGGCCTTGTCGGCCAGGCCGACGCGCTCCAGCAGGGCCATCGCGCGCTCCTTGGCGGCGGCCCGGCTCTCCTTCTTGACCTGCACCGGCGCCTCGATGACGTTCTCCAGGGCGGTCATGTGCGGGAAGAGGTTGAACCGCTGGAAGACCATGCCGATGTCGCGGCGCTTGAGGGCGACCTCGCGGTCCCTGAGCTCGTGGAGCTTGCCGCCCCTCATCGCGTAGCCGACCAGCTCGCCGTCCACGGACAGCAGGCCGCCGTTGATCTTCTCCAGGTGGTTGATGCACCGCAGGAAGGTCGACTTGCCGGAGCCGGAGGGCCCGATCAGGCAGAACACCTCGCCCTGCTCGACCTCCAGGTCGATGCCCTTGAGCACCTCGACCAGCCCGTAGGACTTGCGCACGCCCTCGGCCTTGACCATCGGCTCACCGGAGGTCCGGGGTTTTGCCAGGTCGGTCATACGTGACCACCTCCCTCAAGGCCGGGGACGACGTCGGACCTGCCGCTCGGCACCGGCTTCCCGGCGAACAGGCCGCGCAGCCGCGCCAGCGGTGTGGGCGGCAGGGTCCGGGTCGTCCCACGTCCGTAGTACCGCTCGATGTAGTACTGCCCGATGGTCAGCACCGAGGTCAGGAAGAGGTACCAGAGGCTGACGGTGATCAGCAGCGGGATGGTCTGGAAGTTGCGCGAGTAGATGTTCTGACCGGCCCGGAAGAGCTCCTCCAGGGCGATCACGCTGACCAGCGAGGTGGTCTTGAGCATCGAGATGGTCTCGTTGCCGGTCGGCGGGATGATCACCCGCATGGCCTGCGGGAGGACGATCCGGCGCATGGTCTGGAACCGGCTCATGCCGAGCGCGTGCGCGGCCTCGCCCTGGCCCTCGTCCACCGACTGGATGCCGCCGCGGACGATCTCCGCCATGTAGGCGGCCTCGTTGAGGCCCAGGCCCAGCAGGGCCGCAGTGAACACCGGGATCAGCGAGTTGGTCGACTCCGACCAGAACGAGGGCCCGAACGGGATGCCGAGCGACAGTTTCGGCCACAGTGCGCCGAGGAAGTTCCAGAAGACCAGCTGGACCAGCACGGGGGTGCCGCGGAAGACCCAGATGTAGAACCAGGCGGTGGCCGACAGCAGCGGGTTCGGGGACAGCCGCATCACCGCGAGGATGATCCCGCCGAGCACGCCCATGACCATGGACAGCGCGGTCAGCTCCAGGGTGACCCCGAGGCCGCGCAGGATGCTCGAGTCGAACAGGTACGTGCCTACGACGTTCCACTCGAAGGCGGGGTTGAAGATCAGGGCGTGGAGCAGCATCGCCGCCAGCACGGTGATGACGACGGCTCCGGCCCAGCGTCCGGGGTGGCGAACCGGGACGGCCTTGATGGTGGCCGGCGGTCCCGGTGTCACCTCCCCCTGGTCGGGAGAGTTCACGTTGGTGGCCTCGGGGGGTGCGTTCCGGCGGGGGGTCAGCTCTTGGCGGCGTTGATCTCGGACTTGGTGATCGCCCCGGCCTCGACGCCCCACTTCTGCAGGATCTGCTGGTAGGTGCCGTCGTCCATCAGCGACTGGACGGCGCCCTGGACCGCCTTGGTCAGCGGGGAGCCCTTGGCCAGCGCGATGCCGTACGGGGCGCTGTCCCGGGTCTCGCCCAGCTTCTCCAGCTGGCCGTTGGTCTGCTTGACGGCGTAGTCGATGACCTGCGAGTCGGCGCTCATGACCTGGTCGCGGCCGGACACCAGGGCGGTGGTGACGTCGGTCTGCAGGTCGAACTTGTCGCCGTCGTTCGGCACGGTCGGCTTTCCGGCCTTGGTGCAGGCCGGGTTGATGTTGCCCTTGATGTCGTCGACCTCGGTGGTGCCGGTCTGGACGGCGATCTTCTTGCCGCAGAGGTCGTCGGCGGAGATCTTGTCCGGGTTGCCCTTCTTGACCGCGAACGCGATGCCCGAGTTGAAGTAGGTGACCATGTCGACGGTCTGCTCACGCTCCTTCGTGTCGGTGAAGGAGCTCATTCCGAGCTGGAACTTCTTCGCGTCGATACCGGGGATGATCGCGGTGAAGCCGGAGTTCTGGACCTCGGCGGTCAGACCCAGCTTCTGCGCGATGGCGTTGGCCAGGTCGACGTCCATGCCGACGACGTTGCCCTTGTCGTCCTTGAACTCGTCCGGTGCGTAACTGGCGTCGGCGCCGACCACCAGCTTGCCGCTCGCCTTGACGTCGGCGGGGACGAGCGCGGCCAGGGCCGGGTCGGCGGTGACGGCCTTGACCGAGGCGCTCGGGTTGGCGCCGGTCGAACCGCCGGAGGAGGAGCCGCTGCTGCCGCAGGCGGTGAGCGCGAGGGTGGCGGTGGCGAGGACGGCGCCGGCCGCGAGGAGGCGGGAGCGCGAGGTGCGGACGATCATGAGGGGGAATCTCCTCCTGTGGGAGAGGTCGGGTGGAGGTCCTGCCGGAATCCTTTGGTCGCCACCCTCCGCCGAGATGGACGATGTGATCGAACGGGCTCGAACGAGTGCACACCCCCGGCTGCCGGCCGGAGTGCCCGCGCACGGCCGGGGAGCCGAAGGGGCAGTTTCGATCCGAGTTGGTGGGAATCCTGCCACTCGGTGTCGATGGGCGGGCTCTTATTCAGATCAAAATCGGATAACGGGGACTCGACATGTCCGCTATTCGGACGAATTCCACGGTCCTGTCACCCTGCATGCGGGCGTACGGACCTCGGCGGCGCCAAGTGCGGCGCCCCGGCCTCTCCCTGACCAGACGTCAGAACCCGCCGTTGATCACCGCATTCTGGGCCGCCCCCGCCGAGACGTTCCACTTGGTGAGAATCCTGTCGTACGCACCGCTGCGGATCACCCGGTCCAGCGCCTTGGCCACCAGGTCCCGCAGAGCGGTGTCGGACTTCCGCAGCGCGATGCCGTACGGGCCGGGCTGGAGCTGCGCGCTGGAGACCTGGTACTTGTCCGGGTCGGTCTTGGCGACGTACGCGGCGACCGGGAAGTCGTTCAGGTCGGCGATCGCCTTGCCCGAGGCGAGCTCGGCCAGGGCCTGCTCGTCGGTGTCCAGCAGGTGCACGGTCAGCGGCTTCTTCAGCTTGGCGCAGGAGCCGGTCTGCCGGTCGGCGATCTCGGCCTGGGTGGTGCCGCGCTGGAGTGCGACGGTGTGGCCGCACAGATCGTCCAGGTTCCTGATGTTCTTCGGGTTGTCCTTCTGGACGAGGATCGAGGTCCCGGCGACGAAGTAGTCGACGAAGTCCACGCCGGGATCGACCTGCTTGCCGCCCTCGTCGGTGCCGTCCCGGCGCTGGCGGTTGTCGCTCAGCGCGGACATCGCCACATCGATGTCCTTGGCCTGCAGCGCGGGGATCAGCTTGTCGAACGAGGTGTCCACGAACTGGACCTTCAGGCCGAGCTCCTTGCCGATCGCCTCCGCGATGTCCGGGTCGAGCCCGGTCGCCTCGCCGTTCTGGCCCTTGAACTCCACCGGCGCGTAGTTGAGGTCCGAACCTATCTTCAGTACACCGGCGGACCTGACGGCCGCGGGCAGCTTGCCGTGCAGGTCATCGGAGTCGGGGTTGGCGGGCGCCGAACCGCTGCTGCAGGCCGTGAGCAGCAGCGTCCCGACGGCCAGGGCCACCGTGGCCCGCCCGGCGCGGCTCGTGGTCAGTGGCGTCGTGGGGTGCATGGTGAGCTCCTCCGGTTGGGCGAGGGGTGCTGTGCCACCAGGCTTGCGCGGGTGTGCGGATGGACCGGGTGCCGTGCCCCGCCGGGCCACGGCCCTGGGATGACCGGTGGCCGAAAGTGGGATCCTCCCATCCCGCTCTGCCGGGCCGATCGGCGGGTGTGTCAGAATCTGGTATCGGGTGACCCCCGAACAGGACTCAGACCGCCGGGCCCCCTCTGTCGATAGGGCGGGGGAGGACCCGGGGCGCGCAGGACCGGAAGTCGAAGACTCCGACTCTGGATCCGCAGCGCCGACTCCCCTCCGTGTCTGGAGTTCACCCCTGCGAGTGCGCGTGCCCGGTCGCCGTTGTCGCCACCGGCCGGCCGGTTCTTCCGAAACCGCCGGTCGTCAAGAGGTGATTCAGCGATGACCAGTGCGTGAAGAGGACAAAAAGGCATAGGTGCGGTGCCTCGGTCCGACCTACGCTCGACGTCCGGCCATGGCCGGATGACGCTCTGGCAGAGCGGAAGCACAGCGCAGAAAACCCATACCCTCACCCGAGGGCGCGCCCGACGGCTGCGCCCCCGACCCGGCTCCGGGTACGCCCAGGCGTACCCGGTTTCCGCTTCCCCTTCCGGGAGGTGTGCCGGGTCGACTGACCGTCGGCCGCGCGCTCTCGCTGATCATGACGAAGAGGTCATCGTGGCAGCGGAGATCATCCACCCGAACACCCAGGACACCGAGGACCCGGTCGACGCGGTCTTCGCGCTGCACCGCGGCGGCAAGATGGAGGTGCGCGCCACGGTGCCGGTGCGCGACGCGGACGACCTGTCCCTCGCCTACACACCGGGTGTGGCCCGGGTCTGCACGGCCATCGCCGAGCAGCCCGAGCTGGTCAACGACTACACCTGGAAGTCCAACGTGGTCGCGGTCGTCACCGACGGCACCGCCGTGCTGGGCCTCGGCGACATCGGTCCCGAGGCGTCGCTGCCGGTGATGGAGGGCAAGGCGATCCTCTTCAAGCAGTTCGGCGGCGTGGACGCGGTCCCGATCGCGCTGGCCTGCACCGAAGTTGACGAAATCGTCGAGACCGTGGTCCGGCTCGCCCCGTCCTTCGGCGGCGTCAACCTGGAGGACATCTCCGCCCCGCGCTGCTTCGAGATCGAACGACGGCTCCAGGACGCCCTGGACATCCCGATCTTCCACGACGACCAGCACGGCACCGCGATCGTCACCACCGCCGCCCTGTGGAACGCCGCCAAGGTGACCAGCCGCGAGGTCGGCGACCTGCGGGCGGTCATCTCCGGCGCCGGCGCGGCCGGGATCGCCATCGCCAAGATGCTGCTCGCGGCCGGGATCGGCGACGTGGCGGTCTGCGACCGGCGCGGCGTGGTGTACGAGGGCCGGGACGACCTGACGGACGTCAAGGCCGAGATCGCCGCGCGGACCAACAAGGCCGGGCTCAAGGGCTCGCTGGCCGAGGCGCTGGCAGGTGCGGACGTCTTCATCGGCGTCTCCGGCGGCACCGTGCCGGAGGACGTCGTCGCCACCATGGCCGAGGGCTGCTTCATCTTCGCGATGGCCAACCCCGACCCGGAGATCCACCCCGAGGTCGCGCACCGGTACGCGGCCGTGGTGGCCACCGGGCGCAGCGACTTCCCGAACCAGATCAACAACGTGCTGGCCTTCCCCGGCATCTTCGCCGGTGCCCTCCAGGTCCGGGCCGGCCGGATCACCGAGGGCATGAAGCTGGCCGCCGCCAAGGCGCTGGCCGCCGTCGTCGCCGACGAGCTGACGCCGCAGAAGGTCATCCCCTCGCCGTTCGACGAGCGGGTCGCCCCGGCGGTCACCAGGGCCGTGGCCGAGGCCGCCCGCGCGGAGGGCGTCGCACGGCGGTAACGGCCGAACGGCCGAAGGCCGTCAGGGGCGCGGGGAACCGCGCGAGGCGGAAGACGACTGGGTTCAGCCGGAGATGGTGGGCGAGTTGCACGTGGTGGCCTCCCGGCGGGGTGCTGCAACCTGTCCACCGGAGGTACCCGCGGCCCGGTGCCTTCCGCTTCGCACAGTTCCCCGCGCCCCGACGGCATTCAACCCGGCGAAGCCGGGACACGCGGTGGAGGTCACACCGCCGCGTGGTTCCGGGCCACCGCCGTCGCCGCTATCGTCCGGGGCATGTTCGCTGCCTACGCCGCACGTATCGACGCCGACGACCCGCTGAGCGCGCTGGAGTTGGGGGAACTCCCCGAACCGCAGGCCCGTCCGGGCTGGAGTGTGGTGACGGTCAGGGCCGCCACCCTCAACCACCACGACCTCTGGTCACTGCGCGGGGTGGGACTGCCCGCCGAGCGGCTGCCGATGATCCTGGGCTGCGACGCCGCAGGGGTGGACGAGCACGGCAACGAGGTCGTCATCCACTCGGTGATCGGCCAGAGCGGCCACGGGGTCGGCCCCGACGAACCGCGCTCCCTGCTGACCGAGCGCTACCAGGGCACCTTCGCCGCGCGCGTCGCGGTACCGACCTGGAACCTGCTGCCCAAGCCCGCCGAACTCTCCTTCGAGCAGGCCGCCTGCCTGCCCACCGCCTGGCTGACGGCCTACCGGATGCTCTTCACCAAGGCGGGCGTCAAGCCCGGCGACACCGTCCTGGTCCAGGGTGCTGGGGGCGGGGTCTCCACCGCGCTGGTGGTGCTGGCCAAGGCGGCGGGACTGCGGGTCTGGGTGACCGGACGGGACGAGGCCAAGCGGGCCCGTGCGGTCGAACTCGGGGCGGACGCCGCCTTCGAGAGCGGCGCCCGGCTGCCCGAGCGGGTGGACGCGGTGATGGAGACCGTCGGCGCCGCCACCTGGGCGCACTCGGTCAAGGCCCTCAGGCCCGGCGGCACCATCGTCATCTCGGGTGCCACCTCCGGCTACCACCCGCCCGCGACCGAGCTGCACCGGATCTTCTTCCTCGAACTCAACGTCGCCGGTTCGACGATGGGCACCAAGGAGGAGCTCGCCGGTCTGCTCTCGCTCTGCGTCAACACCGGGATCCGGCCGGTGATCGACAGCGTGCTGCCGCTCACCGAGGCCCGCGACGCCTTCGCCCGCCTCGCCAAGGGCGACGTCTTCGGCAAGCTCGTCCTGACCCCGTGAACCCGTCCTCCCGGGGCGGCGGTTGACTCTCCACCGGGCGCGCGGTTCCCCGCGCGGCCGGTGGCCCGCCCGTCAGCCCAGGAGTTGCCGCAGCCGCGCCGCCGCTGCGGCCAGCGCGCCACGCGATTCGGCGAGTTGGGCGGCCGTCACCCCGGTGTCCCGGGCGGTGTCCCTGACCTGGTCGCGGAAGCGGTCCAGCAGGCGCTCCAACTCCCGGGCGGGGTCGGCCGAAGGGTCGGTCTCCGTCCACGGCGGGAGGTCCGCCGGGGGCTGCTCGGCCCTGCGGTCCCGGTCCTCCTTGTCCAGGTCGATCCGGGTGACCCGGACCTCCTCCTCGGGCGCTGCGGGGTAGCCCCACTTGGCGGCGTCGGCCAGCCCGGCCAGGCTCCTGGTCAGCTCGGAGAGCCCCTCGGCCAGCCCGGAGGACCAGTCCCCGCGGGCCGCCGCATCGCGGACCTGCTGCTCCACCCGGTGCTTGATCCGCAGCGCCTCCTGCTGTGCGGCGGACCTGGCGGCCCTGGACTGCTCGCGCAGCCTGCGGGCCTCCTCCTCGGCGGCCTTGGCCTTCGCCTTGGCGGCCCGCTCCTGCTCCTTGGCCCGCCTCGCCTGCTCCTTGGCCTGGGCCTTGAACTGGGCGAACTCCTCCTTGGCCCGCTGCCAGGACTCCTTGTCGCCCCACGGGCCGTCCCAGGGGGTCCCGGCCCCGGCGCCGGCCCCGTCCTCGGCCTGCGGCCTGGGCGCCTTCCTGGCCGCGCCCCAGAGTTCCTCGCGCAGGTCCTTGGCGCTGTCCCGGACGTCCTCGCGGATCGCCCCGGCCAGCTGGGCCACCGACTCGCGGATCTCCACCTCCAGCTCGGCCAGTTCGTCCTGGCGCAGGGTCAGCTCGGTGCGCCCGGCGTCGGTGAGGCGGAAGACCTTGCGGCCGCCCTCGGTGGTGTGGCTGACCAGGCCCTCCTTCTCCAGCTTCGCCAGCCGCGGGTACACGGTGCCGGCCGAGGGCGCGTACAGGCCCTGGAACCGCTCCTCCAGGAGCCGGATCACCTCGTAGCCGTGGCGGGGGGCCTCGTCCAGGAGCTTGAGCAGGTAGAGCCGGAGCCGGCCGTGGCCGAAGACGGGGGTCATGTCATGCCTCCTGAGTGCCGGCGGAGGGGAGTTCCTTCACCAGGTTGGGGCGGTCCTCGGCGTCCGGGCGGCGGAGCACCGTCACCGCGCCGGAGACGGTGGTGACCTGGAGCCTGCCGTTGCCGCTGCCGAGCTGGCCGGAGAGCTTCTTGGCGCCCCAGGTGCCGCCGACCTTGAGTTCGTCGAAGGTGCTGGTGAGGTCGCCGCTGGTGGTGCCGGCCTCGACCTTGGTGTCGGCGAGCGAGGGCAGCCGGACGCCGACCGCGCCGCTCACCGTGGTGACGCGGATGTCGGCGGCGGTCTCGACGTCCAGGTCCAGGGTGACGTCGCCGCTGACGGAGTTGGCCTGGACCTTCTCGGCCGCCCCGGCGACCAGCGTGACCTGGCCGGAGACGGTGTTGACCCGCAGCTCGCCGGCCACCGACTGGGCGTCCACGTTGCCCGAGACGGTGTTGGCATCGGTCCGGCCGGTGAGGCCGACCAGGGTGGTCTCCCCGCTGGCGCCGTTCACCGAGACCCTGCCGGTGAGCCCGGAGACCGTGGCGTCGGCCGAGACCGTGCCGACCTTCGCCTCGGCGCCGGCCGGGACGGCCAGCGAGACCACGGCCCGGCGCTTGCGGCGCAGCGAGGCGAAGAAGTACTTGACCGACTGCACCGACTTCACGGCCTCGCCGAACTCGCCCCAGCTGAGGTCCTTGTACGTCACGGTGAGGATGCCGTCCTCCAGGGTGACGAGCAGCGGCTCGCCCTCCAGCTCGGTGACCTCCAGGCGGGCCGGGCCCTCGGTGGCGACGACGTTGACCGCGCCGCCGATGGTGCGCACGTGCAGGGTGTCGACCTGCTGTCCGTCGAAGCCGATCCGCTGCGGCTCACTGACCGTCCACTGGCTCATGGTGCTGTCGCCTCCCGTTATGGTCGCGATGTATCGCGTCTACCTGAGTAACACGATATATCGCGTACCGGGCAAGTCAAGGACGCCTCGACCCTGGTCTCTCCCGTAGGGGTGCTCCCGTACCCGGCCGCTTCCCCGGCCCCCAGGCGGCGGACATGCCGAGGGCCCGGGAGGCAGCAGCCTCCCGGGCCCTCGGCGCGCGGGTCAGTCCTCGTCCTCGTCGTCCAGCCGGGCCAGCCAGGTGGCCAGCCGCTCGACCGGGATCTCGAAGTCGGGGTTGAGGTCGACGAACTCCCGCAGCCGCTCGGCCAGCCACTCGAAAGTGACCTCCTCGTCGCCGCGGCGGCTCTCCAGTTCCTCGATGCCTCGGTCGGTGAAGTACACGGTTCTGCGCTCCGCTCCGATGGGAATTGACCTGGTCAGAATAGCCGCGGGCCCGGCCCCCGCCGGAGCGGGGACCGGGCCGTCAGTGCTTCGGGACCTTCAGCTGCCTCAGAGGCTGAAGACCTCGTCGAGCAGGGCCTGCTGCTCGGCGGCGTGACGCTTGGCCGAGCCGACCGCGGGGGCCGAGGAGGCCGTGCGGGCGACGCGGCGCAGGCGCGCACCACCGTTGGCGCTGCGGCCGATGACGACCTGCAGGTGGTCGACCAGGTTCATCGCGATGAACGGCCAGGCACCCTGGTTGGCCGGCTCCTCCTGCGCCCAGATGAACTGGACGTTCTCGCCGTAGCGGCTCAGCTCCTCCTGGAGCTCGGCCACCGGCAGCGGGTAGAGCCGCTCGACCCGGACGATCGCGGTGTCGGTGACACCACGCTCGGCGCGGGCGGCCTCCAGGTCGTAGTAGAACTTGCCGGCCGTGATGACGACCTTGCGCACGTTCGCCGGGTCCACCGTGGAGTCGCCGATGACCGGGCGGAACGAGCCGGAGAGGAACTCCGAGGCGGCCGACGCCGCAGCCTTCAGACGCAGCATCGACTTCGGGGTGAAGACGACCAGCGGCTTGTGGTGCGGGTTGTGCGCCTGCCAGCGCAGCAGGTGGAAGTAGTTCGACGGCAGGGTCGGCATGGCCACCGTCATGTTGTTCTGCGCGCACAGCTGCAGGAAGCGCTCCGGGCGGGAGGACGAGTGGTCCGGGCCCTGGCCCTCGTAGCCGTGCGGCAGCAGCAGGGTGACGCCGGAGTGCTGGCCCCACTTCTGCTCGGCGGAGGCGATGTACTCGTCCACCACGGTCTGCGCGCCGTTGACGAAGTCGCCGAACTGCGCCTCCCACATGACCAGCGCGTTCGGGCGGGTCAGCGAGTAGCCGTACTCGAAGCCCATCGCCGCATACTCCGACAGCAGGCTGTCGTAGACGGTGTAGCGGGCCTGGTCCTCCGTCAGGTACAGCAGCGGGGTGTAGTCCTCGCCGCTGACCCGGTCGATCAGGACCGCGTGGCGCTGGCCGAAGGTGCCGCGACGGCTGTCCTGGCCGGCCAGGCGGACCGGGTGGCCCTCCATCAGCAGCGAGCCGATGGCCAGGGTCTCGCCCATCGCCCAGTCGATGGTGTTGTCCTCGACCGAGGCGGCGCGGCGCTGCAGCTGCGGCAGCAGACGCGGGTGGACGGTCAGCCAGTCCGGCAGGTTGACCTGCGAGGCGGCGATCCGCTTCACCATCTCCTCGGAGATGCCGGTCTGGATGCTGACCGGGAAGTCGGCGACCGGCTTGCCGTTGGCGGTGGGCGCCGGGGCGGTGGCGGCCGCGCGGACCTCGGAGAAGACCTTCTCCAGCTGGCCCTGGAAGTCCTGGAGCGCCTGCTCCGCCTCTTCCATGGTGATGTCGCCGCGACCGATCAGGCCCTCGGTGTACAGCTTGCGCACCGAGCGCTTCTTGTCGATCAGGTCGTACATCAGCGGCTGGGTGAACGACGGGTTGTCGGCCTCGTTGTGACCGCGGCGGCGGTAGCAGATGAGGTCGATCACGACGTCCTTGTGGAACGTCTGGCGGAACTCGAAGGCGAGCCGCGCGACGCGGACCACGGCCTCCGGGTCGTCGCCGTTCACGTGGAAGATCGGGGCCTCGATCATGCGGGCCACGTCGGTGCAGTACATCGAGGAACGGCTGCTGGCCGGGGCGGCGGTGAAGCCGACCTGGTTGTTCACCACGACGTGCACGGTGCCGCCGGTGCGGTAGCCGCGCAGCTGCGACATGTTCAGGGTCTCCGCGACGACGCCCTGGCCGGCGAAGGCCGCGTCACCGTGGATCTGGATCGGCAGCACCGGGAAGGACGTGCCGCCCTGGTCCAGGATGTCCTGCTTGGCGCGGGCGATGCCCTCGACGACCGGGTCCACGGCCTCCAGGTGGGAGGGGTTCGCGGCGAGCGAGACCTTGATGGTCTCGCCGTCCAGGCCGGTGAAGGTGCCCTCGGAGCCCAGGTGGTACTTGACGTCGCCGGAGCCGTGCATCGACTTCGGGTCGAGGTTGCCCTCGAACTCGCCGAAGATCTTGCCGTACGGCTTGCCGACGATGTTGGCCAGCACGTTCAGGCGGCCGCGGTGGGCCATGCCGATGACGGCCTCGTCGAGGCGGTGCTCGGCCGCGGCGTCGATGGTCGCGTCCAGCAGCGGGATGAGCGACTCGCCGCCCTCCAGCGAGAAACGCTTCTGCCCGACGTACTTGGTCTGCAGGAAGGTCTCGAAGGCCTCGGCGGAGTTCAGCCGGCGCAGGATGCGCAGCTGCTCCTCGCGCTCGGGCTTGGTGTACGGCTTCTCCAGGCGCTCCTGCAGCCACTTGCGCTGCTTCGGGTCCTGGATGTGCATGTACTCGACGCCGACGGTGCGGCAGTAGGTGTTGCGCAGCAGGCCGAGGATGTCGCGGAGCTTCATCATCTTCTGGCCGCCGAAGCCGCCGACCGCGAACTCGCGCTCCAGGTCCCACAGGGTGAGGCCGTGCGAGACCACGTCCAGGTCGGGGTGCTTGCGCTGCTTGTACTCCAGCGGGTCGGTGTCCGCCATCAGGTGGCCGCGGACCCGGTAGGAGTGGATCAGCTCCATGACGCGGGCGGTCTTGTTGACCTCGTCGTCGTGGGTGGTGGCGACGTCGGTCGCCCAGCGGACCGGCTCGTACGGGATCCGCAGCGACTCGAAGACCTCGTCGTAGAACCCGTGCTCGCCCAGCAGCAGCTGGTGGATGGTGCGCAGGAACTCGCCGGACGCCGCACCCTGGATGACCCGGTGGTCGTAGGTCGAGGTGAGCGTCATGATCTTGGAGATGCCCAGCTTGGCCAGGGTGTCCTGGGAGGAGCCCTGGAACTCGGCCGGGTACTCCATGGCGCCGACGCCGACGATGGTGCCCTGGTTCTGCATCAGGCGCGGCACGGAGTGCACGGTGCCGATGCCGCCGGGGTTGGTCAGCGAGACGGTGACGCCGGTGAAGTCGTCCATCGTCAGCTTGTTGGCGCGGGCGCGGCGGACGATGTCCTCGTAGGCCTGCCAGAAGCCGAAGAAGTCGAGGGTCTCGGCCTTCTTGATGGCCGCGACCACGAGCTGGCGGTCGCCGTTCGGCTTGACCAGGTCGATGGCCAGGCCGAGGTTCACGTGCTCGGGCTTCACCAGGTAGGACTTGCCGTCCTTGACCTGGTAGCTGTGGTTCATCCCCGGGCTGGCCTTGATGGCCTGGACGAGGGCGTAGCCGATCAGGTGGGTGAAGGAGACCTTGCCACCACGGGCGCGCTGCAGGTGGTTGTTGATGACAATGCGGTTGTCGATCAGCAGCTTGGCCGGCACGGCGCGGACCGACGTTGCGGTCGGCACCTCCAGCGAGGCGTCCATGTTGGTGGCGACCGCCTTGGCCGGGCCACGCAGCACGACCAGCTCGGGGCCCTCCGCGGCCGGCGCGGGCGCGGCCGGGACAGCGGCCTTCGGCGCGGGCGGCGCGGCAGGGGCTGCGGCGAGCGGCGCGGGCGCCGGCTGGACCGGGGCCGGAGCGGCCGGTGCAGCGGGGGCGGGCGCCGCCGGAGCAGCAGCGGGGGCGGCAGGAGCAGCAACGGTGGTCGGCGTGGGGCCGGCCTGGGTTGCGGCCTGGGTCACTGGAGTCACCTCGGTACCGGGCTTGTAGTCGGCGAAAAAGTCCCACCAGGCTCGGTCGACCGAGTTGGGATCCTGGAGGTACTGCTGGTAGATCTCGTCGACGAGCCACTCGTTGGGGCCGAAGCCAGTGGAGCTTGCCGAGCTGACGGGGGTTTCAGGGTGTGGCGACACGGGGCAACCGCCCTCTTCCGCTTCCTTTTGGGATGGTGGACAGCGGGGATTAAGGCTACGCCTCCGAACAGTGATCGCGCAGTCCCCAGCCGGTAGGCGTCGTCCAGATCACAGTACTGACCTGCAATTTGGCTGGAAACGTGCGTTAGAACAGTCGACCAACGGGTAGACAGGCGCCCGCTCGTTCGGTCGAAATCCCTACAAACTTGGACAATACTGCAGGTCGCTGCCCCATGAAGAGTGACCTGACACATGATCGGATGTCTTGTGTTCCAGTTCTGTGACAGATCGGGGCAACCGGGACCGGGCGGAGCGCCGCCCGCCGGATCCGGCCCCCGACCCGTCGCCGCGCGTCAGCGCCGGTCGGCGGCCTCCGCGCCGGGGGCGTCTTCCTCGGCCGCTCCCGTCCCCGGCAGGGCGACCTCGATCCGGCAGCCCTCGGCTGCCTCGGCCACCCTGATCCGGCCACCGTGCAGGTCGACCGCCCAGCGGGCGATGGCCAGCCCGAGGCCGGTTCCGCCGTCGCTGCCGGGCCCCTGGGCGGTCGCCGTACCGCTGCGGCCGAAGCGCTCGAACACATGGCTGCGGTCCTGCACCGGGATGCCGGGACCCTGGTCCTCGACCTCCAGCAGCAGTGCGCCGGGGTGGTCCCCCACTCTCGCCCGGACCGTCACGGTGCCCCCGGTGGGGGAGTGCTTGCAGGCGTTGTCCACCAGGTTGGCGACCACCTGGTGCAGCCGCTCGGTGTCGGCGACGCCGGTCAGCGCGGCCGGGCTGACGTCCAGGCGCAGCTTCACGTCGTCGCGTCTGGCGTAGGCGCCGCCGGCCGTGGCGCCGTCCACCGTGACGCCGCGCAGCACTCCGTCCAGGAAGGGGCGGACCTCGAACGGGCGGGCGTCCAGCGGGACCACGCCGTCGTCCAGCTTGGAGAGGTCCAGCAGGTGGGTGACCAGGCGGCCGAGCCGCTCGGTCTGCTCCAGTGCGGCGCCCAGCGTCTTCGGATTGGGCTGGACGACACCGTCCACCACGTTCTCCAGGACGGCGCGCAGGGCGGCGATCGGTGTGCGCAGCTCGTGCGAGACATTGGCGACCAGCTCGCGGCGGTGCCGGTCGGCGGCCTCCAGATCGGCGGCCATCCGGTTGAAGGTGTCGGCCAGCTCACCGACCTCGTCCCGGGAGGAGACCTCCACCCGGGCGCTGTAGTCGCCGCTCGCCATGGCGCGGGCGGCGGCGGTCATGGCGCGCAGCGGCGCGGTCAGCCCGTGCGCCAGGAACTGCATGAAGAGCAGCGAGGCGATCATCGAGAAGATCATGATGATCCGGATCTGGGTCTCGGACCGGATCGCGACCACCGCCATGCCGGTGGCCAGGAACACCGACACGCTCACCAGCAGGGCCAGCTTGCCCTTGATCGAGCGGACCGGGTCCAGGGGCCGGATGTCGGCCCAGATGCGGCTCGCGACGCGCGCGGCCAGGCCGCGGCGCTCCTGTGCGGCGGCGCTCGCCTCGGCGGGCCGCTGCGGGTTCGCCCCGTTGCGTTGCTGTGGAAAGGTCATGTCGTCCCTGCGTCGTCCCCCTGCCTGCCGGACCTGGGCCCCCCGGTGGCCCAAGCACCGGTACGGCTCAGGAGAGCGGTGCCTCCAGGGCATATCCGACTCCGTGCACCGTACGGATCCAACTGGCGCCGATCTTGCGGCGCAGTGCCTTGACGTGGCTGTCGACGGTGCGGGTGCCGGAGGCGTCCGTCCAGTCCCAGACCTCGGCCAGCAGCTGCTCGCGGGTGAGCACGGCGCGCGGCTGGGCGGCGAGGCAGGCCAGCAGGTCGAACTCGGTCGGCGTCAGGTGGACGTCGCCGGCGCCGAGCCGGACCCGGCGCTGGACGTGGTCGATCTCCAGCTCGCCGAAGCGCAGGGACCCGAGCGCGGGCGTCCTGGCCGCCTGCTGGGCCCGCTCCACGCGGCGCAGCAGCACGTTGACCCGGGCCGCCAGCTCACGCATCGAGAACGGCTTTGTCATGTAGTCGTCCGCGCCGACCCCGAGGCCGACCAGCAGGTCCGTCTCGTCGTCGCGGGCGGTCAGCATCAGGACCGGAACCGGGCGCTGCGCCTGGATCCGGCGGCACACCTCGAGCCCGTCGAAGCCGGGCAGCATCACGTCGAGGACCACCAGGTCCGGCTGCCAGGTGTGGAAACCGTCCACCGCGCCGGGGCCGTCGTGGGCCACGGCGACCTTGAAGCCCTCGGCGCCGAGCCGGGCCGCGATCGACTCGGCGATCGTCGGCTCGTCCTCGACGACGAGCACGCGTCGCTGTGTGGTCACCGGACTGCCAGTGCCGGTGCTCTCCTGCTGAATTTCTGTCACGGTCACGCCACCGCCCCCAGGGCTGCGGGCCGACTGCCTGTGGGGACAGCGGGCTCCGCTCGTAGTCGTCTTGTTCCGTCATGGGCCGTGTCCGGCCCGCGGTCCGCCCGAAGTGCCGTCCGCCGTCGGCATCGGAAGGAAAGGCCCGCAGGTGTGGTCTGCGTGCCCTCCGCTCTCATCGCAGCGTACGGACACTGCGAGCATCCCGGCAGGTGAACCGGATACAACCGGCCTGTTGGCCGGGGCCGGAGACCTGCCCGGGACGGGGTACGGGGCGATACCTTACCCGGCAAAAATATCGCCCGTAACGGTGCGTATGCCCTCGAACGGATGGCAGACTTCCCTGCGAAGTGACTACTCGTCCGTAAACAAAGGGCTGGTACGGACCAAGGTGGGGAGGGGGTCGGGCCCGGTTTTGGCGCGATCTTCACAGGTCCCTCTCAGCGAGCTCTCAGGAGCTCGACGTAACGTGGGCACGACAACGCCACCCACGCCACCCACGACCTGGAGCGGAGGCGGAATGCCGGAGCTGGGACACGGCGCGACCGGTGCCGCCCACGGGCGGGGATCCGGCCTGCTGGCGTTGACCGGACTGCTGGACAAGGTGCGGCGACTGGTGCCCACCCCGCGCCGCAACCCCTTCGCGCTCAGCTATCTGCTGGTGCTGCTCGGCACCACCCTGTTCTCCCGCTTCGGCGACCCCGCGCTGGTGCGCAGGCTCCAGGAGGTCTCCAGCACCGACGGCCACAACCTGCTGCACCGGCCGGTCCTCGCCCTGCTGCTCAGCGGCCTCTGGGTGGCCGGGCCGGTCTGGATGCCGTACCTGTGGGCCTTCGCCTTCACCGTGGCGCCGCTGGAGCGGCGGGTCGGCGGGCTGCGGGCAGCGGTGGCCTTCGGGGCCGGCCACGTGCTGGCCACCCTGCTCTCGCAGCTGGTCGTCGCGCTCAGCGTGGCCGCCGGGCGACTCGGCCCCGACGCACTGGACAGCCTCGACATCGGTGTCAGCTACGGCGTGCTGGCCAGTCTCGGCGCGCTCGCCGGGCTGCTGCGGCCGACCGGCCGGATCCTCGCGCTGGCCGGCGCGGGTGGCATGATCGGGCATCAGATCCTCACCGACCAGGACCTGGTCACCGGTGTCGGACACCCGGTGGCCCTGCTGGTCGGCATCTCGCTCTGGCGCTGGCTCCGCCGCGGTCGCGGCCGCCCGCTCCGGCTCCGCCGCCTCCTGCCGGGCCGGATCGCCGCCTCGGAGGCGTGAGCCCGCCGAGCCGGACCACCCCCTCGGCGGCGTGAATCCGCCGCAGCGGGATTTCGGGCGCCCGCCCGGCTGTTGAACGGCTCCCGTGGGCCGCGCCTCGGGCGCCGTGCCCGATGTGCCGTACCTCATGTCTGTGCAGGTCCGTGCGCCTCGCGTTCGCGGGGCTCGGGATCTCGGGCTCCCGGGGATCGCGGGTGCGGGATCACGGGCTGCCGGGGCGTGATCGCTCAGGGCGAACATCGGGGTGGGAACAACCGGTCTTCGCCAAGCCTTAGTCAGGTCAACTCAACTTCACTGACTGGGGAGAGATCATGGCATCGACGTCCGCTTCGCTCACCCTGCCCGTACTGCCACTCGACGACGAAGTAGTGCTCCCGGGCATGGTGGTCCCGCTGGACCTGTCCGACACCGAGGTGCGCGCCGCCGTCGAGGCGGCTCGGGCAGCTTCCGCCGGTGGGGCGAAGCCGCAGGTCCTGCTGGTGCCCCGGTTGGACGGCTCGTACGCGGCGGTGGGCACCCTGGCCACCGTCGAACAGGTCGGCCGGCTGGCCGACGGAGACCCGGCGGCCCTGGTCCGCGCCGTCCGCCGGGTGCGGATCGGCGCCGGTACGACGGGGCCCGGCGCAGCGCTCTGGGTGGAGACCAGCCCGTTCCGCGAGTCCGACCCGGGCCTGCCGGTGGCCGGTCGCGCCGCCGAGCTGGTCAAGGAGTACAAGGCACTCTCCACCCAGTGGCTGCGCAAGCGCGGCGCCTGGCAGATCGTCGACCGGGTGGCCCAGATCGAGGGCGTCGGCGAGCTCGCCGACAACATCGGGTACGCGCCCTTCGCCACCGCCGAGCAGAAGCTGAAGGTGCTGCTGGAGGCCGACCAGGCGGCCCGGCTGGAGTACGCGCTGACCCTGCTGCGCGACCACCTCGCGGAGGAGGAGGTCAACGACACCATCCGCAAGGACGTCGAGGAGGGCGTGGCCAAGCAGCAGAAGGAGTTCCTGCTCCGCCGCCAGCTGGAGGCGGTCCGCAAGGAGCTCGCCGAGCTGAACGGCGACCCGGCCGACGAGGAGGGCGACTACCGGGCCCGGGTCGAGGCCGCCGAGCTGCCGGACAAGGTCCGCGAGGCCGCCCTCAAGGAGGTCGACAAGCTGGAGCGGGCGAGCGACCAGTCGCCCGAGGGCTCCTGGATCCGCACCTGGCTGGACACCGTCCTCGAACTGCCCTGGAACGAGCGCAGCGAGGACGCCTACGACATCGCCGGCGCCCGCGCGGTGCTGGACGCCGACCACGCGGGCCTGGCCGACGTGAAGGACCGGATCGTCGAGTACCTGGCGGTCCGCAAGCGCCGGGCCGACCAGGGGCTCGGCCTGATCGGCGGCAGGCGCGGGGGAGCGGTGCTCGCGCTGGTCGGGCCGCCCGGTGTGGGAAAGACCTCACTCGGTGAGTCGGTCGCCCGTGCGATGGGCCGGAAGTTCGTCCGGGTGGCGCTCGGCGGCGTCCGGGACGAGGCGGAGATCCGCGGCCACCGGCGCACGTACGTCGGCGCGCTCCCCGGCCGTGTGGTGCGCGCCATCAAGGAGGCCGGTTCGATGAACCCGGTGGTCCTGCTGGACGAGATCGACAAGGTCGGCTCCGACTACCGGGGCGACCCGGCGGCCGCGCTGCTCGAAGTCCTCGACCCGGCGCAGAACCACACCTTCCGCGACCACTACCTGGAGGTCGAGCTGGACCTCTCCGACGTGGTCTTCCTCGCCACCGCCAACGTGCTGGAGGCCATCCCCGAGCCGCTGCTCGACCGGATGGAGCTGGTCCGCCTGGACGGCTACACCGAGGACGAGAAGGTCGTCATCGCCCGCGACCACCTGCTGCCCAGGCAGCGCGAGAAGGCCGGCCTGACGGGCGAGGAGGTCTCGGTCGACGAGGCCGCGCTGCGCCGCCTGGCGGGCGAGTACACCCGCGAGGCCGGCGTACGGAACCTGGAGCGCTCGATCGCCCGCATCCTGCGGAAGGTCGCCGCGCAGAGCGAACTGGGGGAGCGCGAGCTGCCCGTCGCGATCGGCGCCGACGACCTGCGGGCACTGATCGGGCGGCCGCACCACACCCCCGAGTCCGCCCAGGAGCCCGCCGAGCGGCGCACCGGCGTCCCCGGGGTGGCCACCGGCCTCGCGGTGACGGGCGCCGGCGGTGACGTCCTCTACATCGAGGCCTCGCTGGCGGACGCCGAGACCGGCGGCACCGGTCTCACCCTGACCGGTCAGCTGGGCGACGTGATGAAGGAGTCCGCGCACATCGCGCTCTCCTTCCTGCGCTCGCGCGGCGCCGAGCTGGAGCTGCCGGTCACCGACCTGCGCGACCGGGGCGTGCACCTGCACGTTCCGGCCGGCGCCGTCCCCAAGGACGGGCCGAGCGCCGGTATCACCATGACCACGGCACTGGCCTCGCTGCTCTCCGGCCGCAAGGTCCGCACCGACGTGGCGATGACGGGCGAGGTCTCGCTGACCGGCCGGGTGCTGCCGATCGGCGGGGTGAAGCAGAAGCTGCTCGCCGCCGACCGCGCCGGGATCACCGCCGTGATCATCCCCAAGCGGAACGAGCCCGACTTGGACGACGTCCCCGCCGAGGTGCTGGAGCGGCTCACCGTCCACCCGGTGGCCGATGTCCGCGAGGTGCTGAGGCTGGCCCTGGAGCCGGCGGAGGTCCTGGCCGTCGCCGCGTAGGCGCCCTGGGGCGCGAGTCGGAGAACGCACGCCGCCCGTGCGGTGTCCGGGGCGCGGGAACGGGAGGCTGACTCGCCCGGTTCCCGCGCCCCCGGGCGGCCCGGTTCTGACGTGGCATTCGGCAGACTGTGCCGGAGCGTCAGACCCTGGTGCCCGCAGGGTGAGACGGCCTTGTGAGACAAGCTGTCAGCCCGTCAGGATGGCAGGCATGCATCGTCACGCGTACCTGAGCCGTCGACTGGACGTCGACCTGGCGTACGCGTGTTCCGCGATCTGTCACCGCACCCGCTGAGAAGCGCGGTGCGCCCGCCCGGCCGTCGGCCGGGCCCCTTCTAGTCCCGTCGCCGGGCGGAGTGCACCGCTGTGCGGTCCCACGCGCCCTCCACTCCTCCGACCGACGGGAACCCTCCATGCGCTTCGCGCTGCCCTCCCGCGCTGCCGTACTCGCCGCAGCCGCCCTGATCACCTGCACCCCATCGGCGCAGGCCGCCACCGTGTACGGCCCGCTGCCGCCGCACAGCCCGTACGCGGGCCCGGACGGCACCGCCACCATGCACGGCGACACCGGGTCCTCCGACGCCACCCCGCTGCCGGGGCCTCCGGCCGGTCCGCTCAACTCGCGCCGGACGGCACTCGCCTCGGCCTGCCCGACCGTGCTGGTCGGTGCGGACGGCTACCCGGTCGCCCTGTGCACCACGATCTTCGGCCAGACCCCGACCGTGCACCTGCTCGACCCGGCGACCGGCGACTCGCTGGCCGAACTGCAGGTCACCAAGGGCTCGTTGCTCGGCGGGGTCTACGCCTACCTCGACAACCGGGACCGCCTGGTCGCAGTGGACGGCAACCGCACCCTGCTGCGGATCGCCCACCGCCGCACCGCCTCCGGCGGCTGGCAGCTGTACCTGGACAGCTCGCTCCCGCTCGCCGGGGCCGTCCAGGCCGGTGACTCGGTCACCGGGGTCTCGCCGGACTGGCAGGGCCGGGTCTGGTTCGCCACCGCGGGCGGGGTGGTCGGCACCGCCGACGACCGCACCGGCGCCGTCCGCACCCTGGCCCTCCCGGCCGGGGAGAAGGTCGCGAACAGCATCTCCACCGCCCCGCTCGGCACCGCCGTCTCCACCACCCACGCCACCTACCTGCTCACCGCAGGAGCCGACGGCACCCCCGAGATCGCCTGGCGCCAGGCGTACGACCGCGGGCCGGGTCGCAAGCCGGGGCAGCTCAGCTGGGGCACCGGCTCCACCCCGACCTTCTTCGGTCCGCGGACCGGCAGCGACTACCTGACGGTGGTGGACAACGCCGCACCCACCGTGCACCTGCTGGTCTACCGGGCCGCCACCGGCGAGCAGGTCTGCTCGGTGCCGGTGCTCAAGGCGGGTGGCAGCGGCAGCGAGAACTCTCCGATCGCCGCCGGGAACTCGGTGTTCGTCGCCAGTACCTACGGCTACCCGTACCCCAGGCTGCCGGACGGCGCGGGCGACAGCGTGCCGGCCTCCGCCGACTTCAAGGGCGGCCTGAGCCGGGTGGACGTCCGGGCCGACGGCTCCGGCTGCGACCTGAAGTGGGACACCAAGGTCCGCTCGGCCGCGGTCCCCCGGCTCTCCACCGCAGACGGCCTGATCCACACCTTCCTGCGCAACCCCGTGATCCCCGGCACCGACGCCACCTCGATCCTGGACCCGTACTACTACGCCGAGGTGGACCCGGAGACCGGCGCCGCAGTGCGCACGAAGTACGTCGGAGCGGGCTTCGTCTCCGACACCCTGCAGATGGTCGGCAGCATCGCGCCCGGCGGGGTGGTGCTCCAGGGGACGACCACCGGCGTGCTCCGGATCACCGCCGGACAGCGCCGGTAGCGGGACCGCCCGGGGCACGCAAGGGGAACCCGGGAGTAATGCCCCGGGCGGGTCTTCCCGGTACCGGCAGGAAACCTCGGCGTGCGACACTGCCGCAATGCCGTCACCTACTCAGCGGGCCCTGGCCCTGGTACCGGCCCGACTGCGCCCGTTCCTGGTGCAGCACCGCAAGCTGGTGAAGTTCCTGCTGGTGGGCGGCACCTGCTTCGTGCTCACCATGGCCGTCAACTTCGGGCTGAAACTCACGGTGCTGCACGCCAAACCGGTGGCCTCGCTCACCGTCGCGACCGTGGTCGCGACCCTGGTGTCCTATGTGCTCAACCGGCAGTGGTCCTTCCGGACCAACGGCACGCACCGCGAGGCCGTGCTCTTCTTCGTGGTCAGCGGACTGGCGATCCTGGTGAACGACGCCCCGCTGGCCGTCTCCCGCTATCTGCTGGACCTGCGCGAGCCGGACGTCAGCGCCTTCACCCAGGAGGTGGCCGACTTCCTCAGCGGCATGATCGTCGGAACCCTACTCGCGATGGTCTTCCGGTACTGGGCGATGAAGCGCTGGGTGTTCCTCTCCGAGCGCCCGCCGGCCGCCGGGGGGCGGCCCGAGCCGCGGCCCGAGCGGGTCTGAGACCCGCCGGCCGACCCGCCGTTTTACGCTCCGGGAGGGGGTCCGGGGCATCCGGCCGGTGAGCGCCGTTACGCTGCGTAGGTCCGACCGTATGTTCGACGGTCGGATGGCTACGGCCGGTAACGAAGTAAGGCAGCGGCATGCGGGAGACTGACAGCCGGCGCGGTGGACCCGCCGGTCAGCAGGGAATGCGCTGGGCCAACCTGGGCCTCGTCCTCGGCGAGATCGCGTCCGGACCGCGCTCCCGCGCCGAGGTCGCCGCCGCCACCGGCCTGACCCGGACCGCCGTCTCCTCCCTGGTCGACGAGCTGCTCACCGCCGGGCTCCTCACCGAATCCGGCCCCGCCGTGCCCAGCGGCCGGGTCGGCCGCCCGGGCACCGCACTGGCCCTCAACCCCGAAGGGCCCTGCGGCCTCGGGGCCGAGATCGGCGTCGAACACCTCGCGGTCTGCCTGGTCGACCTGCGCGGCGAGGTCCGCGGCGGGCAGCGGATGGAGATCTGCAACCGGGACCGGGAGTCCGCCGCCGTCCTCGCCGACCTCGCTGAACTGCTGCGGGCCACCGCCGACGGCACCGCGCTGCGCCCCGCCGGGCTCAGGCTCGCCGTCCCCGGGCTGGTCGGCGGCGCGGACGGCATCGTCGAGCGGGCCGCCAACCTCGGCTGGACCGGCGTCCCCGCGGTGGCCGAGCTCCGGCTCGCGCTGCGCGCCGCCGGGGCGGGCGAGCTGGCCGGACTGCCGATCGAGGCCGACAACGAGGCCAACCTCGGCGGGCTGGCCGAACTCTGGTTCGGCGGCCGCTGCGGCGACTTCGTCCACCTCTCCGCCGAGGCGGGCATCGGCGCGGCCATCGTGCTGGGCGGGCGGCTGCTGAGCGGCGCCCGGGGCTTCGCGGGCGAGCTGGGACACGTACCCGTCCGGCCGGACGGGCCGAAGTGCGCGTGCGGGGCGCGCGGCTGTCTGGAGCAGTACGCGGGCCAGGCGGCGGTGCTGCGGGCCGCCGGACTGGACGGCGTCCGCGGCGACTGGGTCGCGCTGCTGGCCGAACGGGCGGCGGCCGGGGATCCGGCCGTGCTCACGGCGCTGACCGTGGTCGGTTCGGCCCTCGGGATCGCGGCGGCCGGGGCGGTCAACCTGCTGGACCCGGCGGAGCTCGTGCTCGGCGGCGGCTACGCGGAGCTGGCCCGGTGGCTGCTCCCGCCCATGCGGGCCGAACTGGCGAACCGCCTGACCGTCCGCCCGTGGTCCGACGACTGGCTGGCCGCCTCCGGCCTCGGCCGCCGGGGGCCCCTGCTCGGCGCCGCCGCCGGAGTCGTCCGCGCCATCATCGCCGACCCGGGCCGCTTCGCCACCGAGTCGGCCTGGCAGGCCATCGGCGCCCCGGGGCTGTAGCGCGGAGCTCTTCGAACGGAAGGCGACCTGGTGCCGCCCCCTCCCGGCGCTGAGGCGGTCGCCGTGGGGCGCGGGGAGGGGGCGGCGGTCTGCGGTCGGGTCAGTTCACCAGCTCGCGGCCGTAGCGGGGCTTGCGGATGACCGCGAGGAAGGTGACCGCGACGCCGAGCACTGCCCAGGCGGCCAGGATCAGCAGCGGGGTGCCGATGTTGGTGCCGCCGAAGTAGGCGATCGAGCGGGCCGCGTCCGTGCCCGCGCCGTTGGGGATCCAGGAGCCGATGGCCCGCCAGAACGGGGGCAGCAGCGGCGGCGGGTAGACCCCGCCCGCACTCGGGTTGCCGAGCACCACGAAGAGCAGCACCGCCAGCCCGATCCCGATGATGTCGAACAGCGACTGCAGCGCCATGGTGATCGCTCCGACGGCGAAGACCACCAGGCTGCCGAGGCCGATCAGCCCCCAGCTGGATCCCGGCAGGGCGTCCAGGGCCGCTCCGACGATGACCGTGCCGCCGATCCCGGCCGCGACCGAGTAGAGCGCGAGGGCGCCGAGGCGGATCAGCGCCCGGTGGCGGTTGGCGGGCCGGGCGCCCGCGCTGATGCCGAGGATCGAGGCGACCAGGTAGCCGCCGACACACCAGCCGATGACCAGGTAGAAGGAGGAGAGCCCCTTGGCGTCGCCCGCCGCGAGCGGTGCCACGTCGGTGACCTTCAGGGTGCGGTGCTGGGTCTTCTCCAGACCGGTGACGATCTGCTCGGCGGCGGTGGCGGCCGCTGCGCCGCGGGCCCCGGCGACCAGCAGGGTGTCCTCGGTGCCGCTCGGGTCGAAGACCAGGGCCGCGTAGATCCTCTGGTCCTTGAGCTGCGCCGTCGCCGCCTCCGGGCTCGCCGCCGGGACGGCCTTGACCGCGTCCTTGGGGACGGATTCGAGGCCGGCCACCAGTTTCGGGCTCACCTGGGGCGGGGCGACCACGGCGATCGACAGGCGGTGCGGTGCGGGGTGGTGCAGGGCGCCGACGTACGAGGTGATGAAGCCGAGCTGGAGCAGCAGTACGGCGATCACCAGAAGCGCTGCGCGGGGTTTCACCGCGTCCTTCAGTTCTGCGAGGAACCCTTGGTCCGGGCCGGCCATCGACTCTCTCCCCTTGATTATCGAAAACACGGGCAAAACGGATACTTCATATCATGAAACAGTTGCCGGGCGGGAGACGGCCCGGCCTGCGGGATACTGGTCGCCATGAGTGACGAGGCGGCTGCCGAAGAGGCGTTCCTGGCGGTCGAGCGCGAGGTCGCACTGCTGTTCCGGCGGGGCCGGGCCCGGGTGGCGGAGATGTCCCGGCGGGTGCATCCGCGGCTGGAGGGTGTCGCCTACAGCATGATGGGCTTCATCGAGAACGCCGGCCGGGTACGGATGACCGACATCGGGCAGCACTTCGGTGTGGGGAAGGCCACGATCAGTCGTCAGATCAAGGTGCTGGAGGGGCTCGGCCTGGTGGCACGCGAGGTCGATCCGCTGGACCGGCGCTCCTCGCTGGTCTCGCTCACCGAGGACGGCGCGCGGCGGTTCCTTCGGGCCAGGAATGAGCGGATGGCGAACTTCAGGGCGCTGCTGGGGACTTGGGAGACGGCCGACGTGGAGCAGTTCGGCGAGCTGCTCCGGCGCTTCAATGACCTGACCGGCGAGCCGCTCGACGCCTGACTCCCCGGACGCTGGACGCCCTTCGCACCCTGCCCGCCCTGACCGGCGGGCTTTACTTTGCCCCGAAGAAGGTTGCCTTATTCAACCATCCGGGATTATGGTTGCCTTAGGCAACGAAATCTCAGCGAAGGGCCGTGAATGAGCGCCGAACCGACCGAATCCATGAACCATCGCCAAGTACTGGAAGCCCTGTCCGGCCTGCTCCTCGGTCTGTTCGTCGCGGTGCTCTCCTCGACCGTGGTCTCGAACGCCCTGCCCCGGATCCTCAACGACCTGCACGGCGGCCAGGCGGCGTACACCTGGGTGATCACCGCGGCGCTGCTCTCGCTCACCGCCTCGACCCCGATCTGGGGCAAGCTCTCCGACCTGGTCAGCAAGAAGCTGCTGGTGCAGGTCGCCCTGGTGATCTACATCGTCTCCTCCGCCCTGGCCGGGCTCTCGCAGAACACCAGCGAGCTGATCGCCTGCCGCGTGCTCCAAGGCATCGGCGCGGGCGGTGTCACGGCGCTCGCCCAAATCTGCCTGGCCTCGATGGTCCCGCCGCGCGAGCGCGGCCGGTACAGCGGCTACTTCGGCGCGGTCTTCGCGCTGGCCACCATCGGCGGCCCGCTGATCGGCGGCGTCATCGTGGACACCGGCTGGCTCGGCTGGCGCTGGTGCTTCTACGTCGGCATCCCGTTCTCGCTGGTCGCCATCCTGGTGCTGCAGCGGACCCTGAAGCTGCCGGTCACCAGGCGCAAGGTGAAGATCGACTACCTGGGCTCGCTGCTGATCGCCGCCGCCGTCAGCATGCTGATGATCTGGATCAGCCTGGCCGGCCAGAACTACGCCTGGATCTCCTGGCAGACCGCTCTCATGGTCCCCGGCGGCCTGCTGCTGGCCGCGCTCTTCGTCCTGGTCGAGAGCCGGGCCGCCGAGCCGATCATCCCGCTGAGCCTGTTCCGCTACCGGACCGTCTCGCTCGCGGCCATCGCCAGCGCCCTGGTCGGCATCGGGATGTACGGCGCCACCACCTTCCTGAGCCAGTACTTCCAGCTGGCCCGGGAGAAGTCGCCGACCATGGCCGGAATCATGACCCTGCCGATGATCCTCGGCCTGGCGGTCTCCTCCACCGTGGCCGGACGGCTGATCACCAAGTACGGCAAGTGGAAGGCGTTCCTGGTCGCGGGCACCTTCCTGCTCGCGGTCGGCTTCGGACTGCTCGGCACCGTCCGGGACGACACCGCGTACCCGATGCTCGCGCTCTACATGGCGCTGACCGGCATCGGCCTCGGTCTGACCATGCAGAACCTGGTCCTGGCGGTGCAGAACACGGTCCCGCGCAAGGAGCTCGGCGCGGCCAGCTCGGCGGTCACCTTCTTCCGTACCATGGGCGGCGCGATGGGCGTCACCGCGCTCGGCGCGCTGCTCTCCAACCGGGTCACCCACTACCTGACCGGGAACCTGCTCGCCGCGCACATCGACCCGGCGGCCGCAGCGGCGGCCGGCGGCGGTGAGATCCCCGACCTGCACAAGCTGCCCAGGCCGCTGGTGCCGCTGGTCACCGACGCCTTCGGGCACGGCGTGGGCGAGGTCTTCCTGGTGGCCGCGCCGTTCGCGCTGCTGGCGTTCCTGGTGGTGCTGCTGATCCGCGAGGTGCCGCTGCGGAGCGGCCACGAGGAGGCCCCGGCCAAGCAGCCCGATCTTCAGCTCGTCAAGGACTGAGGGTCAGGGCCCGGGGGACGAGGGCCGACGGTCGAGGACTGCTGAGAACCGGAACCGGATACGACCGAAGGGCCCGGGCCGCTGCGTGAGCGGCCCGGGCCCTTCGGCGTGCGCGACCGGTGGCCGGTCGCGCGGTGGGGTCAACCGGCGATCAGGGACAGGCCGTACAGGACCACGGCCGCGCAGACCGCGAAGCAGACGGAGGCCAGTGCCAGGCCGCCCTTGCCCGCGCCGGCGCCCGGGGCGCCGTCCTGGCCGGCCTCCAGGGCCGCCTCGCGGCGGGACAGGGCGAGGACGCCGACGGAGAAGACCGTGACCACGGCGACGGTGACGGCGAAGCTGACACCTGCGGTCTGGGCCAGGGCGGCCCACTTGATGCTCATGCTCATGGGTGACTGCCTTCCGGGCTCAGGCTGCGACGGTGGTCGAGGCGGCGGTCGGGGTGGTGGTGGTGCCGGCCGGGGTGACCTCGACGGTCTCGACGGTCTCGGCGGCCACCGTGGCGTCGACGGGGGTCACCTCGTTGACGTTGCCCGCGTGCACCGGCTGGCGGCGGGAGACCAGGTACATCGCGCCCGAGCCGACCACCAGGGCCGCGCCGACCAGCACGACACCCCAGGTGCCCTGGTCCACGACCAGGGCGGCGAGACCGGAGACGACCGCGGCGGCCGGCAGGGTCAGGCCCCAGGTGTAGACCATGCGACGGGCCATGCCCCAGTTCAGCCGGGGGTTGCGGCCGCCGAGGCCGGCACCCATGATGCCGCCGGAGCAGACCTGGGTGGTGGAGAGGCCGTAGCCCATCGAGGAGGAGGTCAGGATGACGGTGGCAGCGGCGGTCTCGGAGGAGAGCCCCTGCGGCGGCCGGATGTCGGCCAGGCCCGAGCCCATGCTGCGGATGATCCGCCAGCCGCCCATGTAGGTGCCGAGCGCGATGGCCGCACCGGCGCTGGCGATCACCCAGACGGGGGGAGTCGCGCCCTTGTGCAGGGCGCCGGCCGAGACCAGGGTCAGGGTGATGATGCCCATGGTCTTCTGGGCGTCGTTGGTGCCGTGCGCGAGCGAGATCAGCGAGGCCGAGAACATCTGGCCCTTGCGGAAGCCCTTGTCGCTGGTCTTCTCGTCGGTGTTGCGGGTCAGCCGGTAGGCCAGCTTGGTGGCACCCCAGGCGGCCAGGCCGGCGACGATCGGGGAGGCGACGGCCGGGATCACGATCTTCGACAGGACGGTCGCGAAGTTCACGCCGTTCATGCCGACACCGACGACGGTGGCGCCGATCAGACCGCCGTACAGCGCGTGCGAGGAGCTGGAGGGCAGGCCCCGCAGCCAGGTCAGCAGGTTCCAGAGGATGGCGCCCACCAGCGCCGCGAAGATGATCGACGGCTGGATGCCCGCCTTCTCGTTGACGATGCCGCCCGAGATGGTGGAGGCGACCTTCACGGACAGGAACGCGCCCGCGAAGTTGAGGACTGCCGCGATGGTGACCGCGACCTTGGGCTTGAGGGCTCCCGTGGCGATGGAGGTGGCCATCGCGTTGGCGGTGTCGTGGAACCCGTTGGTGAAGTCGAAGGCGAGCGCGGTGATGATCACAACGGCCACCAGGAACGTGATGTGTTCCATACCCAAACAATCGTCGTAGTTGTCGACCTGACAGTGCTGTCTCCGGGGACGGTAGGGACGGTTGATGAACGGAAGGTGAACTACGACGGGAATCGTGGTTCGGACGGTGGCGTGGGGGTGGCGCGTAGACGACCGGAGGGTGTCTCGCACGCCGCTGACGTGGTCATTTGTCGACGATCAGATGATTTGGCGGATTTCCCATGAGACGGGGCTCACAGCGGATCTGAAAATTCATCAGCCCCGTACGGGCCGCCTCTGTCTGTGACGGCGCGGACATGGCAGGATCAGCCGGTAACTCGTGGGTAACAGAGGTCCGGCGAGGCCGGACGGGGGAGGGCCGGCCGATGTGGGCTGCACAGCGGGTCGAGGCGACCGGCGGCAAGCCGTGGGTACGTGCAGCGCTGCGGTGCGGGGCGATGCTGGCGGTGGCCGCTCTCGCGCTCCCCCTGGCCGGAACGGCGTACGCGGCCCCGGAACCCCAGCCCACCATCACCGTCGCGCCCGGTGCCGACCCGCTCGCCAGCGCCAAGGCCACCCTCGGCCCGCTGCTGCAGCGCCTGCACCAGCTCTACACGGAGGCCGAGGCCGCCACCGAGACCTACAACACCAGCGTGGACAGGCTCAAGCAGCAGCAAACCGCCCTCGCGGACCTGGGTGTCCGGCTGGCCCGCCAGCAGGCCGCCGTCGACGCCGGCACGGATGTCGCGGCCCAGCTCGCCGGTGCCCAGTACCGCAACGGCAACGCCTCCGAGTTCGCCGACCTGCTGCTCGCCAAGGACCCGTACGAGGCGGTCGTGATCGCCGAGCTGCTCCAGGCGGCCGGGCGCTCGCAGTCGGTCTTCCTGGACAAGCTGAAGGCCGACCGGGCCGAGCTGACCGGGCTTCAGCAGCAGGCCCAGGCCGCCCAGGCGCAGGCCCAGGCGCTCGCCACCCAGCAGGAGCAGTCCAAGAACGAGGCGGCCAAGCGGCTCCAGGCCGTCGAGGACATGGTCGGCTCGCTCACCGGCGCCCAGCGAAGCGAGCTGGAGCAGCTGGAGAAGCAGCAGGCCGACGAGGCGCAGCTGGCGTTCCTCGCCTCCGGGGCGCTCGGCAAGGGGGAGCGCACTCCCTCGGCGGCCGGGCGCAAGGCGGTCGCGTACGCGCTGGCGCAGCTCGGCAAGGACTATCTGTGGGGCGGTGAGGGGTCGGAGATGTTCGACTGCTCCGGGCTCACCTCGCAGGCATGGCTGCACGCGGGGCGTCCGATCCCGCGGACCAGCCAGGAGCAGTGGGCGGAGCTCCAGCACGTGCCGCTGAACCAGCTGCGGCCCGGCGACCTGGTGATCTACCACGCCGAGGCGACCCATGTCGCGATGTACATCGGCGGCGGGCTGGTCGTGCAGGCCCCGCACACCGGTGCCGTGGTGAAGATCTCTCCGGTCGGGATGATGCCGATCCTCGGCGCGGTCCGGCCCGACCCGGGGGCCGGGGCGGACGACCAGGGCGGGGCGTGGAAGGTGCCGGACGTCGCCCAGTCGGCGAACGACGTCACCCCGATCAAGCCGTCGAAGCCGTCGACCCTGCCGAAGCCGGCGCCGACCGGCACGCCGAGCCCGACCGCCACGCCGTCCACCAGCCCGTCCACCAGCCCGTCCGGCACCCCGTCGTCGACGCCGTCGGGCTCTCCGTCGACCGGTGGGCCGGGTACGCCGTCGGCCACGCCGTCCGGTTCGGGGTCGCCCTCGCCGTCCGGTTCCCTCTCGTCCTCGGGCTCCCCGTCCCCCTCGGACCGGGGCTGACGCGGTCTCAGTCGCCTGCCGCCTCGGGTGCCAGTTGCAGCTCGGGGCGGCCGGTGACCAGCAGCCAGGCGGGCAGCGCGGCCACGCAGAGGATCGGCAGCAGGGCCAGGTCGGGCACGATCGCCGCTGCCGTGAACAGGCTGAGCCAGCCCTGCCGGGTGGTCGCCATCAGCAGGCCGAGGATCGCGCAGACCACCGCCAGCGCGGGCGGTACCGAGGGGAGGAGTGTGCTGAGCGCGAGGCCGAACGCCACTCCGACGAACACCGCGGGGAAGATCCGGCCGCCCCGGAAGCCGGAGCCGGACGCGATCAGCAGCGCGACCAGTCTGACCGCCGTGAGCCCCAGCAGGCCCCAGAAGCCGTGGCCGGTGTAGTCGGCGGCGAGTTCCCTGGCCTGGGCCAGCCCCTTGAAGAGGGTCAGCTCCCCGCCGAGCGCGCCGAGGACGCCGAGTACCAGGCCGCCCGCCGTCAGCATCGCCACCGGGTGCCCGATCTGCCGGAACGCCCGGTGGATGGCGGGGAACGCCTGGACGGCGGCCAGGCCGAGCAGCGCGCCGAGGGCACCGATCAGCAGGGCCCAGAGCAGGTCGAGCGGCCGGGCGCCGGGGTAGCCGGGGACCTTGACCAGGAACTCGTTCCCGGCGATCAGGTCGGTGGTGAGCGAGCCGGAGACGGCGGCGATCAGCGGGGCGAAGAGCCGGTCCCAGAGCGCGCCGGGGCCGGGCAGTTCGGAGAGGATCAGCGCCGCGGCGACCGGTGAGCCGAAGAGCGCGCCGACCGTCCCGGCCACCGCCAGGGCGGCCCACAGATCGGGCCCGGTGGTGGGCCACCAGCGGCGGCCGAGCCAGTAGGCCAGCGCCACGTTGATCATCGTGATCGGGTTCTCCGGGCCGAGGCTGACGCCGCCCGCCAGTGCCAGCACGGCGGCCACGGCCAGGCCCGGGGTGACGTACGGCGGCTGCGGCGGGTCGACCAGGCCGGTGGTGGCCGGGTCCGGGCCCGCGTGGCCGGGCGCCTTCCAGACCGTCAGGCCGACGGCGGCGCCGGTGGCGGTCAGGACCAGGATGATCCACCACGGGCCGAAGCCGTCGATGCCGAGGCCGCCCGGGATCGAGCTCCAGAGCAGTCGGCTCACCCGGTCGGAGACCCGGTTGAGGGCGAGCAGAAGCAGGCCGGAGCCGATGCCGACCGCGATCGCCGGGACGATCAGCGGGATCAGCCGGCCCGCCGGGGTCGCCGGGCGGCGCATCGGGCGGTCGGGGCCCTCCGGCGCGTCGGGGGCGGTCGGGGTGTCGGGGTGGTCGGGGCCGCTGGGGCTGCTGGGAGTGTCGGGGGCTTCGGGGTTGCCATGGCCGGCGCTGTCGTGCGGGACTGCGTCGGCCATGGCGGTACCTCCGGGGTCGTCCCATGCGGATGGGTGTCAGATTAGTGGCGAATCCGACATTTCATCCGAAAGGTCCGACGGAGTGTCACCCGTGCTCGCCGTCGGGGGCGGTGTCGGCCTCGAAGCGGATCACCACGGCCTTGGAGGTGGGCGTGTTGCTGATGTCCGCGGTCGAGTCCAGCGGGACCAGCACGTTGGTCTCCGGGTAGTACGCCGCCGCGCCGCCCCGGGCCACCGGGTAGTGCACCACCTTGAAGTGCGGCGCCCGGCGTTCGACGCCGTCCTGCCACTCGCTCACCAGGTCCACGTACGAGCCCTCGACCAGCCCGAGCGCGTCGGCGTCGGCGGGGTTCACCAGGACCACCCGGCGGCCGCCGGTGATGCCCCGGTAGCGGTCGTCGAGGCCGTAGACGGTGGTGTTGTACTGGTCGTGCGAGCGCAGCGTCTGGAGCAGCAGCCGGCCCGCCGGGACCTCGGGGGCGGTCAGCGCGTTGACGGTGAAGTTGGCCTTCCCGGTGGTGGTCGGGAAGGTGCGGCTGTCGCGCGGCCCGTGCGGGAGGGCGAAGCCGCCGGGGCGGCGGACCCTGGTGTTGAAGTCCTCGAAGCCCGGCACGACCCGGGCGATCCGGTCCCGGATGGTGTCGTAGTCGACCGCGAAGTCCTCCCAGGGGAGCTGGTCCTCGGGCCCGAGGGCGGCACGGGCCAGTCGGCAGACGATGGCCGGCTCGGAGAGCAGCTCCGGGCCCGGCGGGCGGAGTCCGCCACGCGAGGAGTGCACCATGCCCATCGAGTCCTCGACGGTGACGAACTGGTCGCCCTTGGCCGTGCGGTCCCGGTCGGTCCGGCCGAGGGTGGGCAGGATCAGCGCGCGGGCGCCGGTCACCACGTGCGAGCGGTTGAGCTTGGTGGAGACGTGCACCGTCAGCCGGCAGCGGCGCATCGCGGCCTCGGTCACCTCGGTGTCGGGCGTGGCGGCGACGAAGTTGCCGCCCATCGCGAAGAAGACCTGCACCCGGCCGTCGCGCATCGCCCTGATGGTGTCCACCGCGTCGTAGCCGTGGTGGCGCGGAGGCTCGAAGGCGAACTCCTTGCCGAGGGCGTCCAGGAAGGCCGCGCTGGGCCGCTCGAAGATGCCCATGGTCCGGTCGCCCTGCACGTTGCTGTGCCCGCGCACCGGGCAGACCCCGGCGCCCGGCCGGCCGACGTTGCCGCGCAGCAGCAGGAAGTTGACCACCTCGCGGATGGTCGGGACGGAGTGCTTGTGCTGGGTCAGGCCCATCGCCCAGCAGACGATGATCTTCTCGGAGGCCAGCACCAGCCGGGCCAGCTCCTCGATCTGCCCGTACGGCAGGCCGGTCGCGGCCTCCACCTCCGCGCGGTCGGTGGTCTTGGCCTCGGCGGCGAACTCCTCGAAGCCGAGGGTGTGTTCGGCGATGAACGCCTCGTCGACGGCGCCTTCGGTACCGAGCAGGATCTGGTTCAGGGCGCGGAACAGGGCGAGGTCGCCGCCGAGCCGGATCTGCAGGAAGAGGTCGGTCAGCTTGGTGCCCTGGCCGACCAGGCCACGGGCGTTCTGCGGGTTCTTGAACCGCTCCAGACCGGCCTCGGGCAGCGGGTTGACGCTGACGATCCGCGCGCCCGCGCGCTTGGCGCGCTCCAGGGCGGAGAGCATCCGGGGGTGGTTGGTGCCCGGGTTCTGGCCGGCCACGATGATCAGGTCGGCCTGGTAGAGGTCCTTGAGGCTGACGCTGCCCTTGCCCACGCCCAGGGTCTCGGTGAGGGCCGAGCCGGAGGACTCGTGACACATGTTGGAGCAGTCGGGCAGGTTGTTGGTGCCGAGCCGGCGGGCGAACAGCTGGTACGCGAAGGCGGCCTCGTTGCTGGTCCGGCCGGAGGTGTAGAAGGCGGCCCCGTCCGGAGTGTCCAGGCTCCTCAGTTCGTCGGCGACGATCTCGAAGGCGCGGTCCCAGGAGACCGGGACGTAGTGCGAGGCGCCCTCGTCCAGCAGCATCGGCTGGGTGAGGCGGCCCTGCTGGCCGAGCCAGTAGCCGGAGCGCCCGGCCAGGTCGGTGATCGAGTGCGCGGCGAAGAAGTCGGCGGTGATCCGGCGCTCGGTGGCCTCCTCGGCGACCGCCTTGGCACCGTTCTCGCAGAACTCGGCGGTGTGCGTCTTGCCCGGCTCGGGCCAGGCGCAGCCCGGGCAGTCGAAGCCGTCCGGCTGGTTCACCTTGCGCAGGGTGGCGAGGGTGCGGCCGGGGCTCATCTGCTGTCCGGCCATCCGCAGGGTGTGGGCGATCGCGGGGAGGCCGGCGGCGGCGCGCTGCGGCGGTGTCACCTGTGGCGCGTCCTGCACCGGGTCACTCTGCGGGGCCTGCTTGGCCATGACTGCCCACCTCCTGCTCACCAGGGCTCGCGCACCCTTGCCGGGCCCGGCGGCAATCCTTGCATCTGCGGCGCCCGGCCGGGAGACGGGTCGGCGGGCAGCGCGGTGAGGTAGGGGGTGACCCCAGGGACGCGGGGAACTGCGCGTGGCGGAAGGCGACTGCGTTCGGCCGGGATCCAGGGGCGAGCTGCACCCCGAGATCCCCGCTGAGGTGGTGCGCCTCAGCGGCCGGGGGCCAGTACGGCGTTGGTGCCCTCCGTTTCGCGCGGGTCCTCGCGCCCCCGGGAGGTCGCAGCCCGCTCCTCGCGAGAGAGGGAGCGCAGGAGGGCGCGGGCGGCCGTGTCGTTCTGCCGGAAGGCGGGGGCGTCGGTATGGGGGCGGGCGAAGGCGGCGTAGGCGCGGCCGTTGGTGTGCGGGCCGAGGGCGGTGCGGCGGGGGTGGGGAGCGCCGTCGAGGGCGGGGTCGAGGATGCGGCCGTCGCCGGGGGCGGTGGTGAGCAGTCCGGAGCGGTGGGTGTGGGTGCCGTGGGCCACCACCTCCTCCTGGAGCTGCCCGGTGCGGTGCAGGGCCCGCAGGATCGGGTCGCCGGTCCTGGCCAGCGCGTGTCTGGGCAGGTAGCCCTCGATCAGGGCGGTGGCCCGGACGGTGTGGCCGGGGACGGTCGCGCTGGTGGCGAGGAAGGTGCCGGTGGGCTCGTCAAGTTCGACCCGGAGGTCCGCGCCGAGGAGCCGCAGGACGCCGGCCTCGGAGAGGGCGAGCAGCTGGCGCAGCCGGAAGCCGGGCGGTCCCGAGGCGAGGAAGTTGAAGAGCCCGGACCACCAGCCGTCCAGTTCGTCGGCCACCGAGCGGGCCGTGAGCCGCCCGGAGGCCATCAGCCTGGGGAGTTGGCCGAAGAGCGAGAGCAGGGCGAGGAAGGCGCCGAGGTCGGCGCTGTGGCCTGGGTCGGCGCGGCGCCCGGTGTCGGCGGTGAGGTGGTCGCGCAGGTGCTGCTGGAGCTCCTCGGGGTCGGTGAAGCGGAGTTGGGCCAGCGGGCGGTCGAGGGCTTCGAAGTCGAGCCGGTCGGCCGGGTCGGGGACGGATTCGGCGATCAGGTCGGCGAGTTCGGGGTCGTACCAGCCGTGCCGGTCGTAGCGGGCGAGGAAGTCCGTCCAGGGGAGTGCTCGGCAAGATCGCGGCCACCACCAGGAAGGACAACGGGCTGGTCAGGGCGCTCGCCGCGGCCGTCGACGCGGTGATCAAGGACGGCACGTACGGCCGGGTGCTGAAGCGCTGGGGGCTGGACGGCGAAGCCGTCCGGAGCTCCGGGACCAACCCGCCCGGACTGCCCGGGACCGGGTGACCGGGGCCGAACACCGGGTGACCGGGCGAGCCCCAGGAGCCGGGTGGTTGCCGGGTGGCGGGCGGCAGAGCAGGCTGGAAGTACCGATGGCCCGGGCGGCCGGGCCGGGAGGCGAGGCTTCCGATGAGCAGGCTCGAAGAACAGATCAACGTCGATGTCCCCGCGCAGGAGGTCTGGGCGCAGCTGCACCGCATCGACGAGTACCCCATGTTCGTGGACGGGGTGAGGGCTGCCGCCGCGCACGGCAGCAGCCGAGCGCATCTCGATATCAGGATCGGCGACGGCGAGCAGGCGTTCGAGACCCGGCTCGCCGATCGCGGCAACGGCCAGGTGATGGACTGGACGGTGGACAGCCCTGAGCTGAAGTGCGCCTTCGCCGTCAACCCGCTGGACGACGAGCACACCCAGCTGCAGGTCCGGCTGGAGTACGACCCGGAGGCGGTGCGTGCGGCCTTCGGCGGCCCGAAGGGGTTCGCCCAGGTCCACGCGATCGAGGAGACGGTCCGGGCCGACCTGGAGAAGTTCAAGGATCTGCTGGAGAAGCGGCAGTAGCCCCCGGAGGCCGTCTTCCGGCCCCCGAGGTCCGCTCCCGCGCCCGGCCGGGCCCGGTGCGTCCGGTCACGGACCGGCATCCGGCCTTGTGGTCCCGGGTGCCGCCGATAGTCTGAACTCTGTTCGATTCGGCGGCACTTGGGACACGGGCATGGGCGGGGGCGCAATGCGGGCCGGGGACGTGCTGGACGGGCGGTACCAGCTGATCGGAGAGCTGGGCCGGGGAGGCTTCGGGGTGGTCTTCCGCGCGCTGGACCAGCAGCTGGAACGCGAGGTCGCGGTCAAGCTGCTGGCGGACCAGTACGCGGCCGAGCCGCGCGATCTGGCGCGCTTCCGGGGTGAGGCGATCGCGGCGGCCAAGCTCAACCACCGCAACATCGTGGCCCTGTACGACTTCCCCAAGGCGCCGCCCGAGCCCTACATGGTGATGGAGCTGATCACCGGCCGCTCGCTCGCCGCCGTACTCAAAGCCGGCCGGCCCGAGCCGGACACCGCCCTGGGCTGGGTCGGCCAGCTCTGCGACGCACTCGACGCCGCCCACCGGGCCGGAGTGGTCCACCGGGACATCAAGCCCGAGAACATCATGATCACCGATGCCGGGGAGGTCCGCGTCCTGGACTTCGGCATCGCCCGGCTGGAGAGCCGGAGCACCGGCCTGACCAGTACCGGCACGGTCATCGGCAGCCCGCACTACCTGGCCCCCGAACGCTGGCGCGGCGAGGACAGCGGGGGCCGCTCCGACCTGTACGCCGTCGGCTGCGTGCTCTACGAACTCTGCACCGGCAGGACGCCGTTCCAGGCCGAGGACGCGTACGGGATGATGTACTGCCACCTCGAACGGGAGCCCGACGCGCCGCGCGGCCTGGCACCGCTGCTGCCGGTCGACCTGGAGCGGCTGATCCTCGACCTGCTGGCCAAGGACCCCGGGGACCGCCCGGCGGACGCCGCCGAGGTACGGCGCCGGCTCGACGGGATCCGGCCCGGCCGGTGGCGGGAGCTCAAGGCCCGCGCCGACGCGGCCTGGGCACTCGGCGCGGACGGCGACCCGGCCGCGGCGGTCCGTGAACTGCGGCCGCTGGTCGTCGAGTTCACCCGTGAGTGCGGTCCGAGTGACCCGCGTACCCTGCGCACCGGCCACGACCTGGCGCTCTGGCTGGCCCGGGACGGCCAAACGGCCGAGGCCGTCGGACTGCTCACGGAGATCCGGGCCGCCGCCCCCGACGGCCCCCTGGCGGAGGCGGCCGCCCGCGACCTCGCCCGCTTCGAGCGCGGCTGACCGGGCCCGGCCGGACAGCGTTCAGGGCCAGTGGCGGGGGATGCGTTCGAGGATTCCGCCGGCGAACACGTCGTAGAGCGGCAGGGTCTCCACCTGCCGATGCCGATCACATGCGGCGCTGGGCGTCCTGTAGCCGCGAGAGATGGAACGCCTGATCACGCGGGAAGCCTTGGAGCTGAGCCCGCCCCTGCTGGAGGGCATCGACCGCTGTTGGCCAATCCCGCGCAGCGTAGGCGACTTCACCAAGATCAGCTTGGCGCGCACAGGGTCGAGCCAGTAGAGCCAACCGGGGCGGTCGTCCGGCTCTGGGGCTTGCAGGGCTAGTTCGTACGACTGTTCTCCGAGCCTGCGGGCCCGGCCCCGCTCCCCAACGGCTGCGGCGGCCATCGCGGCGGCGTGTGCGGCAATGGAGGCTGCTCCTGGTGTCAGGTCGCCAGGGGCTCGTTGGGCTGCCTCGGCGGTTCGCAAGGCTCGTACCGGGTCGCCGTGGTTGAGCGCGTAGTAGGAGCGCACGCGAGTCAGCCATGACGCCATGTCGGCCGATCCGGCGTCGAGGGCCCAGCCGTGGGCGACGTCAAGCCAGCTGAGGGCGGCTCCTCGGCGATTCTCGTGATCGATTTCCTGGAACGGGACGGGCGGTCGGAGCCGAGCTTCAGCATGGCGGGTCGCTCGCACTCGGTGCGCGTGCGCCCGGCCGAGAAGGCGGCAGCCTGATTCCCCGCTGCTCTGAGCGGAGCCGACTGAAGACTTGCCGGACCGCCCGGAGACCTTGGCGGGGACGGGGTGGTGCGGTGGGCGTCAGCCCGGTGCCGGACGACGAGCCGGTGGTCATGGTCGAGGTGGTGAACTCGACCGCCGAGCCGGACGGCACCTTCCGTACGTACTGGCTGCGCGTCCCGCCGGGCACCCGGACGGCCCGTGCCGGTGTCGCCTGGACCTTCGGCGTCAACGAGGCCGACTACCACCCGCAGCGGGAGACCTGAGCCGAGGCCGCCCGGTACCCGGCCACCCACCGGCCGGTACACGGTCCGGCCGCCCTGTCAAGCGTATGGGCACCTGATTCGTCAGCTCGGCGGCTTGGGCGGATTGATAGGAATTCGCCGACCTGCCACCCCTGGTTCGCAGCCGACTGCCGTTGATATACCTCGGATGCATATGACGGGAGAGGTCTGCGACCTCCCCGCTGGCATGCGACGAACCAGGTGGTGATGGGCAATGAAGCTCCTCCGTGTGGGCCCGCCGGGCGCCGAGCGCCCGGTGGTACTGGGCCGTGACGGCGCCGCGTACGACCTCGCGGGACGGACCTCCGACATCGACGGGGCGTTCCTCGCCGCGCTGGACCCGGCCGAGCTGGACCGGGCCGTCTCGGCCGGCGAGCTGCCGGTGGCGCGGATCGACGGCCTGCGGGTCGGCGCCCCGGTCGTCCGGCCCGGCAAGGTGGTCGGGATCGGGCTCAACTACTCCTGCCACGCTGCCGAGGCGGGCGCGCAGGAACCGGCCGAGCCGGTGATCTTCCTCAAGCCGAGCTGCACCGTCGTCGGCCCGAACGACGAGGTCCTGGTGCCGCGCGGCAGCGAGAAGACCGACTACGAGGTCGAGCTCGCGATCGTGATCGGCCGTACCGCCCGCTACCTGGAGAGCCGGTCGGAGGCGGCGGCCGTGATCGCGGGGTACGCGACGGTCAACGACGTCACCGAGCGCTCGTTCCAGAACGAGCGCGGCGGCCAGTGGGACAAGGGCAAGTCGGCCGAGACCTTCACCCCGCTCGGGCCGTGGCTGGTCACCGCCGACGAGGTCGACGACCCGCAGAAGCTCGGCCTCAGACTCTGGGTCAACGGGCAGCTGCGGCAGGACGGCAGCACCGCGGAGATGATCTTCCCGGTGCTGGAGATCGTCCACTACGTCAGCCAGTTCATGGTGCTGGAGCCCGGTGACGTGATCATCACCGGTACTCCGGCGGGCGTCACCCTCGGCCACCCGGGCACGCCCTTCCTGCGCCCGGCCGACGTGGTCGAGCTCGAAGTCGAGGGCCTGGGCCGACAGCGCCAGGTACTCGGCAAGGCGTAGTCGCTCGGCGCGCGCCCACGACCCGGCGCGCAACTCAGGCGGCACGCCCGACCCTTGGCACGGGGGTCGGGAGCCCCGCCGGTATCCGGGCCGCTACCGGCCCACTCGCAGTCCGCGCAACTGCGCCACCAGCACCGCCGCGGGACCGTCCGCCGCCTCCAGCGCCAGCAGCCCCGCCAGCACCTGGGCGGTCTGCCGGTCGTGCCGGGCCGTCGCCGCGCTCATCGCCACGAACTCGTCCACCAGCCAGGCGCAGAGCGAGTCCTGCGGGATCTGCCGCCCCTCGTCCAGCCAGCTCAGCGCGGACGCCTCCACCACCGAGATCCACGCGCGCACCAGCAGCGTCAGCCTCGGCCCCGCCTCCCGCAGACCGAGGTAGCGCAGGGTCCGCCGGAGCGCCGCCCGCCGGACCTCGTCCACGATCGCCGAGGTCCGCGCCGTCTCCGCCACCGAACCGCCGCGCAGCAGCGCGGCGTAGCCGGCGTGGTGCTCGGCCACGAAGCCGAAGTACCGGTTCAGCACGGCGGAGAGCTGTTCGGTGGGCGTGCCGGCGACCGGCACCGAGAGCCGGCCGGTCAGCTCCTCGGCCGCACTGCGCAGCGCGGCCTCGTACAACTGCTGCTTGCCGCCCGCGAAGTACCGGTAGACCAGCGGACGGGACGCCTCGGCGGCCTCGGCCACGTCGTCCAGGCTCACCTCCTCGGGCGCCCGGGTGCTGAACAACTCCAGGGCCACGGCGATCAGTTGCTCCCGCCGCTGCTGCACCGTCAGCCTCCGGTACCCGGAGCGCCGGGCCCGGGGCTCACCCGCCGGGGGAGTCGCTGTGCCGCTCGCCGGGTGTGCGGAGCGCGGAGCCCCGGCCCCGGGGGTGATCGCTGAGCTGGTAGCCATGCGCGTCAGCGTAATGGCCGTCCTGCCATTCGACTCCTGGCCGGAACGCCCCGTCTTCCGGCGGTGGTGGTGCGGCAGGGACCGCTCGGACGTCGGTGTGTCGTACGCGCTGGCGGGGGTGGAGGGCGTGCTCACCTACCGGTTCGCGGGGCGCTGGCGCTGGGCGTACGCGGGCGGACTGCTCCTCTTCTACCTGCTACCACTGATCCGTTCGCACACCTTCACCGATCTCGGCCACTTCTGTGCGGTCCTGATCGGTCTCGGCTTCTACGGCTTCGCGGACGGCCGGCCGACCTGGGATCCCGCCGACCTCTGGCGGACCCGGTGGCACAGGGCCCGGAGTCCGCTGGCCAACGATCGTTCAAAAGGCTCTTGAAAACCGGCTCTGCTGCGAAAAGATGGCCGAATGGTTGAAGAACTGATCAACGCGCACGCAGACGGCACCACCCCCCGCCGCATCGCCGACGCCTATGTCCACGCGCTCGCCGAGCTCGACCCGCTGACCGCGGTGTACCTCGGGATCAACCCCGAGGACGACCGGCTCCCCGACCTCTCCCCGGCCGGCCACCAGGAGCTGGCCGACCTCGCCCGCCGCACCCTCGCACAGCTGGACGCCGTCGAGGCGGCGGACACCGACCCGGACGAGGCCGAGCGCCGCTGCGCCCGGCTGCTGCGCGAGCGGCTCACGGCCGAACTGGCCGTCCACGACGCGGGCGAGAACTTCCGCGCGGTCCGCAACCTCGGCTCGCCGCTGCACAACGTGCGCGAGGTCTTCACCCTGATGAGCACCGACACCGACGAGCAGTGGGCGGTCATCGGCCGTCGCCTGGCCCGGGTCCCGGCCGCGCTCCGGCAGTACCGCGACCTGCTCGCGGAGGGCATCGAGCGCGGCCTGCTGGCGGGCCCGCGCCAGGTCACCACCGTGATCGGCCAGATCGCCGAGTGGCTGGAGGGCGAGGTCCCCGGCGGCTGGTTCGGCACCTTCGTGCAGGACGCCCCCGAGGCGCAGCGCGAGGCCCTGGGCGCCACCGCCGTCGCGGCGACCGCCGCCATCACCGAGCTCCGCGACTGGCTGCGCGACGTCTACGGTCCGGCCGCCGCCGAGACTCCGGACGCCGTCGGCCGGGAGCGCTACAGCCGCTGGGTCCGCTACTGGACGGGTGCCGAGCTCGACCTGGACGAGGCGTACAGCTGGGCCTGGGGCCAGTTCCGCGACCTGGACGCGCAGATGCGGGCCGAGGCGGAGAAGGTGCGGCCCGGCGCCACCCCGATGCAGGCCATGAAGTGGCTGGAGAGCGACGGCCCGTCGATCAAGGGCGCGGAGGAGGCCCGCACGTACCTCCAGGGCCTGATGGACCAGGCGATCAACGACCTGCAGGGCAGGCACTTCGACCTGGCCGAGCCGCTTCTCAAGGTGGAGTCGCGGCTGGCCCCGCCCGGCAGCGCCGCCGCGCCGTACTACACCGCGCCCTCGCTGGACTTCTCCCGCCCGGGCCGGACCTGGCTGCCCACGCTGGGCCGGGAGACCTTCCCGGTCTGGGACCTGGTCTCCACCTGGTACCACGAGGGCGTCCCCGGCCACCACCTCCAGCTTGCGCAGTGGACGTACGTCGCCGACCGGCTCTCCACCTACCAGGTCAGCCTCGGCGGCGTCAGCGCCAACCTGGAGGGCTGGGCCCTGTACGCCGAACGTCTGATGGACGAGCTCGGCTACCTCACCGACCCCGGCCACCGCCTCGGCTACCTGAACGCGCAGATGATGCGCGCGCTGCGGGTGATCGTGGACATCGGCATGCACGCGGGCCTGGACTTCCCGGCCGACTCGCCGTTCAAGCCGGGCGAGCGGATGCTGCCGGACGACGCACGGGAGTTCTTCGGCCGGTACTGCGGCCTCTCGACCGACTTCCTGGACAGCGAGCTGGTCCGCTACCTCGGCATGCCGGGCCAGGCGATCGGCTACAAGCTCGGCGAGCGCGCCTGGCTCCAGGGCCGCGCCGAGGCCAAGGCCCGGGCCGAGGCGCGCGGCGCCGAGTTCGACCTCAAGGCGTGGCACATGGCGGCCCTCTCCCAGGGCTCGCTCGGCCTGGACGACCTGGTCGCGGAGCTCAGCGCGCTCTGAGCCGCGGTCCGGGCCCACCCGGGGTGCCGAACGACCGGCCCTGCGACGGCGCGGGGCCGGTCCGCGCACCCCCCCCGGCGCCCCGGCAGCCCCACCGGTGGCCCCGGGGCCGGGAGACCAGTCCCAAATTCGGACAAATTTCCGTCCGCCTTCTTGCCCGTCGCCGATCGGCGGGCTTCCCTGTGAGAGAGCGCTGCGCACGCCACCTCCAGCTCCTCGACGGAAGGCGGCCGACCGTGTCATCCCCGCATGCCTCCCCGCACGCTCCCGACCACCGCCCCGCACCGGGCGAGGCGGCCGGCGCGAAGGGGACGGAGCCACCGCCCGCGCCGTCGCCTGACGCTCCGTCAATCTCCGATCCCCCTGCGGAACTCCTCCGGAGGGGGATCGTGCCGTGCGGCTGGCCTCCGGTGTCGGGCCCGCCCGCCGCCCGGGGCCCTCCGGCGGGCCGCCACGGCCTCGAACGGGCGGCGCCGGACCGGTGATTCTCACCCCTTTCCCAGCATAGGATCACGGGATTTCCAGTTGATCACCGCATAGTCGGAACGTACGCGCAGAGATCCGGGCGTGTGGCAACCGTATGCTGGGCAGGAGTGACCTACCTGATGAGCCGTCATCGAAGGACAGGCCGGCGCATGAACCGTCGCCCCTTGGCGCTGACCACCCTCCTCATTCTCGGCACGGCCGCCGCCATAGCGGGCGCCACCACCATCACCAGCGAGACCACCGCCTTCGGCCACCACATCGCGGCCGCCCCGAGCCGTGGCGCCACCACCCAGGCCGCCGTCGTCCCCGCCCCCGCGGCCAAGACGCCCCAGAGCCAGGGCGCCCCCGACGAGTCCTCCGCCGCAGGACCGTCCTCGCCCACCGCCGTCCCCACCGACCTGCCGTCCCTGCGTCCCGCCCCCGGGACCACCGGCATCGCCCCCGTCACCGACGAGTCCTCCCGGGTCGGCGCGCTCTACAGCGGTTCGGGACCCAGCGGCAACCACTTCTGCACCGCCAGCGTGCTGCACAGCGGCAGCAGGAACCTGCTGCTCACCGCCGCCCACTGCGCCTCCAGCACCGACAACCTGTACTTCGCGCCGGGCTACCGCAACGGCCAGAGCCCGTTCGGCACCTGGCAGGTCACCAAGCTCTACCAGACCACCGGCTGGACCCAGAACGGCAACCAGGACGAGGACTTCGCCATCCTCCAGGTCGCCCAGATCAACGGCCGGTCCATCGAGGACGTCGTCGGTGCCAACAACCTCGGTCTCAACGTGGACTTCGGTGCCCAGGTCCGCCTCTACGGCTACCCGGCCAACACCGAGGCGCCCATCCTGTGCACCAACGACACCACCCGCCAGAACGACCACCAGCGCCGCATCGACTGCCCGGCGTTCCCCGGCGGCACCAGCGGCGGCCCGTGGATCGACACCGACACCAGCCAGGTGATCGGCGTCATCGGCGGCTACCAGCAGGGCGGCGACACCGACGACATCTCCTACAGCGCCACCTTCGAGAAGACCATCGGAGACCTCTACCAGCAGGCCGTCGCCGACAACACCTGAGCTCTGCACCGCCGGTCCCCGGTGTCACCAGACGCCGGGGACCAGCCGGTGCGTCCGGGCCGCGTACGAGGTGTAGGCCTCGCCCAGCGCCGCGGCGAGGACCCGCTCCTCCACCCGGATGCGGTACCCGACGGCGAGCCCGAGCAGAGCCGTCACCAGCAGCAGGGAGGCCACGTTGCCGAAGGCCGCGGTCAGGCCCACCGCGGCCAGCAGGGCCCCGGTGTAGGCCGGGTGCCGCAATCGGCGGTACGGCCCCCACTCCACCACCCGGTGGCCCTCCTGGATGTGCACCGTGCCCCGGAAGTACCGGCCGAGCGTGTGGATCGACCACAGCCGCAGTCCGATCCCGGCCCAGGTGGCCAGCAGCAGTGCCACCGCCGTGACCCCGTCCACCGGGTAGGACAGCGCGGGCAGCGCCCGCCCGACCGGCCCGGCGAGCGCGAAACCCGCGGCGGCCAGCCCGGCGAGCACCAGCAGGCTCCGCCACTCGTTCTGCTCCGTCCGCCCGCTCTGCCGCAGCTGGCGGACCTGCAGGAACCCCTCTGCGGCCAGCCAGGCCCACAGCGTGACGGTGAAGGCCGTACGGACCCGGTCCACCATGGCCGAACCCCTCTCGGAAGCCGGGACACTCACCCGCTGAGCTACCTCGAAGGTCCCACCGGGGGCGGGTGGAACGGCTCCACTCGGAGGTGGATTTCACGGCGGGGCCGGGACCCGGCTCAGTCGCGGACCTTGTGCAGCCACAGCCCGACACCGACGCCGTTGCCGGTCAGCACGCAGACCCAGTGGTCGTACCGGCCGCCGCTGGAGTTCACCCGGCCGGGACCGGCGTCGTTGCAGTTCTCGTAGGTCCAGTACCAGGTCTGGTACTCCCAGCACGGGACGGTGTTGTTGTTGTCGTTGCAGCTCGGCGACGGCACGGTGTCGGCCGGTCCGGCGGGCGCCCGGACGGCGGCCGGCACGGCCCTGGGAGCGGGTGCGGCCACCGCGTCGGTGACGCCGATTCCGGCCACGGCGGCGGCGACCGCCAGCGCGGCGACGGTCCTGCGGAGGAGAGAGCGCATGGGGTGGTCCTTCCCGGTTGTTCCTGGCCTCCGGCGGCGGATCGCGCCGGTGCGGTGCTCCAGACCTAGCCGGGGTCCGGTGCGCTCACACGGGTTGACCGTTTCCCAATCGCGGAGTCAACGCGGGCCCGGCGGGGAAACCGGCTCAGCCCGGCTCGAAGGCACGGCCGCCGTCCGTCCGGCCGTTCCTACGGGGTGTCAACTTTCCGGTACGGCAGGTCGCTCGGGCGAGGGAGGACGGGAAGCGGCGTGGGGCTCACGGCAGTTGGCGCGGGAGAACGAAAAAGGTCCAGGTCGGCGGATCAACTCCGCTTACCTGGACCTCATCTGCACTTCCTGCGAAGTGCCCCCGGCAGGATTCGAACCTGCGCACCCGCCTCCGGAGGGCGGTGCTCTATCCCCTGAGCTACGGGGGCCTGCTTGGTCTCGCCGCGTTCCCGCTGCGATGTGGAGAACACTACCAGGCCGCAGCAGTGCTCCGTGCACGGGTTTCGGCACTGGGGTGGCGGCGGGGGTGGCGGGCGGTCGGCGGACGGGGTGGTGCAAGTCCCGGAAAGCTCGGACGGGCCGGTGCGGGCGCGGCTACCCTCGGTGAGGTGGCCGGGACGTCCGGGCGGGTCCTCGTGGTGGATGACAGCGAGGTGATCCGCCAGCTGATCAGAGTCAACCTGGAGCTCGAGGGCTTTCAGGTGGTGACCGCCGCCGACGGGGCCGAGTGTCTGGAGGTGGTCCGCCGGGTGCAGCCGGACGTTGTGACACTCGACGTGGTCATGCCCAGACTGGACGGCCTGCGCACGGCGGCCCGACTGCGGGCGTCCGCCGCCACCTGCCGGCTGCCGATCGCGATCGTCAGTGCCTGCACCCCGGCCGATCTGGACCGGGGCGAGTCGGTGGGGGTGGACGGCTACCTCGGCAAGCCGTTCGACCCGGCGGATCTGGTGGCACTGGTGCGGCGGCTGATGGCGCTGCGTGACCGCGGGGGCTCCGGTGGCCCGGGCGGCTTCGCGTACGGCTTCGGCGACCACTTCGGCGGGTTTCGCTATCGGCGAACAGACCTCTCCTGAGGGAGAGCCGAACGGCCGCCGGGCGCGGCACGGACGTCTTAACCGGTAAACCGGGTACGGGCCCGCCGCCCCTCTCGCCTAGGCTTGGCGTCGTGACCCCCGCAGAGCTTTCCCAGGCAGTCCAGGCCGCAGTGAGCGCCGCCGTCGAGGCGGGCGAGCTGGCCGTCGCCGTGCCCGAGCACGTGACGGTCGAGCGGCCCAAGAACAGGGACCACGGCGACTACGCGACCAACGTGGCCCTCCAGCTCGCGAAGCCGGCCGGTATGCCGCCGCGAGCCGTGGCCGAACTGGTGGCCGCCCGCCTGCGAGAGGTCACCGGCGTCTCCAAGGTCGACATCGCCGGACCGGGCTTCCTGAACATCACCCTGGACGCCGCCTCCGCCGGCGAGCTGGCCCGCACCGTCGTCGCGGCGGGTGAGGCGTACGGCCGCAACGAGGCCCTCAAGGGCCTGCGGATCAACCTGGAGTTCGTCTCCGCGAACCCGACCGGCCCGATCCACATCGGCGGTGTCCGCTGGGCGGCCGTAGGCGACTCGCTCGCGCGGATCCTCAAGGCCACCGGCGCCGAGGTCACCACCGAGTACTACCTCAACGACGCCGGGGTGCAGATCTCCAAGTTCGCTGCCTCGCTCCAGGCCGCCGCCAACGGCCGGCCGGTCCCGGCGGACGGCTACGTCGGCGAGTACATCGTGGACATCGCCAAGGCGATCACCGACGCCGTCCCCGGCGTGCTCGACCTGCCCGAGGGTGAGCAGCTGCAGGCCTTCCGCGAGCAGGGCCTGGCGCTCATGGTCGCCGAGATCAAGCGCTCGATGGAGGAGTTCGGCACCCACTTCGACGTCTGGTTCTCGGAGAAGTCGCTGCACGAGTCCGGTGCGGTCGAGAAGGCGATCGAGCGGCTGCGCGAGCAGGGCCACGTCTTCGACCAGGACGGTGCGATCTGGCTGCGCACCACGGACTTCGGCGATGACAAGGACCGCGTCCTGATCAAGGCCGACGGCGACACCACCTACTTCGCCGCCGACGCCGCCTACTACCTGAGCAAGCGGGACCGGGGCAGCGAGGTCTCGGTCTACATGCTCGGGGCCGACCACCACGGCTACGTCAACCGCCTCAAGGCCATCTCGGCCTGCGCGGGCGACGACCTGGACCGCAACATCGAGGTGAAGATCGGCCAGTTCGTGAAGATGCTTCGCGACGGCGAAGAGGTCCGGATGTCCAAGCGGGCCGGCAACATCATCACGATCGACGACGTGGTCGACTGGATCGGCGTGGACGCCGCCCGCTACACCCTGGCGCGCTCTTCCACGGACTCCACCATCACCCTCGACATCAACGTGCTGACCAGCCAGACCAGCGAGAACCCGGTCTTCTACATCCAGTACGCGCACACCCGGATGTGCGGCGTGCAGCGCAAGGCCGAGAGCATGGGCATCACCAAGGGCTCGGCCGAGGACTTCAAGCCGGAGCTGCTGAGCACCGAGTGGGAGTCCGAACTGCTCGGCGCCCTCGCCGACTTCCCGCGCGTCGTGGCCAAGGCCGGCGAGCTGCGCGAGCCGCACCACGTGGCGCGGTACCTGGAGGACGACGTGGCCCGCAAGTACCACCGCTTCTACGACAACTGCCAGATCCTGCCCAAGGGCGACGAGGAGGTCACGGACCTCACGCGCGCCCGGCTCTGGCTGGCCGACGCCACGCGCACGGTGGTGGCCAACGGTCTGGCCCTGCTCGGCGTGTCCGCGCCCGAGCGGATGTAGCCGAGGCCCCCGCGCCGTCGGGGGGCGGTGACGGTCCGGTCGGGCTGTCACCGCCCCCCGCTGTTGAGGCGGCGCACCACCGCGCCCACCCGAAAGTGCCAGGGAGAGAAGCCGAGATGAGCCGCTCCGCACACCCCGCAGGTCCGCGTCACGGTGATGTGCTGCCCGAAGGCCACTACCAGGCCCCGCCGAGCGACCTGAACGCGCTCGACCCCAAGGTCTGGTCCCGGACGGTGGCGCGCGGCGCCGACGGCGCGGTCACCGTCGGCGGACTCGATGTGCGGGCGCTGGCGGCCGAGTTCGGCACCCCGGCGTACGTCATGGACGAGGACGACTTCCGCAGCCGTGCCCGCGCCTGGCGGCACGCCTTCGGCGACGACGCGGACGTGTACTACGCGGGTAAGGCGTTCCTCTCCAAGGCGGTGGTCCGCTGGCTGCACGAGGAGGGCCTGAACGTCGACGTGTGCAGCGGCGGCGAGTTGGCCGTCGCGCTGGCCGCAGGGATGCCGGGCCACCGGATCGCCCTGCACGGCAACAACAAGTCGCCGGACGAGCTGGAGCAGGCGGTCGCGGCGGGCGTCGGGCACATCGTGGTCGACTCGTACCAGGAGATCGAGCGCCTCGCCGAGGTCGCCGGGCGGCACGGGGTGCGCCAGCCGGTGCTGATCCGGGTCACCGTCGGGGTGGAGGCGCACACCCACGAGTTCATCGCGACGGCGCACGAGGACCAGAAGTTCGGCCTCTCGCTGACCGGGGGCGCCGCGGCCGAGGCGGTCCGCCGGGTGCTGGCCCGGCCGAGCCTGGAGCTGCGCGGCATCCACTCGCACATCGGCTCGCAGATCTTCGACACGGCCGGTTTCGAGGTGGCCGCCCGCCGGGTGGTCGGCCTGCTGGCCGAGATCCGGGACGAGCACGGCATCGAGCTGCCGGAGATCGACCTCGGCGGCGGCCTGGGCATCGCCTACACCAGCGAGGACGACCCGCGCGAGCCGGCCGAGATCGCCACCGCGCTGGCCGAGATCGTCCGCCGGGAGTGCCGGGCGGCCGAGTTGCAGGCTCCCCGGCTGAGCGTGGAGCCGGGCCGCGCGATCGTCGGACCGACGGCGTTCACGCTGTACGAGGTCGGCACGGTCAAGCCGCTGGAGGGCCTGCGCACCTACGTCAGCGTGGACGGCGGGATGTCGGACAACATCCGCACCGCGCTGTACGACGCCCAGTACTCCGTCGCCCTGGTCTCACGTGCCAGCGCGGCGGAGCCGATGCTGGTCAGGGTGGTGGGCAAGCACTGCGAGTCCGGTGACATCGTGGTGCGGGACGCCTTCCTGCCCGCCGACCTGGCGCCCGGCGACCTGCTCGCGGTGCCGGCCACCGGGGCGTACTGCCGCTCGATGGCCAGCAACTACAACCACGCGCTCAAGCCCCCCGTGGTGGCCGTCGGCGACGGCGCGGCCCGGGTGATCGTCCGCCGGGAGACGGAGGAGGATCTCCTGCGTCTTGATATCGGCTGACGAAATCCTTGTCTCAGATCATGGACCGGCGGTAGATCCGTGCGGAAAGTCCCCGAGACTGGTAATGACCGAATACCGCCGGGCGCCAGGAAAAGCCCGGCGGAGACCGAGAAAGCAGAGCGGAGTCGGATGATGCGTACGCGCCCGCTGAAGGTGGCGTTGCTGGGCTGTGGTGTGGTGGGCTCCGAGGTGGCGCGCATCATGACGACGACGGCCGACGACCTCGCCGCGCGGATCGGCGCGCCGGTCGAGCTGGCCGGCATCGCGGTGCGCCGCGCCGGGCGGCAGCGCCCCGGGGTGCCCGAGCACCTGGTCACCACCGATGCCGAGGCCCTGGTCAACCGGGGTGACATCGACGTCGTGGTCGAGGTGGTGGGTGGCATCGAGCCGTCCAAGCACCTGATCCTTTCGGCGTTCAAGCAGGGCGCCTCGGTGGTGAGCGCCAACAAGGCGCTGCTCGCCAAGGACGGCGCCGAGCTGCACGAGGCCGCCGCCGAGGCCGGGGTGGACCTGTACTACGAGGCCGCCGTGGCCGGGGCGATCCCGCTGATCCGCCCGCTGCGCGAGTCGCTGGCCGGCGACAAGGTCAACCGGGTGCTGGGCATCGTCAACGGCACCACCAACTTCATCCTCGACAAGATGGACTCCACCGGCGCCGGGTACTCCGAGGCGCTGGAGGAGGCCACTGCGCTCGGTTACGCCGAGGCCGACCCGACCGCCGACGTGGAGGGCTTCGACGCCGCCGCCAAGGCCGCCATCCTGGCCGGGATCGCCTTCCACACCCGGGTGACCGCCGCCGAGGTCTACCGCGAGGGCATCACCGAGGTCACCGCCGCCGACATCGCCTCGGCGAAGGCGATGGGCTGTGTGGTCAAGCTGCTCGCGATCTGCGAGCGCGCCGCCGACGGCGAGTCCGTCACCGCCCGGGTCCACCCGGCGATGATCCCGCTCTCGCACCCGCTGGCCTCCGTGCGCGAGGCGTACAACGCGGTGTTCGTCGAGGCCGAGGCGGCCGGTCGGCTGATGTTCTACGGGCCCGGCGCCGGTGGCTCGCCGACCGCCTCGGCGGTGCTCGGCGACCTGGTGGCGGTCTGCCGCAACAAGCTGAACGGCGGCACCGGCCCCGGCGACTCGGTCTACACCGAACTGCCGGCCATGCCGATGGGCGAGGTCGTCACCCGCTACCACGTCAGCCTGGACGTGGACGACCGCGCCGGTGTGCTGGCCCAGGTGGCGTCGGTCTTCGCCGAGCACGGCGTCTCCATCGACACCGTGCGCCAGCAGGGCCGTGACGGCGACGCCTCGCTCGTGGTGGTGACCCACCGCGCCACCGACGCCGCGCTGTCGGCGACGGTCGACAAGCTCCGCGCGCTGGACAGCGTGCGGGACGTGGCCAGCATCATGCGGGTCGAAGGGGAGTAACACAGAGATGAACGCACGCATCGCCGACAGCCCCGAGCGCCCGGAGGCGAGTGGGCGAGTCACCGCCCACACCCACCAGTGGCGCGGCCTGATCGAGGAGTACCGCGACCGCCTGCCGGTGAGCGACACCACCCCCGTGGTCACGCTGCTGGAGGGCGGCACGCCGCTGGTCCCCGCCCAGGTGCTCTCCGAGCGCACCGGCTGCGAGGTCTACCTCAAGGTCGAGGGCGCCAACCCGACCGGGTCCTTCAAGGACCGCGGTATGACGATGGCCATCTCCAAGGCCAAGGAGGACGGCGCCCGGGCCGTCATCTGCGCCTCCACCGGCAACACTTCGGCCTCCGCCGCCGCGTACGCGGTGCGGGCGGGGATGGTCTCGGCGGTGCTGGTGCCGCAGGGCAAGATCGCGCTCGGCAAGATGGGCCAGGCGCTGGTGCACGGCGCGCGGATCCTCCAGGTCGACGGGAACTTCGACGACTGCCTCACCCTGGCGCGTGCGCTGTCCGAGAAGTACCCGGTGGCGCTGGTCAATTCGGTGAACCCGGTGCGGATCGAGGGCCAGAAGACCGCCGCCTTCGAGATCGTGGACATGCTGGGCGACGCCCCCGACATCCACGTCCTGCCGGTCGGCAACGCGGGCAACATCACCGCGTACTGGAAGGGCTACCGCGAGTACGCCGAGGACGGCCTGGCCACCCGCAGGCCGCGGATGTGGGGCTTCCAGGCGGCCGGTTCGGCCCCGATCGTGGACGGCGCCCCGGTGCTGCACCCGCAGACCATCGCCACCGCGATCCGGATCGGCAACCCGGCCTCCTGGGACTACGCGCTGGCCGCCCGGGACGAGTCCGGCGGCCTCATCGACAAGGTGACCGACCGTCAGATCCTTTCCGCCTACCGCCTGTTGGCTGCCCAGGAGGGCGTCTTCGTGGAGCCCGCCTCGGCCGCCGGTGTGGCCGGCCTGCTGGCCAAGGCGGAGGCCGGACTGGTCGACCCGGGCCAGCGGATCGTCTGCACCGTGACCGGCAACGGCCTGAAGGACCCGGACTGGGCGGTGGCCGGTGCGCCGCAGCCGCAGATCGTCCCGGTCGACCCGGAGACCGCGGCCCGGAGCCTCGGGCTGCTGGACTGACCCGGTCCACCCTGCGCGGAGGCTGACGCTCTGTCAACAGTGGGCCGACCCCTTTCGGGGGTCGGCCCACTTGGCGTCCGCCCGTGACACCTTTTGTGTCAATTGGTCGATCCTTTTCGTCCCCTTTTCCGTGCAGTTTCCGGCCAGAACAGGCAACACGGCAGATCGGGGGGTGTGGGGTGTACCGCTGTGGAACCTCTCTTCGATAGTCTGGAGTCGGCGGGCCGCGCGCTGACGTGACCGCCCGCCTCGCCGGGGCTTGTCGCACCGACCCCGCCCGGGTACCCCCACTCCGTAGGCCCGAACGCCACCGGGCCGCACACCGACCGCCACGCGGGACGCGCCGCGCCCTGCGTGGCAGCGCCCGATTTCCCCCAGGAGAGTCCGAGCACATGGCTGGTCCTGCGTTCCGTGCTGCCGCCGTCCGGGTCCGAGTCCCGGCCTCCAGCGCCAATCTCGGCCCCGGCTTCGACGCCTTCGGACTCGCTCTGGGGCTCTACGACGACGTCGTGGTCCGGGTCGCCGAGTCCGGTCTCGCGGTGGACATCGCCGGCGAGGGCGCCGAGACGCTGCCCCGGGACGAGAACCACCTGCTGATCCGCTCGATGCGGGCGGCCTTCGACCGGCTCGGCGGCCAGCCGCGCGGCCTCGAAGTGGTCTGCGCCAACCGCATACCGCACGGTCGCGGCCTGGGCTCCTCCTCCGCCGCGATCTGCGCCGGCATCGTCGCGGCGCGCGCCGTCACCATCGGCGGTCCGACCGCCCTGGACGACGACGCACTGCTGGCCCTCGCCACCGAGCTGGAGGGCCACCCGGACAACGTCGCCGCTTGTCTGCGCGGCGGTTTCACCATCGCCTGGACCGACGAGGAGTCGGCCCGCGCGATCCGCCTCGACCCGTCCGAGCAGGTCGTCCCGGTCGTCTTCATCCCGTCCACCGAGGTGCTCACCAAGACGGCGCGCGGCCTGCTGCCGAAGACCGTCCCGCTGGCCGACGCCGCGGTCAACGCCGGGCGCTCCGCGCTGCTGGTCGAGGCCCTCACCCGGCAGCCCGAGCTGCTGCTCGCCGCCACCGAGGACCGGCTGCACCAGGACTACCGCGCCGCCGCGATGCCGGACAGCGCCGCCCTGGTCGCCGCACTGCGCGCGGAGGGCGTCCCGGCCGTCATCTCCGGCGCCGGACCGACCGTGCTCGCCCTGTGCGACGAGGCGGGCGCCGACAAGCTGACGGAGTTCGCGGGCCCGGCGTTCGCCGTCCACCGGCTCCAGCTCGACCGGGCCGGAGCCGCGGTACTGCCGCTGGACATGTGACACGTTCCGTCTGTGTCACGCGTTGGGCAGCGTGAATGCGGCACTTCCCGGAATACCGCACTGCAAGGAACGCGGGGGCGCGATTCGTGAGACAGACACGATTGACGAGATCAGGGCTGGGGAATGTGTCAGGGGGTCGGTAGTGTTAATCTCATTGCTGCACCAGTTGCCCTCCGGGGCCCGGTGCGCCGCGTCCCGAGCCCGCCCCGGCACTGTGGAGCAGTCCGCAGTAGCGGGAGCCGGAAGTACGGGACCACGATTCTCCGGGAGCCCGCCACAGCGCGTACGCAGCCTGCCTGCGCGATTGCGGCCGCATCCCGAAGCCGTGACGGCACCTGACCCGCTCTTCCGGACTCGCCCCTAGCGGCATGACCGGACGGGGCCCGGGGTACCGCCGCGCGACGGGGGCCCGGGTATCGCAGGCAGCGAGGTCGGCAGCAGACCGACCCGCCGCGCACTCCGCACCACAGTGCATCGCACATCGCAGCTCTCCCCAGACTGGCTCCGCCATTCGGGGGATCACCGCCTCGGACCGACGCAGTCGAGCGTTGGTCAGGACAGCACAACCGGTCGCCGAGCCAGACAGGCCGACGTCCGCTCCAGGGAAGGACCCTTAGTGAGCGACACCACCGATCTGATGGGCGCGCGCCCGGACGCCGAGGCGTCGGACGCAGCCGCCGCCCCCGCGGCTCCGGCGCGGCGCCGTCGTACCGCTGCCGCGGGCCTGGACGGCCTGGTCCTGGCCGAGCTGCAGAAGCTCGCCTCGACCCTCGGAATCAGCGGTACCGGACGCATGCGCAAGAGCCAGCTGATCGAGGCCATCAAGGAGAAGAGCGGCGGGGACCCGCTGCTCGCCGGTGCCGCGGCCTCGGCCGCGCCGGCCGCCAAGCGGGCCGCCAAGGCCGCTCCCGCCGCTGCGGCCCCGGCCGCGGAGGAGGCGAAGCCGGTCCGCCGCACGCGGGCCGCCGCTGCCGCCACCGCCGAGCCGGCCGCCCAGATCGAGATCCCGGTCCAGGCCGCCGCCGAGACCACGACCGCCCCCGCCAGGGCCGAGCGGACCCGTCGCCGGGCCACCTCGGCGGCCGGTGCGCCGACCGCCGAGGCCGCCGCCGCCGAGCCGACCGCCACCGTGGTCGCCGAGGCCAAGGCCGAGACCCGGACCGAGCCCCGCACCGACGGCAAGCCCGCCGAGGGCCGCGGCTTCGACGCCGAGGCGCGCACCGACACCCGTCGCGACCGCCGTGAGCGCCGTGACCGCCGTGACGGCGAGCGCCCGGAGGCCGGAGAGGCCCAGGCCGGGCAGGACGGCGACGGCCGCGAGTCGCGCCGTGAGCGCCGCAGCCGCCGGGACCGCCGTGAGGGCGGCCAGCCGGCGCAGCCGCAGGGCCAGCAGGCCGTGCAGGACGGCGGCCAGGGCCGTCAGCCCGCCGCCCAGCCCGCCCAGCAGGGCGGCTTCGAGGACGACGAGTTCGGCGACGGCCGTCGTGGCCGCCGCGGGCGCTACCGCGACCGCCGTGGCCGTGGCCGCCGCGAGGGCTTCGAGGGTGGTACCCCGGAGCCGCAGATCGGCGACGACGACGTCCTGATCCCGGTCGCGGGCATCCTGGACATCCTCGACAACTACGCGTTCGTCCGGACCTCCGGCTACCTGCCGGGCCAGAACGACGTCTACGTCTCGCTCGCCCAGGTCCGCAAGCACGGCCTGCGCAAGGGTGACGCCATCACCGGTGCGGTGCGCCAGCCGCGCGACGGTGAGCGCCGGGAGAAGTTCAACGCCATGGTGCGGCTGGACTCGGTCAACGGCATGGACCCGGACAGCGGCCGCAACCGCCCCGAGTTCGGCAAGCTGACGCCGCTGTACCCGCAGGAGCGCCTGCGCCTGGAGACCGACCCGGGCGTCCTGACCACCCGCATCATCGACCTGGTGTCGCCGATCGGCAAGGGTCAGCGTGGTCTGATCGTCGCCCCGCCGAAGACCGGCAAGACGATGATCATGCAGGCGATCGCCAACGCGATCACCCACAACAACCCCGAGTGCCACCTGATGGTCGTCCTGGTGGACGAGCGTCCGGAAGAGGTCACCGACATGCAGCGGTCGGTGAAGGGCGAGGTCATCTCCTCGACCTTCGACCGCCCGGCCGAGGACCACACCGTGGTCGCCGAGCTCGCCATCGAGCGTGCCAAGCGCCTGGTGGAGCTGGGCCACGACGTGGTGATCCTGCTGGACTCGATCACCCGCCTGGGCCGCGCCTACAACCTGGCGGCGCCCGCCTCCGGCCGCATCCTGTCCGGTGGTGTCGACTCGACCGCGCTGTACCCGCCGAAGAAGTTCTTCGGTGCCGCGCGCAACATCGAGAACGGCGGCTCGCTCACCATCCTCGCCACGGCCCTCGTGGAGACCGGCTCCCGGGCCGACGAGGTGGTCTTCGAGGAGTTCAAGGGCACCGGCAACATGGAGCTCAAGCTCGACCGCAAGCTCTCGGACAAGCGCATCTTCCCGGCCGTCGACGTCGACGCGTCCTCCACCCGCAAGGAGGAGATCCTGCTGGGCAACGAGGAGTTGGCCATCACCTGGAAGCTCCGCCGGGTGCTGCACGCGCTCGACTCGCAGCAGGCGATCGAGCTGCTGCTGGACAAGATGAAGCAGACCAAGAGCAACGCCGAGTTCCTGATGCAGATCGCCAAGACCACGCCGGGCTCCGGCGACTGACGATCCGTTCGACACGAGCCCCGGACCGCACTGGCGGTCCGGGGCTCGCCCGCGTTCTAAGGAGAACTTAAGAGAAAGGCTTATCAGCCTCTGCTTCGCTTATGCTCGAAATGACTGCAGTCAAGGAGCGGGGGGCGATATGGCCGACCACCGGAAGAATCGCGGGCGGCGCGGCAGATGGCTGCGGATCGCCCTGTTCACATTGGCCGGTCTGCTCGTTCTGGGCGGCGGGGCCGCCGGATATGCGTACTGGCGGCTGAACCACAACATCACGGGCGTGGACATCAACGCCCAGCTCGGCACCGCCCGTCCGCCCGCGGCCACCGACGGCTCGTTCAACGTTCTGGTGCTGGGCTCGGATTCGCGCAGCGGCAACAACGGCAGCCTGGCCGGCGGCGACACCGACGGCACCGCGCGTTCGGACACCGCGATGGTCGTGCACGTCAACCAGAGCCATACCGCGGCCAGTGTGGTCAGCATTCCCCGGGACACTCTGGTGGCCCGTCCCGAATGCCTTACCACCAGCGGGAAAACCGTTCCCGCAGTGAAGAGCGCGATGTACAACTCCGCCTTCGAGACCGGCGGTCCAGCCTGTGCGGTGAAGACCACCGAACGGCTGACCGGGCTGCGGATGGATCATTTCGTGGAGATCGACTTCTCCGGTTTCGCGAATTTCATAGACGCGATCGGCGGGGTGGACGTGACCACCACGGTGAACATCAAGGACAAGGACAGCGGCCTCGACCTCGCGGCCGGCGACCACCACCTGGGCGGTGACCAGGCGCTCGCCTTCGTCCGTACCCGGCACGGTGTCGGCGACGGCAGCGACCTGGGCCGGATCGAGCTGCAGAAGCAGATGGTGAAGTCGATCATGGCGCAGGCCAGCAGCATCGGGCTGACCTCCAACCCCACCAAGCTCTGGTCGGTGGCCGACCGCCTCACCCGGAGCATCACCACCGACTCCGACCTGGCCTCGGTCAACTCGCTGGTCGGGATGGCCGACACCCTCAAGAAGCTCGGCCCGAACGATCTGACGATGGTCACCCTGCCGGTGGGCACGGCGCCCGGCGACCCGAACCGGGTGATACCGCAGCAGCCGCAGGCCGACCGGCTGTGGGCGGCCCTCAAGTCCGACCAGGCCGTACCGCACTCCATCGTGAGCTCGCAGCCCGCCAACCCGGCCGGCGCGGGTGCGGGCGGCACGGCGGGCAGCGGGACGAGCAGCGGGACGGGCTGAGCCGCGGAATAAGCGGGGACGCAACTCGGTTTGGGAAGAAGCGGTCGGTCCTGGCAGACTGGTCCGTCGGTCCCGGTTCACGAGCAGCGCCCTGCTGCCGACCCGGTGCCCTCCCGAACACTAGGAGAACCCCTTGAAGCCCAACGTTCACCCCGAGTACGTGCTCACCAAGGTGACCTGCACCTGTGGCGCCGAGTTCACCACCCGGTCCACCGAGACCAGTGGCGAGATCCGCGCCGAGGTCTGCTCGCAGTGCCACCCGTTCTACACCGGCAAGCAGAAGATCCTCGACACCGGTGGCCGCGTGGCCCGCTTCGAGGCCCGCTTCGGCAAGCAGCACAGCGCGAAGGCCTAGCGCTCACACGGCGCCGGTCTCTGGCGTCCCCGTACACGGCGGGGGCGTCCGGGGTCGGCGCCGTTCGTGTCTCTCCTCCGCAGCCGTCACCCGCGCCCACCCACGGCAGGCGCGTCTCTCACGGAAGTAGGCCCATCCCATGTTCGAGGCAGTCGAAGAGCTCCTCGTCGAGCACGCCGCCCTCGAAGAGCGGCTGGCCGATCCGTCCGTCCACGCCGACCAGGCGAACGCCCGCAAGCTGGCCAAGCGCTACGCCGAGCTGACCCCGATCACCCGGACCTACCGCTCCTGGAAGCAGGCCGGGGAGGACATCGAGGCCGCCCGCGAACTCGCACTGGAGGACTCCGACTTCATCGCCGAGGTGAAGGCGTCCGAGGCCCGCCGCGAGGAGCTGACCGAGGAGCTGCGGCTGCTGCTGGTCCCGCGCGACCCCAACGACGACAAGGACGTCATCCTGGAGGTCAAGGCGGGTGAGGGCGGCGAGGAGTCCGCGCTGTTCGCCGGCGACCTGCTGCGGATGTACCTGCGCTTCGCCGAGCGGGTGGGCTGGAAGACCGAGATCATCGACGCCAACGAGTCCGACCTCGGCGGCTACAAGGACGTCTCGGTCGCCGTGAAGACCAGGGGCGGCGCCGAGCCGGGCCAGGGCGTCTGGGCCCGGCTGAAGTACGAGGGCGGCGTGCACCGCGTGCAGCGGGTGCCGGCCACCGAGTCGCAGGGCCGGATCCACACCTCGGCGGCCGGCGTGCTGGTCACCCCCGAGGCCGAGGAGGTCGAGGTCGAGGTCCACGCGAACGACCTGCGGATCGACGTCTACCGCTCCTCGGGTCCCGGCGGCCAGTCCGTCAACACCACCGACTCGGCGGTCCGGATCACCCACCTGCCGACCGGTATCGTGGCCTCCTGCCAGAACGAGAAGAGCCAGCTGCAGAACAAGGAGCAGGCGATGCGCATCCTGCGGTCGCGCCTGCTTGCCGCTGCGGTGGAGGCGGCCGAGCAGGAAGCCTCGGACGCACGCCGCAGCCAGGTCCGCACGGTGGACCGCTCGGAGCGGATCCGGACGTACAACTTCCCGGAGAACCGCATCTCGGACCACCGCACGGGCTACAAGTCGTACAACCTGGACCAGGTCCTGGACGGCGAGCTCAATGCGGTGATCCAGTCCTGCGTGGACGCCGACGCGGCAGCCAAGCTGGCCGTCGCCCAGGAGAACTGAGTACCTAAGGGGTCGGTCGGATGAACCTGCTGCTCGCCGAGGTGGCCCAGGCCACCCAGCGGTTGGCCGCGGCCGGTGTGCCGTCGCCGCGCTTCGACGCGGAAGAGCTCGCGGCGTACATCCACAACGTCAAGCGCAGCCAGCTGCACACAGTCAAGGACGCCGACTTCGACGCCCGGTACTGGGAGGCGATCTCGCGCCGTGAGGCCCGTGAGCCACTGCAGCACATCACCGGGCGGGCGTTCTTCCGCTACCTCGAACTGGAGGTCGGCCCCGGGGTGTTCGTACCCCGGCCGGAGACCGAGACGGTCGTCGAGTGGGCCATAAACGCGGTCCGTGACATGGACGTCGCCGAGCCGCTGGTGGTCGACCTGTGCACCGGCTCCGGCGCGATCGCGCTGGCGCTCGCCCAGGAGCTGCCGCGCTCCACCGTGCACGCCTTCGAACTGGACGAACGCGCGCTGGAGTACACCCGCCGCAACATCGAGGCCAGTTCCGACCGGGCCCGGGTTACCCTGCACGCCGGGGACGCCACCCGGGCCTTCGAGGACGACCGCTCCTGGGACGGCCGCTTCGACCTGGTGATCAGCAACCCGCCGTACATCCCGCTCACCGAGTGGGAGTACGTCGCACCGGAGGCCCGCGACCACGACCCGCAGCTGGCGCTGTTCTCCGGGGAGGACGGGCTGGAGACCATCCGCGGCATCGAACGGGTCGCGGCCCGGCTGCTGCGGCCCGGTGGCGCCGTCGTCATCGAGCACGCCGACACCCAGGGCGGGCAGGTGCCGTGGATCTTCAACGAGGAAGCCGGCTGGACGGACGCGGCCGACCACCGCGACCTCAACAACCGGCCGCGCTTCACAACCGCCCGAAGGGCGTCGTTGTGAACGGTCGAGCAGAGTACGACCGCCCGAAGGGCGTCGTTGTGAACGGTCGAGCAGAGTACGACCGCCCGAAGGGCGTCGTTGTGAACGGTCGAGCAGAGTACGACCGCGCGGGGGTGCCGCTGTGAGCCGCCGAGCGCAGAAGCATGTTGTCCGGACTGACCTGAGCCATCTTGGAAGGGGACCGTACCGATGAGCCGCCGATACGACTGTGCCGATGCCGGGGACCGCGCCACGGGCCTGCGTGAGGCCGCCTCGGCGATTCGCCGCGGCGAGCTCGTCGTGCTGCCCACGGACACCCTGTACGGCATCGGTGCCGACGCCTTCAGTCCGGAGGCCGTGGGGGGCCTGCTGGCCGCCAAGGGCCGGGGCCGCAACATGCCCTCGCCGGTGCTGGTCGGCTCGCCGACCACCCTGCACGGTCTGGTCACCGACTTCTCCGAGCAGGCCTGGGAGCTGGTCGACGCGTTCTGGCCGGGCGGTCTGACCCTGGTCGCCAAGCACCAGCCCTCGCTGCGCTGGGACCTCGGTGAGACCCGGGGCACCGTGGCGGTCCGGATGCCGCTGCACCCGGTCGCCATCGAGCTGCTCAACAGCACCGGCCCGCTGGCCGTCTCCAGCGCCAACAAGAGCGGCAGTCCGGCCCCCGCCACCTGCGACGACGCCTTCGCCCAGCTCGGCGAGTCGGTCGCGGTCTACCTGGACGGCGGCACGGCCGACCACGCCACCGCCTCCACCATCGTGGACGTCACGGGCAAGGTCCCGGTCCTGCTGCGGGCGGGCGCGGTCAGCGTCGAGCAGCTGAGGGAGGTCGTTCCGGACCTGGAGGCCGGCAGTTGACGGCGGCCTCACTGCGCGGTGCCGGCCCGGCCTCCGGCATACCCGAGTTCCCGGGGTTCCTCACCATCTCGCCCCGGCCGCTGGACACCTTCCGGATCCTGTTCGTCTGCACCGGCAACATCTGCCGGTCGCCGATCGCCGAGCGGCTGACCAGGCACGAACTGGACGTCCGGCTGCGCGGCGCCGCCGTCGGCCGGATCGTGGTCGAGAGCGCCGGTACCTGGGGCCACGAGGGTGCGCCGATGGAGGCCCATGCGGCGACGGTGCTCGACGAGTACGGCGCGGACAGCGCGGACTTCGTCGGCCGTGAGCTGCTGGACGAGCACGTGGTCGAAGCCGACCTGGTGCTCACCGCCACCCTGGACCACCGGGCGCAGGTCATCTCGATGGGCCACACGGCCGGGCTGCGGACCTTCACCCTGAAGGAGTTCACCCGGTTGGTACGGCGGATCGACCCGAGCACGCTGCCGGATCCCCGGACGGGCGCGGACGTCACCCAGCGGGCCCGTGCGCTGGTCCGCTCGGCGGCCGCGCTGCGCGGCTGGCTGCTCGCCGCCTCCCCGGAGGCGGACGAGGTGCACGATCCCTACGGCGCGCCGATCGGGATGTTCCGCAACTGCGGCGAGGAGATATTCGACGCCCTCGAACCCGTTGTCACCGCCCTGACCGGCGTCTCCGGACACCACTGAGCCGCTCGGCCGGGCCGAGTGGGTCCGGCGTGCCCGGCAGGCTCCCGGTGGGGCGGTGCACCCCGGCCTTGGACCGGCTCGCCCGGTCATCCGGAGTGCGGTGCCGACCGCGTGTGGAGTAGTGGGTTCGCGTCGGCGGGCCTGGAGCGGGGCGCCGTCCTACGCTGGAGGGAGTCCGCCCGCCGCTGCCCGGGAGCCCCGCCATGACCGTCACCGACGCCCCACAGGTGCACTGGGAAGCCGCAGCGGCCCTGCGGCAGGCCGATCCCCAGCTGGCCGATCTGCTGGCCGCCGAGGCCACCCGCCGGTCCGAGAGCCTGCAACTGCTGGCGGGGGAGAACGTCACCAGCCCGGCGGTGCTGTCGGCGCTGACCGGGCCGCTGATCGACAAGTACGCCGAGGGCTATCCCGGGCGCCGTCACCACGCGGGCTGTGCGCTGGCGGACGCCGCCGAGCTGCTGGCGATCGACCGGGCCAGCCGGCTGTTCGCCGCCGAGCACGCCAACGTCCAGCCCAGGTCGGGGACTTCGGCGATGCTCGCGGCCTATGCGGCGCTGCTGCGGCCCGGCGACGCGGTGCTGGCGATGTCCTTGCAGCACGGCGGCCACCTGAGCTGCGGCTCACGGGCGAACTTCTCCGGTCGCTGGTTCGACTTCATCGGCTACGGCGTCCGCGAGGACGATCAGTTGATCGACTTCGACCAGGTGCGCGAGCTGGCCAGGCTGCACCGGCCGAAGGCGATCATCGCGGGCGGCATCTCCTACCCCAGACACCTGGACTGGCCCGAGTTCCGGAAGATCGCGGACGAGGTGGACGCCTACCTGATCGCCTCCGTCGCCCAGGTGACCGGTCTGATCGCCGGGGGAGCGGCGCCCTCCCCGGTGCCGTACGCGGATGTGACCGTCGCCGCCACGCACAAGCTGCTCCGCGGCCCGCGCGGCGGACTGCTGCTCTGCTCGGCCGAGTTGGCCGAGCGGGTGGACCGCGCGGTGTTCCCGTTCAGCCAGGGCGGGGCGGCGATGAACGAGGTGGCGGGCAAGGCGGTGGCCTTCGCCGAAGCCGGGACCCCGGCGTTCGGGGCGTACCTGCGCCGCGCGGTGGACGGTGCCCGTACCCTGGCAGAGGCGCTGGCGGCCACCGGCGCCCGGCTGCTGACCGGTGGCACCGACACCCATCTGGTGACCGCCGACGTCAGTCCGCTGGGCCTGACCGGCCGCGAGGCCGAGCAGCGCTGCGCCGCGGCCGGGCTGATGCTCGGCAAGTGCGCACTGCCGTACGACCCGGCCCCCGTCGCGGACGGTTCCGGGATCCGGCTGGGCACCGGTGCGCTGGCCGCCCAGGGTCTGGGCGAGAGCGCTTTCGCCGAGGTCGGGACGTTGATCGGGCGCCTGCTGACCGAGGGCCCCGACCCTCGGATCGGCGAACGGGTGCGGCAGCTGGCAGCGGCCCTCGGGGGGCGCTGAGCACCGCCTCGACGGAGTGTGCGAGGGGTAAATCGGCCGTAGGGCGAACCGCGGTGCACACGGCGCTCGTCCAACTCAATAAGGTGTGCACCGTGGCGTCGCACCTCGAACCCCTGACAAGCACGGGAGTACCTTCGGTACTCGACCGTCGGACCGTCGCGCTGGAGGCCAGTGGTGCGTGAGTATCTGCTGGTGCTGTTCGTCACGGCGGCCGTCACCTACCTGCTGACCGGACCGGTACGGAAGTTCGCCATCGTCGCGGGCGCGATGCCGGCGGTCCGCGAGCGCGACGTGCACCGGGAGCCGACGCCCCGGCTCGGCGGGATCGCGATGTTCGGCGGTCTCTGCGCCGGGCTGCTGGTGGCCTCGCAACTGACCAACCTGGGACACCTGTTCATCCAGACCGCCGATGTGCGGGCGCTGCTCTCCGGCGCCGGGATCATGTGGATCCTCGGCGTGCTGGACGACAAGTGGGGCGTGGACGCCCTGGTGAAGCTCGGCGGTCAGATGATCGCGGGCGGTGTCATGGTCTGGCAGGGCGTGACGGTGATCTCGATCCCGGTCCCCGGCTTCGGCACGGTCTCGGTCACCCCGACCATGGGGATGATCATTTCGGTAACACTGGTCGTCGTCATGGTGAACGCGGTGAACTTCATCGACGGCCTGGACGGCCTGGCGGCCGGGATGGTCTGCATCGCCGCGACCGCCTTCTTCATCTACTCCTACCGGCTCTGGTACGGCTACGGCATCAACGACGCCGCCCCCGCCGTGCTGTTCAGCGCGGTGCTGATCGGGATGTGCCTGGGCTTCCTGCCGCACAACCTGCACCCGGCGCGGATCTTCATGGGCGACTCGGGCTCGATGATGCTCGGCCTGATGCTCGCCGTCGCCGCCATCTCGATCACCGGTCGTGTCGACCCCGACCTGATCACCGACCAGACCGGTTCGCAGACCACCACCGTGCACGAACTGGTGCCGATCTACATCCCGTTGCTGCTGCCGCTGACCGTGATCGCGCTGCCGCTGGCGGACCTGCTGCTCGCCGTGGTGCGCCGCACCTGGGCCGGCAAGTCGCCGTTCGCCGCCGACAAGCAGCACCTGCACCACCGCCTGCTGGAGGTCGGCCACTCGCACAGCCGGGCCGTTCTGATCATGTACTTCTGGGCCGCGCTGATCGCCTTCGGCACGGTGGCCTCCTCGGTGCCGGGCGCCGGCGGCGCGCTGGTGCTGAGCATCGCCGGACTCTGCCTGGTCGGCATCGTGGTGCTGCTGATGCCGCGCTTCCGCCCGCACGCGCCGCGCGCCGTACAGGCGTTCGTCCCGCCCCGGTACCGCAAGGCCGCGGGTGTCCGGGCCGAGACCGAGACCGAGGCCGAGCTGCCGGCGATGGCGGAGCTGTCGGCCGAGGACAAGGAGCTGCTCGGGCGGATCGGCACCGGGGCCACCGCGGTCGGCGGCCACGGCGACCGGATGAACTGACGTACCGTCAACTGGCGTCACTCGTAAGGCGGTACTGTTGAGCCGTCGGTGTGACAGGCACCACACCATCATGGTAAAGCTCTAATCAAATAGTTTGTGATACCGTTCACGAGTACCGAGAACACGCCGAAAGACCTGACAGGTGTAGGACTTCTGTCCCTGGTCGGTCTCCCTCGACGGTCCGCTGTCGAGCTGCCGAACTCCGGCGGACGTTCTCGGTGCGGTGTCACCACTGCGTACCCTGTGCCCGTCCCTGTTTCACCGACATGCCGCCGGAGCTGCCGACATGCCGTCCCACGACGCCCGGATTCCTCTCCGTGGCGCCGCAATCCCCACTGCGGCCGCCGGAGTTGTCGCCCTTGCGATCTCCACCGTGCTGGTGGGGTCCAAGGGGCTGATCGGTGCACTTCTCGCGACCGCCCTGGTGCTGGCCTTCTTCGCCTCCGGGCAGGTCGCTCTCGACCGGATGACCAGGAACAACCCGCAGATGCTGATGGCCGGCGCGCTGCTGGTCTACACGACGCAGATCCTGCTGGTGGGCATCGTGCTGGCGGTGTTCAAGCACACCACCCTCTTCGACACCAAGGTCTTCGGCTTCACACTGCTGGGCTGCGCCCTGATCTGGACGGGCTTCCAGGTGCGCGCCGGGATGAAGGCCAAGATCTACTACGTCCACACCGACTCCGGGGACAAGAAGGACTCGAAGCCGGGGCGTCAACCGTGACAAGCGTCTGCTGTCCCCCGACCGAGGGGGGCGGTGTTTATGCGGTACTGACGGACTGCTATCGTCCGTCGCAGCAACGGAGTGCGGGATGCGGCCAGGTCCCTCCGGTCGTCGGACGGATCGCCCCCCGGACTCGTGAAGTCTTCGAAGGCTCCGCAGCGCCAAGCGCAGCGCAGGGCCCGCGAGAAACCCAACTAGTTCCAGTGCCGCTACGTGGCCGCAGGCCACGCCGACACACCGAGGTTGCCGTAACCATGCGTCATGACGAAGGAGTCTGTGGTGGGTGCTGACGTACAGCTCGCCTCTGAGGCCGGATGCCACCTGAACTCCGGCTGCGGCTTCCCCGCCCCCGGCCTGAACGAGTTCGACTTCAAGCCGATCTTCTCGGTCGGCGGCGTCGACTTCAGCAAGCCGATGCTGCTCTCGATCATCTGCGCCCTGCTCGTGGTCGGCTTCTTCTGGGCTGCCTTCGCGAAGCCGAAGCTGCTCCCGGGCAAGCTGCAGCTGGTGGGCGAGATCGGCTACGACTTCGTCAAGCGCAGCATCGTGCTTGAGACGATCGGCAAAAAGGGCGAGAAGTACGTCCCGATGCTGGTCTCGATGTTCTTCTTCGTATGGATCATGAACATCATGTCCATCATCCCGTTCGCCCAGTTCCCGGTGATGTCGAAGATCGCCTTCCCGGCCGGCCTGGCGGCGATCGTGTGGATCACCTACATGACCCTCACCTTCAAGAAGCACGGCTTCGTGGGCGGTCTGAAGAACCTCTGCTGGCCGTCGGGCATCCCCGGCTGGGTCATGTTCATCCTGGTGCCGATCGAGTTCTTCTCGAACATCTTCGTGCGTCCCTTCACCCTCGCGGTCCGAGCCTTCGCGAACATGTTCGCCGGCCACCTGCTGATCGTGGTGTTCTCGGTCGCCTCCTGGTACCTGCTCAGCCCGAGCATCGGCGCCCTCTACGGCTCGGTGTCCTTCGTGGTGGCCGTCGCCCTGACCGCGTTCGAGCTGCTGGTCCAGTTCCTGCAGGCGTACATCTTCGTGATGCTCGCCAGCAGCTACATCGCCGGTGCCCTCGAAGAGGCGCACTGAGCAAGGCAGCCCCGCGGCTGCTCCCCGATTGTCCGGTGGCCAACCACCACCGGTTCTCCATCCCGCAAAGGATTCGCTGAGATGTCCGTTCTCGCCGCTGGTGTTACCGGTTCCGTCGCTTCCATCGGTTACGGCCTCGCCGCGATCGGCCCCGGCATCGGTGTCGGTCTGATCTTCGGCAACGGCGTGCAGGCGATGGCCCGTCAGCCCGAGGCTGCCGGCCTGATCCGCTCCAACATGTTCATCGGCTTCGCACTGACCGAGGCGCTGGCGCTGATCGGCATCGTCATGCCGTTTGTGTACGGCCAGTAAGTCCGGCACACCGGTAGCCCTTTTCGACGAAAGGTTCAGATATGAGCCCCGTGGTCGCCCTTGCGGCAGAGGAGAAGATGAACCCCCTTCTCCCCGCATGGCCCGAGGTCATCATCGGCCTGCTCTGCTTCTTCATCGTCTTCGGTCTCCTCGGCAAGAAGCTCCTCCCCAGCATCGAGAAGGTGCTGTCGGAGCGTCGGGACGCCATCGAGGGCGGTATGGAGCGTGCGCAGACCGCCCAGGCCGAGGCTCAGGCGCTGCTTGAGCAGTACCGCGCCGAGCTTGCCGAGGCGCGTCACGAGGCCGCCCGTATCACCGAGCACGCTCGTGAGCAGGGCGCTGCCCTGATCACCGAGATGCGCGAGGAGGGCCAGCGCCAGCGCGACGCGATCGTCACCGCCGGTCACGCCCAGATCGAGGCCGACAAGAAGCAGGCGACTGCCGTCCTGCGCCAGGACGTCGGCGCGCTCGCTTCGCAGCTCGCGTCCCGCATCGTGGGCGAGTCCCTGGAGGACCACGCCCGCCAGAGCGGCGTGATCGACCGCTTCCTGGACGACCTGGAGGCCAAGGCCGCCGTTGCCCAGGGCGCTGCCAAGTGATCGGCGCCAGCCGTGAGGCCCTGGCCGCCGGTCGGGAGAGCCTGGAGAGCCTGACCGACAACACTTCGGTGGACGCGGCCAAGCTCGCCGAGGAACTCGCCGCCGTCACCGCCCTGCTGGACCGCGAGGTCTCGCTGCGCCGGGTGCTGACCGACCCCTCGCGGTCGGGCCAGGACAAGGCCCAGCTGGTCGCCTCGCTGCTGTCCGGCCAGGTCTCCGGTGAGACGGTGGACCTGGTCTCCGGCCTGGTCCGGTCCCGCTGGTCCGGTTCCCGTGACCTGGTGGACGCGACCGAGGAGCTGGCCGCCTACGCCGAGATCATCGCGGCGGAGAAGGCCGGCTCGCTGGACGACGTCGAGGACGAGCTGTTCCGCTTCGGCCGCGTGGTCGCCGGTTCGCACGAGCTGCGTTCCGCGCTCACCGAGCCGAAGGCCGGCACCGCCGAGAAGGCGGCGCTGATCGGGAAGCTGCTCGGCGGTCGCGCCAACCCCGGCACCGTCCGGCTGGTCACGTCCCTGGTCACCAACCCGCGTGGCCGTAGCCTGGAGCTGGGCCTGGAGTCCTACTCCAAGCTCGCCGCCGCCCGGCGGGGCCGCGTGGTGGCCCTGGTCACCACGGCCGTCCCGCTGTCGGACAGCCAGAAGGAGCGGCTTGCCGCTGCCCTGAGCGGGCTGTACGGCCGCCAGGTGCACCTGAACATCGACATCGACCCCGAGGTCCGTGGCGGTGTCCGGGTGCAGATCGGTGACGAGATCATCGACGGCACCGTGTCGAGCCGCCTCGAAGGCGCTCGCCAGGCCCTCGAAGGCTGAACACCAGCACATCCGACCCTCGGTCGGGCGCCGACTCAACAAGAGTCGGTAAATCGTACGGCCGGTTCATACGACCCGGCCGAGAGTCGAGTACTTGCGGCCCTCAATGGCGGGCCGAGGATCGCAAACTAGGAGAGCAGGGAAGCCTGATGGCGGAGCTTACGATCCGTCCGGAGGAGATCCGGGACGCGCTGGCCGACTTTGTCCAGTCGTACCAGCCGGACGCCGCCTCGCGTGAAGAGGTCGGCACGGTCACTGACGCGGCAGACGGTATCGCCCATGTCGAGGGTCTGCCCTCGGTCATGGCCAACGAGCTGCTGAAGTTCGAGGACGGCACCCTCGGCCTCGCGCTGAACCTCGACAGCCGCGAGATCGGTGTTGTCATCCTCGGTGAGTTCGGCGGCATCGAGGAGGGCCAGACGGTGCGCCGCACCGGCGAGGTCCTCTCCGTCCCGGTCGGCGAGGGCTACCTCGGCCGCGTCGTGGACCCGCTGGGCAACCCGATCGACGGCCTGGGCGACATCGCCTCCAGCGGTCGTCGCGCCCTTGAGCTGCAGGCCCCCGGCGTCATGGTCCGCAAGTCGGTCCACGAGCCGATGCAGACCGGCATCAAGGCCATCGACGCGATGACCCCGATCGGCCGTGGCCAGCGTCAGCTGATCATCGGCGACCGCCAGACCGGCAAGACCGCGGTGGCGATCGACGCGATCATCAACCAGAAGGACAACTGGCGCTCCGGCGACCCGAAGAAGCAGGTCCGCTGCATCTACGTCGCCATCGGCCAGAAGGGCTCCACCATCGCGTCCGTCCGCGGCGCCCTGGAGGAGGCCGGCGCGCTGGAGTACACCACCATCGTGGCTGCTCCCGCCTCGGACCCGGCCGGCTTCAAGTACCTCGCCCCGTACACCGGTTCGGCCATCGGCCAGGAGTGGATGTACGACGGCAAGCACGTCCTGATCATCTTCGACGACCTGTCGAAGCAGGCCGAGGCCTACCGCTCCGTCTCCCTGCTGCTGCGCCGCCCGCCGGGCCGTGAGGCCTATCCGGGTGACGTCTTCTACCTGCACTCCCGCCTGCTGGAGCGCTGCGCCAAGCTCTCCGACGAGCTGGGCGCCGGCTCGATGACCGGTCTGCCGATCATCGAGACCAAGGCCAACGACGTCTCGGCGTACATCCCGACCAACGTCATCTCCATCACCGACGGCCAGTGCTTCCTGGAGTCCGACCTGTTCAACGCCGGCATCCGCCCGGCCGTGAACGTCGGCATCTCGGTCTCCCGCGTCGGTGGCTCCGCCCAGATCAAGGCCATGAGGTCGGTCGCCGGCCGCCTGCGCCTGGACCTGGCCCAGTACCGCGAGCTGGAGGCGTTCGCCGCCTTCGGTTCCGACCTGGACGCGGCCTCCAAGGCCCAGCTGGAGCGCGGTGCGCGCATGGTCGAGCTGCTGAAGCAGGGCCAGTACCAGCCGTTCCCGGTCGAGGAGCAGGTCGTCTCCATCTGGGCCGGCACCACCGGCAAGCTGGACGACGTCCCGGTCGCCGACATCCGTCGTTTCGAGCGCGAGTTCCTGGACCACCTGCGCATCGAGAAGAAGGACCTGCTGGCCGCGATCGTCGAGACCGCCAAGCTGGAGGACGGCACCATCGACGCCCTCACCGAGGCGATCAACGCCTTCAAGCTGGGCTTCACCACGGCTGACGGCAAGCTGCTCTCCGAGCAGGCCTGAGTCCGGTAGCGAGGGAAAGGACGTAACGACCCATGGGAGCACAGCTTCGGGTCTACAAGCGCCGGATCCGCTCTGTCACCGCGACGAAGAAGATCACCAAGGCGATGGAGATGATCTCCGCGTCGCGCATCGTCAAGGCGCAGCGCGCGGTGGCCGCCTCCACTCCGTACGCCGATGAGCTCACCAGGGCGGTGACGGCGGTGGCCACCCGGTCCAACGCCAAGCACCCGCTCACCACCGAGAAGCCGGGCGCCTCGCGCGCCGCGGTCCTGCTGATCACGGCCGACCGTGGTCTGGCGGGCGGCTACTCGACCAACGCCATCAAGCAGGCGGTCGCGCTCTCCGCGCAGCTCCGTGCCGAGGGCAAGGACGTGGTGACGTACATCGTCGGGCGCAAGGGTGTCTCGTACTACAACTTCCGCGACCTCGTGGTCGCGGGGTCGTGGACGGGCTTCTCCGACAAGCCGACGTACGGCGACGCGAAGGCCGTGGCGAGCGACCTGATCGAGGCCTTCGTGGCCGAGACCGGTGGCGTGGACGAGCTGCACCTGGTCTCCACCAGGTTCGAGTCCATGCTGACTCAGACCGCGGTGGACGCCCGGCTGCTGCCGCTGAAGCTGGACGAGGTCCAGCTCAGCGACGAGTCGAAGGCCAAGCACGAGATCTTCCCGCTCTACGACTTCGAGCCGTCGGCCGAGGGCGTCCTGGACGCCCTGCTGCCGCGCTACGTCGAGAGCCGGATCTACAACGCGCTGCTGCAGTCGGCCGCCTCGGAGCACGCCGCTCGCCGGCGCGCGATGAAGAGCGCGACGGACAACGCCGGCGAGCTCATCAAGTCGCTGACGCGGCTTGCCAACTCGGCCCGTCAGGCCGAGATCACCCAGGAAATCAGCGAGATCGTCGGTGGCGCCAACGCGCTGGCCGACGCTAGCGCGGGGAGCGAATGAGAATGACCACCACTGTTGAGCCGACCACGGCGACGGGCCGCGTCGCGCGGGTCATCGGCCCGGTCGTCGACGTGGAGTTCCCCGTCGACGCGATTCCGGACATGTTCAACGCCCTGCAGGTCGAGGTGGACAACCCCGACGGCTCGGGCAAGAAGACCCTGACCCTCGAGGTCGCCCAGCACCTCGGCGACGGCATGGTCCGCGGCATCTCGATGCAGCCGACCGACGGCCTGGTCCGTGGCACGCAGGTCACCGACACGGGCGAGGCCATCTCCGTCCCGGTCGGCCAGATCACCAAGGGCAAGGTGTTCAACGCCCTCGGTGAGGTGCTGAACGCCGACCAGGACGAGTTCAACGCCCAGGTCACGACCCGTTGGCCGATCCACCGCAAGGCGCCGGCCTTCAAGGACCTCGAGTCCAAGACCGAGATGTTCGAGACCGGCATCAAGGTCATCGACCTGCTCACCCCGTACGTCGTGGGTGGCAAGATCGGTCTGTTCGGTGGTGCCGGTGTCGGCAAGACCGTTCTGATCCAGGAGATGATCTACCGCGTCGCCGAGAACTTCGGTGGTGTGTCGGTGTTCGCCGGTGTCGGCGAGCGCACCCGTGAGGGCAACGACCTGATCCACGAGATGGTCGACTCCGGCGTCCTGGACAAGACCGCGCTGGTCTTCGGCCAGATGGACGAGCCCCCGGGCACCCGTCTGCGCGTCGCGCTCTCCGCGCTGACCATGGCGGAGTACTTCCGTGACGTCGAGAAGCAGGACGTGCTCCTCTTCATCGACAACATCTTCCGGTTCACCCAGGCCGGTTCCGAGGTGTCGACCCTGCTCGGCCGCATGCCCTCCGCGGTGGGCTACCAGCCGAACCTGGCCGACGAGATGGGCCTCCTCCAGGAGCGCATCACCTCGACCCGCGGTCACTCGATCACCTCGATGCAGGCGATCTACGTCCCCGCGGACGACCTGACCGACCCGGCCCCGGCCACCACCTTCGCCCACCTCGACGCGACGACGGTTCTCTCCCGTCCGATCTCGGAGAAGGGCATCTACCCGGCCGTGGACCCGCTGGACTCCTCGTCCCGCATCCTGGACCCCCGGTACATCGCGCAGACCCACTACGACACGGCCGTCCGTATCAAGGGGATCCTGCAGAAGTACAAGGACCTCCAGGACATCATCGCGATCCTCGGTATCGACGAGCTGAGCGAGGAGGACAAGATCACCGTCCACCGCGCCCGCCGCATCGAGCGCTTCCTCTCGCAGAACACCTACGTGGCGAAGCAGTTCACCGGCGTCGAGGGCTCGACCGTTCCGCTGTCGGAGACCATCGAGGCCTTCAACGCGATCGCGGACGGCAAGTACGACGCCGTTCCGGAGCAGGCCTTCTTCATGTGCGGTGGCATCGAGGACCTCGAGAAGAACGCCGCCGAGCTGGCCAAGAAGTAACCAGACCGGCTGATGGCTGACTGACCGTGAGGGGTGGTCCCCGCATCCTGGGGACCGCCCCTCACGCGCAAACGGCTGTGATCCCGGTCATCTCCGTGTCCTTCGTTTCTTTTCGGGGGCACGGGCCCGTTATTCTTACCGAAACTACCGAGTAATCGGGCCTGCTCCGATTTCTCGGCAAGAGCCTAGGAGCCCACGTTGGCTGAGCTGCACGTCGAGCTGGTCGCAGCCGACCGCAAGGTGTGGTCCGGTGCGGCCACCATCGTTGTCGCCCGTACGGCCTCCGGTGACACCGGCATCATGCCGGGCCACACCCCGGTGCTGAGCGTGCTGGAGTCCGGTCCGGTCACCATCCGCACCACCGAGGGCGGCACCGTCGTCGCCGCGGTGCACGGTGGCTTCATCTCCTTCGCCGACAACAAGCTGTCTCTGCTCGCGGAGATCGCCGAGCTGGCGGACGAGATCGATGTCGCCCGTGCCGAGCGGGCGCTGGAGAACGCGAAGAGCGAGCTCGACGCCCACGCGGAGCGTCGCGCCGAGGTCCGCCTCGTCGCGGCCCGCGGCCTGAAGGCCGCCTGAGCGTAGCTTGACCGACGGTCCCGGGGACGCGAGAGCGTGACCCCGGGACTGTCGTATCAGTTGGTAGGTCAGTGCGGTCGCTTGATACGACCGATACGGGGAACGCAGGTCAGCGAGGAGGTCGGTGAGCATGGTCCTCGCCCTTGTGGTGTGTGCGGCGGTCGTGGCCCTCGGGGTGGTCGGACTGGTGGCCTTCGCGGTACGACGCCGCGTGATCCAGCGGGTGGGCGGAACGTTCGACTGCAGCTACCGCCTCAAAATGCCGGCCGACGCCTCCACGCAGCCAGACCTCGACGAGAACGGCCGACCCACTCCAGCCTCCACCCCGCAGAAGTCCGGGGCAGACGGCAAGGGGTGGGTTTTTGGTATCGGCCGGTACAGCGGTGACTCCATCGAGTGGTTCCGGGTCTTCTCCTACGCTCCGCGCCCGCGCAAGATCCTCCCCCGGCGGGAGATCGAGGTGCTCGGCCGTCGCTATCCGGAGGGCCAGGAGGAGCTCGCCCTGCTCTCCGACTCGGTCGTCCTGCGCTGTCTGCACAACGGCGCCCCGCTCGAACTGGCCATGAGCGAGGACGCCCTCACCGGCTTCCTGGCCTGGCTGGAGGCGGCCCCGCCCGGCCAGCGGGTCAACGTGGCCTGAGTGATCGCCCCGCCCGAGCGGCCGGTCCCCGTTCGAGTGACCCGCCGTCCTACCGCAGACCGCCCGAACGGGCGGTTCTGCTGCGTCCTGGAGCAGAACCGGACGGCTGAGTAGGCTGCCGCGCATGGTCAATCTCACGCGTATCTACACCCGTACCGGCGACGACGGCACCACCGCGCTCGGTGACATGAGCCGTACCACCAAGACCGACCCCCGGCTGATCGCGTACGCCGACGCGAACGAGGCCAATGCCGCGCTCGGGGTGGCCATCGCGGCGGGAGCGCTGCCCGAGGACGTGGTGGCCGTGCTGACCCGGGTCCAGAACGACCTCTTCGACGTGGGGGCGGACCTCGCGACGCCGGTGGTGGAGGACCCCAAGTACCCGCCGCTGCGCGTGCTGCAGAGCTACATCGACCGGCTGGAGGGCGACTGCGACCACTACCTGGAGCAGTTGGAGAAGCTGCGCAGCTTCATCCTGCCCGGCGGCACGGCCGGAGCCGCGTACCTGCACCTGGCCTGCACGGTGGTCCGGCGGGCCGAGCGTTCGACCTGGGCGGCGATCGAGGTGCACGGGGAGAGCGTGAACCCGCTCACCGCGAAGTACCTGAACCGGCTGTCCGACCTGCTGTTCATCCTGGCGCGGGCGGCGAACAAGGAGCGCGGCGACGTGCTCTGGGTGCCGGGGGAGAACCGCTAGCGGCCGGCCCGACCCGGGCCGGGCTCACCGGCGCTTGGGGAAGACCGTGTAGCTGACGGCGATGACCAGGCTGATGCCGGTGATCCAGGCCGTGGTGCCGTACCACTGGGTGAGGGCGGCGGTCCGGGCGGCGTCGCCGACCAGGGCGATCATGGCGGTGATCAGGGCGGCCGTGATCACGGCGGCGAGCAGGGTCCGGGCGAAGATCTTCCACTCGTGGACGGCGCGGGCGGTGCCGTACCTCGGCGGCTTCACGGGCACCGGACCGCCCGCGAGGCGGTGGGCGGCGTGGCCGTCCGCCCAGCGGACCAGCTGGTGGCCGTACGCGACCGAGAAGCCGACGTAGACGGCGGCCAGTCCGTGCGCCCAGTCGGCGGTGGCACCGCGCCGCAGGTCGAGGACGGTCGCGCCGAGCACGACCAGGTCGATCAGCGGGACGGTCAGCAGCAGGGCGGTGCCGACCCGCCGCCACCTGAACAGGTACCGGACGGCCAGGGCCAGCGCGAGGGCCACCCAGAAGCCGACCTCGCCGGCGATGACAACGGACACGATCACGGGACGGCTCCTCTCGGCGGGTACGGCACCGAGCCTGGCCGGTGCGCGCGGGCGGGGCGTCGTCGCAGCCGACGATCCGCGGCTGCAACCTTCGATGTACACGCTCTCCGCCATCCGGTGCTCCCCGGCCCCGGCGGCGGATGGTGTGATGGTGGGGTGCGAAAGATCAGTCTCGGCCCGCGTCAGGAGGACCTGCTCATCGCCGCCGCCGGGCTGCTCGGCGGCCTGGTGCTGGCGGCGTTCGGCGCGTACGACCGCACCCGGGTCCCGGCCGGGGTCAGCCTGCTGCCGCTGGTGGCGATGGCCGGTCTCGAACTGCTGCGGCGCACCCGCCCGTGGTGGACGGTGGGCGTCGGCGGGGCGCTGTTCGTCGCGAACCTCTTCGCCGGGTCCAACCTGGCCACGGTGATCATGTACACCGATCTGCTCTACGCCGCCACGCTCTACGGCAGCCGCCGGATGGCCACCGTCCTGCACCTCACCGGCGGCGCGACGACGATGGTGCTGTCCACCCTGGTGCTGATGTACGGCACGGTGGCGGACGCACTGCTGACGGCCTGCTTCGCCGGGCTGGTCCTGATCGCCCCGGTGTGGACCGCCGACATCCTGCGCGAGCACCGCGAACGCGCCGACACCGAACGCCTGCGGGCCGAACAGACCGCCCTGCTCGCCGAGTTGGACCGCCGGGAGGCGGTGGTCGGCGAACGGGCGCGGATGGCCAGGGAGTTGCACGACGTCGTGGCCAACCACCTCTCCGCGATCGCGATCCACGCCACCGGTGCGCAGTCCCTGGCGCGCCGCCAGGAGCGTTCGCCGGAGGACCCGCTGCTGGTGGCGATGGCGGTGATCCGGGAGAACAGCGTCCAGGGGCTGGCCGAGATGCGCCGCATGATCGGCCTGCTGCGGGAGAAGGACGAGGGCTCCTACGAGGCGCCGAAGCTGGAGGCCCTGGACACCCTGCTGACCCGGGCCCGGGCGGCGGGCCGGGACGGCGGGCTGTCCTTCGAACTGACCGAGGACGGCGAGCGCGGCGAACTGCCCGCCCCCGTGGAGCTGGCGGCCTACCGGATCGTCCAGGAGTCGGTCACCAACGCGCTCAAGCACGCCGCCCCCGGCACCGTCCGGCTCGGCCTGACCTACCGTCCCGAGCGCCTGGAGATCGTCACCGACAGCCCGTACCGGGACGGCGAGACGCCTGCCGCCCCCGGGGCCAGGGCCGGCCTGGTCGGGATGGGGGAGCGGGCCGGTCTGCTCGGCGGCAGCCTGGAGGCGGGCCCCGACGGTGAGCGGTGGCGGGTGCGGGCGGTACTTCCCAGGGAGCCCAGGGGCGAGGAGGAGTCGTGACGATCCGGGTACTGGTGGCCGAGGACCAGGCGGCGGTACGGGCCGCGCTGGTGATGATCCTGCGGGCCGAACCCGGCCTGGAGGTGGTCGGCGAGGCCGCCGACGGCGAGCAGGCGGTCCGGCTGGCGCTGGAGCTGCGGCCGGACGTGGTGCTGATGGACGTCCAGATGCCCCGACTGGACGGGGTCTCGGCGACCCGGCAGGTGGTCGCGGCCCGAGCGGCGCAGGTGCTGGTGCTGACCACCTTCGACCTCGACGGCTACGTCTACGGCGCGCTGCGGGCGGGCGCGGCCGGGTTCCTGCTCAAGGACCTGGAGGCGGACGCCCTGATCGAGGGCATCCGGACCGTCGCGCGCGGCGACGGCATGCTCGCGCCGTCCGTCACCCGGCGGCTGATCGGTACCTTCGCCCGTTCCGACCGCCCCGACCAGCCCTGGGCCAGGGCCGCCGTCGAGGGACTGACACCCCGTGAACGGGAGGTGCTGACCTGCCTGGGCGCCGGACTCTCCAACGGCGAGATCGCCGCCCGCCTGGAGATGGCCGAGGCCACCACCAAGACCCATGTCAGCCGGATCCTGGCCAAGCTGGAACTGCGCAGCCGGGTCCAGGCGGCCATCCTGGCGCAGGACTTGGGCCTGGTCGCCGAGTAGCCCGCTCGGTTGCGCAGCCTGCTCCGGCAGCGCCGGTCAGCTGTGCGACAGGACCCGGCGGGCGGCCTGCTCGTCGCCGGGCCAGACCATCAGCCGCAGGCCGTCGCTGGTGTTCGCCAGGGTGTACCTGAGCCCGGCCGAGTGCAGCAGCGCGGCCAGCCGGAGGGCTTCGTCCCGGTCGGCGGGGGAGGCCACCGGCACCAGCAGGCCGTACTCCTCCGGTGTGCCGCTGCGGGGCGGCCGGGCGACCAGGGACTTCCCCGAGCCGTAGGTCCAGCGCAGCAGCAGGACCAGGACCCCGACCACCGCGAAGGAGATCAGCATCAACGCCAGGGTGCGCACGGTTCAGCCTCTCGGGGGTCGGGCGCAGATCACACTGCACAAGTTCACCACGGAGCGTCCCGGGGCATTAGAGTCCGGCGCGTGAGCGGCGCGGCTCCGGGGGGTGACCCCTGCCCTGAGCCGCCATCAGGACGGCACTCGGGAGACAGCCATGAGCAACGCATCCACCCAGCAGATCGCCGTGATCGGCGCCGGACTGATGGGCGCCGGCATCGCCCAGGTCTCCGCCCAGGCCGGCCACCCGGTGGTGCTGAGGGATGTGACGGACGCTGCGCTGCAGCGCGGTCTGGACGGCATCCGTGCCTCGTACGACAAGTTCGTCTCCAAGGGCAGGCTGACCGCCGAGGACGCCGAGGCCGCGCTCGGCCGGATCACCACCACCACCGACCTGGGTGCGGTCGCCGATGCCGACATCGTGATCGAGGCGGTGTTCGAGCAGCTGGAGGTCAAGGAGGGCGTCTTCCGCGAGCTCGACAAGCTGGCCAAGGACGGTGCCGTGCTGGCCTCCAACACCTCGGCCATCCCGATCACCCGGATCGCCGCCGCGACCTCGCGTCCGGAGAGCGTGGTCGGCGTGCACTTCTTCTCGCCGGTCCCGCTGATGAAGCTGGTCGAGCTGGTGCGCGGCTACAAGACCAGTGACGCGACGCTGGCCACCGCCCGCGCCTACGCCGAGGGCGTCGGCAAGGAGGTCGTGGTGGTCAACCGCGACGTGGCCGGCTTCGTCACCACCCGCCTGATCACCGCCCTGGTCGTCGAGGCCGCCAAGCTGTACGAGTCGGGTGTCGCCACCGCCGAGGACATCGACACCGCCTGCCGCCTCGGCTTCGGCCACCCGATGGGCCCGCTGCAGACCGCCGACCTGACCGGCGTCGACATCCTGCTGCACGCCGCGCACAACATCTACGCCGAGACCAAGGACGAGAAGTTCGCCGCCCCCGAGGTGATGGCCCGGATGGTCACCGCCGGGGATCTCGGCCGCAAGAGTGGCCGGGGTTTCTACGGGTACGACAAGTAGGACGGGCAGCAGGCCGATCGGCCGACCTGCGGCGGGGGCGACGGGTGAGTTTGCTCACGCCTCTGCCGCAGACGGGTGATTTGGGCGGTAATCGAGCGTGGGTGTGGGGTCCGACTGCGTATATTCCCTCGGACGAGTGAAGTTGCTTCAGATCTGACAGTGACCAGCAACCTGCACAGCTGCTTCACCGTCAGACGAGGGGGAGCACCGGCGTGGCCCCCGGCGTGGGCGCGATCGGGCGCCCGCCCGGACCGGAGCCCCGGCAACCCCCACCGGCAGAGCGGAGGAGGAGAGCGTGCGCATCACCGGCGACCACGGCGGTCTGGCCATTGAGGGCCGCCTCGACGTCCGCAGCGCCGCCGACGCCCGGGTCCGGCTGCACCAGGCGGTGGACGGCGGCCAGGGGGACCTGGTGCTCGACCTGTCCCGCCTGGAGTCCTGGGACGCCACCGGTCTGGGTGTGATCATGGGCACCCACCGGCGGGCCGGCCGGCTGGGGCGCCGACTCGTCCTGCGGGCCGTGCCGGCCCAGCTGCAGCGGCTCCTGGTGGCCACCCGCCTGCACCGCATCCTGGCCGTCGAGGGCACCGTCCCCGACCCGTACGGCACCAGCCTCCCGGCCCTTGGCGTCACCCAGCCCAACCCGCTGGTCGCGCCGTACCTCTGAGGGCCGCTTGGGCACTGCGGAGGGCGCGCACCCGCGCGGGAGACCCGGATCGCCCGCAGCGCGCCGGGTGCACGGTTCCGCGCGCCCCCGGGGTAGTTGTTTTCCGCTCCGGGGCCGGTCTGGGCTCGGACCGGTCGAATGTGCGAGAGTCTCGCACAGGACTGTGACGGCAGAGCAGGGGCGGAGCGGAAGACGTGGCACAGCCAACCGGAGACTTCCGGCAGGACGGACTGCGGCCCAGGACCGGTGAGGTGGTATCCGGCGATCTGCTGCTGACCGTCGGCACCCCGGACGGTTCCGAGGCCCGTCCATGCCCGGACGAGTGGCGTCCGGTGCTGCGCCGCCGCAACGGCGGTGGCGGCTCGCACGGCCGTGGCGCGCCGGGCCCCGGCGCGGCGGTCGGCCCGCTGGCGCTCGGCCGGGCCCCGGCCGATCTGCCGCTGCTGGAGCGGGATTCGGAGATCGCGGAGCTGCTGGAGCTGCTCTCCGAGGGCCGCTCGGTCCGCCTGGCCGGCCGGCCCGGTTCGGGCCGGAGCGTGCTGCTGGCGGCCGTCGCCGAGGCGGCCGCCGGGATAGCCCCGGACGGTGTGGTCCGGCTGGCCGGCTACCGCAGGACCGCGCAGGACCTGCTCCAGGACCTCTTCGCCGCCACCTACCGGAACCCCGGCTACCGCCCCGACCGCCGCCAACTGCCCGCCCTGCTGGCCCCGGTCGGGGCGATCGTGGTGATCGACGACGTGGAGCCGTCCGGCGAGGAGCTGGAGGAGCTGCTCGCCACCGCGCCCGACTGCGCCTTCCTGATCGCCGTCACCGCGGACAGCCCGGTCCCGGCACCCGGGTCCCGGCTGGAGGACCGCCCGGTGGCCGGGCTCTCGCGTCCGGCCTGCCTCGGGCTGGTGGCCCGGCTCGCGGGACGGCCGCTGGAGGAGCCCGAGCGGTCCTGGGTGGTGGACCTCTGGTTCGAGTCGCAGGGGCTGCCGCTGCGCTTCGTCCAGGCGGCCGCGCTGCTGCGGCAGCGCGATGCGGAGGTCGACGCCCTGGTCGCCGCACGGCAGGACCGGCACAGCGTCTTCGGCCTGGTGAAGGAGATGCCCGAGCCGGAGGACCCGGCCGAGCTGGAGAGCGAGCTGCGGAGCACCGTCCCGCTGCCCTCGGTCGCGGAGAGCGCCTCGCCCGCCGTACGCCTGGCGGAAGGGCTGAGCGAGTCCGGGCAGGCGGTACTGCGGCTGGCGGTGGCCTTCGGCGGTGAACTCCCGACGGCTCCGCACCTGCCGGCCCTGATCGACGTCGGCCTCGGCGAGAGCGCCCTGCGGGAGCTGTCCGACTGCGGGCTGGCGGTCTCGATCGGCGGGCACCACCGGCTCTCCTCGGGCGTGCTGGAGCTGCTGGCGCCGCACTGGGAGCCCGGGACGATCGCCGACGGCGCGGCCCAGCACTTCTCCTGGTGGGTCGGGCACGGCTCGGTGGACCTCGGCCAGATCGCCGCCGAGGCCGAGGTGGTGATAAGTGCGCTGCTGGCCGACCGGGCGGCGGACCGACCGCAGGCCGTCCTGCGGCTGGCCCGGGCCGCGGCACCGGCCTTCGCCCTCTCGCTGCGCTGGGGAGCCTGGGAGCGGGCCCTGCAACTCGGCCGGGAGGCCGCCGCGTTGCTCGGCTCGACGGCGGACGAGGCCTGGTTCCGGCAGGAGCTGGGCGTGCTGGCGCTGTGCGAGGGGGCGCCGGAGCGGGCGCGGGCCGAGCTGGCTGCGGCCGCGGCGCTGCGGGCGGCCTTCGGCGAGCCGCGGGGCAGTGCGGCGGCCGGCCGGATGCTCGACCTGCTGCAGGACGAGACCGTGCAGCTCCCCGCGGCCCAGGAGGCACCCTCGGCCGGCGTCCGACGGCCCTCGATCCGGGCGATCGCGGCGCAGGTCCCGCGGCGGTTCGGGAGCACCCGGGTGCCCGAGCGCACCCGGCGTGCCGTGCTGGCCGTCGGTACGGCGGTGCTGGCGCTCTCCGTGCTCGGTACGGCGGTCGGGCTGAGCCTGGCCGGGCCGCACCAGGGCCGTACCAGGACGGTGCAGCCCGGCGGGTCGCTGGAGGAGAACTCGCTCACCGAGAACCTGCCCACGGCGGGGAGCACGGCGGGCAGCGGGAGCCGATCGCCGTCGGGCGGCGCCCCGACCTCGGCGGCCCCCGCGCCGGGCGGGGCCGACTCGCCCACGTCGGACGGCGGTACGGGTCGCAGCAGCAGCAGCAGCAGCCGGCCGACGACCGGCTGGGACTGGCACGGCTCCCCGGTGCCCGATCCGCCCTCGGAGGACCCCGGGGTGCCGTCGCCGAGCCACAGCAGGACGGGCGGCGGCGGGCCGTCACCGACCGCCGGCCGGCCGTCGGACGGTCCGTCCTCCCCGGCGCCCTCCGCGTCCGTGCCGCCGCCGGTGACCGATTCGCCGAGCCCGAAGCCGCCGACCGATCCGCCGTCCACACCCTCGACGCCGTCCACGCCCCCGACGGCGCAGACCGGCAGCGCCACCTCGGGCGGGACCCCGTGAAGCACCCGGGGGCGCGAGGAGCCGCGCGAGCGGGCCGCTGTGAAGCCGGCCTTGCCGTGCGGGTCCCCGCGCCCCCGGGGTGCGGTTACGAGGGGTGTCTCAGAAGAGCTTGAGCTTGTCGTCGTCGATGCCGCGCAGCTCGTCGTAGTCCAGGACGACGCAGCCGATGCCACGGTCGGTGGCGAGCACCCGGGCCTGCGGCTTGATCTCCTGGGCGGCGAAGATGCCCTTCACCGGGGCGAGCAGCGGGTCGCGGTTGAGTAGCTCCAGGTAGCGGGTCAGCTGTTCGACGCCGTCGATCTCGCCGCGCCGCTTGATCTCGACGGCGACCGTGGTGCCGTCGGCATCGCGGCAGAGGATGTCGACCGGGCCGATGGCGGTCGGGTACTCGCGGCGGATCAGCGACCAGCCGGCACCGAGCACCTCCATCCGGTCGGCGAGCAGCTCCTGGAGGTGGGCCTCGACGCCGTCCTTGACCAGACCGGGGTCGACCCCGAGCTCGTGCGAGGAGTCGTGCAGCACTTCTTCCAGGGTGATGATCAACTTCTCGCCGGCCTTGTTGGTGACCGTCCAGGTGCTGTCGGCCTCCTTGAGACTGCACGGCGGCGACATCCAGTTGAGCGGCTTGTAGGCGCGGTCGTCGGCGTGGATGCTGACGCTGCCGTCGGCCTTGACCAGGATCAGCCGGGTCGCGGACGGGAGATGGGCGGAGAGCCGACCGGCATAGTCGACTGAGCAACGGGCAATTACGAGACGCACGGTCGACCACGCTAGCCCACCGAGGCCAGTTGAAGCGATTCCGCGACAGCCGGGTGAAGAAACCCCGGACACGGCGAACCATGGAGTCCGGCACCCGCGCGCCCGTCCTGCGGCAGTTGCCGGTACGGCCGCCCGGGTCCACTCAACGGGGACGGAGATGTGAGATGAACGATCCGATGGGATCCGGCCATTCTGGCCCTCCGGGCTGTTATTCCGGTGCAATGCGGCGGATTCGCCAGCCGCGCTGACAATCGCCTGTCACTCTGTGGTGAGCGGTCGTCGCTCGATCCGGTGGGCCGCCGGGTCGTCCGTCGCACCCCGGGGCCGCCACGGCCCGTCGGAGCGTGATGCGGGCCGTCACGGCCTGAGCATGTGTCAGTTCCCGCGTCGGTTCCTGCAGCACCCAAGCGTCACAGCGTCATTCATGCGCCGGCCCGACCGGAGACCGACCGGCCCGGGGCGGAGCCACCGCGCGCGACCCCGCACCGCCGGGCGTCAGCCGAGCACGGCACGGAACGGCACCATTCGCACCAACCGCACGACCACCGCGGCGGCCGCGCCGTGGTGGACCGCGAGAGGAGAACCCATGTCGCTCGACGTCTCACCGGCCCTGTTGGAGAAGGCCGAGAGAGGAGAGGTCGACGAGCGGGAGTTCGTGGACTGTGTCCGCGTCTCCCTGCCGTACGCCTGGGAGCTGATCAGCTCGCTGGTCGCCCAGGTCAAGGTCGACGGTACCGACTTCGCCGACAACCAGGTACCGCCGCCCAGTGAGCAGGAGCGGGGCCAGCTGCTGCGGGCGATGGCCAGCGACTCGATCCGGGGCGCCCTGCAGCGCCACTTCGGAGTCAAGCTGGCGTTCCAGAACTGCCACCGGGTCGCGGTCTTCACCTCGACCGAGGACAGCGAGGAGCGCTACCGGCGCTTCACCTCCGTCCGGGCCCAGCTGCTCAACCAGTCGCCGGAGCTGCGCGACTGTTGAACCGCGCTGCCGGAGGTCCTGGCAGAGTTTCGGGCGCGGGGACGGTGCGACAGATCCTCCATCCAGGTGGACGGTGGTCCGCACGGCTCCCCGCGCCCTTGCCGTTCAGCCCAGTTGCGGGAGTACCTCGGCGCCGAGGCGGGCGACGTTGTGCAGGGTCGCCGCGCGCTCGCCCGAGCCCTCGGCGAGCAGTGCGAAGCGCCGGATGCCGGTGCGCTCGGCGGTGGCCAGCAGCCGGTCCGCGCAGTGCTTCGGGGTGCCCACCGCGTGCAGGTCGCAGAGCAGTTCGGTGTACTCGTACGGGTCGCGCATCCGCCGCTCCCGCCCGTCCACCGTGCGGTGCGCGCCGAGCCCGTACTCGAACCAGCCGGGCATCGTGCGCAGCAGGCTGTCGCGCGCCGCCGAGGTGCGGTCCTCGACCTGTACCACCCCGGCCGCGACGTGCTCCCGCTCGATCCTGGCGAGCTGCTCCTCACCGCGTCCGCAGGCCCGCCAGGCGGCCCGGTAGGCGGCCAGCATCTGCTGCTTGTCCTCGTCGCCCGAGTGCATGCCGAGCAGCATCGGCAGACCGCGCTCGGCGGCCGTCCGGACACCGTTAGGGGAGGTGCAGGCGACGATCACCGCAGGGCCGCCCTGCGGGTGTGCGCCGGTGCTCACGCCGTCCCGGCGCTGGCGGGGGAAGCGCAGCAGCGCGCCGGTCTCCGGGTCGAGGCCGAGCCAGTCGGCGAGGTCGGGCACCCTGGCCGGCCCGGTGGCGGTGGCGGCCTCGGCGGCCCTGGGCACCACGGCCACCTCGGGGAAGCTGAACTGCGGCCCGTCCGCGCCCACCCGGGAACCGCGCAGCCAGCGCAGCAGCAGGTCGAGGCGCTCGGGGAAGCCCTGCTCGAAGGCGGCCAGCCCGCTGCCGAAAACGTCCAGGTCGATCCAGGGGCCGCCGCGTCCGACCCCGAGGGTGAACCGGCCGCCCGAGATCAGGTGCAGCATCGCGGCCTGCTCGCCGAGGGCCACCGGGTGCGCGGTGGAGAGCACGCTGACCGCCGTGCCGACGCCGATCCGGCGGGTGCGGCCGAGCAGCAGCGCCGCGAGCGTCACGGCGTTCGGGCAGACCCCGTACGGCACGAAGTGGTGCTCGGCCAGCCAGACGCTGTCCAGGCCCGCCCGCTCGGCGGCGACCGCCGTGCCCACGGTGCGTTCCAGCGCCTCGGCGTGGCTCTGGCCGGGGAATTGGGCCGAGAGCAGGAAGGCGCCGACCCGGATCTCGTCGGTGGCCGCCGGGTGCCCGTCCGAGGGCTCGGGGAGGGGACTGCGGGCCGTTCCGGCCGACGGGCAGGTGTCGGGTCGCGGGCTGGTCATGGTCATCGGGTGCCTCCTCGGGTGCCGCAGGGTCTGCGAGCCCCGCCTTGTCACCTCGTGAGTAACCGATGTCATGTGCCAATGGCACGCGGATCCCCGAAATTCGCGGAGGAAGGGGTGGATCTCGGGGGAAACACCGAAGTACCCGTCCTGGCCGTGATAGTGGCGTCTTTGGATGAGTCGGGGAGTTCCGCGGAGCCGTACCCTGGAAGGCCGTGGAACACCCCGGAAGCACACCGAGCCCCGCCGCCGAGAGGTAGTTGACGTGTCGCCCCGCCGTAACCGGATCCCCAGCAGCCGGAGTCAGAGCAGCGCCGAGGAGGCGCCCCCGTCGGTGCCGCTCGGCGGTGCGCTGCGGCGCACCGAGAGCTACGCGGGCGAGGAGTGGGTGGTGCAGACGGTCGCCGGGACGGCGGGGCGCCACTACCGCTGCCCGGGCTGCGACCAGGAGATCCCGCCGGGCGTCGGCCACGTGGTCGCCTGGCCGGGCTACGGCGCCGGGGTGGACGACCGGCGGCACTGGCACCGGGCCTGCTGGAGCGCCCGTGAGCGGCGCACCGCCAACCTCCAGCGCGGACGCGGCGCCCCGCGCTACTGAGGGCCGGGCTACTGAGAGCCCCGCGCTCCTGACCGGCCGGGCGCGGGGCTCGCCCGAGGGCCCCCGGGGGCCGGTCAGGCGTCGCGGTTCTTGAGCACCAGCGCGCCGCCGACCAGGGCCGCCAGGGTCCAGGCCAGGCAGATGAGGAAGCCCGCCCACGGCCCGTACGGCTGGCCGTGCTGCTGGTAGACCAGCAGCATGCGCTGGCCCGCGTAGTCGGGGAAGTAGCGCGCCAGGGTCTTGACCTTCGGGACCGCCGAGAGGATCGGCGAGAGCAGGAAGAAGAACGGCACCAGGACGCCCAGCGCCAGCGTCTGGTTGTGCAGCATCGCGGTGATCCCGGCCGCGAACAGGCAGATCATGGTCAGGTACAGCGCCGCGCCGAGGACCGCGCGCAGCACGTTCGGGGCGCCGACGGTGGTCGCGTGGTCGCCGAGCAGCGACTGGCCGACGAAGAACGTCAGGAAGGCCGTCACCAGCGCGACCGCCAGCGCCAGCGCACCGAGCACCACCGCCTTCGCGGTGAGCAGCGTGCCGCGCTGCGGGACGGCGGCCAGGCTGACCCGGATCATCCCGGTGCTGTACTCGTTGCCGACCGCCAGCACGCCGAAGACGATGATGGCCAGCTCGCCCAGCATGATCCCGGAGAAGGCGGTGCCGGTCGGGTCGAACGGAGTGCGGCCGTTCTCGCCGAACTGCTCGAAGTTGTTGTCGGTCAGGAAGGACAGCAGCGCGCCGAGGCCCAGGGTGACCACGAAGGTCAGCGCCAGGGTCCAGACCGTGGAGCGGACGCTGCGGATCTTCGTCCACTCCGACTGCAGGATCGCGGGGAAGGACGTCATCTCAGTTCGCCTCCTGCCGAGGGGCCTTGGGCTGCCAGGTGGCGCCCCAGGCGCCCGCCGCGTCGCGTCCCTCGCCGTCACCGGCGTGGTACTCCACCGAGTCCGCAGTCATCTGCATGAACGCCTCCTCCAGAGAAGCCTGTTGCGGGCTGAGCTCGTGCAGGACGACGCCGTGCGCGGCGGCCAGCTCGCCGATCCTCGTCGGGTCGCCGTCCACGACCTCGTAGGTGCCCGCGGGGCCGGCCTCGGCGCGCAGGCCCGCCCGGTCGAGGGCGGTCAGCAGCTGCTCCACCTGCGGGGTGCGGATCCGCACGGCGGAGCGGGAGTTCTGTCTGATGAACTCGGGCATCGGCAGGTCGGCCAGCAGCCGGCCCCGGCCGATCACCACCAGGTGGTCGGCGGTCAGCGCCATCTCGCTCATCAGGTGCGAGGAGACGAACACGGTCCGGCCCTCGGCGGCCAGGCTCTTCATCAGGTTGCGGATCCACAGGATGCCCTCGGGGTCGAGCCCGTTGACCGGCTCGTCGAACATCACGATCTCCGGGTCGCCCAGCAGCGCGGAGGCGATGCCCAGGCGCTGGCCCATGCCGAGCGAGAAGCCCCGCGAGCGCTTCCCCGCCACCGGGCTCAGGCCGACCAGGCCGAGTACCTCGTCCACCCGCCTGGGCGGGATGCGGTTGCTCTGGGCGAGCCAGCGCAGGTGGTCGCGGGCGGTGCGGCCGGGGTGGACGGCCTTGGCCTCCAGCAGGGCACCGATGTACTTGAGCGGTTCGCTGAGCTGTCCGTAGTGCTTGCCGTCGATGGTGACCCGGCCGCTGGTCGGCCGGTCGAGGTCGAGGATCATCCGCATCGTGGTGGACTTGCCGGCGCCGTTCGGCCCCAGGAAGCCGGTGACGACCCCCCGTCGCACCTGGAAGCTCAGCCCGTCCACGGCCAGGGTGTCGCCGTAGCGTTTGGTCAGCTCATGCAACTCGATCATGGTCTGCTCCCTCACTCTCCGTGCAGGGTATGACAAATCGGTCATAAGGGTGCGTTGGTCGCGGCGGCTCGGCGCGCCGCTCTACGGTTGCGGTATGACGTTCCCCAGCATCCCGGCCGTTCGCGAGAACGGCACCGGTGTCCCGCTCGTCCTGCTGCACGCCTTCCCGCTCTCGGCCCGGATGTGGGACGCCCAACTGGAGCTGCTACCCGGCCCGAGCGGGGACGAAGCCAGGGTGCTGACGATGGACCAACGCGGCTTCGGCGCCGAGGCGTTGGGCGACGAGGCCCCGTCGCTCGACCTGGTCGCGGACGACGTCGTCCGGCTGCTGGACGCCACCGGGATCGACCGGGCGGTGATCGGCGGCCTGTCCATGGGCGGTTACGTGGCGATGGCCTTCACGCGCCGCCACCCCGACCGCCTGGCCGGCCTGCTGCTCGCCGACACCAAGGCCACCGTCGACGCCGAGCCGGCCCGCGCCAACCGGGAGCGGATCGCCCGGACCGTACTGGCCCGCGACAGTGTGCACCTGCTCGCCGAGGAGAAGATCGAGGAGGGCCTGCTCGGCCCCGCGGCCGATCCCCAACTCGCCGCCCGGGTACGGCGGATGATCGCCGAATCGACCCCGCAGGCGGTCGCCTGGGCGCAGCGCGCGATGGCCGACCGGCCCGACTCGCTCGACGTCCTCGCCGCGGTCACCGTCCCCGCCGCCGTCGTCGTCGGTGAGTTCGACGCCATCACCCCGCTCGCCGAGGCGCGGCTGATGGCCGACGCGCTGGGGGACGCCCAGCTGACGGTCATCCCGAGCGTCGGCCACCTCAGCTCCCTGGAGGCCCCGGAGACGTTCAACGCGGCCGTCCGGGGACTGCTCCGCCGGGTGGGACGCTAGGGCCTGCCCCGGGGCCCTCAGGACACGGGGCGGCGAATCGGAGGGCTGCCCGGCCGGCCGGGTGCGCTTCGTCGCGTCCCGGCGGGGTGGTGCGGCCTGCTCCACGGTGTCCAAGTACGGTCCGGCGCCTTCCGGTTCGAGCGGCTCCCCCGCCCCGGCCATTCGTCCCCCGCCCGAACGTGAACGGCCCCCGCCCATCCGGGCAGGGGCCGCGACGCGTGCGGTGGTGTCAGCGGGACTGCTGGGCCGGGACGCCCAGGGTGTCGTCGGCCGGGAGGGACGCGGCGGCGACGGCCGCACCGGTCAGCGTGGCGAGCATCTCGCGGACGTTGGTGAGCTGGGCGTTGATGGAGTCGCGGCGGTTGGTGAGCGCCGCCAGCTCGCGCTCGGATTCGCTCCGGATCCGGTCGGCCTTGGCGTTGGCGTCGGCCACGATGTCCTCGGACTGGCGCTGGGCCGTCTCCACCGTCTGACGGGCGCGGCGCTCGGCGTCCGTACGGAGCTTCTCGGCCTCCAGGCGGAGCTGCTCCGCGCGGTGCTCGATCTCGGCCAGGCGCTTCTCGGCCTTGGCCTGACGGGCGGCGAGGTCGCGCTCGGACTGCTCGCGGCGCTTGGCCAGGTTGGTCTCGAACTCCAGCGCGGCCTGGGCGGCCTTGGTGCGGGTCTCCTCGAAGAGGGCGTCCGCCTCCTCGCGCTTGTTCTGCGCGTCCTTGTTGGCCTCGGCGCGCAGCTGGGCCGAGTCGTTCTTGGCCTTGTCGACGATCCGCAGGCCCTCGTCCTCGGCCTTCGCCTTGCGGTCCTTGGCGTAGTTCTCCGCCTCGGCGCGGACCTGCTGGGCGGCGGCCTCGGCCAGCTCCCGGTGCTGCTCGGCGGCGCGGTGCGCCTCCTCGCGCAGGTCCTTGGCCTCCTCCTCGGCGAGCCGGAGGATCTTCTCCACCCGGGCGCCGAGACCCGCGTACGAGGGCTCGGCCTCGGTCACCGCGGCCTGGGCGGTCTGCGTCTCCAGGTGCAGCTCCTCGATTCGCTTCTCGAGGGCGCTGATCCGGGCCAATGCACTGTCACGGTCGGCCACCAGCTTGGTGATCCGCTCGTCGACCTGGGCACGTTCGTACCCACGGCGCACCAGGTCGAAGCCGTGAGGGGAGTGACTGTCGCTCATGGGACTTTGGGCTTCCTGTCGTCAGACCGCTGAGGTGGTTGAGGGAATCCTGACACGTTACCGGAGTGTCATCGGCGAAATGCCGATGCTTCGCGGACAATGTCCGCTCAATCGGGTGGTGCGTTTCCGGAGCGATTGCCACCCGAACGGGGAGCACCCACTCCGGCCCTTGCCTTCGAGCCGCTGTCACGGCCACCAGGGCCGGGTTTCTTGCCGTTCGATCCCCCGTTGGCCTTCTCCTGGGGAGCAGGTGAAGGTGCCTCAAACGCCTCCAGAGCTGACAGGACGTCCTGCACCCTGGAAATCTCGGTGTTGATGTCCTTGCGCCGGCGGACCAGTTCCTCCAACTCCCGGCGACCCTGGTCGGTCACGCGCTGAGCCTCGGCCTTGGCCTCGGCGAGCAGCCGCTCCGCCTCCTCCTTGGCCAGGCGCAGCTGTTCGTCCGCACTCTCGTCCGCGCGCTGGAGCCGCTTCTCCGCCTCGCCGGACGCCGCCTCGATCTGCTCCTCGGCCTCGTCCTGCGCGGACTTGAGCGTGCTCTCCGCCTCGGCCCGCAGCTGCTCGGCCTTGGCGGTCGAGTCGGCGAGCTTCTGCTCCGCGCCCTTGATCAGGCTCTCGGCCTTGCGCACGGCGGAGATCCGGACCTTGCTGGCCTCCGCGGACGCCTCCGAGGTGAGCTCGGCCGCCCGCTCCTCCGCCGCCGTGACCAGGCCGACCGCCCGCTCCTCGGCCTCGGCCACGGTGGCGAAAGCCTGCTCCTCGGCCTCGGTCAGCTGCTCCTGAGCGGCCGTCACCAGCGCGTCCACCCGCTCGCCGGCCGACTTCATGGCCTGCGCGTTCTCCTTGCGGGCCCGCTCGTGCAGCGCCTCGATCTCGCTGTCGGTCCGCTCGCGCAGCTCCTCCGCGCGCTCCCGGATCGCGGTGGAGTCCCGGCGGGCCTCGGACAGCAGGGCGTCGGCGTCCGAACGCGCCCGCTCCACCTCGGCCTGCCCGGCCGCCTCACCGGCCGCGACCAGCCGGTCGGCCTCCTTGCGGGCGGCGGCGACCATCGCGTCCGCCTGCTCCTCGGCTGCCGCGGTGGTGGCCAGAGCAGCGGTCTGGGCGTCCTCGGCGAGCGCCTCGGCGTCCGCGAACGCCTTCTCCAGCACCGAGTTGGCCTGATCGCGGGTGGACCTGTCGTACTCCTCGGCGGCCTCGCGGGTCTCCGCGTCGTACGCGTCCGCCCGGCTCCGGGTGGCCGCCTCGTAGTCCTCCGCGAGGGTACGGGTGGCGAGGGCGTACTCCTCGGCCTCGGTGCGCAGCGCGGCCGTGAACTCCTCGGCCTCCGCGATGGCGGCCGCCGCCCGCTCCTCGGCCTCGGCGACGGTCCGGCGGCCCTGGGCCTCGGCCTCCGCCCGGTGCTGCTCGGCCCACTCGTGGGCGCTCTGCCGCTCGGCCCCGGCCTCGGCGCGCAGCTGCTCCTCGTACGCCTGCGCCTCGGCCCGCTGCTGCGAGATCTCCGCAGCAGCGACCTCCCGGTTGTCGGCCAGCTCGGTGGCGGTCCGCTCGCGCAGCTCGGCGACCTCGGCCTCGGCCTGCTCGCGGAGTTCGGCGCTCTCGTGCTCGGCGGTGGCCCGCAGTTCGCGGTCGTACGCCTCAGCCTGCTCGCGCTGCTCGGCGGTCTCGCGGTCGGCGGTGGCCCGCAGTTCGGCGATCTGCTGGGAGGCGGCCTCGTGCAGCCCGGCGACGGACTGGCGGACCTCGGCGGCCTCGTCCTCGGCGGCGCCGACCAGTTGGGCGGCCCGGCGCTCGGCGGCGGTGGTCAGCTGCTCGGCCTCGGCGGCGGCCCCAGCGGCCGTCTCCCGGGCCTCGACGGCGGTCCGCTCGCGCAGTTCGTCGGTCTCGGCCGTGGCCCGCTCGCGGAGCTCGGCCACCTCGGTGTCGGCCTGGGCGCGCAGTTCCTCGGCCTCGCGGCGGAGTTCGGCGGCGTGCTCCTGGGCACGGGCCAGTTCCTCGGCGCCCTCGGTACGCAGCGCCTCGGCGGCGTCCGCCGCCTCCGTGCGGACGGCCTCGGCCGCGCTCGCGGCCTCCGCCCCAAGGGTCCGGGCAGCGCTCTCCGCCTCGGCCAGCTGTTCGGCGGCGTCGGTGCGGGCGGTGGCCAGCGTCTGCTCGGCCTCGGCGCGCAGGTCGGCGGCGGCCTGTGCGGCGGACTCCCGCAGGGCGGTGGTCTCGGCGGCCGTACGCTCCGTCAGCTCGGTGGCCCGGGCCTCGGCGGTCTCCCGGGCGGCGCGGGCGGCGGCGAGCTGCTCGGCGGTCTCCTCGCGCTCGCGCTCGAGCCCGGCGGCGGCGTCGTCGTACGCCCGGCGGCTCTCCTCGCGCAGTGCGGCGGCGGCGGCCTCGGCCTCGCCGCGTTCCCGGCGCGCCCAGCTCTCGGCGTCCGTGCGGTGGGCCTGCGCCCAGTTCTCGGCCTCGGAGCGCTGGGAGTGGGCCCAGTCCTCGGCCTCGGTGCGCAGCGCCTCGGCGGCGTGCGCGGCCTCGGCCCGGACGGCCTTCGCCGCGCGCGCGGTCTCGGTGCGCAGTTCGACGGCGGAGCGTTCGGCCTCGGCCCGTACGGTCTCGGCGTTGTGCGCGGCGTCGGTGCGCAGCGCCTCGGCGGCGGCGACCGCCTCGGTGCGGAGCTTCTCGGCCACGCCGGTGGCCTCGGCCCGGACCCGCTGGTCGTACTCGGCGGCCTCGCGGCGCAGCTCGGCGGTCTCCCGCTCGGCGGCGGCGCGGTTCTCGGCGGCGGCGGCCTTCGCGGCGGCGACGGCCTCCCGGTGGTGCTGCTCGGCGGCGGCGGCGAGCTTGGCGGCCTCGGTACGGGACCGGGCGAGGGTCTGCTCGGCCCGGCCCTGCATCTCGGCGGCCTGCGCCTTGGCCTGCTCGCGGATCTTCTCGACCTCGCCGGCGGCCCCGCCGCGCAGCTCGTCGGCGTCGGACTTGGCCTTGGTGAGGAGTTCCTCGGCCTGCTTGGCGGACTCCTCGATCTGGACCACGGCCTGGCGGCGGGCGTCGTTGCGGACGCGCTCGGCCTCGGCGGCGGCCTGGGCCCGGAGCTCCTCGGCCTCGGCCCGCAGCCGGGCGGCCTCGTCGTGCATCCGCTCCATCTCGCGGCGGATCCCGGCGGCGTCGTCCAGGGCGGCGTTCTGGGCCTGCTCGACGGCGGCCTTGGCCTGCTCGCGGAGCAGCTCGACCTCGGCACCGGCCTCGGTGCGGATCCGCTCGGCCTCGGCGGCGGCCGCCTCGACGGTGGTCCTGGCGTCCTCGGAGGCGCTGGAGAGCACCTCCTCGGCCTGCTTGGCGGCCTTGGACAGCTGGACGGTGGCGTCCTTGGCGGCCTCGGCGCGCCCCTGCTCCAGAGCCTCGGCGCGCAGCGCCTCGGCGGCGGACTCGGCCTGCGCCCGCAGGTCGGCGACCTCGCGCTCGGCCTCGGCGCGCAGCTCGGCGATGGCCGCCTCGGCCTCGGTGCGCAGCTGGGTGGCGACGGATTCGGCGGCGCCGCGCAGGCGCTCGCTCTCCTCGGCGGCGGCGGCCTTGGCAGCCTCGGCCTGGGCGGTGGCGTTGGCGGCCTCCGCCTTGATCAGTTCGGCCTCGCGGCTGGCGGCGGCCACCATCCGGGAGATCTCGGCCTTGGCGGTCTGCGAGCGCTGCTCGTTGGCGGCGTCGCCGTCGGCGGCCTTCTGCTCGGCGGCGGCGACGGCCTCCGCGTGCAGGCGGTTGGCGGCGGCCTCGGCCTGGGCGTGCAGGTCGGCGGCCTCCCGGCGGGCCCGCTCGGCCTCGGTCAGCGCCTCGGCGCGCAGCCGCTCTATCTCCGCCTGGGCCTGGGCCAGGGCGGCCGCGGCCCGCTCCTGGTCGGCGGCGGCGCGCCGCTTGAGCTCGTCGATCTCGGCGTGAGCGGCGGCCAGCTGCTGGCCGGCCTCGCTGGCGGCGCTGTCGCGCAGCTCCTCGGCCTGGGCGCTGGCCTGCTGGGCCTGCTCGGAGGCGGCGCGGAGCAGGCGCTCGGCGTCGTTCTGGGCGCGCAGCAGTGCGGCCTCGGCGGCGGCCTGGGCCTCGCCGCGGGCGGCGTCGACGTCGGCGGCGGTCCGGGCGCGGGCCTGGTCGGCGAGGGCGGCGGCCTCGGCGCGGGCGGCGGCGACCAGGCGGTCGGACTCGGCGCGGGCGTCCTGGAGCAGGCGCTGGGCCTCCTGCTCGGTGCCTGCCCGGGTCTGCTCGGCCCAGCTGACGTTCTCGCTGACGTGCCGCTCGGCGCTGCGGCGGAGCTCGGCGAGCTCGTCGTCGAGCTGGCGGCGGCGGGCGGCGAGCTCGGCTTCGAGCCGGGCGGTGCGCTCGGCGGCCTCGGCCATCAGGCGCTGGGTGGCCGCCTGCGACTCGCGGAGCTGGCGCTCGGCCTCGGCGCGCAACGCCTGCGCCTGCATCTCCGCGGTCTGCAGGATCTGCTCGGCCTGGCCGGAGACGGCGTCGAAGGCGCGCGGCTGGGCGAGTTGCCGTCGGCACTCGTGCAGCTTGGCCCGGAGCACCTCCACCTGGTAGGCGAGGTCCTCGGCATGCTCGATGGACTTGTCCCGCTCCTTGCGAGTCCGCTCCATCTCGGCCTCGAACTGGGAGAGGTGATCGTCACCCTCGTAGCGGTCGTTGCCCCGCACTCCGCGGTCCATCCGTCCCCTGGTCGCGTCCTCGACCCGGTCCGTCCCGTCCCCGTTCCTGCTGGGGACCGGACCGACTGGTCCTTGCTGCCGCGGCGGGTGCCGCGGTCGGAGCCTTCGGCAGGTGGGCGCGCGGAGATCCGCGCTCCGCCGTCCGGGTGGACTCCTGAGCGAACTCTTGCCTAGTGGAGAATGGTGACAGATCCGAACTGTGACTGTTCAGCCCGTGCCCGCGTAGTGGACTCCCCGACAACAGGACCAGCCGTCAGCTGCTCGGCTACTCCCGCCCTTGGCCGTGCCCATTCGGAACCGGTCCTCCCCGGAGCCTCAGTGCACCTGGGCATTGTAGTGTGCGCGGCTCCGGGGGGAACGGGTGCGTGGGTCCTTTCCAAGGTTACTGATGAGTCGTTCAGTGCTCGGTGTGCTCCGAGGGGTGTGCGGAGGTGACCAGTTCGGTCAGCACGCCACCGCAGTCCTTGGGGTGCAGAAAGGTGATCCGGGAGTCCATCGAGCCCCGGCGCGGCTCCTGGTAGAGCACCCGGATGCCCTTCTCCTTGATCGCCGCCGCGTCGCCGTCCACGTCGGCGGTGCCGAAGGCGATGTGGTGCACGCCCTCGCCGTTCTTGGCCAGCCACTTGGCGACCGTGGAGTCCTCCCGGGTGGGCTCCAGCAGCTGGAGGTACGAGGCGCCGCCGTCGTCCGTCTCGTTGATCTTCAGCATCGCCTCGCGCACCCCCTGCTCCTCGTTGACCTCGCTGTGGAAGACCTCGAAGCCGTAGGTGCTGCGGTAGAACTCGACGGTCTTGTCCAGGTCGAAGCAGGCGATGCCGATGTGGTCGATACGGGTCAGCACGGTGGGTCCTCCGAGGGCGGTCGCGGTCAGGTGGCCACCAGTGCAGCGCATCGGGGTTCGGCCGCGCCAGAGCCCGTCGTGCGAGTCTGCTCACACGGCGTACCGGATTCGCGCACCTGCGAAACTTCACCCACGGCGTGCTGACACGGTGTTGACTGGGGAGTGCCAGTGCTGCTGATCACACCGCCGCTGCGGTGACGCACGGGTTACGGGTCAGTACATTGAGCGGCATCCCCACACGCCCCCAGCCTCCGGCCCGGGGGACCCCCACCTGGCCTTGACGCGCGAAGGGGCTCGTCTCATGACTACTTCAGTGATCGTCGCCGGTGCCCGAACCCCGATGGGCCGTCTGCTCGGCTCGCTCAAGGGCTTCTCCGGCGCGGATCTCGGTGGATTCGCCATCAAGGCCGCCGTGGAGCGGGCGGGCATCTCCGCCGAGCAGGTCCAGTACGTGATCATGGGTCAGGTGCTCCAGGCCGGCGCGGGCCAGATCCCGGCCCGGCAGGCGGCCGTCAAGGCCGGCATCCCCATGAACGTGCCCGCGCTGACCATCAACAAGGTCTGCCTGTCGGGTCTGGACGCCATCGCGCTCGCCGACCAGCTGATCCGCGCGGGCGAGTTCGACATCGTGGTGGCCGGCGGCCAGGAGTCCATGACCAACGCCCCGCACCTGCTGCCCAAGTCCCGCGAGGGCTACAAGTACGGCGCGATCGAGCTGCTCGACGCGATGGCCTACGACGGCCTCACCGACGCGTACGAGAACATCCCGATGGGCGAGTCCACCGAGAAGCACAACACCCGCCTGGGGATCGGCCGCGAGGTGCAGGACCAGATCGCCGCCCTCTCCCACCAGCGGGCCGCCGCCGCGCAGAAGAACGGCCTCTTCGAGGCGGAGATCGTCCCCGTCGAGATCCCGCAGCGCAAGGGCGAGCCGGTCCTCTTCAGCCAGGACGAGGGCATCCGCGCCGAGACCACCGTGGAGGGCCTGGCCAAGCTGCGTCCCGCCTTCGCCAAGGACGGCACGATCACCGCCGGCACCTCCTCGCAGATCTCCGACGGCGCCGCCGCCGTGATCGTGATGAGCAAGGCCAAGGCCGAGGAGCTGGGGCTGACCTGGCTGGCCGAGATCGGTGCGCACGGCAACGTGGCCGGTCCCGACAACTCGCTGCAGTCGCAGCCGTCCAACGCCATCAGGCACGCGGTGGCCAAGGAGGGCATCGCGGTCGAGGACCTCGACCTGATCGAGATCAACGAGGCGTTCGCGGCCGTCGCCCACCAGTCGATGAAGGACCTCGGCATCACCGAGGAGAAGGTCAACATCAACGGCGGCGCCATCGCCCTCGGCCACCCGATCGGCATGTCCGGCGCCCGGATCGTGCTGCACCTGGCGCTCGAACTGCAGCGCCGCGGCGGCGGGGTGGGCGCGGCGGCGCTGTGCGGCGGCGGCGGCCAGGGCGATGCCCTGATCGTCAGGGTTCCGCAGGCCTGACCGTCCGACGTAGCGTCGGGGCTGTCGGCCGGCACCAGTGGCCGGCGGCCCCGCCTGCCTGCGGCCACCCGCCAGCGGCGGACCCGTGGCCGAGGTCGTGATCGAGGAGCAGACACTGATGGTCGATGTGCCGACGCTGGTCGAACAGGCCCGGGAGGGCCGGCCGCGCGCCGTCGCCCGGCTGATCACGCTGGTGGAGAACGCCGCTCCCCAGCTGCGCGAGGCGATGGCCGCCCTCGCCCCGTACACCGGGCAGGCGTACACGGTCGGGCTGACCGGCTCGCCCGGGGTGGGCAAGTCCACCTCCACCTCCGCGCTGGTCTCCGCCTACCGGCGGCTCGGCAAGCGGGTCGGAGTGCTGGCGGTCGACCCCTCCTCGCCGTTCTCCGGCGGGGCGCTGCTCGGCGACCGGGTGCGGATGCAGGAGCACGCCACCGACCCCGAGGTGTTCATCCGCTCGATGGCCACCCGGGGCCACCTCGGCGGCCTCTCCTGGGCCGCCCCGCAGGCCCTGCGGGTGCTGGACGGTGCCGGGTGCGAGGTCATCCTGGTGGAGACGGTGGGCGTCGGCCAGTCCGAGGTGGAGATCGCCGCGCAGGCGGACACCTCGGTGGTCCTGCTGGCTCCCGGCATGGGTGACGGCATCCAGGCCGCCAAGGCCGGGATCCTGGAGATCGGCGACGTCTTCGTGGTCAACAAGGCCGACCGGGACGGTGCGGACGCCACCGCCCGGGAGCTCAACCACATGCTCGGCCTCGGCGAGGCCCGGGAGCCCGGTGACTGGCGGCCGCCGATCGTCAAGACCGTCGCAGCTCGTGGCGAGGGCGTGGACGAGCTGGTCGAGGCGCTGGAGAAGCACCGCGCCTGGCTGGCCGAGACCGGTGAGCTGGCCGTCCGGCGCCGCCGCCGGGCCGCCGACGAGATCGAGGCCATCGCGCTGGCCGCGCTCCGGGCCCGGATCGGCGACCTGCACGGCGACCGGCACCTGGACGCGCTCGCCGAACGGGTCGCGGCCGGCCGGCTCGACCCGTACGGAGCGGCCGATCAGCTGGTCTCGGGGCTGACGGGCGCCTGAGCCCGCCGGGGCCGTCCCGAAGCGCGGGCCGCCGGGCGGGTCAGGCCCGGCCGCGCAGGGCGCGGAGGTGTTCGGCGATCGGGGCGAGCGCGGCGTACATCGCGTCGATCTGCTCGGGGCTGAGCCGGTCGATGAAGTGGTGGCGCACGCTGCGGACGTGGTCCGGGGCGACCTTCTGCATGGTCTCCCAGCCCAGTTCGGTCAGGTGCGCGTAGAGGCCGCGGCGGTCGCCGGGACAGTCCTGGCGGAGCACCAGGCCGGCGCTCTCCATCCGGGTGATCTGGTGCGAGAGCCGGCTCTTGGACTGGAGGGTGGCGGTGGCCAGGTCGGTCATCCGCATCCGCCGGTCGGGGGACTCGGAGAGGACGACCAGGATCTCGTAGTCGTTGCTGGCCAGGTTGTGCGGCTGGAGTTCGCGACCCAGCTGGTAGTCCAGGAGCTTGGCCACCTCCAGATGGGCACGCCAGAACTGCTGCTCCTTGGCGGAGAGCCAGGGGGTCTCCTCCTCACCGAGGGGGGAGGAGGAGACCGCGGTGTCGGCGCTGTGCATGTCCATGGGACAAGCATAACCGAGGTTGTTAAATGTTGTACAAACTTATAAGTACTCTTAGAAGTGCTGGGGGTCAGAGCCCGAACCGTCGGCCCAGGTCACCGAGGTTGCCCAGGTTGCCCAGTCCGGGGATGTTGGGCAGCTGCTGCCCGCCGTGTCCGGGCTGCTGCGGCACCCCGCCGCCGGGGACCCCGGGCTCGCTCGCCACCACGCCCACCGAGCGCTCGGCCATCAGCGTCTCGCTGGACTGCAGCAGGACCTGCCCGGCCCCGATGAACTCGAACTGGTGCTCCTCGCCGGAGGCCCCGCCGATTCCGGTCAGGTGCCGGATGCCACCGAGCACCCCGTGCAGGTAGCTGTGGTCGTAGTGGTGGCAGGGGGCCGGACAGTCCGCCCACCCGACCAGCGCCTGCGGGTCGACCCGGATCGGCGGCTCCACGAAGTGCACCGGGCCGTTGGAGGCGGCGACGAACTTGCCGGTGCCGATCAGGGTGAGGAACCCGGGGATGATCGACTGCTTGAGGGCCAGCGTGGGCTCGAAGGCCAGCAGGTTGCCGGAACGGACCGTCAGGTTGCCGTTCTCCAGGTCGTAGGAGTTCAGGTCGAACGCCCGGTCGGCCAGCAGCAGCTTGCCCCGGCCCTCGGCCACCACCCAGTCGGAGGCGTGCAGCGGGGAGTTGAAGTTCTGCTCCAGCACCCGGTCGAGCACGCCCCGGCCGATGCCGGAGAAGCGGATGTCGCCGTAGTAGGCGATCATCTTCCCCTTCTGCAGGTAGTACGGACCGTTGAGGTCCACCGAGAAGGCGTACGGGTTGACGTTGTCGTTGACCGGCAGGCTGTGCACGTCGTGCACCACCGGGCCGCTGCCGTCGTGCTGCGGCAGCGGCGCCCCCGGCGGTGCGGGCGGCATCGGCGGCAGCTGCATGCCGGGCTGGGTCGGCTGGTACGACTGCTGGTACTGCTGGTCGGAGTAGGGCTGCTGCGGATACGGCTGCTGCTGGTAGGGCTGCTGCGGGTACGGCTGCTGTCCGTAGGGCTGCTGGGGAGGGTAGGACATCAGAGCTTCTCCTCGCTCGCCTGCACGAACACCGTGCCGTGTCCGGACAGCTCCAGCTGGAACGCCTCGCCGGAGCCGCGTCCGATCATGTCGCGCCAGCCGAGTGCGGAGGACAGCTTGTTGCGGACGTCGCCGCGGTGCGCCACGTACGCCTGCGGGTCCACGTGCACCGGCTGGCCCTGGACGATGGGCAGCTCGATCACGCCGCCGTGGGCCATCACCGCGACCGAGCCCTGGCCGGTCAGCTGGGTGGTGAACAGGCCCTGGCCGGTCACCTGGCCGCGCACGATGCCCATCACACCGCCCTGGGCGCCCATGAACATGGTGGACTGCTGGAGCGAGCCCTCGAAGGCGAGCAGCCGGTCGGCCTCCACGTAGAGGGTGTCGCCGGCCAGGTCGATCAGGTGGACGTGGTGGCCGCCGTGGCCGAACATCACGCTGCCCTGGCCCTCGACGGTCATCAGCGGGGTGTCCTCGTTGGCCACCCGGCGTCCGATCATCGACATCACGCCGCCCTGGCCGCCCGTCAGGTTGGGCTTGAAGGTGACGTCGCCGGTGTAGGCGATCATCGCGCCACGCTGGCTGAACAGCCGCTGGCCGGGGAGGACCCGGGCCTCGACCATCTTGTTGTTGATCTTCGTGAAGGGCATCAGACGTCCCCTCCGAAGGTCGTCTTCTCGGAGGGCTGGACGTAGACCAGGCCCTCGCCGGTGAACTCGACCTGCATCGCCTCGCCGCCGCCCTCGCCGATCAGTGTGGTCCAGCCGGCACCCGACTTCAGGTGCCGGCTGAGGTTGCCGGTGTGCGCGACGTACGCCCCCGGGTCCACCCGCAGCGGGGTGCCCTGGGTGACCCGCAGGATTATCGCCGGGCCGTTGGAGGTGAGCGCCGCCCAGCCGCTGCCCTCGACCTTGGTGGTGAACAGGCCGTTGCCCGAGGCCATCCCGTTGAGACCGGTGAAGCTGGTGCCCGTGTGCAGCGAGGCCTCGGTGCAGAGCAGGTTGTCCGACTCGACGTACAGCGTCTCGCCGTTCAGGCGCACCAGGCTGACCTCGGTCGCCTGGTCGGCGAAGTAACAGGTGCCCTGCCCCTTCACCTCCATGACCGTCATCTGCTCGCCCGTCAGGCGGCGGGCGACCATGCCGCGCAGGCCGTCACCGCCGCCGGTGAGCTTCTTGAAGTTCATCTGGCCGGTGTACGCGACCATCGAGCCGTTACGGGCCTTCACCGAGTCGCCCGCCATGTCTACGGCGAGCACCCTGGAGCCCTGAAGTCGAAACTGTGCCACCGCCCGAATGTAGCGGTCGCGGGCTTCTCGGGTCAGCAGGCGCCGGTGAACTGGTACGCAGCTGGGACGAAACGGAGATTCGGACCGACCGGCAGATGGGGAGCGGCGTCGCCCCATCTGCCGGTCGGTCTCAGACCGCCGCGTGCGCCGCCCCGGCCGACTCCTCGACCTCCAGCAGCGAGGCCGAGTGCCGCTCCGCCTCGAACGCCACCACACCGCCGCGCAGCCCGAACAGCCGCTTGGAGAGCAGGATCCACAGCACCGCGAGGATGTTCAGCGCCAGGGTGCAGATCTTCAGCACGCTGACGTGCTCGGTCAGCTCGTACACCTCCAGCGGGAGGAAGGCGGCGGTGGCCACCACGGTCAGGTACTCGGCCCAGCGGCGGCCCAGCCAGAGGCCGTACGCCTCGACGATCTCGATCAGCGCGTACGCCAGCAGCGCGCCCGCGACGATCAGCAGGGTGCTGTGCTTGTAGTCGAACGTCTTGCGGATGGTGTCCACGATGGGGGAGTGCTCGAGGTCCCAGTGGAAGTGGTCCGTGACCGGCTTGAAGACGGTCAGGTTCTCGTTGAACAGGTCCTTCACGGCGTCCTGGCTGTTGGAGAACTTCCACACCGCCCAGGCGACCAGGACGATCAGTATGCCGCGCAGCAGCCGCTCGATCGCCAGGAAGCGGATGATGAACAGGTCGCGCAGCGCCTTGCCGCGCGGCACCAGCGGCGCCTCGTCGGCCGGGCCCGAGCCGTGCGGCGCGCCGAGGGCGAAGTCCCCGCAGCGCAGGCAGCGCCAGGCCTCGCCGAGCGCGGTCTGCGCCTGCAGCCGGGTGCGCAGGGCGGGCTCGGTGGGGGCGTAGGTGGTGTGGCCGCGCCGGGAGCAGGTCCGGCGGTTCCAGTCGATGGTGAACAAGGTCTTTCCCCCGCGGTCTTCGCCGGCCTGACCGTCAGGCCGTGCGGCAGCAGGATAGGACCTCGGAGCGACGGCGGGGGCACGCCCCCGTGGGGGTGCGCCCCGAGGGCTCACCCCGCCCGGGGTCCGGCTGTCGGGTCGGTGATAATGGGCTGGCGGCTTGTGCGTCTGTTCACAAGCCCGCCCGCCGACCCCCGATTCATGAGGTATCCATCGTGAAGAGCAGCGCCGTCCACCGCCTGCGCCTTGTCTCCGGCCCCGAGGGCCTCTCCTTCCTGCTGCTGCTGGTCTGCTCGGTGCTGAAGCGGACCACCAGCTTCAACGCCGTGCCGGTGATGGGCATGGTCCACGGCGTGCTCTTCATCCTGTACGTGGTCTTCCTGGTGCTCGCCGCGCAGCAGCAGCGCTGGCCGGCCAAGCGCAGCGCGCTGCTCTTCGTCCTGTCGGTGCTCCCGACCGGCGGCTTCTTCGCCGAGCGGATACTGGCCAAGGAGGAGCGCGGCGAGGCGGCCGTGCCCGCCACCGCCTGACGCCTGACGTCGGAGGTCTGACGACTGACACAGCCGGGCCCCTCTCCCGCGGGAGAGGGGCCCGGCTGCGCTGTCGGCTCGTGGTGGGGGCGTCAGTTGACGTTCACGGCCGTCCAGGCGGCCGCGACCGCCTTGTACTCGGCGGAGTTGGTGCCGCCGTACAGGTCGGAGGCGGCCTTCAGGGTGCCGGTGCGGGCGGACTTGTAGTCGGTGGTGGAGGTGAAGTAGGTGGTCAGCGCGCGGTACCAGATCTGCAGGGCCTTGTCGCGGCCGATGCCGGTGACGGCGGCGCCGTTGGAGGTGGGGGAGTTGTAGCTGACCCCGTTGATCACCTTCGCGCCGCTGCCCTCGGACAGCAGGTAGAAGAAGTGGTTGGCGACGCCGGACGAGTAGTGGACGTCCAGGTTGCCGACGCCGGAGGACCAGTAGTCGGCGGAGCCGCCGTCCTTGGACGGCTTGTCCATGTAGCGGAGCGGCGTGCCGTCCCCGTTGATGTTGATCAGCTCGCCGAT
>NZ_JYJF01000011.1 GCF_000955975.1 Saccharothrix sp. ST-888
GGGCGCTTCGTTCTTTCGTGTTTCCAGCTTATCAGATGCTTTCCGCTCCGTTTTCCGGAGTTTCACTCACCCGATCCGCTTTCCTTCGGCCTTTCGGCGTTCCAGACTCTATCAGATCGCTCTGGCCGTCTTTCACGCTTCCCGGCTCTCGGAAAAGCCTTTGTCGAACCGACCTGACGGCCTGTCCGACGCCCCAAACCTTAGCCGATCCCCGCTCCGAGAAGCGAACCCGGCCGCAATCCAGAAAAGCACACAACAATCCCAACCGAGACATGCCGGGGCACGACTCAGCTCGAACAGAAGAAGTGGTGTTTCAGAGGATTGGCCGCTCCGGGACCGTCCGCGCCGATGCGTGTCCGGTGCTCCCTGCCGAGCGACTAGAGAACACTACCCCCATCGGGGACCGGGGGCAAATCCCAGTCGCCGACGATCCGGGTGCAGACCGCACGACCTGCTTTGACGTACTCGCCGTTGGGGTGGTCGTTCGAGCTGATCCAGTGCCGGGCGGCGTCGGGAGCCCGGCCGCCGTCGGTGTGGCGCTGCATCAGCCGGCTGTCCCGCACGTGGTCGTCCGTCTCCACGTACCAGAGCTCGCCCATCAGGGCGCGGGCCTCGGGCCAGGGGGCGTCGGCGCCGACCAGGTAGTTGCCCTCGGTGATGACGAGTCGGGTGTGCGGTCGGATCACGTGCTGCGCGGCGACCGGTTCGTCGAGTGCCCGGTCGAAGCCGGGGGCGTACACGTCCTGGAAGCGCTCGGCGAGGACTCTGCGCAGCAGGGCGACGTAGCCCCAGGCATCGAAGCTGGGCGGGGAGCCCTTGCGGTCGCGCAGGCCGAGGCGTTCGAGCTGGGCGTTGGAGAGGTGGAAGCCGTCCAGCGGAAGGTGGGCCGCAGTGCCGGAGCCCGCCTGGCGGTTGATCTCCTCGACCAGGAAATGGGCCAGGGTGGATTTTCCGGTTCCGGGCGGGCCGGCCAGGCCGAGGATGCTCCGGCCGACAGTGTGGGTGCGGCCGTGCAGCATTCCGAGGGTCGATGCGAGGAGTTCCGCGCGGCCGCTGATCAGGGGTTGAGCCGTGTTCGCGGTGGCCGGGCGGCCGACTCGCCCCGGGCCGGCGGGGCCGGGGGCGTCGGATGGGTTGCTGCGTCTGCTGCGGCCGTCCACGTGCATGGCCGCACCCTACTCATCGGTGCCGGTCGTGAGAACCGGCGCCGCCAAGGTGAGCGTGCCCGCGTCGGCGTCGAGGTGGGCGGGGACGCCGAGCGGCATGGTGAGGCTGGTGGGGCCGTGGCCGAAGCCGAGCTCCCAGAGGACGGGTACGCCGAGTGGGCCGAGCCGGTCGAGCATGACCTCGCGCACCTGGTCGATCCGACCGCAGCCTTCCCAGGATCCGAGCGCGATGCCGGCCACGCCGTCGAGCGCACCCGAGCGGATCAGCTGGGTGATGATGCGGTCGAGCCGGTACGGATGCTCGTTGACGTCCTCCAGCAGCAGGATCGTGCCTGCGAAGGAGGTCCGGGCGGTCGGGGTGCCCCGGTCCGTGGCCAAGGCGGAGGCGCAGCCGCCGGCCGTGATGCCGTGGGCTTGTCCCGGTACCAGGGGTTCGGCGGTGGCCGAGGTGAGGACCGTCGTGTCCGCCGGGTGGAAGAGGGTGCGGCGGAGGTGGTCGGCCGTGGGGCGGTCCGTGATGAAGGTGGCGCCCGAAGCCATCGGCCCGTACAGCGTAGGGATGCCCAGGTGCCGGGCGAAGGCCTCGTGCAGGACGGTGACGTCGCTGAAGCCCACCAGCGTCTTCGGGGGAGCCGCGCGGAGTACGTCCCAGTCGAGCAGGTCGACCATCCGCTGCACGCCGTACCCGCCCCGGGCGCAGATGACGGCGGCGATCGTGGGGTCGAGCCAGGCGCGCTGGAAGTCGGTGGCGCGGGCGGCGTCGGTGCCGGCCAGGTGACGGAGGGTCGGGTGGGTGTCGCGGAGGTGCTCGGCCGGTATGACGTCGAGCCCCCAGCTGCGGAGGAGTTCCGTGCCCGCCGAGAGGCGGTCGGGCTCGACCGGGCTGCTCAGGGCGACCAGTGCGACTCGGTCCCCCGGGACCAGGCGGCGTGGGCGTCGGTCCGTGTCGGGTGGCTGGAGTCGGTCCATCGGCGGAATCCTCCCTCGGGGGACGGTCTGTGGTGATCGGTCACCAACGGTATGCCCGCTCGGATGGACCCCGATCACCCGAGGGGTGCCGGTCGTACCGCTCGCAGAACTCACCGGAAGCGCGGCAGAAGCACAGCAGAAGCGCAGCGGGAACGACGGCGGAGACGGGGGCGCAGGCGGACGCCGGGGTGAGCGGTCCGGCGCCCGGCCGGCCCGGACCGCACCCGGGGGTGGGGACTTCAGCGCATACCCATGACCTCGCGCACCTCCGCCAGCGTGGCGTCGGCCTCGGCGTTGGCGCGCTCGTTGCCGGCTCGCAGGACGGCCCTCAGGTGGGACCGGTCTGCGGCGAGTTCGGCGCGGCGGGTGCGGATCGGGCGGAAGTACTCGTTGACCGCCTCGGTCGCGCGCCGCTTCAGCGCGGCCGATCCGCCGTCACCGACCTCCTCGGCCACCTCCTGCGGGCTGCGCCCTTCGCACAGGGCGGCGAGCAGGACCAGGTTGGACACTTCGGGGCGCTGCTCGGGGTCGTAGCCGATCCGCCGTTCGGTGTCGGTCTTGGCGCCCCGGATCAGTCGCGCGGTCCGGTCCTCGTCCGCGCCGAGGGTGATGGCGTTGCCCCGGCTCTTGCTCATCTTGCCGCCGTCGGTGCCGAGGAGCATCGGGGCTGCGGAGAGCAGCGCCTCGGGGGTGGGGAAGACGGCGGCCCCGTACCGGTCGTTGAAGCGGCGGGCGATGGTCCGTGCGGTCTCCAGGTGTGGCAGCTGGTCCTGGCCGACGGGGACGAGGTTCGCCTTGCAGAACAGGATGTCGGCGGCCTGGTGTACCGGGTAGGTCAGCATCAGTCCGCTGACCGAGCTCTGCCGGGAGTGTGCGATCTCGTCCTTGACCGTGGGATTCCGGTGCAGTTCGGCGACGCTGACCAGGCTGAGGAAGGGAAGCAGCAGCTGGTTGAGAGCGGGTACGGCGCTGTGGGTGAAGATCGTGGCGTGCTCGGGGTCGACTCCGGCGGCCAGGTAGTCGAGGACGATTTCCTCGGCCAGTTCGGCGGGGCGGTCGGCGGTGTCGCGGTCGGTGAGTGCCTGGTAGTCGGGGATGACCAGGAACAGTTCTACTCCGAGCTGCTGCAGTTCGACCCGGTTCTGCAGGGTGCCGAAGTAGTGGCCGAGGTGGAGCGGTCCGGTGGGTCGGTCCCCGGTGAGGACGCGGTAGCGGCTGGGATCCTGCCGGACCTGGGCGGTGCTGGTCTGCACGGGGTTCTCCTTCGGGCGGGCTGACGGGGTGTCGGCACCGGTGCGCCGACGGTGGTGGCGCGTCCGTCGGTGTGGCCCGCGGGAAGGGAACGCAACAGGGCCGCCCGTCCGGACGGCCCTGGTCATGCCTGGGGTGGTGGCCGTCCTAGGACGGCCACCAGCTCAGGCACGGAAGCTGCTTCATGGCCCCGAGGGTAGCGCCTCGCGGTGGGCGGCCACTCCGGTTTTCTCCGGAAGGAGTCGACCTGCGTCTGGGCGAGGACCAACGTCAGCAGCAGTCCGCCGAGCAGCGGTGTAATGCCCTTGAGCACCAGGTCACGCAGGCTGCCGCGGAGTTCGCGGCAGGAGCGCCCGCCCTCGTGACAGTGGGCAAAGGTTTGCCTAACCTGAGACCGGACTCCGCATTCGACATGAGGAGCAGCGCATGGCCCCCACCTCCGCCGACCGCCGAAACGCCCTTCGCACCTCCCGCCGCGGTTTCCTCACCGCCGGCCTGGCCTCGGGTGCCGTGGTCGGCCTCGGCGGGCTGCTCACCGCCTGCGGTGGGTCGGGCGGGTCGGGCGACAGCGGGGCCGGGGCCGCGTCGGCCACGGCGAAGACCGACCAGAAGGCGGTCAAGCAGGGTGGCGACGACTACGCCGGCGTGATCGAGAAGATGAAGGGCTTCGGCACGGACGCGGCGGCCGGTGTCTTCGCCCGCACCGTCAGGCACGCGATGGGCAGCACGGTCATCCCGAAGAGGCCGGTCCGGGTCGTCGTGCTGGACACCGGCGAGCTCGACAACGTGGTCTCGCTCGGCGGCCAGCCGGTCGGCGTCGCGTACACCGACGGTTCGAAGACCATGCCCTCGTACCTCAAGGACAAGGCGGGCAGCCCGGCCGGGGTCGGCACCATCACCGGGCTCAACCTGGAGGCGATCGCAGACCTGAAGCCGGATCTGATCCTCGGCAGCCAGCTACGGGCGCAGGACCAGTACGCGGCGCTCTCGAAGATCGCGCCCACCGTCTTCTCGATCCGTCCGGGCTACCCCTGGAAGCAGAACTTCGTCCTCAACGCCGCGCCGTTCGGCCTGGAGGAGGCGGCGAAGGCGCGGCTGACGGCCTACCAGGCTGCCGACACCGGGATCGGCGGGAGGCTGAGCGCCAAGGCCGGCGGCCGGCTGTCGGCTGCCGACCATCACCCCGCTCCGCTTCATGCCCGGCCGGACCAGGCTCTACGCCGAACTCTCCTTCATCGGCACCATGCTGGCCGACATCCCGCTGCCCCAGCCGAAGATCGAGCAGGTCAAGGAGCTCGCGGTCGAGGTCAGCCCCGAGCAGATCGACAAGGCGGACGCCGACTGGATCTTCTACGGCGTGTACGGCTCGCCGAGCTCGACCACCCAGGACACGGTGCTCGGCGGGGCGCTCTGGAAGACCCTCGGTGCGGTGAAGTCCGGGCAGGCGCGGCCGGTGGCGGACGAGACCTGGTTCCTCGGGCTCGGGGCCGCGGCGGCGAACGCGGTGCTGGCCGACCTGACGGGATTCCTGGCGCCGGGAGCCTGACTGGAGGGCCGCGGCGGAGTCGGCGGCAGCCCTGACCCACCGGCCGCCGGCTCGGGTCACGGTCCGTCAGTCTTCGGTTTCCCCTTGGCTGCTCACGCGCTCGTACGGGAGGATCATCCGACCAGCTTTTCGGAGGGCCCGTACTGATGACCTCGCTCGACCAGTCACCATCCGACGACTCCCCGGGCCGGCCCTCGGCGGCCGACCGTGACGCAGCGGACGCCGAAGCCACCACCGCGGCCTGGCTCCTTGCCGGACTGGCGAGCAGACTCCGCACGGCGTACGAGCAGGGTGCCGACGTCGGCATGCTGGCGGCGGCCTGCCGTCAACCGGAGTCCGAGGTACTGCGGTTGTTGGAACTCGCCGGGACGGCCGGGCAGCCCCGCAGTCTCCCGCTCACCGGCCCGGCAACCGTCCCGGCGGGCCCGGTCGCGCCGTTCCCCGAGAGGCCGGACTTCCGGCGGATCCGTCGTCCGGCACCCTCCCGGCGGTTGAGCCGGCTGCACCCGCGCGGCGAGCCGACGCCGCAGTCCGGGCCGGCGTCCGCACCCGTGCCACTCTCCCGGAGCGACGACCCGGCACCGGCTGCGGAGAGCGCCCCGCCGTCGACAGAGCCGCCGATCGCGACACAGCCACAGCCCAGCCGGGCACCGGAAGCAACACCGGCACCGCAAGCACCACCAGAACCGCGAGAGCCGCAGGCACCGGAAACGCCGGACGCGCCGGACGCGCCGCAGACCCCGATGGGCATCCTGATCGGGGCCTCCCCGACGTACGCCGAGCCGCCGAGCGCGCAGAGTTCTTCGGCGCCACGCCGGGTGCCGGTCGAACTGGTTCGGCTGAGTCGGGGCACCAGCCTGGCCGTGCTGCCGTCCTGGCGCACCGCCATCGCGGTGTCGGTCCCGACCGACCTGCTGCTCGCGGCGACCGGGCTGGCCTTCCAGGAGCTGCCCGAGGTCCGGCTCACCGTGCTGATCAACCCGGACGCGCTGCACGACCGTGAGCTGGACCTGCGCGGCTGGCAGGCGGAGCGCGGAGCAGCGGACACCGGCGGCTGAGGCGCCTACGGTCCGCTGTTCGGCACGTAGCCCAGGTGGACCGCGGCGTCGGCCGTCAGGTGCTCCGGATTCCCCCGCACCGCGGCGAGCAGCTCGGGCAGTTGCGGTGGCCAGAGCGCCTCGGCGTGCTCGTCCGCCAGATCGGCCGGGGTCCACCAGCGCCAGCCGAGGATCCGGTCCGCCGCATGCACCGCGCTGACGTCGCCGAGCGGGCCGCGCCGGGGCCCACGGGTGAGGAAGATGTGCTCGTGCTGGCGGACCGGGGTGCCGTGCCAGGTGAAGTCGTGCTCCCAGGTGCAGAGCAGCGGGCCGGGCGCGAGGTCCGTCCAGCCGGTCTCCTCCCACAGCTCGCGCCGCGCGCCCTCGGCCGGGGACTCCCCCGCCTCGATCCCGCCGCCGGGCATGGTCCAGTGCACGCCCACCTCGATGTTGTCCGACCTCAGGAGGAAGACCGCGCCATCGGGCGCGACTACCACGGTTCGGGCCGCTTGCCTCGGAGTACGCATCGGATCACCCTCGCAGCGGCCGGAGCTGCTGTCGAGCGGGAGTTCGGCGCCCCGGCGCCGACGACGCGCGGGAACTCCCCTGCCCCGCGCGGCGTCCCGGTTCTACGCTGGGGCCCATGCTCGGACCTGTGATCCTGCTGCCCTCCGATCCGCTGACGCCCCGCCGGCCCGATCCGCATTTCGTCTGGGAAGCCCAACTCGTGCGGGAGCTGGGCGGGGAGTACGTGCTCGTCGACCACGACGCGCTGCTCGCCGGGGAGGCCGGTGCGGCGGTCCGCCGGGTGCCCGAAGCGTACGGGCCGCTCTGGTACCGGGGCTGGATGGTGCCCGTACCGGCCTACGCCGCCCTGGCCGCCGCCCTCGCGGCACGCGGCTGCTCCCTGCTGACCTCGCCCGCCGCCTACGCCGATGCCCACGAACTGCCCGGCTGGTACCCGGTCTTCGAGGGCGCGACGCCACCGAGCGCCTGGATCCCGGGTGGTGCGCCGGACCGCGAGGCACTCGCGGACGCCGCGCACCGGATCGGCGGGCGCGGCCCGGCCGTCGTCAAGGACTACGTCAAGTCCCGCAAGGACGAGTGGGCCGAGGCGTGTTACGTGCCCGAGCTGGCCGATCTGCCGGGGCTGACCCGGGTGGTGTCCCGTTTCGTGGAGCTCCAGGGCGAGTTCCTGGCCGGTGGCGTGGTGCTGCGCCGGTACGAGGACTTCGCGCAGGACGCGCAGGGACGCACCGTCGAGGCCCGGGTCTGGTGGGTGGACGGCGAACCGGTCCTGGTCGGCCCGCACCCCGACAGCCCGCAGTCCGAGGTCGACCCCGACCTGTCCGACGTCCAGCCGCTGGTACGCGCACTGGGCTGCCGTTTCATCACCACCGACCTGGCCCGCCGGGTGGACGGAACCGGCTGGCGGGTGGTCGAGGTCGGCGACGGCCAGGTCAGCGGCCTGCCGCACGGTATCGACGCATCCCCGCTGCTGACCTCGCTGCTCGCCGCGTGAACCTCCGAGCAGCGAGGCCGGCAGCCGACCCGGCCCCGCCCCCCTGGGGCCGAGTACGGGCTCAGCCTGCCGCCGGGGCCGGCTCCAGGTGCTCCCGGGTGGGGTGCCCGTCCGCGACGAAGGCCCGCCACAGACCGGCGTACGCACCGTCGCGGCGCAGCAGTTCGTCGTGCGTGCCGTCCTCGACCACCCGGCCGCGGTCCAGGACGACGATCCGGTCCGCGCGCTGAGCGGTCGTCAGGCGGTGGGCGATGACCAGGGTGGTCCGTCCGCCGCTCAACCGGTCCGCCGCGTTGTTGACCGCAGCCTCGGTGGCCAGGTCGAGCGCGGCGGTGGCCTCGTCGAGGAGCAGGACGTCCGGGGCGACCAGTTCGGCGCGGGCGAGCGCGATCAGTTGGCGCTGCCCGGCCGAGAGGTTCCGGCCCCGGCCGGCGACCGCGTGGTCGTAGCCGCCCGACAGCTCGGTGATCATCTCGTGTGCGCCGACCGCCCGGGCGGCAGCCTCGACCTCGGCGTCGGTGGCGGTGGTCCGGCCGTACGCGATGGCCTCCCGCACCGTCCCGGCGAAGAGGTACGCCTCCTGCGGGACTATGCCGAGCCGGTGCCGGTACTGGGCGAGGTCGAACCGGGTGATGTCGGTACCGTCGATCCGGACGGTACCGCCGGTCGCGTCGTAGAACCGGGCGACCAGCTTGACCAGCGTGGACTTCCCGGCGCCGGTCTCACCGACCAGGGCGACGGTCTGCCCGGCCGGGATGTGCAGGTCGACGGCGGACAGCACGTCGGGGTTCCCGTCGCCGCCGCCGTTGTAGGCGAAGCTGACGTTCTCGAACCGGATCTCGCCGCTCAGCTCCGACACCGGCACCGGATGTTCCGCGTCGGGGGTGCTGGTCGGCGTCCGCAGCAGCTCACGGATCCGGCCGAGGCCGACGGACGCCTGCTGGTAGCCGTCGAAGATCTGCGAGAGCTGGTTGACCGGCGCGAAGAAGAGGTCGATGTACAGCAGGTACGCCACCAGCGCACCGATGGTGAGCGTCCCCGCGTCCACCCGGGAGGCCCCGGCGATCAGCACCAGTGCGGCCGCCACGCTGGACAGGAACTGCACGAACGGGAAGTACAGCGAGATGTAGAGCTGCGCCCGGACCCGGGCGTCGCGGTACTCCACTCCGCGGGCCACGAAGCGTGCGGTGTTGGCGTCCTGGCGCCGGAACGCCTGGACGATCCGCATGCCGGCCACGTTCTCCTGGAGGTCGGCGTTGACCGTGCTGATCAGGTCCCGGGAGATCTGGTACTGGGTGGTCGACTTGCGGCGGAACACCACGGTCGCGATCACCAGCAGCGGAAGCACCGTGAAGACGACCAGGGCCAGGCTGGCGTCGATGACCAGCAGCGCACCGAGGATCCCGAAGAAGGTCAGCACGCTGATCACGGCCGTGACCACACCGGTCTGCAGGAAGCTCGAGATGGAGTCCACGTCGGTGGTCATCCGGGTCATGATCCGGCCGGACAGCTCGCGCTCGTAGTAGTCCAGGCCCAGCCGGTTCAGGTGGGCGAAGATCTTGAGCCGCAGGGTGTAGAGGACGCGTTCACCGGTCCGTCCGCTGACCCTGGTCTCCGCGCTCTGGACCAGCCAGTCGAGCAGCACGACCGCGAGGGCGGCCAGGGCGGCGACCGCGACGCCGGACATCGCGGCCCTGCTGACGCCGTCGTCGATCCCGTGCCGGATCAGCACCGGGAGGGCGAGCCCGGCTGCCGAGTCCAGGGCGACCAGCACGAGGGCGACGGCCAGCGGGCGGCGGAAGGGCTTCAGCAGGCGGCCGAGGCTGAAGTCCGGGTCACCGGCCTCGGCTGCGGGGACCAGGACGTCCGGGGTGTCGGTGGCCGGTGGCAGGGCGGCCACCCTGGCGAGCAGCTCCGCCTTGTCGCGGTCGGCGGACTCGGCCTGCCTGCCCTCACCGGGCCGCTCGGCGCCGTCGCGCGGCACCTCCGGCTGCCCGGCCCGGACGGCGGCGGTGTCGGGAGCGGGACGGTCGGCCGCATCGGGGTCGGTGATCAGCGCCCGGTACTGAGGACATCGGTCTTCGAGTTCCTCATGGGTACCGAGGTCGATCAGGCGGCCGTGGTCGAGCACAGCTATCCGGTCGGCCAGGTGCAGGGTGGACCGGCGGTGGGCGATCAGGAGCGTGGTCCGGCCGGCCATCACGCCCCTCAGCGCCTCGTGGATCTCGGCCTCGATCTGCGGGTCGACCGCTGAGGTCGCGTCGTCGAGCAGCAGCACCTGCGGGTCGCTGAGGATCGCCCGCGCGAGGGCGATCCGCTGGCGCTGGCCGCCGGAGAGGGTGAGCCCCTGCTCCCCGACCCTGGTGTCGTAGCCCTCGGGCAGCTCGGCGATGAAGCCGTCCGCCCGCGCGGCCCTCGCCGCTGCCGCCACCTGCTCGTCGGTCGCGTCCGGGTGCCCGTACGCGATGTTGGTCCGGACGCTCTCGGAGAACAGGAAGCTGTCCTCGGGGACGATGCCGACCGTGCCGCGCACCGAGTCGAGGGTGAGCTCGCGCAGGTCGTGGCCGTACAGCCGGATCGCGCCCGCGGTCGGGTCGTAGAACCTCGGCACGAGCTGCGCGACGGTCGACTTGCCCGAGCCGGAGGTGCCGACCAGCGCCAGCGTTTCGCCCTCGGCGAGTTCGATGCTCAGGTGCCTGAGGACGAGGTCGGTGTCCTGCGCATCGCCGAAGCGGAAGTCCACCCGGTCGAGCTGGAGCGCGGGTGCCCCCGGGACGGGAGAGACCACCGGGCGGTCCGGCTTGCCGGAGCGGTCCGCGGTGGGCCGGCCCGCGGTGGAGTGGTCCTCGGTGGAGTGGTCCGCGGTGCGGAAGGTGAGCTCGGCCGCGTCCGCCCGTTCGTGGATCACGGGCTGCTGGTCCACCAGCTGGAGCACCCGCTCGACACCGGCACGGGCCTGCTGGCCGACGGTGATCAGCATGGTGAGCATGCGGACCGGGCTGGTCATCTGCGCGAGGTAGGCGGAGAAGGCCACGAAGGTGCCCAGCGAGACCTGGCCGCGGACCGCGAGCCAGCCGCCCAGGGCGAGCACGGCGACCTGCCCGAGTGCCGGGACCGCCTGCATGGCGGGGGTGTAGCGGCTGTTGAGCCGGATCGAGCGGAGCCTCGCACCGAACAGACCGCGCGAAACCTGCTCCAGCTTTCCGCGCTCCTGGGCCTCCTGGCCGAAGCCCTTCACCACCCGGACACCGCCGACGGCGCCGTCCACGACGCCCGCCACGGCCGCCGCCTCCTGCTGCGCCGCCCAGGTGGCCGGGAACAGTCGCTTCCGGCTGAGCGTGGCGATCCACCAGAGCAGCGGACCCATCACCAGCGCGACCAGGGTGAGCGGCGGGGAGAGCCAGAGCATCACCAGGATCGACATGCCGAACATCAGGAAGTTGCCGGTCATCATCGGCAGCATGGAGAGCAGGCCGTTGATCAACTGGAGGTCGGAGGTGGCCCGGCCGACCACCTGACCGACGTCGAGCGCGTCCTGGCGGGCACCGTCGAGCCTGGTGAGCGAGCGGAAGAGGTCGGTCCGCAGATCCTGCTGGACGTCCAGAGCCAGCTGGCCGCCGTAGTAGCGGCGGACCTGGGTGCAGACGAAGACCAGGACGGCGGCCAGCAGCAGCGCCGCCGCCCACGGCGCGAGTGAACGGGTGTGGGCGGTGATGACGTCATCGATGATCAGCTTGGTGATCAGCGGGACCACGGCCGTGATGGCCATCCCCACCAGCGAAGCTCCGAAGGACAGCAGTACGTTCCGGCGGTAGCGCCAGCAGTAGCGCGACAGCCTGGTGAGCCAGCCCGGCTCGGCCTGCGGTTGGGGCCCAGTCTGCGGCTGCGGCTGCGAAGTCGGCTCGGGCCCGGGGTGGGGGCCGCTCGCCGAACGGGTGGTCTCCGATCCTGTGCCGGACAGGTCGCGGTCTGCCCTGCCGCCTGGCGAAAGCTCCGTTGTGGATCCGTGAGTCTCAGGCATATTTAGGGATACTAACCATTCGGTCGGGCGGGAGTCCATCGAGATTCCGACGGGCCTGCAGAGACAGGAACAGCGCGCGGGCCGACCTGCTTCCCGTCTTCCATCAGCTTTCACCAGCCTGGATGAACCCACAGGCGCAGCACACCGGTCTGGCGCCCCGACCGCGACCTCCATTGGTCCCAAGCCGGTCGCAGGCCGGCCGTGGGCCACCCGGCTGCGAATGCCGGACGCCCGGCCGGGCTCAGTCCTCGCCGGGCCCGGCGGTGGCGGCGGCCGCCGCGAACGCACCCAGCGCCAGACTGTGCAGCAGCGCCGCCATTCCGTCCCTGGTCAAGCCCGACCGCTCGCCCTGCGCCGGCTGGGGACCGGCACTGTGCGGGGTCGAGTTGATCAGCCCGAAGACCGCGTGGACCGCCGCCCTGGCGGTCTGCTCGCCGCCGGACCCGGCCAGCGCCGGGAACGCCTCGCGGACCACCTCCACCCACAGCTCGACGTAGCCGCGCTGGAGGCGCCGCACGCGCCGTCGGTCCTCCTCCTTCAGATGGAGCAGTTCACGGTCGTGCAGGGTGATCAGGTCGCGGTCGTCCAGCGCGAAGTCCACGTGTCCGCCGATCAGAGCGTCGAGCGCACCGGCCGCGTCCGGCGCGTCACCGGCCCGGCGACGGCCCTCGTCCAGCAGCCTTTCGCTGATGCCGACCAGGAGGTCGGCGAGCATGGCGTCCTTGCCGGAGAAGTGCCGGTACAGACCCGGGCCGCTGATGCCGACCGCCTTGCCGATCTCGTCGACGCCGACACCGAGGAATCCACGTGCGGCGAAGAGGCGCGCGGCCTCCTTCCGGATCTGGTCGCGGCGTGAGAGCGCGGAGGGAGCCTGGGCGTTCGACATGACGTCCATCGTAGACAGTCGAGTTATCGACGGTTAACCTGGGCGGCAGGAGTTAACGCTCATTAACAGGGTGGCGGACTCACCTGTCCGCATACCCGGCTCCGAGGGCAAGGGAGCTCTTGGGATGGTCTTCTCAACCGTCGGCCCGGCCGCCGCCTCACCCGCAGGTACGGCACCGGGACTGTTCACCGACGCACACACGGGCCCGTTCGAGGCAGCCGCCTCGCCGGCCTCCGCTGCGCCCGCACCCCGGCTGGAGAGTTCGGTGGACGCCGGCTCGGCCGCCTTCCGCGCGAACACCGCCGCCCACCAGGCCCTGGTGGCCGAGCTGCGGGAGAAGCTGGGGGCCGCCGCACTCGGCGGTGGCGCCAAGGCCCGGGCCCGGCACACCTCCCGGGGCAAACTGCTGCCGCGCGACCGGGTGGACACGCTCCTCGACCCCGCCTCCCCCTTCCTGGAGCTGAGCCCGCTGGCAGCCGACGGGCTGTACGACGGCGCCGCCCCGGCGGCGGGCGTGATCGCCGGGATCGGCCGGGTGGCCGGGCGCGAGGTGGTGGTGGTCGCCAACGACGCCACCGTCAAGGGCGGCACCTACTACCCGATGACGGTCAAGAAGCACCTCCGGGCTCAGGAAGTCGCCCTGGAGAACCGCCTCCCGTGCATCTACCTGGTGGACTCCGGCGGCGCGTTCCTCCCGATGCAGGACGAGGTCTTCCCGGACCGCGACCACTTCGGACGGATCTTCTACAACCAGGCGCGCCTCTCCGCCGCCGGGATCCCGCAGATCGCGGCGGTGCTCGGCTCGTGCACGGCGGGCGGCGCCTACGTCCCGGCGATGAGCGACCAGGCGGTGATCGTCCGCAACCAGGGCACCATCTTCCTCGGCGGCCCGCCGCTGGTGAAGGCGGCGACCGGCGAGGTCGTCACCGCCGAGGAGCTGGGCGGCGGCGAACTGCACTCCCGCACCTCGGGCGTGACGGACCATCTGGCCGAGGACGACGCCCACGCGCTCTCCATCGTCCGGACCATCGTCTCCGAGCTCGGCGCCCGGCCCGGAAAGCCCTGGCCGCTGACTCCGGCCGAGCCACCCGCAGTGGACCCGGCGAGCCTGTACGGCGCCGTGCCCGTCGACCCCCGGACCCCGTACGACGTCCGCGAGGTGATCGCCCGGATCGTGGACGGCAGCCGGTTCGCCGAGTTCAAGGCCGAGTACGGCGCCACCCTCGTCACCGGGTTCGCCCGGATCCACGGCCACCCGGTCGGGATCGTCGCCAACAACGGTGTGCTCTTCGCCGAGTCCGCCCTCAAGGGCGCCCACTTCATCGAGCTGTGCGACCAGCGCGGCATCCCCATCCTCTTCCTGCAGAACATCACCGGCTTCATGGTCGGGCGGCAGTACGAGGCGGGCGGCATCGCCAAGCACGGCGCCAAGATGGTCACGGCCGTCGCCTGCACCCGGGTCCCGAAGCTGACCGTGGTGATCGGCGGCTCGTACGGCGCGGGCAACTACTCGATGTGCGGACGCGCCTACTCGCCCCGCTTCCTGTGGATGTGGCCCGGGGCGAAGATCTCGGTCATGGGCGGTGAGCAGGCGGCCTCCGTCCTGGCCACCGTGCGCCGGGACCAGCTGGAGGCACAGGGCGAGGAGTGGCCCGTCGAGGCCGAGGAGCAGTTCAAGCGGCCCGTCCGGGAGCAGTACGAGCGGCAGGGCAACGCCTACTACTCGACGGCCCGGCTCTGGGACGACGGTGTGATCGACCCCATGGACACCCGTACCGTGCTCGGTCTCGCCCTCACCACCTGTGCCAACGCCCCGCTCGCCGACCCCCGTCCGTACGGCGTCTTCCGTATGTGAGCCGGCGGCCACGGCCTCGATCCGCGCACCCGCGCACCGGGCCGACCGCCTGCGGCCCACCCCACTGCCCCACCACGGCTCCCCTCGACCCGGAGGAACTCCTCCCATGTTCGACACAGTTCTGGTCGCCAACCGAGGCGAGATCGCGGTACGGGTGATCCGTACCCTCCGGACGCTCGGCATCCGCTCGGTCGCCGTCTTCAGCGACGCCGACGCCGACGCGCCGCACGTCCGCGAGGCCGATGTCGCCGTCCGGCTCGGCCCAGCCGGGCACAGCGACAGTTCGGCCATCGAGACGTACCTGCGGACCGACCAGATCCTGGCGGCCGCCCGGCGCACCGGCGCCCAGGCCGTCCACCCCGGGTACGGCTTCCTGGCCGAGAACCCGGCCTTCGCCCGCGCCTGCGCCGAGGCCGGCCTGGTCTTCGTCGGCCCGCCCCCCACCGCGGTGGAGCTGATGGGCGACAAGATCAACGCCAAGGAGGCCGTCCGAGCCGCCGGAGTGCCCGTCGTCCCCGGCAGCCAGGGCGGAAACCCGACCGACGCCGAACTCACCGCAGCGGCAGCGGAGATCGGCTACCCGGTGCTGCTCAAGCCCTCCGCCGGCGGCGGCGGCAAGGGCATGCGCCTGGTCCGCGACCCGGACGACCTGGCCGCCGAACTGGCCGCCGCCCGCCGGGTCGCCCGCACCGCCTTCGGCGACGACACCCTGCTGGTCGAGCGCTGGGTGGACCGGCCGAGGCACATCGAGGTCCAGGTCCTGGCCGACACCCACGGCCGGACCGTGCACCTCGGCGAGCGCGAGTGCAGCCTGCAGCGCCGCCACCAGAAACTGATCGAAGAGGCACCCTCCGTTCTGCTGAACCCGGAGACCCGGGCCGCCATGGGAGCAGCCGCTGTTCGGGCCGCCGAGGCGTGCGGCTACACCGGTGCCGGCACGGTGGAGTTCATCGTGCCGGGCGTGGACCCCGACGGGCCGGCCCCCGACGGCGTCCTCGACTTCTTCTTCATGGAGATGAACACCCGCCTCCAGGTGGAGCACCCCGTCACCGAACTGGCCATCGCCGTCGGCGCGGACACCGGCCAGCCCGAGCGGCTCGACCTGGTGGAGTGGCAACTCCGCGTCGCCGCAGGCGAATCCCTGCCGTTCACCCAGCCCGACATCTCCTTCCTGGGCCACGCGATCGAGGCCCGCATCTGCGCCGAGGACCCGGACCGCGACTTCCTGCCCACCGGCGGCCGGATCCTGCTGCTGGACGAGCCACACGGCCCCGGCATCCGCGTCGACTCCGGCGTCGGCCCCGGCAGTGAGATCGGCAGCCTCTACGACCCCATGCTGGCGAAGGTCATCGCGTACGGGCCCGACCGCCCGACCGCGCTGCGCCGCCTGCGGGCCGCGCTCGCCGAGACCCGGATCCTCGGCGTCACCACCAACACCGGCTACCTGCGGCGGCTGCTCGCCCACCCCGATGTCGCAGCCGGACGGCTCGACACCGGCCTGGTCGAACGGACCGCCGAGCAGCATCCCGAACTGCTGGCCTCCCCCTACGCTGCGCGCCCGTTCGATGAGCCGGTCGACGAGCCCACCGATGGACCGACCGATGGGCCGACCGCTGCCGACGTACCGTCAGAGCGCGTGCAGCACGGGAGTTCGGACGTCCGTACCGATGGTGAGCCCCCTTCCGTCACCGGCGCCTCCCCGGCGGAGACGCTCTACTACGCGGCCGCGCTGACCCGGCATCTGGGCCTGGCACCCGCCGTCGCCTCCAACGGCTGGACCGACCCGTTCTCCGTCCCCTCCGGCTGGCGCCTCGGCGGCGAGGCCGCCTGGACCACCCACCGGCTCCGGCTCCCGGGGCACGAACCCGTCTCCGTTCTTGTCCGCCCCGTCGTCGACCGCAACGTACCCGACACCACTGACAAGCCTCAGGAAAGCACCCCTGACCTGCACATCCGCCTGGACGAGGGCCCCATCCGACTCGCCCGCGCGGCCCGGGCCGTCGGCCGGGTGCACCTCACCGTGGACGGCCTGCAGAGCACCTTCGCACACACCACTGACAACGGCCCCGGCAACGCCGCCGGACCGGTCACCTGGCTGGGCATCGACGGCGACGCCTGGCCGCTCCACCCCTACGACCCGGTAGCCGACCGGACCTCCGCCTCCGCCGCCCATCACGGCGCGCTCACCGCACCGATGCCGGGCACCGTGACGGTGGTCAAGGTCGCCGTCGGCGAACAGGTCAGACGCGGCCAGCCACTGCTGGTCCTGGAGGCCATGAAGATGGAACACGTGATCGCCGCACCGCACGACGGCACGGTCAGCGAGCTGCGGGCCACCGCCGGAACCACCGTTGCCATGGAGGAGTTGCTGGCCGTGGTGACGCCTTCCGACGAGCAGTCCGCCGAGGTGACGTCATGACGTCCTCGACCCCGGGCCAGAACCCGGCCCCGAGCCCGAGCCCGCCCGCCGGGCGGGAGCCCGACGCCGTCGACCTGGGTCTGCCGGACGCCGTGCGGGACCCGGCGCTGCCCGCCCGGGTTCGCATCCACGAGGTCGGCCCGCGCGACGGGTTGCAGAACGAGAAGTCGCTCGTGCCGGTCGAGGTGAAGGCCGAGTTCATCGAACGGCTCGCCGCCGCCGGACTGCGGACCGTGGAGGCCACCAGTTTCGTCCACCCCAAGTGGGTTCCGCAGCTGGCCGACGCGGAGGAGCTGATGCCCGGGCTCGCCGGGCTCACCGACCGCCACCCGGGCCTTCGGCTGCCGGTGCTGGTCCCCAACGAGCGCGGTCTCGACCGCGCCCTCGCCCACCACGCCACCGACATCGCGGTCTTCGCCAGCGCCACCGAGACCTTCGCCCGGCGCAACCTCAACCGGTCGGCCGACGAGGCCCTGGAGATGTTCCGGCCGGTCGTCGGCCGAGCCGCCGAGGCGGGCGTCCCGACCCGGGGCTACCTCTCGATGTGCTTCGGCGACCCGTGGGAGGGGCCGGTCCCGCAGGCGCAGGTGATCGACTTCGGTCTGCGCCTGCTCGACCTGGGCTGCACCGAGCTGAGCCTCGGCGACACCATCGGCGTGGCCACCCCCGGGCAGGTCACCACCCTACTCGCGGGCTTCGTCCGGGCCGGTGTGCCCATCGAGCGGATCGCCGTCCACTTCCATGACACCTACGGCCAGGCGCTGGCCAACACCCTGGCCGCGCTGCGCAGCGGGGTGACCGTCGTGGACGCCTCGGCCGGCGGTCTCGGCGGCTGCCCCTACGCCAAGAGCGCGACCGGCAACCTCGCCACCGAGGACCTGGTCTGGATGCTGCACGGGCTCGGCATCGAGACCGGTGTCGATCTGCGCGCCCTGGTCGCGACCAGCGGCTGGATGGCGCGGCAGCTCGGCCGTCCGAGCCCGTCCCGCGCGGTCCAGGCCCTGTTCCACCAACCGGCCTGACCGTCCCGGCCCGCACCCGCCCCGGGCCGCCCTGATCCGGGGCGTCCTGTCTCCGGGCGTCCTGTCTCCGGGCGTACCGGACCGGGGCTGCTCCGGACCCGGGTTTCTCCCCGGGGCTCCCACCCATGGACCACCGGCCGCTGCGGCCGCCCCACAGTCGACACCGTCGGCCTTCCGAGCCGCGACCCAGGAGGATCACCATGCTCGACCACCGCCTCGACCACGAATACGAGGAACTGCGGCGCACGGTCGCCGAGTTCGCCCAGGATGTGGTCGCCCCGAAGATCGGGGAGTTCTACGAGCAGGGCGAGTTCCCGTACGAGATCGTCCGCGAGATGGGGCGGATGGGGCTCTTCGGCCTGCCGTTCCCGGAGGAGTACGGCGGCATGGGCGGCGACTACTTCGCGCTCTGCCTCGCGCTGGAGGAACTGGCCCGGGTGGACTCCTCGGTCGCCATCACCCTGGAGGCGGCGGTCTCGCTCGGCGCAATGCCGATCTACCGCTTCGGGACGGAGGAGCAGAAGCAGGAGTGGCTGCCCCGGCTGACCTCGGGCGAGATGCTCGGCGCCTTCGGGCTGACCGAGCCGGAGGGCGGCTCGGACGCGGGCGCCACGCGGACCACAGCACGCTTCGACGAGGCCACCGACGAGTGGGTGATCAACGGCACGAAGTGCTTCATCACCAACTCCGGCACGGAGATCACCGGCCTGGTCACCGTGACCGCACTGACCGAGCCGATCGCCCGTTCGAGTGAAGACGGCTCGGAGCCCTCGCCAAAGCGGGAGATCTCCTCCATCATCGTCCCCACCGGAACCCCGGGCTTCACGGTCTCGAAGAAATACTCCAAGGTCGGGTGGAACGCCTCCGACACCCGCGAACTGTCCTTCACCGAATGCCGAGTCCCGGCAGCCAACCTGCTGGGTGCGCGTGGCCGCGGTTACGCGCAGTTCCTGCGGATCCTCGACGAGGGCCGCATCGCCATCGCAGCCCTGGCCACCGGTCTGGCCCAGGGGTGCGTCGACCAGTCAGTCCTCTACGCCGGTACCCGCCGGGCCTTCGGCCGGGCGATCGGCGCCAACCAGGCCATCCAGTTCAAGCTCGCCGACATGGAGATGCGCGCCCACACCTCCCGCCTCGCCTGGCGGGACGCCGCCTCCCGGCTGCTGCACTCCGAGCCCTTCAAGAAGGAGGCGGCGATCGCCAAGCTCTACTCCTCCGAAGCCGCCGTCGACAACGCGCGGGAGGCCACCCAGATCCACGGCGGGTACGGCTTCATGAACGAGTTCCCGGTCGCACGGTTCTGGCGCGACTGCAAGATCCTCGAGATCGGCGAGGGCACCTCCGAGGTCCAGCGGATGCTGATCGCAAGGGAGTTGGGCGTCACCTCCTGAGGCTGCGCCGCAACGACCACCCGGTGGTTCCGAGACCGCGTCCTGCGGCAACCCGAGCTTCGGGCTGCCGCAGGACGATCCCGACATCGATCGATCCGGCAACGGGCCCCGGACCAGCCCGGACCGATCCACCTGACAGCAGGTCAGGGAATCACGATCACCGGCCGGTTGGCCCGCCTGGCCAGCCTGCCGGAGACCGAACCGAAGAGCTTGCCGAGCAGGCCGTGGGTGCTTCCCACCACGATCGCGTCGGCGGCGTACTCCCGGCCGACCTCCTCGATCTCGTGGCAGATGTCGCCGCCGCGCTCCACCAGGATCCAGGGCACCCCGGCGAGGAAGTCCGCGCAGGCCAGTTCAAGGCCGAGGATCTCCGTACGGTGATCCGGGAGGTCGACGAAGACGGGGGGTTCGCAGCCGGCCCAGACCGTGGCCGGCAGGCGGTTGGCGACGTGGACGATCACCAGACCGCACTGGGAGCGACGCGCCATACCGACCGCGTACGCCAGCGCGCGCTCGCTGGAGAGCGAGCCGTCGAAACCGACCACGACACCGTGCTGGAAGGCCGGGTCGCAGGGGCGCACGGGCTGCTCCTGCGGCGTCGGGCCGCTCTCACTGTCGGCGCTGCCTGCTGCGCGGGCACCGCGCGGTCGGCCGACGGGTACACCGGCACCGTCCGTCACGGCATCCCCCATCTGCTCTCCCCGGTGATCGCCTCTCCGCTGCCGGGGCTTCGGCCAGCCCTTGCGGTCGGTGTCCCGGCCTGCGGCCGCCGCAGGCCGCCGACTGTCCGGTACGGCCGATGCGGCATGCTCAGGTGCGGTCGCGGTACCGCGCTCAAAGGCGCCCGCACCATGCGCAGCGGGCTCACCTGATGCTGGGGGCGCGGGGTCGTTCGGGACCGCGTCCGCCGGCCGCGCGGCAACACCTGCGTCAGCAGATCTGGAGGACTCAAAACCAGCCATGGCTCAAGGCTCTTCGAGTGGGGTCGGCCAACAGGAAAGGACGTGGTTGTCGAGGCAACAGGTCCGCCCATCACACCGATTCGGTCTCCGCAGAGCAGCACCGATTGTGACCTGTTCCTTTCAGAGTACGACGGGTACGAGGCCCGGCCCAGCAGCAGAGCCTCGAAACGGCGACGATCCCGCTAACGGGCGATGCGTGCGCCGATGTTTCACGCCCCCACTCGGCAGTTTCGCGCCTGCCGAGAAAGAGGTTCCCTGGAGCTTCGCCGAGGAGGGGCGCCGATGCAACAGCGCCCCCGCACACCGTGACCCGACTGTCATCGAGCGCTTCGCTCCGTCGGCGCTTCCCGGGCCGGTTGGTCGGCCGAGTACCCGTACCGCCCCATGCGCCCCAGCTGTCCCGTTGGTCCATGACGCTCCGGTTTCAGCCAATTACATCCGGTTCGGGCCTACGTCTGGCAATTGCCTCATGCATACCCCGGGGTCCTGGCAGCATGCAGCGCATGCCGCTGCTCTTGTTCGATCTCGACAACACCCTGCTGCCCAGAGATGCCGCCTTCCTGGCCTGGGCCCAAGACTTCCTCGACGAAAACCGACTGCCCGCCGGCGACCTGAGCTGGTTCGCCACCATCGACGGCGGCGGCTACGTGCCGCGCAGTACCGTCCTCGGGGCGGCCAAGCGCCGCTACGGGCTCGACCACTCCCTGGAGTTCCTCCTCGCGCACTACCGGCGAGGCATCAACGCCCACATCCACTGCCCCGCCTCACACATAGCGGCACTGCAGTCCGCCCGGGCGGCAGGCTGGACACTCGGGATCGTCAGCAACGGCAGCACCAAGCCGCAGTTGGAGAAGATCCACCGCACCGGTCTCGACCCCCTGGTGGACGGGTGGGTGATCTCCGAGGAGGCCCGCTGCGTGAAGCCGGACCCGCAGATCTTCGAGATCGCCGCCAGGCGCTGCGGAGTCATGCCGACCCGCGACTGGACCTCCCACACCTGGATGGTCGGCGACTACGGCCCCGCCGACATCGCGGGCGCCGAGGTGACCGGGCTGCGCAGCGTCTGGCTGCACCACGGCCGCCCCTGGGCCGAGGACGGCTACCGTCCCACCATCAGCGCGGCCGGCCTGCCGGAGGCCGTCGGGCTGGTCCTGAGCGCCCGCACCGCCCCCGGCTCCCAGCCGCGCCAACGACCCACCACCCGGGCCGGGTTCGCCACCGCAGCGTCAAGCCTCGCCCCACGGAGAGGAGTTCCGGAGGAGCGGCAGACTCTGGGCGTCGGCGCTGCGCCGTCGCCGCATCGGTACGCCACCGTCTCCCGGTTCACCGACGGCGCGACCGGCTGAGCCGGCGGCACAAGGCCACAGGGCCACAGGCGCAGGGAGTGGGGAAGCACTGAAAGCGGCACACCAGGCCGGGGAGTACCGGGAACGGCCTGGCCGAGAGCTGCGGACGGGCCGGCCCCCGAACTGGTCCGCAGTGGGCCGACCGAAGTGCTACCGCGAACGCCACCAGCGCGCCAGGCCCTGCTCGGTGAAGCCGAGTCTGCGGTACAGGGGTTCACCGAGCAGCGTGGCCGTCAGCGTCGCCAGCCGCCCCGGGTGGGCCTCCAAGGCCTGTGAGAGCACGGCACGGGCGAGACCGTTCGAGCGGTGGGCCGGCAGGGTGGCGACCCAGTAGACGCCCACCGTCTCACCGTTGTCGTACGTCACACAGGCGGCAGCCGGCTGCCCGTTTACACCCCGACCGAAGGAGGCCGACCGCTGGTCAGCTCCGTCAGCTCCGTCAACTTCGTACAGTCCGTCAACTCCGCCCACCCGGGCCAGCCAGAAGCGGAAGCCGGGCTGCTCCAGCAGCTCCGGCGGCAGCAGCCTGCCCCGGCTGCCGGGCTGTCCACCCGCCACCGGGAAGCCGTCCACCACGGTCCGTTCCACCTCGGCGAGGCCGTCGGCGTCGGTCTCCTCACCTACCGTCAGAAGCACTGCGGGGGCGCCGACCACCGCGCCCGGCCGGGCTGCCCCGGTGTGGCGCGGGCTCGGCCGGTCCGCCACCGCATCGGGTTCACGCGTCATCACCGGCATCGGCAGCGAGGGTTCGAGCCCGGAGGCAGCGAGTTCCAGACCCTGGTACGGGTCCTCCAGGCAGCACCGTCCGGTGTCCCATTCACGGAGCAGAGTGCGTATTTCCGCAGTCAGCTTCTGCGGATCCGGGTACGGGCGGGTGATCACGACCCGGGGGAGATCGGCGCCGTCGCGGGCACAGCGCACCGCGGTGAATCCGGGCCTGCGGAGGTGATCCCAACCACGTGCCCGCGCCTGGGCGGACCAGAAGTCCGCCGCGTTGTCGTTGGCCTGTTCGAGCCTGCTCCGCAGCTCCGAGGTGGATCTCATGAGTCGACCCTAACCACCCGTCACAAAATCCCGGTCAGGCCCTTGAAGGCTGGGGAGTGGGCCGCGCAATGGGCTCGCGGCAGCGCACGGCGAAAGGTCACGCGCCCCCTTCTCCAACCGTCTGTTTTCAGTCAATCTCGGCCCACCCCCTACCCATTGGGCAAAGCCGCAGCCCAGACCGCTCGGCGCCGCGCCGCCCGCCTTGATCCCCGACAACGGGTCGTGCAACAACAAGCCACCGTTCCCCCCGCCCCCTTCCCAGAGGGGTCGCGGGATGCCACGCTTCGTGATCGAATGCATCACGCCAAATTGCCATGTCGACATAGCGTCGGATGGTGAACTTGTCACAACGGCAACGGTCCACCCAGTAGATTCGATCTTGGCGAACAGTGCGGCACCACCACACCACACCACCGAGGGGGCTGGAGCGCCTTGAGCAGGGTGAGCAGGAGCGACGCGGGTCCTGACGGCGGCCAGTCGCCGACCGGTCGCACGAGCCGGGCCGCCAGAGGCGACGTGCCCGCGCAGCCGCCGATGTCGAGTCCGACGACCAGACTGCCCCGGGTGCCGCAGACCGGCCCGCACACCGCCGTTCCCCGCTCCGCCAACGCTCCCCAGCCCGCGAAGCCGTACTACGGGCCGCAGAGCCCGCTCGTGTCCCGTCCGGGCACTACGGCGTTCACCAACCTTCCCGTGGGACAGGCAGGTTACCCGGTCCCCGCGCCCTCGTACGCGACTGCGGGCCCGCCGGTGGAGCTGGCGTCGGACGGCACCGCGCTGCTGGCTCCCGGGGCCGGCGCGGGTCAGTTCACCGGTCAGCACGGGAATCAGCACACCGGTCAGCACGGCGCGGCGGCCGGCACCACGGCCGCGACCGGCACCGCCGCGACGGTCACGGTGGTCGCCGCGGCGGCCGCCGCAGCTGCCGCTGCCGCCGCCGGTTCCGCAGGCTCGTCGACGGCCGTCCTGGCCGCTGTGCCAAGGAAACTGTCGGGTCGTCGGCGGCGCGAGACGGTCGCCGTGCTGATCTTCGGCGGCGCTCCCATCTTCGAGAGTTCCATCCCGCTCTCGGTCTTCGGCGTGGACCGCCAGGACGCGGGGGTTCCCCGGTACCGCCTGCTGGTCTGCGCAGGCGAGGAGGGTCCGCTCGCCACCACCGGCGGCCTCACCCTCACAGCCCCGTACGGTCTGGAGGCACTCGCCCGGGCCGGGACGATCGTCGTACCGGCCTGGCGCTCCATCTCCCAGCCGCCGCCGGTCGAAGCCATCGCCGCGCTGCGCAAGGCCCACCACGAGGGCGCCCGGATCATCGGGCTGTGCACGGGCGCGTTCGTCCTGGCGGCGGCGGGCCTGCTGGACGGCCGTCCGGCCACCACGCACTGGATGTACGCCCCGACGCTGGCCAAGCGCTACCCCCGGGTGCACGTCGACCCGCGCGAACTCTTCGTGGACGACGGGGACGTGCTCACCTCCGCCGGTACAGCCGCCGGGATCGACCTCTGTCTGCACGTCGTCCGGACCGACCACGGCGCCGAGGCGGCCAATGCGCTGGCCCGCCGCCTGGTGGTGCCGAGCCGTCGCGGCGGCGGCGGACAGGCCCAGTACATCGATCAGTCATTACCTGAAGAGATCGGCAACGACCCGCTCGCCGAGGTCGTGACCTGGGCGCTCGAGAACCTCAACCAGCAGTTCGACGTGGAGGTGCTCGCCGCCCGCGCCTACATGAGCCGCCGGACCTTCGACCGGCGCTTCCGTACGCTCACCGGCAGTGCGCCGCTGCAGTGGCTGATCACCCAGCGGGTGCTGCAGGCGCAACGGCTGCTGGAGACCTCCGAACTGTCCGTGGACGATGTCGCGCGCCGCTGCGGCTTCCGCTCCCCGGTCGCTCTGCGGGGCCACTTCCGCCGTCAGTTGGGGGTCTCACCGGCCGCGTACCGGACGGGCTACCGCGCCCGGCGGCCGATGCCGGCCACCGCCACCGTACCGCCGCAGGGGCACCCGGGGCTGGGGCACCCGACACCGGGGTATCCGGCGTCGGGCGGTTACCCGGCGACCGGCGGCCACCCGGCGGAGCGCCTGTCGAGCCTGACGGGGGCAGCCGGTTCGCCCGGCACGGCCGCCGGAGCGGCGGGCGGGCCCGCCTCCGGGTCGGCCGGTTTCGCCGGAGCCGCGGGCGGCGTCGGCGCAGCCGCCGCAGGGGCGACCGGGACTGCGGCGGCCGGCGGTCCGGCGGGCGGGAACTCACCGGCCGGGTCCGCGACGGGTTCGCCCTCCGGGTACCCGTCGTCGAACCTGCCGGGTGCCGGAACGGCCGCGGCCTCCGCCATGCCACCCGCCAGGGGGCGGTTCCGTCCGGTCGTTCCGCCGCAGCCGGGCGCGGGTGGCGGCCGGCCGGCCAGGCCCGGCGAGCGGCCCGCGGAGCGGTCGGTCGACCGTCCCTCGGAACGACAAGGACGGCAGGGCGAGCGGCTGACCGAGCGTCTGTCGGACCGTTCGTCGGAACGGGCCGTCGAGCACGCGGTCGCGGAGGACGAGGCGCACGGCCGCCCCGCCGCCCGGGGGCTCGGCCAGCGGCACCGCGCCGACGGCACCGCCCTTCCGCACGCCCACACGTCCGGCATCCCGGCGCCCGGCAGGCACCTGGCCGGTGATCGTCCGGGCGGCGGCTTCGCGGACGCCGATCCCGACAGCGGTCATGCGGGCGGCGCCGGCGCCGAACACCGCGGGGAGCACGGCGCCGACCGGACGGCCGACGCCCCGGGCGGGAGCACCGAGACCGGCAGCACGGCACGCTCCGCCGAGGCGGGCCGTCAACTGTCCGGCTCGCGTGATCGCGCCGTAGGGTGAGGTGCGTGAATGACCGTTTGGTATGGATCGACTGTGAAATGACGGGGCTCGACCTCGACCGGGACGCCCTGGTCGAGGTCGCCGCCCTGGTGACCGACTCCGAGCTGAACATCCTCGGCGAGGGAGTGGACGTCATCATCCGCCCGCCGGCCGAGGCGCTGGCCAACATGCCCGAGATCGTGCGCACCATGCACACCTCGTCCGGGCTGCTGGACGAGCTGGAGCACGGCATGACGCTCGCCGAGGCGGAGGAGCGCGTCCTCGCCTACGTCCGGGAGCACGTCCCGGAGGCCGGCAAGACCCCCCTGTGCGGGAACTCGGTCGCCACCGACCGGGGCTTCCTCTCCCGCGACATGCCCGCCCTCGAAGGCCACCTGCACTACCGGATCGTGGACGTCTCCTCGATCAAGGAGCTGGCCCGCCGCTGGTACCCGCGCGCCTACTACAACAGCCCGCAGAAGGGCGGCAGCCACCGGGCGCTCGCGGACATCCGCGAGAGCATCGCCGAACTCCGTTACTACCGCGAGGCCGTGTTCGTCGAACAGCCCGGCCCCGACACCGACGCCGCCCGCGCGATCGCGGCGAAGTACCAGCTGCCGACCGAGTGACCGAGGTCCGGCCGCCCGTCCTCACGACCCGAACATCAACCCTGGCGCGAGCACCCTCTCGGATCCTGTAGAGTTCTCTGTGTCGGAGCGGGAACGCGAAAGCGGGAAAGCGCCGGACAGATGGTGGGTGTAGCTCAGTTGGTAGAGCACCTGGTTGTGGTCCAGGTGGCCGCGGGTTCGAGTCCCGTCACTCACCCCAACAGCCTTGAGGGGCAGATCTCCTGGAGATCTGCCCCTCAAGGCGTTTCTGCGTTGCGGACTTTCGCGCCCTCCCGCCGCCCACCGCCCGCTTTCCCGCCGTCCGCTTTCCCGTTGCTCTCCCACCGCCCGCGCCGCAGCCGGCCCGCACGGGGCGGGAAAGATTTCCGGTGCCCCTCCCCGAACAAGCTACCCACTAGTAACATCATCGCCATGACCACACCTTCGATCGGCCAGCTGCTCGACTCCACCGTGCCGATGGCCCGCACCCTCAAGCTCGAGTACCTGGAGACCAGCCCCGAGCAGGCCGTGCTCCGGCTGCCGGACCAGCCGGAGTTCCACAACCACGTCGGCGGCCCGCACGCCGGTGCGATGTTCACCCTGGCCGAGTCGGCGAGCGGCTGCATCGTCCTCGCGGCCTTCAGCGACCAGCTGTCGCGTGCCGTGCCGCTCGCGGTGAACGCCGAGATCTCCTACAAGAAGCTGGCGATGGGCGTGGTCACCGCCACCGCGACGCTCGGCCGACCGGCCGCCGACATCGTCGCCGAACTGGACAAGGGCGAGCGCCCCGAGTTCCCGGTGACCGTCGAGATCACCCGCGCCGACGGCGCCGTCACCGGCGTGATGACCATCACCTGGACCCTGCGCCCCAACTCCTGAGCCTGCGGCTCCGAACGTCCCCTCAGCCCGGCCCCAGGGCCCCCGCGGGTTCTGCGGGGCCGGCCGGGGCGGACGACGCGGCGGGCGCCCCGTCCGGCTCCGGGCCCGAGCCCGGACGGGGCGCTCCGGCGAGTCCTGGTGCCGGACCTTTCCGAGGCATCGGAACCGGGAAGTACGCCGCCCATCCGAAGCGCCGTCAGATCGGCTGAAAGCCGCCCTCCGGACCACCTCCGCCCCCGGGCCGGGAGCGGTCGGCGCCTCCGCCTGGCCGGAGCGCCGGGCTGCGGCAGGCACCTCCGTACCGGTCCGCCGCGATGACGGAATGTCACCACGGTGCGTGACCAAACGCCCTCGGTGCTCGTTCTCCCATCACATGCGAGCCAATCACGCGATCCCAGCGCAGCCTGCAGCCTCCCCCGTCCGGCCCGCCGGCCCGGGCCGCGGTGCGCGGCAGTACGGCGGGCGGCTGCCTCGCCCCCGCGCCCTCGCCGCGGGCGGCGCGATGCTCGCCCAGGTGTGGGGTCTGGGCCTGGGCGTCACCAGTGCGTACGCGGCGACGGCCGAGCCCGACACCGACCTGGTCAGCAGGGCCGACGCCCCCGCCCTGCTGGACGGGCTGACCGGCACCGCCGCACCCGTCCTGCAGCATCCGACCGCGCCCGTCGAGCAGGTGCTCCAGGACCGGATCAGGGCCGGCGGGCTGCCGCTTCCGGGACAGGCGACCACCGTGCCCGACGCCTTCGCGATCGCCGCCGTGCTGCTGCCCGCCGTCCCGCCGCAGCCTCGCGGGGACGGCGTCCCGCGCGCCTCGCGGTCTAACCCGGCCGAGACGGAGGCCCGGCCCGCGGTCGGGACGGGCGTACCGGCCCAGCAGGCCGCCGCCCTCGCCGCCGACCCCGCCGCAGTGCCGTCGCCGGTCGCACCCGGTGGCGCCGGTACGGCAGGTGCGGTGCTCGCCCCCGGCGCGGCCTGGCCCGCCGACGAGGCCGGCCCGCTCTCCGAACAGCTCCGGGATCCGGCGCAGCCGCTCACCGACGACGGGCTCGCGCTCACCGCCGCCGCCCCTGTCGAGGCGGGCGACGAACTCACCGCCGTACTCGTCCCGATCGCGGGGGGCATGCTGCTCACCGGCGCCGCGATGTACAAGCACCGGGGACTGCCGCGCGGACACTGAGCGCGGCTCGGGGTCAGCCGGGGGCGCAGCCCAGGGCCCGGGCCGGCGGTGCCGGTCCGGCCGGGGATCGGCGCGCGCCGGGGCTCAGCGGAACACGCCGGGTGGTGGGGCGGGCGACGGGGCTGCCGTGGCATCGGTGGCCGGTACCGCACCGGCGGTGAAGTCGGCCAGCGACCGGCCGTGCTCGACCCGGCCGAGGTAGGAGTCCGAGGCCACCCGGCGGCTCAACTCGTCCAGCGGAAGCGGCTGCTGCGCCGCTGCGAGGATCAGGTTCCCGAACCGCTTGCCGCGCAGCACCGCCGGGTCGGCCAGCAGGCAGACCTCGGGGAAGACCGCGCGCAGCGTGGCCACCTGGGACCTGGCGAAGAGCAGTGCCGAACCGTCCGCGATGTTCACGGCGTACCGTCCGCCGGGGGTCAGGGCCCGGGCGGCGAGGGTGGCGAACTCCACCGTCGCGCAGTGCGCTGGGACCCGGGCTCCGGCGAAGACGTCGGCGATGACCAGGTCCACCGCACCCTCCGGGGTGCGCTCCAGCACGGACCTGGCGTCCGCGCCACGGACCTTGATCTGCCAGCTGCGCTCCAACGGCAGTTCCGCCCGGACCAGTTCGGTCAGCGCGGTGTCGATCTCGGCGACCTGCTGACGCGAGCGGGGCCGGGTGGCGGCGACGTAGCGTGCCAGGGTGAGGGCGCCGCCACCGAGGTGCAGGACGGTGACGGGCTTTCCGGGAGCGGCGGCGAGGTCGATCAGGTGGCCGAGCCGACGCTGGTACTCGAAACCCAGGTAGCCGGGGTCGGCCAGGTCCACCAGGGACTGCGGCGCGCCGTCGACCAGCAGCGTCCAGGCCTGCGGACGGTCCCGGTCGGGTACCAGTTCGGCCAGTCCGGAGTCCACCCGGCGGGCCAGCGGGCCCTGGGCGTGCGTCCGGGCGGAGCCGGAGGATCCGCCGGGGACGGCGGGGGTCGGCTCGGTCTCGGTACGAGCCCTGCCGGCCCTGTTGCTGCGTCCCATGGCGACCATTATCGCCGGGGCTACGGGCAGCGGCGCAGCTCTGCAGTGGTGGTGCAGCGGTGGTCCGGGCGGCGGCCGCTCGGTCCACGACCCGCGCGACCGACGCGACGCGGGTGGAGCGGCTCCGACGCGAGCGCGGTCGCAGCACCGCGGCGCGGGTACGGCACGAGGCCGGGCGGCCTCAGAAAGGCCCGAAGCCGCCTGCGGTCAGCGTGCAGGCGGCTTCGCAGAGTGCTGAGCGCAGCACCCACGCGTCCGTGGGCCGGGCCACGGAGTCGGGGCCGGAGGGTGGCATCACCCAGCGCGGATCGGTGGGCGGGTACAGCACGGCCCCCGTTGTACAGCTGCTGCCGGGCAGGTGCCAGAGATCGGCGGTGCCGGCCGGGACGAGGAAGGAGATCGCGGAGCCGCCCGCCGTCTGGAGCACCGCCCCGCAGGCGCGGCGGAGCCGCAGGATGTCGACCGTCTCCAGCCCGTGCCGGACGGCGACGGTGACCGTGTCGTAGCCGACCGGCGCGGGGGGTGGTGCGGTCGCGCCGCCACCCCCGGCGAAGGTCGAGAGCCCGCCCTCGACACCCTCGGCGGCCCTGGCTCCCCGGGCCCCTTCGGCACCACGCGGGCCGTCCGGAAGCAGGGCGGGCGCGAGGCCTTGGGCGACCCCGCCGGCGACCGTCCGTCGGTACTGCGGCAATCCGATGGCCATGGCGGCCCTCCTGTCACCTCGTCAGGTTCGGAAGCCGGGCCGCTGGGTCAGGTGGGGGCGCGGACCGGGGTTTCCAAGTATCAGGACAACGCGAAGAGTGCACCCGAGGCCACGGGGCCGCCTACAGCAAGCCATGGCATTTCATGGCAGAACTCGGCAATGACGTCCGAAATATGGGGAATTGAGGGTACATCATCCGGCAACTCACCGTATCCGCCACATAACTCCGGGTACTGTCTGGGGCACCCCGTCCGACCCACGACCCCATGCCATCACAACGGCCACCCGCGACACCAACCGGACTCGCACCAATCGCAGTTCACGCCCCGAACAGCCCAACTCCACCGCCCCTCAACCACCCTGGCAACAGCCCGCGGCAGTATCCCCCAGCAACACCCCACAGCAGCACCCCGCCGCGACACCCACAGCGACATCCACAGCACGAGCTCGGAGCGCAGACCATGGCAGCCAAGCGACCCGGCGGGCCGCAGTCCACGCCGACTGCCGCCGCCACGCCCCACGTCACCCTCCCCGGCACCGCCGTTCCCAACGCCGCCTTTCCCAACGCCGTGATGCGGACCCTGCGGGGCGACCGCTCCCCCGGCGAGTTCGCCACCGCGATCCGGCGGGCCGCCCGGGAGATCGGCGAGCACGTGTCCTGCGACGCCCGCTACGTGGGGCGGGTCGAGTCCGGTGAGATCCGCTGCCCCAACTACGCGTACGAGCGGGTGTTCCGGCACATGTGGCCGGACCGCTCACTGCAGGATCTCGGCTTCGCCCCACGGACGGCGGTCCGCCGCCGCACCGTCGGCGCGGCGGCACCGCGACCGCCCGCCCCCGGTGCCAACGGCCTGCTCCTGCTCACCGATTCGCATCATCCCCACGAGGAGAACGACGACGTGCGTCGCCGTACGTTCCTGAGCGGCGGCTCGACCGCCCTGGCGGCAGCGCTCGGCCTTGACCGGCCGGCCCACGCCGCATCCCCCGCACCCCCCACGTCCCCCGCGTCCGCGGCCGTGGCCTCCGTCGGGGCCCGGTCGCTTCTCGACCGAGGCGGGTCGATGTCCGCCGGGCCGACCGGCGTCGAGCTCACCGGTGCGGGGCCCGAGCTCGCCGGCCATTCCCATCTCGGTTTCCCGCAGAGCGGATTGCCCCGGCAGGTGACCCAGCTCCCGCCGCCGCGCAGGGTCGGTGCCGCCGAGGTGCGCGGGGTCGAGCAGGCGGTCCGGAACATCCGGCTGCTGGACGACGCACACGGCGCGGACACCCTCTTCGAGTTGGCCGGCCAGTCGCTGCGGAACGCGTACGTCCTGCTCAACGACGGTGAGTACAACGCCGACACCGAGCGCCGACTGCAGTCCGGGGCCGGGGAGTTGGCCATCTCGGTCGGCTGGCTGGCACACGACTCCAACCGGCTGGCCGATGCCAGGTCGTTCTACTCCGAGGCGCTCGCCACCGCCCGGATGGCCGACGACGCATCGCTGGAGGCCCACGTCTTCTGCAACAGCGCCTTCCTCGCCAGGGACGCCGGACGGCCGCGCGAGGCGCTGCGCGCCGCGCAGGCGGGCCAGGCCGCGGCACGCAGGCTGGACTCGGACCGGCTGCTCTCGCTGCTCGCCATGCGCGAGGCCGGCGGCTGGGCCCAGCTCAAGGACCGGGCGGCCTGCGAGCGGTCGCTGGCGCGCGCGTACACGCTGTTCGACCGGGGCGAGTCGGAGGCCGACCCGGAGTGGATGTCGTTCTTCGGCGAGGCCGAGATCGCCGGTCTTGAGGCGCAGTGCTGGTCCGCCCTGGGCGAGTGGGACCGGGCGAGCGAGCGGGCCGGGCGGGCCATAGCGCTTCAGGACCCGCACTTCGTCCGGAACCGTGTGCTGTACACCGCCGAGCTGGCCCACGACCGGCTCGGCCGGGGGGATCTGGCCGGGGCGGCGAACCACGGCTCGGCCGCCGTGGCGCTGCTCGGCGAGGTCCGCTCCGCGCGGATCCGGAGCATGCTCGCCGACACCGCCGAACACCTGCGGCCGCACCGGTCGGTGGCCGAGGTCGCCGAGTTCCTGACGGCGTACCGGAACGCGGTCGCGGCCTGAGCCCGGGCACCCAGCCGATCGGGGCCACTCCCGGCGCCGGGGGACCGCGCGACCGCCGGCCCGCCTCCGCAGCGGGTTGTCGCACGGCCCCTCACCGGATGCGGCGCTCCCACCACCGATGACCGGCGGAAGAGCCGCATCCGGGGCAGCCGCGGCCCCTGGAGGCCGACGGCCCAGGGATCAGTGGCCCGGGAGGTGGCTCAGGTCGTCCCAGACCTCCACGGCGGGCAGCCCGTACTCCCAGGAGAGCACCGAGAGCGCCGCCGTCCCCAGCTTGAAGCGCTGGGCGTACTCGGGCGGCAGGCCGAGCCAACGGGCCGTCAGGATGCGCAGCAGGTGGCCGTGGGCGAAGAGCACCACGTCACGGTCGGCGCAGTGCATGGTGGTGGTGTCGGGGTGCGGGGTGCCGTGCTCGTCGTTGAGCCCGGCGAGGAAGCCGTCGACCCGGGCGGCCACGTCCGAGAGCTTCTCGCCGCCGGGTACGCCGTCCCGCCAGATCAGCCAGCCGGGGTGGTCGGTGGCCCGGATGTCGGCCCCGGTGCGGCCCTCGTACTGCCCGTAGTCCCACTCCATCAGTTCGGGGCGGTCGACCGCGCGGTCGCCGAACCCGGCCAGTTCGCAGGTCTCCCTGGCCCTGGAGAGCGGGCTGGTGTAGACGATGGCGTCCGGCAGGCCGTTCCACGGCGCCTTCGCCAGCCGGACCCCGAGCGCGCGCGCCATCCCGCGGCCCTCCTCGGTGAGCGGGATGTCGGTGCGGCCGGTGTGCCGGCCGGTGGCCGACCACTCGGTCTCGCCGTGCCGGACGAGCACGATTCGAGCGGGCATGGGGGAACTCCTCGCAGCTGGGGTGGCGGATAACCAGGGTGGGGTGCGGGCCGGGCTCACCATCGAGTCGCCGAGAACCATGATCCCCCACTGCCTCGTGCCCTCCCGGCACCGGCCCGCGACCTGCGCCGCGCCACCCCGCGCCGAGGGTGCGGTGCGCCCGGGAGGGCGGGCGGGAACAGCCGGCCGCGCCGAATTGTCGGACCCGGATGCGACACTGGGCCGCACCATGAACGTCTCGACCATCGGGCACGCAGAGTCGCCGGTGCAGCGGCTCTCCGAGCTGCGCGGCCGGGCGCCGCAGCGCAGCCTCGACGCCCGCGCCCTCGCCGCCCTCGCCGCCAACCCGGGCTGCCGCCGCCGCGCCGTACTGGACGCCGCCGGGGTGGACAAGGCGGCCGTCGCCGGTCGCCTCGGCCACCCCGCCCCCTTCGGCCAGTCGCCGTTCGCGATAGCGCGCGGCCATGTCTTCGAGGCCCGGCTCAAGGAGAACGGCTACGCCGCGCTGCTGGAGCCGCTGCGCCGCCACCTCGGGCTGCTGCCGGAGGCGACCGCGCTCGCGGTGCCCGACCTGCTGACCCGGTCCGCCCCGGCCGTACGGGCCGAGCGCACCCGGGAGGTGCTGGCCGAGGCGGCGGCCGCGCCGGGCGTCTGGACCCTGCTCGACCACCCGATGCTGCGCCTCACCGTGGCGGGCAGCCCGACCTATCTGGAGCCGGACGCCGTGGTGGTCCACGACGGCCGGTGCACCGTCGTGGAGATCAAGTCGTTCCCCGTGCTGGACGGCTCCGCCGACCCGGCGAAGGTCGGGGCCGCGGCCAGGCAGGCGGCGGTGTACGTGCTGGCGCTCCAGGAGGCGGCGGCTGCGGCCGCCGGCCGGCCGGCCGCCGACTCGCCGTACGCGGAGCAGCGGCTGCCCGGCAGCCCGGAGTCGAGCGTGCTGCTGGTCTGCCCGAAGGACTTCGGCAACCGGCCGACGGCCGTCGCCGTGGACGTCCGGCGCGAGGTGGCCACGACCCGCCGTCAGCTCGCCCGGCTGACCCGGATCGAGGAGCTGCTGGCCGCGCTGCCGCCCGGCCTCACCTTCGACCTGGAGCCGGACGAGGCGGGCAGCCCCACCCGCCCCACCGAGGAGCTGGCCATCGCGGTCGAGGCGCTGCCCGCCACCTACCGCCCGGACTGCCTCTCCAGCTGCGAACTCGGCTTCCACTGCCGCGCGCAGGCCCGCTGCGCCGGCTCGGTCGAGCAGCTCGGTCGCGGTGTGCGGGGCGAGCTCGGCAGCCTGCGTACCGTCACCGAGGCGCTGGCCGCAGCGACCCGACGCGGCACGGGCGGCCCCGGCCCCGCCGGTGACGCCGACAGCGCCGAGGAGACCGAGGCCGCCGCCCGGCTGGCACACGCTGCCGCGCTGCGCGCCGAGGCCCTGGGCAGGAGCACCGGATGACCCCGTCGCCGCCCCCGCCCGCACACCCGTCCGCCCGCCGCTCGTCCACGCCCCCGTCCGGGTACCGGGCCGGAGCCGCCGGGGAGTCCGTCCGATGAGCCTGTTGAGCACCCTGGCCCGGCTGGAGGCCGTCCGCAGCGGGCGGGCCGAGCCGCTCGCGACGGTGCGGCACCGGCACCTCTCGGAGCGGCCCATGGTGGTCGTCCCGCTCGCCGCGGCCGGCGAGTCGGGCGCGCCGCTCGCCGTGCTGCTCGGCACCGACCGGTCGGCGCCGCGGCTGCACATCGTGCCGCAGCCGCTGAACCGCACCCAGCGCTTCGACTTCCTGGCCCGGGTCGCCGCCGACCTGCTCCCCTACCTGGAGTCCTTCGGCGGCGAGGTCGAGCAGATCGAGGGTTCCACGACGGACCCGGCGACCGGCGAGAAGACCCAGGTCCTGCGTGAACTCTGCGCGGACGCTCCCCAGTTGATCGTTCCGAACGGCTCGTCCGTCCGGCATCTGGCGCTGCTCGGCCGGTCCACCCGGTTCCGCCGCACCGCCGAGGACGCCGACCCGGGCCCGTACCCGGCGCCGACCCGGGTTCCCCTGCTGGGGCGCTGGCTGACGCATCTGACCGAGCGGGCCCAGGTGCCCGGGTCCAGCCTGCTGCTGCCGATGACGGCGCTGCTGGCCCGCCACTGGGCGACCGGGCAGAGCCACCTGGAGGACCAGCACCTGGCCGCCCAGCTGGCCTGGCACTTCCCGCGCCCCGGCCTGACCGGCACCGAGACCGCCCTGCTGGCGGAGACCGAGCGCGACGCACAGGGCCGGCTCACCCACCCGCCGGCCGGCCCGGTCACCGATCCGCGTTTCGACGAACTGCTGCTCGCCCCTGCCATCACCCGCCACGACGCCGCCCTCGCCGCGCTGGCCGCACTGCAGGAGGGGCCGGCCCACGCCGAGCACCCCGACCACGCCGCCCGGGTCGAGCAGGCCAGGCTCCAGGCCGACGAGGCGTCAGAGCAGCTGCACACGGTCCTCTCGCAGGCACTGCTGCCCACCTGGGAGGACGTCTGGCGCGGCCTCGACCTGCTGTACGCGCTGCCGCCGGCCGCCCATCTCGGCGAGCGCTGGGAGTCCGACCGCTGGTCCTACACCGGCCACCGGGACCGGCTCGCCGCCGGGGAGCCGCCGCAGCCGAAGCAGGACGACGCGGTGACCGCCGCCCGCAAGCTGGCCCAGCGCGAGCGTGAGCAGGCCAGGCTGGACGTCCAGGAGGCGCTGGACGATCCGCTCGCGATGGCCGAGCACCGGCTGGCGGGCGAGGCGTTCGCCGGGACGGTGGTCGAGGTGACGCCGGACTACGACACCTCCGGCCGCTCGCCCAAGCCCCGCCCGCTGGTCACCGTCCGCACCGCCGACCGCCCGCACGCCGATCCGGGCCGCGAGGTGCACCGGGCAGGGGGGTCCCCCCGGCCGGAGGCTGGGGGAGGGCCATCCGCACAGAAGGCCGTGATCGTCGAATCCGATCCGGCCGGTGGCACCGTCACGGTCCGGCTGCTGTCCGGGATGGGCCGGAAGAAGGAGCCCGAGCCCGGCAGTCTGCCGGAGCCCGGCGACCGGATCGTCTTCACCCTCTTCGAGTTGACGCCGCGTCAGTCGGCCCCGCTGCCCGAGCCGGACGACACCCCTTGGACACACGGTGGCCCGCCGGGCGCCGCCGATCATTCGCTCACCGCTGCCGAAGAGTGGGAATGACCAGCACCATGACCTTCGACCCGAGCGCCTTCGACCCGGCCCCCGCAATCGCCACCACAACCACAACCGTCCCCACCACACCGCCCGCCTCCCCCGGCGCCACCGCGGATGCCGCCGTGGCCAGGATCCTGGCGGCCACCGTCCGCCCGGCTCCCGGTGCGCCACGCGGCGTGGTGGTGGACTCGCCACCCGGCGCCGGAAAGTCGACGCTGGTGGTGAAGGCCGCCAAGGAGCTGGTCGGCGCGGGCGAGCGGCTGATGATCGTCGCCCAGACCAACAGTCAGGTGGACGACCTGGTCGCCAGGTTGGCCGAGAAGGGCCCCGAGCTGAGCATCGGCCGCCTGCACGCGAGCGACTCCCGCCCCTCGCCCGAGGCGCTGCGGCACGCCAACGTCACCCCGTCCGACAAGGTGGGCGCCCTGCTGGAGCACGACGTGGTGATCTCCACGGCCGCCAAGTGGCAGTGGGTGAAGGCGGAGGCGCCGTGGCGGCACGCGATCGTGGACGAGGCGTACCAGATGCGTTCGGACGCCCTGCTCGCGGTGGCCCGGCTGTTCGAGCGGGCGCTGTTCGTCGGTGACCCCGGTCAGCTGGACCCGTTCACGGTGGTCGGCACGGACCAGTGGGCGGGGCTCTCGTACGACCCGTCCAGCAGCGCGGTGGTCACGCTGCTCGCGCACAACCCGGAGATCGAGCCGCACCGGCTGCCGGTCTCCTGGCGGCTGCCCGCCTCGGCGGCGCCGCTGATCTCCTCCGCGTTCTACCCGTACGCGCCGTTCCGCTCGGGTACCGGGCCCGGCGAGCGGCGGCTGACGGCATCGGCGGCGTCGGACGGTTCGGCGTTCGACAAGGCGATCGACGAGGCCGCCGAGCACGGCTGGGCGCTGCTGGAGCTGCCCGCCCGGCACACCGTGCGGACGGACCCGCAGGCCGTCGCCGCCGTGGCCTCGACGGTCGGGCGACTGCTGGAGCGTGGCCTCACCGCACACTCCGAGCAGGGCACCGCTCCGCTCACCCCCGGCCGGATCGCGGTCGGCACCGCGCACCGGGACCAGGCCGCAGCCGTCCGCGCAGCGCTGGCCGGGCTCGGTGTGCCGGTGGACCCCGCCGCCGGGCCCGCCGTGACGGTGGACACCGCGAACCGGCTGCAGGGCCGGGAGTACGACGTCACCGTCGTACTCCACCCGCTCTCCGGCCGGCCCGACGCGACCGCCTTCCACCTGGAGACCGGTCGACTGTGCGTGCTCGCCTCCCGGCACCGGCACGCCTGCATCGTGGTCGCCCGCGCGGGCATCGCCGAGGTCCTGGACGAGCACCCCGCGACCGAGCCGGTCCAGCTCGGCGTCACCGTCAAGTTCCCGGACGGCTGGGAGGCCAACTACCGGATGCTGCAACACCTGGAGGAGCACCGGGTCCGGCTGTGAACCGGACCTGCCACCGGGCGGTGCTCTGCGGGTACCGGCTCCGCCGCCCTGCGCGCGGCCGGCGCTTCGGGCCGCTGCGGCGCAGCGTGGCCGGGCGGACGCACACCGTGGTGAACCGTCCGACCTGCCGCCCCTGGTCCGCCACCCCGGCGCGCGGGCCGGGAATAGCGCTCTGCTCTCACACCGTTCCGCTACGGGCCGCCGCCGAGTGACAATGGACGGCGGCCGATACCGGTGGCCCATACCGGCCGCCCATGCCCCGAGGCAGCAACCGACCCCGTCACCCCGGAGGTGTCCCCCCATGCCCGATCGCCACTCGCCGGTCTCCGGCCAGAGCGGCCAGCACTCCCCGAGCGGCCCCGCCGAATCGGCCGCACCGGGTCCGGGCACCCCCGTCCGCCGGTTGCGCCCGGCCCAGCTGCTCTTCGAGCCGCAGGCAGACGAGCCCGAACCGGAGCGCTTCTTCGACCTGGAGTCGATCGACGACCCGTCCGAACTGCTGCGCCGCTCGACCGAGTTGACCCTGGCGTTCCGAGTCGCCGCCGAACGCGCCACCGACTTCCAGGCGATAGCGGCGGCGCAGCTCGCCGACACCCGCCGTTTCGACGCGCTCTCCCCCGTCGAGATCGCCGACCGGGCCGACTGGACGCCGGACTACGCGGCCCGGATGGTCGAGTACGGGCGCACGCTGCTGCGGCAGCAGGCCGTCGGCGAGCACTGACCCCTGCGGGGGCACGGGGGCGGCGGGCCCGGACTCCGCCCTGCTGGGCGGCGGCGCGCACGGCTCCGCGCACCCCTGGGCAGACGCCCGCCGGGCGGGTCCGCGGGTCGCCAGTGGCATATGCGGGTGGGAAGGGTACGCCCCCGGTCTCGGAGCTGTCCGGTGAATGCGGCTTTTCTTCCGTACGGCACGGGCCGCGCGCCACGCTGCTGCACGTGGACATCTGGACCTATCAATCGGTTGAGTACGTCACGGTCGCCGGCGAGGCGTGGCTGGCCTCGGCGAGCGAGTATCCGAGCAGCATGCGTGCGCTGTGGGAGTCCCGGCCGTGGGCGCCGTCGGTGCTGCCCTGCGGCCGGGTCTTCGACGTGATCAGCATGCCGTCGCTGTTCGGCCGCAAGGTCCTGGACGAGCTGTGGGCGTCCGGCCCGGGCTGTGGGCCGGTGGCCCTGTACCGGGGCCGCACTCTGGTCTTCGTCCAGCCGGGCGCGGCGGCCCGGCTGCGGACGCTGCTGGCCTGGGAGGAGTGGGCCCGCGAGGTACCGCCGCTGCTCTGCCACGGCGCGGGCGACGCGGTGACGGTCCCGCCGGTGCAGCGGATGGTCGACGCGCCCGACTCCCCCGGCCAGGGTGCCGGTCGCTGGATCGTGGCGCCGGACACCCGGGAGCCCTGGCTGCCCGGCGCCCCCACGGTGCTCTGGGCCTGCGTCCGCGCCTCCAGAGGCCCGGCGGCCGTCGCCGCCGCCCCGCCGCGCCCGCCGGCCCACGCACAGCTCTCGGTGCCGCCACGGTCACGCAGCCCGCACACCGGGCGTGAGCCGTGGTCCTCCGCCGGTACGGGCGCCGAGAGCCCGCTGGAGCCGCTGCCCTCCGCCTGAGGCCACCGGCACACGGGGGGCGGTGCCGAGCCGCGGTCTCGACCCGGCCCGGGACCGTATTCGATTTTGGTTCCACCCGAGGGCACTGCTAGAGTCTTCTCTGTCAGCAGGCGCCGCTAGCTCAGTTGGTTAGAGCAGCTGACTCTTAATCAGCGGGTCCGGGGTTCGAGTCCCTGGCGGCGCACAGACGGCCGAAGGCCCCTCGCAGCAGCGAGGGGCCTTCGGCGTTTCTCCGGTTGCACGGTGCCCCGAGGTGGGCCGCCCGCTGTGGACGGCCCACCCGGAACGGTCCGTCAGCGCCCGCGCAGCGAACGGTAGCCCTCGACCAGGGCTGCGGTGGAGCTGTCCAGCTGCTCCGTGCCCTCACCGGTCAGCAGCACCGGCTCGATCCGCTTGGCGAGGACCTTGCCGAGCTCGACCCCCCACTGGTCGAAGGAGTCGATGTTCCAGATCGCACCCTGGACGAAGACCTTGTGCTCGTACAGCGCGACCAGCTGGCCGAGCACCGACGGGGTGAGTTCGGCGGCCAGGATGGTGCTGGTCGGGTGGTTGCCCCTGAAGGTCTTGTGGGGCACCAGCTCGGCCGGGACGCCCTCCGCCGCGACCTCCTCCGGGGTCTTGCCGAAGGCGAGCGCCTGGGTCTGGGCGAAGAAGTTGGCCATCAGCAGGTCGTGCTGGGCGACCAAGCCGGGCAGCAGGTCGGCGACCGGCTTGGCGAAGCCGATGAAGTCGGCCGGGATCACCTTCGTCCCCTGGTGCAGCAGCTGGTAGTAGGCGTGCTGGCCGTTGGTGCCGGGGGTGCCCCAGACCACCGGGCCGGTCTGCCAGGCCACCGGGTTGCCCTGGCGGTCCACCGACTTGCCGTTGGACTCCATGTCCAGCTGCTGGAGGTAGGCGGTGAACCTGGAGAGGTAGTGCGAGTACGGCAGCACGGCGTGCGACTGGGCGTCGAAGAACGCCCCGTACCAGACCCCCAGCAGCCCGAGCAGCAGCGGGACGTTCTGCTCGGCCGGGGCGGTACGGAAGTGCTCGTCGACCAGGTGGAAACCGTCCAGCATCTGGCGGAAGTTGTCCGGGCCGATCGCGATCATCAGCGAGAGGCCGATCGCGGAGTCGTACGAGTAGCGGCCGCCGACCCAGTCCCAGAACTCGAACATGTTCTCCACGTCGATGCCGAAGTCGGCGACGCCCTGGGCGTTGGTGGAGAGGGCCACGAAGTGCTTGGCGACCGCGTCGAGCCCGCTGCGCAGCTCGGTCTGCAGCCAGTTCCGGGCCGAGGTCGCGTTGGTGATGGTCTCGATCGTGGTGAAGGTCTTGGAGGCCACGATGAACAGGGTCTCGGCGGCGTCCAGGTCGCGCACCGCCTCGTGCAGGTCGGCGCCGTCCACGTTGGAGACGAAGCGGACCGTCAGGTCGCGCTGGGCGTAGGAGCGCAGGACCTCGTAGGCCATCGCCGGGCCCAGGTCGGAGCCGCCGATGCCGATGTTGACGATGTTCCTGATCCGCTTGCCGGTGTGGCCGGTCCAGGCGCCGGAGCGGATCCGGTCGGCGAAGGCGGCCATCTTGTCCAGCACGGCGTGCACGCCCGGGACGACGTTCTCGCCGTCCACCTCGATGACCGCGCCGCGCGGGGCGCGCAGGGCGGTGTGCAGGACGGCACGGTGCTCGGTGATGTTGATCTTCTCGCCGCGGAACATGGCGTCCCGCAGCTCGGCGACACCGGTGACCTCGGCCAACTCCCGCAGCAGGCGCAGGGTCTCGTCGTTGATCAGGTGCTTGGCGTAGTCCACCCGAAGGTCACCGACCTGGAGCGCGTAGCGCTTGCCGCGTTCCGGGTCCGCCGCGAACAGCCCGCGCAGGTGCTGCTGCCCGATCTCCTCCCGGTGCTTGGCCAGCGCCGCCCACTGCGGCAGCCGGTCCAGCGGGGTACGGCCGCCGACAGGGTTCTCCGTCATTGGTTGCTCCTTGACTCATCCGGTTTCTCAGATACCGGCAGGGCCCAGCGGGGAGGGTTGCGCGAGGGTCTGGCGGTACGGGGTGCTGTGCGCCGACTCCGTTGACGGCCTGCCCCGGCAAAGCCTACGCGTCCGGCCCACTCGCCTGGCGCAGCGTCACCTGCGCCTTGGCCACACCGTCCCGGACAGCGTCACCTGCGCCGTCCGCCACGCCCTCAGGTGCTCCGGGAGCGCAGGTCCAGCCCCCGCATCACCCGGTCGGCGATCTCCGGATCGGCGCCGACCTCGCCCCGGGCCGCCAGCACCTCACGGCGGGAGGCGGCGATCATCTCCTGCTCGACCTCGGCGGCGGCCCGCCACTGGCTCAGCCGCAGCTGCGACTCGGCGGCCTCCTCCTGCTCGTACTTCTCCGGGCAGAGCCTGGCCAGCCGGTCGTGCTGGCGCTCGCGCAGCCGCTCGGTGATCTCGGGCGGCAGCCGGCGCTCCTCCTCCAGTTCGGCCAGCCGGTGCAGGCCGGCCCTCGCCGCCCGCCACCACATCTCCCTGACCGCCTGCTCGTGCCGGTCGTGGCCGGCGTCCAGACTGAGCAGCCGGGCCAGCGCCGGCAGGGTGAGGCCCTGGACCAGCAGGGTGAACAGGACCACGCCGAAGGCGACGAAGACGATCTCGCTGCGTCCGGGGAAGTCCCGGCCGTCGTTCAGCAGCAGCGGGATACCGAGTGCCAGCGCGACGGTGGCCACCCCGCGCATCCCCGACCACCAGAGGACCACGGTCTCCCGCCAGCTGATCGGCGTGTCCTCCTCGCCGTGGCTGACCCGCCGGGAGATCCAGGCGGCTGGCAGCAGCCAGATCAGCCGGACCAGGACCACGGTGGCGATCACCCAGGCGGTGTCGCCGAGCATGCCGCGCCAGCTGCCCCTGACGTCGGCGAGCACGGTGGCCAGTTCGAGCCCGATCAGGCCGAAGGCGACCCCGGTGATCAGGATCTCGACGATCTCCCAGAAGGCGTTGCCGACCAGCCGGTACGCGACCTCGTCGGCGTCGGCGGCCCGGTCGGCGAGGTAGAGCGCGCAGACCACCACGGCCAGCACGCCGGAACCGTGTGCCGCCTCGGCCAGGACGTACGCGGCGAACGGGACCAGCAGGTTGAGCGCGACCTGCTGGGTGGGGTCGGCCAGCATGCCGGCCAGCTTGGTGTTGAGCCAGCCGAGTGCGATGCCGACGATCACGGCGACCACGGCGGAGAGGACGAAGCGCAGCGCCGCGTGGGTGGGCGAGAAGTCGCCACTGACCACCGCCTCGATGGCCAGCGAGTAGATCACGATCGCGGTGACGTCGTTGAACAGGCCCTCGCTCTCCAGCACCGCCACCAGTCGCCGGGGCAGGCCGATACTGCCCGCGACGGCGACCGCCGCGACCGGGTCGGGCGGGGAGACGAGGGCGCCGAGCGCGACCGCGGCGGCCACCGGCAGGGCGGGCACCAGCCAGTGGAAGACGCCCGCGACGGCCGTGGTGGTGACGACCACCAGGGCGACGGCGAGCAGCAGGATCGAGCGGATGTTGGCCTTGAAGTAGCGCACCGAGGAGCGTCTGGCCACCGCGAAGATCAGCGGCGGCAGCACCAGCGGCAGGATCAGCTCCGGCTCGACCTTCACATTGGGGATCTGCGGCACCAGGGCCATCACGAGCCCGATCACCGTCATCAGCACGGGCTGCGGCACGCCGGTCCGCCGTGCCAGCGGAATGGTGACGACCGAGGCGAGCAGGACCACGAACAGCAGCGACAGTTGGGTCACCGACTCAGCATAAATGTGACAAACCGTCGTTCCCGATCGTCCGGCTGGTTCGTCGGGCCGGTTCGTCCGGCCGGGATTCGCGCTTGATCTCAAGTCCGCTTCACCTTGCAGACCGACCGCCGGCCGAGAGGCGAGGACGACGGAGCTGCCGGCATCGATCTTCGAGCTGGACGCGGCCGGGCGGGTGTCTCGGGTCGGGCGTCTCCGGGCAGGCGGGGCGCGTCGGGCCGATTGGAGATTTCGGCCGCTGACCAGGTAATGTTCTCTTCGTCAGCAGGCGCCGCTAGCTCAGTTGGTTAGAGCAGCTGACTCTTAATCAGCGGGTCCGGGGTTCGAGTCCCTGGCGGCGCACCGACAGACCGAAGGCCCTTCGCAGCAGCGAGGGGCCTTCGGTCGTTGCGGCTCAGCCGAAGTAGCCGTGGAAGTTCCGGGAGAACTCCTGGCCGCCGTACTGGTCCCAGTTGATCGACCAGGTCATCAGGCCGCGCAGGTCGGGCTGGGTACCGCTGCGGGGGACGTAGCTGCCGCAGTCGGTGGCCTTGGTGAGGCAGTCGAGGGCCTTGTCGACCTCGGTGGGGCTGACGTAGCCGTTGCCCGCGTAGCTGTTGGCCGGCATCCCGACGGCGATCTGCGAGGGGGCGAGGGCCGGGAACATGTTGCCGGTGTTCCCCGCCACCGGGAATCCCTTGAGCAGCATGTCGGTCATCGCGACGTGGAAGTCGGCGCCGCCCATCGAGTGGTACTGGTTGTCCAGGCCCATGATCGAGCCGGAGTTGTAGTCCTGGACGTGCAGCAGGTCGAGGTCGCCGCGCAGTGCGTAGATGACCGGCAGGAAGGCCCCGGCCCGCGGGTCCTGGCCGCCCCATGGACCGGATCCGTAGTACTGGTAGCCGAGTTGGACGAAGAAGGTCTCCGGGGCCATGGTCAGGACGAACTGCCGGCCGTACTTGGCCTTGAGCGTCTTCAGCGCCGAGATCAGGTTGACGATCACCGGGGTGGTCGGGTTCTTGAAGTCGGTGTCACCGGTGGCGAGCGAGAGCGAGTGCCCCTCGAAGTCGACGTCGAGGCCGTCCAGGCCCCACCTGTCGATGATCGCCGAGACCGAGCTGACGAAGGTGTCGCGGGCGGCCGCGGTGGTGAGCCGCACCTCGCCGCTCTGACCGCCGATGGAGAGCAGGACCTTCTTGCCCTTGGCCTGCTTGGCGGCGATGGCGGCCCTGAAGTCGGCATCCGACTCGGCCCCCGGGCACTCGGTGGCCGGGCAGCGGTTGAAGCGGATGTCCCCGGAGGTCACCGAGGTCGGCTCGCCGAACGCGAGGTCGATGACGTCCCAGGCATCCGGTACGTCGGCCATCCGCAGGTAGCCGGAGCCGTTCGCGAAACTCGCGTGCAGGTAGCCGACCAGCGCGTGCGGCGGCAGACCGCTGCCGGGCGGTGGCGTGCTGGGCGGCGGGGACGTCGGGGGCTGGGAGGTCGGAGGCTGCGAAGTGGGCGGCTGGGAGGTCGGAGGCGGGCTCGGGGCGCCCGGCCCGTCGAGGGAGACGTCGTCGGCGTAGTAGGTGCCCTGGCCGTACCAGCCGTGGGTGTAGACAGTCGCACTGGTCTGGCCGGCGCCGGTGGTGAAGCCGACCGAGAGCCGCTGGTACGCCCCGCCCGTCCCCGGCGTCCAGGTGCTGGTGCCGCCGTCCACCCCGAGGTAGACGTACGAGCCCTTGAGGTAGGCGCTGAGCGTGTACGTGGTGTTCGGCTGCACGGCGACGGTCTGTGAGCACTGCGCGGTGTCGCTCGCCGAGGCCGCGCCCGCGAGGGCGTAACTGCCGCTGTGGGACTGGCCGGTGACCACGCTGCCGGTGTTCCCGGTGCAGCTCCAGGGGGCGAGGGCGCCGCTCTCGAAGCCGCCGTTGGCCAGGTACTCGCCCGCTGCGGCGGAGGGGGCCAGGCCGAAGCCGACTGCGACGGCACCGGCTGCGGCGAGGGCCCAGGCGGTGCCGACCGCGACCAGGCGCCGGCCGGCCGGCGGGCGGGTGGTTCGGGGAGTTCGCATGTGGGGGATGCTCCTGCCTCGATACGTGGGGGTGTCCGTGCGCCGGTGGGGTCGGCGGGGAGCGCATCGCCTCCCGTGTGGACTAGACCACTGAAGCGAAGCCCCGTATCACGTGTCAATGGCCGGGGCGCGGTGGCGTTCTGGCACTCTGTCCACCCGGCGGGGCACGGGGAGCAGCCCGGGTTGCGGGCCGCCGCAGCCCACCGAAGCATGGAGTGGTGACTGCGCCCGGCTATCTGAGGTACCCCCATCTGCGCGGCGGGCTGCTCACCTGCACCGCCGAGGACGACGTCTGGGCCGCCCCGCTCCTCGCCGACGGCACGGTCGGCCGGGCGTGGCGGATCAGCTGCGACCGGACCAGGGTCAGCCACCCCCGGCTCTCCCCCGACGGCGGCACCATCGCCTGGACCAGCTGGCAGACCCTCACCCCCGAGGTCTGGACCGCCCCGACCACCGGCGGCGAGGCGGTCCGGCTGACGTACTGGGGCAGTCAGGACACCCGGGTGCGCGGCTGGCTGCCGGACGGCGAGATCCTCGCGGTGACCTCGTACCACGAGCCGTTCGGCCACTACACCTGGGCGCACGCGCTGCCACCGGACGGCTCACCTGGCCACCGGATGCCCTGGGGCCCGGTCAACGACGCCCAGGTGAGCGGCGAGCACACGGTGCTGCTGACCGCCGCCGCCCCGCACGAACCCGCCGCCTGGAAGCGCTACCGGGGCGGCGCCACCGGCCGGCTCTGGCTGGACCGCACCCAGCTGCTGCCCGACCACCCCGGCCACCTCGCCTCCCCCATGCCGGTCGGCGGGCCCGACGACCCCAGAATCGCCTTTCTGTCGGACTACGAGGGTGTCGGCAACCTCTACTCCTGCCGCCCGGACGGCTCCGACCTGCGCCGCCACACGGACCACGCGACCTACTACGCCCGCGAGGCCGCCACCGACGGCGCCCGGATCGTCTACCAGCACGCGGGCGACCTCTGGCTGCTGGACAGCCTGGACACCCCGGAGCCGCGCCGGCTGGAGGTCCCGCTCGGCGGCTCGCGGGCCGGGCGCCGCCCCTACCAGGTCACGACCGCCACCCAGGTGAAGGACCTGGTCTGCGACACCACCGGCCGGGCCGGGGTGATCACCGTGCGCGGCAGCCAGTACTGGCTGAGCCACCGGGACGGTCCCACCAGGGTGCTCGCCGACACGCCGGGCGTCCGGACCAGGCTGCCGGTCCTGCTCGGCCACACCGGCCAGGTCGCCTGGGTGACCGACGCCGAGGGCGCGGACGCCGTCGAGCTGGCCGCACTGCCCACGCGCGGCGGCACGGCGGCCGGCCCCGACGGGCCGGACGGCCCGGACCGACCGGACGGACCGCTCACCGCCGAGGCGCGCCGGATCGCCGCCGGGCGGATCGGCCGGGTGATCGAACTGGCGGCCACCCCCGACGGCCACACCCTGGCGGTGGCCACCTCGGACGGGCGGCTGCTGCTGGTCACCACCGCCGACGGCACCGTCCGCCAGGTGGCCGCCTCCTCGTACGGGCCGGTGAGCAGCCCGTCCTTCTCGCCGGACTCGCACTGGCTCACCTGGTCGCAGCCGGCCGCCGGCCGCTCGCTGCGCAGCATCAAGCTGGCCCGGGTGGACGCGCCGGAGCACGTGATCGACGTGACCGGCGGGCGGTTCGAGGACGAGCACCCCGCGTTCACCCGGGACGGCCGCTACCTGGTCTTCCTGTCCTGGCGCGGCTTCGACCCGGTGCACGACGTGCACACCGGCGACATGTCCTTCCCGCTCGGCTGCCGCCCCTACCTGGTGCCGCTGGCGGCCGACACCCCGTCCCCGTTCGCCTCGCGGGCCGAGGGGCGGCCCCCGGTCGGGCTCGACCCGGACCTGGCGCAGGGCGACGGCACGGTGCGGGTGGACCCGTCGGGGCTGGCCTCCCGGCTGGTGCCGTTCCCGGTGATCGCCTCCAAGTACTCGGCCACGGCGGCGGTGCGCGGCGGCGTGGTCTGGCTGCGCTGGCCGATCTCCGGGGCACTCGGGCAGACCTTCACCAATCCGGCCGATCTCTCGGGCCGGCCGGCACTGGAGTACTTCGACCTGGCCCACGGCACCCGCAGCACCGTGGTGGACCGGCTGGACGGCTTCTCGGTCTCCGGCGACGGCAGCGCCGTCTCGGTGTACTCGGGAGGGGCGCTGACCCTGCACCAGATCGGATCACCGGCCCCGCCGTTGAACGTCGACCTGCGCAGGATCACCCACACCGTGCACCCGGGACCGGAGTGGCGGCAGGCGTACCACGAGGCGGCCAGGATCGTCCGCGACCAGTTCTGGGACGCCGGGATGTGCGGCCTGGACTGGCCCGAACTGGTCGCGCAGTACGAGCCGTTGCTGGACCGCATCGCCAGCCCGGACGACTTCGCCGACCTGCTGCGGGAACTCGCCGGCGAGCTGGGCACCTCGCACGCGTACGTCACCCCGGCACGGCGCGGCGAGGGCCCCGCGCCCGTCCAGCAGCCGCTCGGCCTGCTCGGCGCCAACGTCCACCGCGCGCCGGACGGACGGTGGCTGGTGGACCGCATCCTGCCCGGTGAGTCCTCCGACCCCAGGGCGCGCGCCCCGCTCGCCGGGTTCGGCCTGCGCGACGGCGACGAGCTCCTGGCCGTCGACGGGCGGCCGCCCGACCCGATGCGCGGCGTGGGCCCGCTGCTGGCCGGCACCGGCGGCAGCACCGTCGAACTCACCTTCCGCTGCGGCCCGCAGAAACGGGTGCGGCGGATCGCGGCGACCCCGCTGTCCGACGAGCGGCCGATCCGCTACCAGGACTGGGTGATCAAACGCCGTTACCTGGTACGGGAGTTCAGCGACGGCAAGTGCGGCTACCTGCACATCCCGGACCTCGGCGGCTCCGGCTGGGCCCAGTTCAACCGCGACCTGCGGCGCGAACTCGACCGCCCCGCCGTGGTGTTGGACGTCCGGGGGAACGCGGGCGGGAACGTCTCCGAACTCGTCCTGGAGAAGCTCCGCCGCCGGGTCATGGCCTGGGACTTCAGCCGGGGCAGGGAGCCGGTCCGCTGGCCCAGGGACGCGGTGCGCGGGCCGGTGGTCGCGCTCGCGGACCACGCCACCAGCTCGGACGGCGACGTCATCATCACCGCGATCAAACTGCTCGGCATCGGCCCGGTGGTCGGCACCCGCACCTGGGGCGGGGTGGTCGGGATGACCGGCAGGCATGTGCTCGGCGACGGGACGGCGATCTCGGTACCGAAGAACGCGTCCTGGTTCACCGGCGGGATCGGCTTCTCGGTGGAGAACCACGGGGTCGACCCGGACGTCCAGGTGCTGCGCTCCCCGCACGACTGGGCCAGGGGCAACCACACCGAACTGGTCACCGCCGTCCGGCTGGCGATGGACCTGCTGGAGGACGCCCCCGCCTCCGTACCGCCGCCGCCCGACGTCGCACGGCCCGACCTGCGCCGACCGCCCCTGCCGCCGCGCTGAGCAGCGCACAGCGCAGCGGGGCGTGCCCTGTCCGGTGGGGCACGCCCCGCTGCGCGCCGGTTGATCAGTCCCGTGGGCCGATCAGTCCCAGGGATCGCCCTCGGCGGTCATGTCCGCCGCCCGCCTGGCGTCCTGCTCTTCGAGCTCGGCCGCCCGCCGGGCCTGCTCGCGGGCCTTCTCGGCCTTGTCGCCGTAGGCGTCGGCGGCCTCGTCGTGGGCAATGGCAGCGCGCTGCGCCGGGTCCTCGTGATGCTGGTGGGCCATGCCACGGAGCCTGTCCAAGATGCCCATGTCTCCTCCTAGCGTCCGATCGGACGATGGGCTTCCCTCACTGTCACACTACGCCGCCGCGCATGCCACCGGGGCGGCCCCGGAACGGGACCGCCCCGGCCGTCGCGGCGAACTCGGGTCACCACGGCTTGTCGGTGTCGTTCAGGTCCTGTTCGCCCTGCTCGACGGTGTCCTCGGCGCTCTGCTTGGCCTTCGCGGACTTGTCGGACAGCGCGTCCGACGCCTGCTCGGGCTTGTCACCGAGGGCGGCCTTCGCCTGCTCCTTCAGCTCCTGCGCCTTGTCGTGGAACTTGTCCCTGAGGCCCATGTCTCCTCCTCGGGATGCGATGGACGATGGGCTGCGACCACTGTGGCACCGGGGCTGCGGGGGCGCATGTCGGAGGGCGCGGGGCGCGGGGGCCTCGGGGCGCTGGCGATCAGCGCGCCGGGGGCACCAGCAGGGTGTCGACGAGGTAGACCGTGGCGTTGGCGGTCCCGATGTCACCGCAGACCACCTGGGCACCGCCGTTCACCGTGAAGTCGTCGACCGCGCCGGTCACCACGAGATCACCGCCCTGAAGCGTCGGGTGGGCGCCCGCGAGCGCGGTCGGGGCGACCCGGCGGGGGACGACGTGGTAGGCCACGACCCTGGCCAGCTCGTCCCGGTCCGCGAGCAGCGCGGCCAGCTCGGGTTCGGACAGCTTGGCGAAGGCGTCGTCGGTCGGCGCGAAGAGCGTGACCGCCTGGGCCGAGTCGAGGGTGTTCGCCAGTCCGGCGGTCCCGATGGCGGCGACCAGGATGGAGAGCTGCGGGATGTGGGATGCGGCGGTGACCACCGGGTCCGATCCGGCGCCGCCCCTCCCGGCTTCGGCGGGGCAGGCGGGCCCGAAGGGCTGCTCCGGGGCGGACGCCGCCGTCGGGACCGTCGGCTCGGCCGTCGACGGCGAACCGGTGCGGCCGGACGAGACGGTGTCGCCGCAGGCACCGAGGGTGAGGGCGAGGACGCCGCCCGCCAGCAGCGCGGCGAACTTGGCGGTGCGGATACCGGGCATGGCGGTTCTCTCGTGACGAGGGGTGGCCGGACACCCCGGTCGGCGGGGCGAAGGCGGCGCACCGTCCGTCCGCTGCTCCTCGAACCGTGTCCGACCGGCCACCGGGCCACCCCACTCTCCCGGTCCGTCCCGGGGGCTCATGCTGTCCGGCGGACCGGAGTCCGCCCCGGTGGCAAACGAACGGATCATGAGATGGTCACCACGCTGCGGCACCCGGAGCCCTGGACGCCCACGACGACGGGCGCCCCCGGCCCCGAGGACATCCGTCCCTGGGGTCGGGGGCTTCCGGTGCACCCGGGTGGGGCCGCTTTCGGTGCGGGTCAACCGGAGACGCTGGGCGTGCCGGTCTCCAGGTGGCCGGAGAAGCGCTGGGAGAAGGTCGGGTCGGAGCTGACGGTGACGGTGAGGTCGTACCAGCCGTTGGTGTAGGCAACGGCGTTGAAGTAGTCGCTGGTGCTGCCGCCGGCCGGGACGGTGTAGGTCCAGGGGCCGTCGGTGCGGTAGGCGTTGGGCGCGACGGTGAAGGTGACCGGGGCGCTGCCCGCGTTGTCGAGCTTGAACCAGATCGCGGGCAGGCCGGTGTCCGGGGCGTCCGCGTAGGACGCGGTGACGGTGACCGACTTGCCGGGCTTGGTGGCGTCGCCCTTGAAGCGGCGCAGGAACCGGTTGGGTCCGGTGACGCTCAGGTCGTACGGGCCGTTGCCGAAGTTGGTGCCGCAGTTGAAGAAGTCGCTCTGGTTGCCGCCGGGGTCGACCGTGTACTGCCACGGGCCGCCGCTGCGGTACGCGTTGGCGTAGGCCGCGAAGTGCGCCGAGTTCACTGCCGCCGCGCCCTCGTTGGCCATCTTCAACCAGACCTTCATCACACCGCCGGAGCCGAACTCCAGGTGGTCGAGGTTGGCGTTCGGCTGGTAGGGCAGGGCGCGGGCCGGACGGCTGCCGGGCTCCTGCAGGGGCAACGCGTTGTTGCTCGGCGACGGGTTGAACTGCGGGCCGCAGGTGGCCAGGCCGATGGTCTGCGAGGTGTCGGGCAGTGCGGGCATCCCGTACACCGGGTTGGCGAAGTCGAAGACGCCGGTGAGGTCGCCGCAGACCTTCCGGCGCCAGTCGCTGATGTTGGCGCACTTGGCGGGCGCACCGATGGCGGCCGTCCACTGCTCCAGGAAGCGCAGCACCGAGGTGTGGTCGAAGACCTCGGAGTTGACCCAGCCGCCCCGGCTCCAGGGCGAGATGGCTATCAGCGGGACGCGGAAGCCGAGCCCGATGTTGGTGCCGTTGTAGAACTCACCGGGCGTCCCGGCGGGGGCGGTGGGCGGCGGGACGTGGTCGAAGAAGCCGTCGTTCTCGTCGTAGTTGAGCAGCAGGATGGTGGAGTTGAAGACGTCGGGGTCGGCGTTCAGGGCGTCCATCACCATGTGCACGAAGTGCGCGCCGTCCTCGGGCGTGGCGTACGGGTGCTCGGAGGACTGCTGGTCGGCGACGATCCAGGAGACCTGCGGGAGCGTGCCGCCCAGGACGTCGGCCTTGATGGCGGCGGCGATGTCGTCCGGGGTTCTGCCGGTGGCCTTGGGGACGGAGCCCATGCCCTTGACCGCGAGCGCGCTGCCCGCCGGGGCGTTGGCGAACTGGCTGAAGTAGGCGAGGGCGTTGTCGCCGAAGTTGTCGGCGGCGTTCTGGTAGACCTTCCAGCTCACCCCGGCGTTCTCCAGCGCCTCGGCGTAGGTCTGCCAGCGCAGGCCCTTCTCGTCGCCGCCGTCGTACGCCGGCCCGCCGGCGCTGCCGGCCGGGTCGATCATCCCGCTCCAGTGGTAGGTGCGGTTGGGACCGGTGGCGCTGAGCACCGAGCAGAAGTAGGCGTCGCAGATGGTCCAGTTGTCGGCCAGCGCGTAGTGGAACGGGATGTCGGAGCGCTGCAGGTAGCCGAGCGTGCGGACGGTGCCCTTGGCGGACACCCAGGAGTCCATCTTGCCGCCGTTCCACGCCTTGTGCTGGTCGGACCAGGCGTGCGAGAGGTCCCCGTTGCACTGGGCCTTGATCTCCGCACCGGAGGAGGGGCCCGAGTTGGCGGGGTTGAAGGCCCACGGGTACTGGCGGGAGAACAGGCCGTTCGGCTGGTTGAAGACGCTGTAGCCGCCGGCGATCTGGATGGCACTGCGGTCGGCGAACCCGCGGACGCCCTTGAGCGTTCCGAAGTAGTGGTCGAAGCTGCGGTTCTCCTGCATCAGGATCACGATGTGCCGGGCGTCGGTGATGGTACCGGTGCTGCCCAGACCCGCACCGCCGCCGGCCGCCGAGGCGGACGCGGCGCCGCCGGCCACCGACCCGGCGACCGCCGCACTCGCCGCCGCGCTGGCGGACAGCGACATGAACTTCCTACGACTCAGCTCAGCCATCTCGGGCCGACCGTCCCTTCAGTCGCGATGTTGTGCACACACGTTGTGTCCACGCCACCGATCGCGCAGCATCTTTGCGCAGGTCCGGGCGGTATGCCATGGCTATGCAGTAAGGATTGTCGGACTGTTCAGACGCACTTAGCCTTTCTGCTGCCAGATGAACGAAATGTCAGCGGTCCTGGACCGTGATCCCGAGGGCGTGAGCGAACTGCGGCGCCAGCTCGAAGAGTTGCGTTGTGGAGATGACCGCGCCGCGCAGCCCCTGCGGCCCGTCGGGCAGTCCGAGCCGGACCGCGCCGCGCAGGTCCACCTGGCGCAGCTGCGCGGTGCCGAACCTGACCTCGTCCAGGGTGCTGCCCGGGAACGAGACCTCCGTCAACTTGGCGTCGCCGAAGTCGATGTCGCGCAGCAGGCAGTCCTCGAAGACCACGTCGCGCAGCAGGGCGCCGCGCAGGTTCACGGACTCCAGCTTGCAGTGGCGCAGCACCACCCGGCGCAGCGCGGAGCCGTACGCCGAGACCCCGGCGAGCACCGTGCCGAGCAGCTGGGCGTCCTGCCACTCGCTCTCGGGTGCGGCGACCGCGACCCAGCGGCTGCCCTGGACCCAGACCTCGTTGAACCTGGCCTGGCGGAGCTTGACGCCGCCGAGCTCGACGCCGGTGAAGGCGCACTCCAGGAAGCTCGCGCCGTTCGCCGCCTGGTCCTGGTAGCTGCCGCCGTCGAAGTGGACGGTGTCGTAGCGCTCGTCCTTGCGCAGCGGGCCGGCGTGCGGGCGGAGCAGGTGGCCGTAGGGCAGGTCGGAGATCTGTTCGTAGGCGGATGGCACGGCTGCTCTTCTCCTCGGGTCGGCGGAGGTCATGCTCGCACGGGCCGCCGACAGCGCCCGCGCCGAGCACCCGCAGCGCCGGCGCCCGGCCGGCGGCGTGCCCGCTCAGCCCCGGCGGGCCCGCAGGGTGATCCCGGCGGCCACCGCGGCGGCCGTCACCAGTCCGGCCGGCAGGACGCCGTTCGCGCCGGCCAGGGTGCACAGCAGGGTCGCCAACGCGGTGACGGGAAGGACCAGTTGGGCCGCTCCGTGTTTGACGTGCCGGGCGTGCAGCAGCCAGACCGTGAACAGGTACAGCGCCGCCGGTACGGTCAGTGCGGCGGTCGCGGCCGCCCCGGAGACGTGCGCCCGGCCGACGGCGTACTCGACCGCGACCTCCAGGCCGGCCCCGATCGCCGCCGCCGAGGCGAAGACCAGGTAGTGCCCGTACCCCCAGACGAAGGCCTGCCGGTTGGATCGCAGATGGTCGTGGATCGGCTCGGCGAAGTAGATCCACCAGGCGCCGAAGCAGAGCAGCAGGCCGCCCGCCGCGACGGTCAGCAGCCGGGCGAGGGCCTCGTGTTCGTCCAGGCCGGACTGGACGGCGACGGTTGCGGCGGAGACCGTCTCGCCGAGCACGATCACGGTGAACAGGCCGTAGCGCTCGGAGATGTGGTGCGGATGCCAGGTGGTCTGGACCAGGCGCTCGGCGAAAACCGGGACGGACAGCTCGGCGACGATCATCACGACCAGGGCGACCGTCCTGGCCGTCCCGTCGAGCACCAGCAGCGCCGGCCACCAGCCGAGCTGGCAGAGGGCGATGCCGCCCGCGTAGCGCAGGGCCATGGTGCGTTCGGCCCCGGTGCAGCCCGCCGCCGCGCGCAGCCACTGGGTGATCAGCGCGACCCGCATCACGGCGTAACCGACCACGAACAGCACGAAGTTCCGGTCCTCGAAGGCGCGCGGCACCCCGGCCGCGACGATCAGCACACCGGCGATCTGGACCAGGGTGGTGATCCGGTACGGGACGTCGTCCACGTCGTAGGCGGAGGCGAACCAGGTGAAGTTCATCCAGGCCCACCCGTGGACTATCAGATCTGGACAGGTCAGCGACCTGTTGCTCTGTTGGTCCACGCCCACCAAACCGCAAAGAACGACATCAGATAGCCGGCCAGCCCCATGCCGTAGTGGCCTTCGGCCAGCGCGTGGGCGAGCTCCCGGCCGGCCTGCGCCACGGCCACCACGAAACAGAGGTCGAAGAACAACTCCAATGGCGTGGCGGTCCGGTGGGCCTCGTCGCGACTGCGCCTGGCCATCCGCCGCACCGACCTCGGCGTGGCCTGGGACGGCGGCTCGGGGGCTGTCTCGCTGCTCATGACTCCGCCTTGCTCGGGGTGGGCGCGGGGGTGGGCGCGTCAGCGCGATCCTGGCACCCCGAAACCCCCGGCGCACGCACCGCTGCGGCACGCCGTATGGGCCGGTTCCAACCGTTTTGCGCACCCGTCAACGACAGTTGACGATGCAGTGCGCGAACCGGGTGACAGCTCGACCGCTCCCGGGCGTGCCCTGTGGAAGCCGTCCTGTCCGCCCCGATTGGCCCGATAGATTCCCTCCCACGTTGGAAAGAGACGACACGGGCGGTCTGCGAGCAACGCGGAAGGTCAAGGCCGATGGTGGGACAGGGGGCGGATCCACCGCCCTCCCGTGTCCACACCACCGGCCTCGTGATCACCGCGCTGCTCGCCAGCGCCGCCTGCTGTTCGTCATACCCTCAGCCCGCCTGGGCACTCCGGGTCACTTGAGCCAGCCGATCTTGGTGATGTCGGGGTTGGCGAGGCTGCTGGCCCCCTCGTTGGCCAGGCCCTTGCGGACGGCCAGGATGCTGGGCCGCTGGTAGATCTCGATGGTGTGGCCGAGTTCCCAGATCTTGGCGTCGGCCTCGTTGTACAGCTTGTCGGCCTCGGCCTTGTCGAGGGTGGCGGCGGCCTTCTTCAGCAGCGAGTCGATCTCGGGGGGTGCTGAGCTTCGAGAAGTTCCCGAACACGTTGTCGCCTTCGGGCGCACGGAAGTTGGGCACCGTTTGGGAGAGCGGGAAGGAGTCGGTGTTCCGCCAGCTCGCCAGGTCGAACTTGCCCTGGTTGATGTACTTGGTGAAGTACTCCTTGCTGGACACCTTGTCGATGTCCATCTTGATCCCCACCTGCTGCAACATGTTCTGCACGGCGGCGACCATGTCCAGCTGCTGCTGGGTGGTGCCGTCACTGACCACGAAGTGCAGCTCCAGCGACTGGCCGTCCTTGGTGCGCGGCTGGCCGGTTGCACCCTCCTTCCAGCCGGCCTTGTCCAGCAGCTGCTTGGCGACGTCCGGCGAGAACTTGGCCCAGTCGCCCGAGTTGTTCTGGTAGCCGGACTGGTTGGTCATGTAGAGGTGGTTGTCCAGCTTCTTGAACTGGATCGGCATGCCCTGGTTGACCACCTTGATCAGCGCGTCGCGGTCGATCGCCCGGCCGATCGCCTGGCGGACCGTCTGGTCGGCCAGTGCGCCGTTGCCGCCGAAGGAGATGTGCACCTCGTCCCACGGGGTGCCGGTGCTGATCCGGGTGTCCTTGGCGTCCTTGAGCTGGCTGTAGGCGGTGGTGTTGCTCGCCGGGGCCTCGTCGATCTCGTTGTTGAGGTACGCCTGGGTCATCGCGGGCAGGTCCATCACCCGGAAGGTGATCTTGTCCAGCCTGGCCGGGGTGCCCCACCAGTCGGGGTTGCGCACCAGGGTGATGGTCTGCGCGCTCTTGTCCATACCGCCGATCTTCATCGGACCGCCGAAGACCGAGACCTTCTCCACCGAGCCGTTGTTGAACACATCCGCGTCGGCCAGCATGGAAGCCGGCACCAGCGGGTTGAACAGGTTCCGCCAGTCCGCGTACGGGCTGCCGAAGGTGACCTTGACCTCCTGGTCGTCGGCGCCCTTCGCCACGCTGGAGATCTGGTCGTACCCGGAGGAGTCCGCGATGTTGTAACCGGCGGCCTTGCCGTTGGTCGACTGCCAGACGGCCTTGAAGTCCTCGTACGAGATCGGCTTGCCGTCGGACCACTTGGCCTTGGGGTTGATCTTGTACGTGACCACCTGCGGCGAAGTGGAGGTGAGTTCGGCCGAGGTCAGGTACTCCGGCACCGGATGGAAGACACCCTTGGCGTCGGTGCGGAACAGCTTCGCCTCGACATAGCCCATGATGTCGACCGCGTCGCCGTAGCGGCCGTCCACCTGGTACGGGTTCCACTGGGTGATCCACTGCTGCAGGGCCTCCCGCAGCTCGCCGCCGTCCTTGACCTTGTCCAGCGGCTGGGCGTTGATGTCGTCGGCATCCTGGACGGGGGAGACCGTCTTGGCCACATCACCCGTCGAACCCGAGCCGCCGGAGCTGCAGCCGGTGACGGTCAGCGCCAGGGCGATCGCGACGACGGCGGCCCGGCCGAGGCCGCGGGCTGTGCTGGATGCGTCCATGAGGGGTTCCCCCGGAGAGTCTTCGACAGATTCCGGCCGCCGGGCATGGCAAGCCTTGAGCGTGGGCAGCCAATTCGGGTGCCCAGCGAGGAGGAACGTAACAGCGGATCAGTTCTGCCACCAGGGGCAGGTGTTCGCACCTGATCGAATCGCAACAGGACGAAACACCGGCGCAATACTCCGTAAGTACCCGACTGAAAGACTCTGACCTGCGATTTCCCCCACCCGGGAAGAAACGCAGGCGCCGCAACCCCTGGACGGCCGTCCGCTCGTGCCGTAGAACTGCTGCGCGAAAGTGCGTCAAGTACCCCCTCACCGAAGGCCATTGATCATGCTCAGCAGGCACCCGAACAGCTTCCCCGGTGGTGGGCGGTGATCCGCTATCTGGCCAAGCGCCTGGCGTACTACGCCGCGCTGCTGGTCGTCGCGGTCTTCCTGGCGTACGCGCTCTCCAGCACCGCGCTCGGCCCCCGGACGTACTTCGAGGCCAAGCAGCCCCGTCCGTCCGCCGCTTCGGTGGACCGGCAGTTGACCGCGCTGAACATCAACGACCACACCCCGGTGGTGGAACGTTTCGGCACCTGGTCGAGCGATCTGGTCCTGCACGGTGACCTCGGCCGGACCATCCACAACACCTCGGTGAACGCCGAGTTCGGGCGCCGAATTCTGGTGTCCCTGCGCCTGCTGCTGATCGGCAGTCTGCTCGGCATGCTGCTCGGGGTGGCGGGCGGCGCCTGGAGCGCCATTCGCCAGTACCGGATATCCGACCGGGTGTTGACCCTGGTCTCGTTCGTGCTGCTCTCGACTCCCGTCTTCCTGCTCGCCCTGCTGCTGAAGAACGGCGCCATCGCCGCCAAGGACGCCGTCGGCCACGAGGTCATCCCGTTCACCGGGTACGAGACCCCCGGGCTGTCCGGCGGGATCGGCGCCCACCTCGGCGACTGGGCGCTGCACCTGCTGCTGCCCACGCTCTCGCTGGCCCTCGGCGGACTGGCGATGTACAGCCGCTACCAGCGCGGCACCATGCTGGACGTCCTCGGCTCCGACTACCTGCGCACCGCCGAGGCCAAGGGCCTGACCCGCAACCGGGCACTGCTCAAGCACGGGCTGCGGACCGCGATCATCCCGATGTCGACCATGTTCGCCTACAGCTTCCTGGGCATCTTCACCGGCGCCACCTTCACCGAGACCATCTTCGGCTGGCACGGGATGGGCGAGTGGTTCATCCAGGCGATCAACGAGCAGGACGTCAACTCGGTGATCGCGGTCAACCTGTTCGCCGCCGTGGTGGTGCTGGCCTCGGGCTTCCTCGCGGACCTGCTGAACGCCGCGCTCGACCCGCGCGTACGGTCCTGAGGAGCTGACCTGTATGACTGCCGTTCCCCCCACCGTTCCCCCCACGGCCGCGCTGATCGCCGACGGCCTCCCGGCCCCGGTGCCCGAGGAGGCCGCACCGGCCGGCCGGCTGCGGCTGGTGCTGGGCAGGATGCTGGCCTCGCGCGGCGTGCTGGCCGGCGGCGCGATCGTGCTGCTGCTCTTCCTGCTCGCCTTCGGCGGCCCGCTCCTGACCCCGTGGAACTACGCCACCCCCGACTACCTGGCGATCCGTCAGTCTCCCTCGGGCCAGCACTGGTTCGGCACCAACGGCCTCGGGCAGGACGTCTTCGCCCAGACCGTGCGCGGCCTGCAGAAGTCGCTGGTGATCGGCCTGCTGGTGGCCTTCTTCTCCACGGTGGCGGCCTCCCTGGTCGGCGCCTGCGCCGGGTACTTCGGCGGCTGGACGGACCGGGCGCTCACCTTCCTGGTGGACCTGATGCTGGTCTTCCCCAGCTTCCTGATCATCACCATCATCTCGCCCAAGCTGCGCGGGACCGGCTGGATCGCCTTCGTGGCCCTGCTGGCCGCCTTCAACTGGATGATCACCGCCCGGGTGGTCCGCTCGATGACCCGCTCGCTCAAGGAGCGCGAGTTCGTCCGGGCGGCCCAGTTCATGGGGGTCAGGCCGCTGCGGATCATCCTGCGGCACATCCTGCCGAACGTGGCCTCCTTCCTGATCACCGATGCCACCATCGCGGTCGGGGCCGCCGTGATGAGCGAGACCGCGCTCTCCTACTTCGGCTTCGGTGTCCGCGCCCCCGACGTCTCGCTCGGCACCCTGCTGGCCGCCGGAACCGACCAGGCACCGGTCTTCCCCTGGCTGTTCTACTTCGCCGCCGGACTGCTGGTGCTCTTCGTCCTGGCGATCAACCTGATCGGCGACGGGCTGCGCGACGCGCTCGACCCGACCTCGGAAGGGACCCGGCCCGCACGGAAGTCCCGCACCCCTCGGAGCGGCAAGTGACCACCACCGTCGAGACCGACCTGCTGACCGTCAGCGACCTGAGCGTCGACTTCAACGGCGTCCCGGCCGTGCGCGGGGTGGACCTGCGGCTGCGGCGCGGCGAGACCCTCGGCATCGTCGGCGAGTCCGGATCGGGCAAGTCCGTCACCTCGCTGGCGATTCTGGGCCTGCTGCCGACCACCGCGACGGTGAGCGGCTCGGTCAGGCTGGACGGGCGCGAACTGGTCGGCCTGCCCAACCGCGAGCTGGCCGCCATCCGGGGCCGCAAGGTGGCGATGGTCTTCCAGGACCCGCTCTCCGCCTTCACGCCCGTCTACCGGATCGGCGACCAGATCGTCGAGGCCCTGCGCATCCACCAGGACCTGGACAGGCCGGCGGCGCGCAAGCGGGCCGCCGAACTGCTCGACCTGGTCGGCATCCCCTCCCCCGAACGCGCGCTGGCCGGCTTCCCGCACGAGTTCTCCGGCGGTATGCGCCAGCGCGCGATGATCGCGATGGCGATCGCCAACGACCCCGGCATCCTGCTCGCGGACGAGCCCACCACCGCCCTCGACGTCACCATCCAGGCCCAGGTGCTCGACGTCCTGCGCACCGCACAGCGCGAGACCGGCGCGGCACTGGTCCTGGTCAGCCACGACCTCGGCGTGATCGCCGGAATGGCCGACCGGGTCGCGGTGATGTACGCCGGGCGCGTGGTCGAAACAGCAGGCGTGGACGAGCTGTTCGCGCGCCCCCGGCATCCGTACACCCTCGGCCTGATCGGCGCGGTGCCCCGCCTCGACACCGGGGGCGGACCGCTGGTCCCGATCCCCGGCGGGCCGCCCGCCCTCGCCACCCTGCCGCCCGGCTGCCCCTTCGCCGCCCGCTGCCCGCTCGCCGAGGACCGCTGCCGTACCGAGGAACCCCGGCTGACCGGCGCGGACGGCCACCTGGCGGCCTGCGTACGAGCCGAGGAACTGGCCGAGCACGGCCCCGCACCGAGCGAGGTCTACCCGGTACCCACGGTGCCGCCGGCCGCCGTCGCCCGGCCCCGGGACGAGCGCGAGAGCGTGCTGCGGGTCACCGGGCTGGCCAAGACCTTCCCGGTGCTCAAGGGCAGCGTCTTCAAGCGGAAGGTCGGCGAGGTGTATGCGGTGGACGGCGTCGAGCTGGACATCCGGCGCGGCGAAACCCTCGGCCTGGTCGGCGAGTCGGGATCGGGCAAGTCCACCACGCTCTTCGAACTGCTGCGCCTGGCCGAGCCCGAGGCCGGGCGGATCGAACTCCTCGGCCAGGACACCGCCCACTTGGACCGGTCGGCCGTGCACCGGCTGCGGTCCGACATCCAGATCGTCTTCCAGGATCCGATGGCCAGCCTGGACCCGCGGATGCCGATCTCGGACATCGTCGCCGAACCGCTGCTGGCGCAGGGCGCGGCGCGCGAGCTGATCGGACGGCGGGTGCCCGAACTCCTGCGCCAGGTCGGGCTGGACGCGGCACACGCCACCCGCTACCCGCACCAGTTCTCCGGCGGGCAGCGGCAGCGGATCTCGATCGCCCGGGCACTCGCGGTGCAGCCGCAACTGCTGGTGCTGGACGAGCCGGTGTCGGCCCTGGACGTGTCCGTACAGGCGGGCGTGCTCAACCTGCTCCAGCAGCTCAAGGCGGAGCTGGGGCTCGCCTACCTCTTCGTCTCGCACGACCTGTCGGTGATCCGGCACCTCTCCGACCGGGTCAGCGTGATGTACCTCGGGCGGACCGTCGAGTCCGGCGCGGTCAACGAGGTCTTCGAGCGGCCCCGGCACCCGTACACCCGGGCACTGCTCTCGGCCGTCCCGCTGCCCGACCCCGCCGCCGAACGCAGCCGGAAGCGCATCCTGCTGGCCGGTGATCCGCCCTCGCCCACCGAACGACCCACCGGCTGCCCGTTCCGCGCCCGCTGCCCCGTCCACACCGCCCTGCCGTCCGACCTCCGCACCCGCTGCGAACAGGAACCCCCCGCCCTCGCCGAAGCCGCCCCCGGCCGGGACCACCACGCCGCCTGCCACTACCCGGACGCCTGAGCCGCCACACCGGAGCCGAGGCGCCCGCACGGAACGCGACCACCCGATCACGATTCGGAGATTCGGGCGAGGTCGCGTAGAGTCTTCGACGTCAGCAGGCGCCGCTAGCTCAGTTGGTTAGAGCAGCTGACTCTTAATCAGCGGGTCCGGGGTTCGAGTCCCTGGCGGCGCACAGACAAGCCTGAGGGCCTTCTCACGACGGTGAGGAGGCCCTCAGGCGCTTCCGGGTTCCGCTCTGCCTGCGACCTCGCCACACGCAACCGCGGTGTTGCAATCTCTTGAACCGGCACGAATTCTGCCTTGAATTCGAAGGCATAGAGGCCTCTCCAAATCTAGAATTCAAGGCACGCGCCGACGCCCTAGCGGGCCCTCCTCGCGCTCACTCCACCGCCCCGCCAGCCCTGGATCGGTTCGCCACGCTCTCCTCCGTACCCCGCCGGGTCGCAGCCACCGCCGCCGCCTCCGTTCTCGCCGCCACTCTGCTGGCGGCCTGCGACAGCACCTCCGACGGCAGCGCCCCGGGAAAGGTCCGGATCGGCATCTCCGGCGCCGGCTCCGACTGGGACGTCCTCAAGGAGAAGGCCAAGGCCGAGGGCATCGACGTCGAACTGGTCGCCTTCGACGACTACGCACTGCCCAACAAGGCCCTGGCCGCCGGGGACATCGAGCTCAACGCCTTCCAGCACCTGGCGCTCCTCAGCCAGTTCAACGCCGGCAACGGCACCGACACCGTGCCGATCGGCGCCACTTCGGTCGCCCCGCTCGGACTGTTCTCGCTGAAGCACAAGAGCGTGGACCGGATCCCCGACGACGGGAAGATCGCGATCCCCAACGACCCGTCCAACCAGGGCCGCGCGCTGCGGGTACTGGAGCAGGCCGAGCTGCTGAAGCTCAAGGACACCACCGGGCTCTACGGCACCCCGGACGACATCACGGACGACCCCAGGCACCTCAGGATCGTGTCGGTGGACGCCCAGCAGACCCCGCGCAGCCTCCAGGATGTGGACGGCGCCGTGATCAACTCGGGCGTCGCCGGCCAGGCCGGCTACGAGCCCAGCAGGCGATCTTCCAGGACGACCCCGAGGCACCCACGACCCAACCCCGCCCGGGCGGCCCCGGGGGCGCGGGGACCTGCGCGAGCAGCCCGCGCCCCTATCCGGCCGCGCCGAGGATCGCCTCGGCGACCGCGTCCGGCCGGTCGAACATCAGCAGGTGACCCGCCGGAGCCACCGTGCGGTACTCGGCCCCGAGCAGCTCGGCGAGCCCCCGCTGCGCCTCCAGCCACCGCCGGGTGCGCCGCGAGTCCCGCCCGTCGTCGGCCGCCAGCACGGTGACCGGCACCTGCGGCAGCGGCGCAGCGCGCCGCAGCTCGGCGAGCTGCGCGGCGACGTCCCGGTAGCTGCTGTTCTCCCGCAGGGCCGCCCGCAGCGCCCGGCCCGGTCGGTAGCACCGGCGCACCAGCTCGACGGGCACCGGATCCTCACGCCGTACGGTGCTCGCCCGCGCGACGAGCCTGCGCCCGGCCGGTCCGAACAGGTACGGGACCGCCAGCGCGGTCGCCGAGGCTGCGAGCGTACGCGCCGTCAGATCGCGCAGTCCGGGCACCGGGCGCGGCCGGGCCTCGGGCTCGACGCTGCCGTCCAGCAGGACCAGAGCGGCCGTGCGCTCGGGGTGGAGGCGGGCGAAGGCCTCGGCGTGGAACCCGGCGAGCGAGTGGCCCGCCACCGTACAGCGGCCGGTCAGGCCGAGGGAGTCCAGGACCCGGCGGATCCGCTCCGCCTCCCGTGCCGCCGTCGGGACGAGTCGCGCCGGGGCGCTGAGCCCGTAGCCGGGGCGGTCGAAGCGGACCACCGTGCGGTGCGGCGCGAGCAGGGCGACCACGGCGTCCCAGTCGAACCAGCTGCACCCCAGGCCGCCGCTGAGCACACAGGCCGGGCCCCGGCCCTCGGACCGTACGTGCAGCGGGGTGCCGTCGATCAGCACGATCCGCGCCACGCCCGCCCCCGGCTCGGGGGTCATGCCGCCCCGCCCCTCTCCTCCGGTGCGCCTTTCCCCTCCGGCGCGCACGTCGCGGTGGCCCGGACCCCCTTGGCCGGCACCGCCAGCCGGATCCCCACCAGCAGCAGCACGGCGGTGAACCGGGCCGCACGCGGACGGGCAGGCGCAGGACGGACGGGCTCAGGGCGACCGGGCACTCAACCACCCTAACCACCACAAGCCGGACATCCTCCGGCGTGTACCGGCCCGGCCGCCGGAGCAGCCCGGTTCGGAGCACCCGCTCGGACCGTGTATTGTTTTCCAGGTCAGCAGGCGCCGCTAGCTCAGTTGGTTAGAGCAGCTGACTCTTAATCAGCGGGTCCGGGGTTCGAGTCCCTGGCGGCGCACAGACAAGCCTCAGGGCCTCCTCACGACGGTGAGGAGGCCCTGAGGCTTTTCGCGCTCCCCGCCGACCGTCCGGAACCCGCTCCAGTTACCGGATCGTGAAACAAAAAGGGACAAAGGTCCCTAACGGCTCACAAAAACCTCAGGCAGGCTGAATCGGTCTGCCGTCCGACCTAGATCGCGTGAGCAACTGTCACAGGGCTCGCTGGAAAGGCGCCACGTTGCCGCGCATATCGCCCACCGGCCTCCGCCCGCTGCCGATCGGCCGCCGGACCGGACGCGGGCTCCTCCCCCGACGACCCCGACGCCCCCGCAGGACCGGTTGGCGCAGGCTGATACCCACCTGGCGGCTGACCCTGCTCGGCCTGGTGACCTCGGTACTGCTCGGGGTCGGCCTGTTCGTCCTCGGCATGACCGTGATCAAGGTCCCGGACGCCCACGCCGCCGCGACCGCGCAGAGCAACACCTGGCTCTACCAGGACGGCACCCTGATCGCCCGCACCGGGCAGACCAACCGGCAGAACGTCGGCCTCGACAAGGTCTCCCCCGCCGCCCAGCACGCCGCCCTCGCCGCCGAGGACCGGAACTTCTACCACGAGGGCGCGGTCAACCTGAAGGGCCTGACCAGGGCCGCGCTGAACACCGCCACCGGCACGACCACCCAGGGCGGTTCGACGATCACCCAGCAGTACGTCAAGAACACCTACCTGAACCAGAAGCAGACCGTCACCCGCAAGGTGAAGGAACTGTTCATCGCGCTCAAGGTGGACGCCACCCAGAGCAAGGACGAGATCCTCTCCGGGTACCTCAACACCTCGTACTACGGCCGGGGCGCGTACGGCATCCAGGCCGCGGCGCAGGCGTACTTCGGCGTGGACGCCGGTCAGCTCGACCCCGGCCAGGGCGCCTACCTGGCCACGCTGCTCAACGCCCCGAGCGCGTACGACGTCTCGACCGCGACGGCCCAGGGCAAGCAGAACGCGGTCAACCGCTGGAACTACGTGCTGGACGGCATGGTCCAGCAGAACTGGCTCACCTCCGACCAGCGCGCCGCCGTCACCTTCCCCAAGGTGCAGGAGCCGAAGAGCGCCCCCGGCCTCTCCGGCCAGGCCGGGTACCTGGTCGGCCAGGCGACGGACTACCTGACCTCGCACGGGATCATCAGCGACGCGGAACTCGCCCAGGGCGGCTACACCGTCACGCTCACCGTCGACGCCGAGCGCGAGCAGGACCTGCAGGACGCCGTCCGCCGGCAGCTCACCGACAGCCTCTCCCCCGACCAGCGGAAGAAGGACGCCGACGCCCAGGCCGGCGCGGCCTCGGTGGACCCGAAGACGGGCGCGGTGGTGGCGCTGTACGGCGGCACCGACGCCACGAAGCACTGGGTGGACAACGCCACCCGGCAGGACTACCAGGCCGGTTCGACCTTCAAGGCGATCGCGCTGGCCGCCGCCCTGGACAGCGGCGCCCGCACCCAGAGCGGGGTCCGGATCAGCCCGGACACGGTCTACGACGGCACCAGCGGCCGCCCGGTGGCGGGCGGCACCGGCACGCCGTACGCCCCGCCGAACGAGGGCGGCGTGAACTACGGCCGGGTGACCCTCCAGCAGGCCACCGACTGGTCGGTGAACTCGGTCTTCGCCCAGCTCGCCCAGGACACCGGCCTGGAGAAGGTCCGCAGGACGGCCGTCGCCATGGGCCTGTCCGCCGACACCCCCGGGCTCGACGCCCACCCGTCGATCCCGCTCGGCACCGCCACGCCCAGCGTCCTCGACATGGCCGGGGTGTACGCCACCCTGGACAACGACGGGCAGCAGATCACCCCCTGGATCGTGAAGTCGCTCCAGCACGAGGGCGAGCAGGTCAAGCTGCCCGCGCCCAGGACGACCCAGGCGATCAGCAAGCAGAGCGCGCAGGCCGTCACCACGATGCTGCAGGGAGTCGTGAGCGACCCGGGCGGCACCGGCTACCGCGCGCAGGCACTCGGCCGGCCGGTGGCGGGCAAGACCGGCACCACCGACGACTCCAAGTCGGTCTGGTTCGTCGGCTACACACCCGAACTGGTCACCTCGGTGGCCCTGTTCGGCCAGGACCCGGGCAACGGCAGCCAGGTCACCCTGGACGGCGTCGGCGGCGTCTCGGCCGCGGCCGGCGGCAAGTTCCCGACCCAGGTCTGGACCGCCTACATGAAGGCCGCCCTGGCCGGGCAGCCGGTCAGCGACTTCGACGGCTCGTCCTCGGACAACCCGCTGCTGTCGGGCCCCTCGGGCAGTGACCCGGGCTCCTCGACCGCCACACCGAACGGATCGTCGGGCCCTGCCGCCGGGACGGCCTCGCCCTCGGCGTCCGCGCCGCAGACCGGCGCCGCCTCGGGTGCCTCCGCCGGGGCGGCCTCGACCACTCAGGGCGGTTCCGGCGGCGCCTCCGGGAGCACGGGCGGTGGCGGCTCCTCGCCGACCACCCGGCCCACCACCCGGCCTTCGCCGTCCCGCACGACGCCGCCCAAGCCCGATCCGACGACCCAGCCGACCACTGCGCCGACCCAGCCGGGCCCCGGCCCGAGCGGTCAGCCGAACGGCCAGCCGCAGGCCGCGGGGTAGTCCGGACCCGGCACGCGACCCCGGCCGGGGCGGCAAGCGACGCCCCGGCCAGGAACAGCTGACGATCAGGACCAAAAGGCAAGATAGCGCCTTACAGAGATCGCTTCGAGCTGACAGAATGCCCCGATGCACAGCTCTACGTCCGCCACCGGCGCCACGGCCAGAAGGCTCGGGCTCCCCCTCGCACTGGTCTCCGCCCTCGCCTTCGGCGGCTCCGGTACGGCAGCGAAGCCGCTGATCGAGGCGGGTCTCTCACCGCTGCACGTGGTCTGGCTCCGGGTCACCGGCGCCGCGCTGGTCCTGCTCCCGCTCGCCTACAAGCACCGGCAGGCCCTCCGGCAGCGCCCCGGCGTGCTCCTGGGCTTCGGCCTGCTCGCCGTGGGCGGCGTGCAGGCCTGCTACTTCGCCGCGATATCCCGGATCCCGGTCGGAGTGGCGCTGCTGATCGAGTACCTGGGCCCGCTGCTGCTCCTCGGGTACGTCAAGTTCGTCCAGCGCCGCCCCGTCTCGCGGGCCGCCATGATCGGCGCGGGTGTCGCGGTGACCGGCCTGGCCTGTGTGGTGCAGGTCTGGAACGGCCTGGCCTTCGACGCACTCGGCGTACTGTTCGGCCTCGGCGCGGCCTGCTGCCAGGTCGGCTACTTCGTCCTCGCCGACGCCGGACGCCAGGGCGACCGACCGGTCGACCCGATGGCCGTGAGCGCGTACGGACTGCTGATCGGCGCCATCGCGCTGACCGCGTTCACCCAGCCCTGGGAGGCCGACTGGGGCATCCTCGGCGGCCAGGTGATCATGAACGGGCACAGCCTGCCCGCTCTGCTGCCGGCCGCCTGGATGGTCCTGATCGCGACCGTGCTGGCCTATCTGACCGGCGTCATCTCCGTACAGCACCTGTCCCCGCCGGTGGCCGCGGTGGTGGCCAACCTGGAGGCCGTGGTGGCGACGGTCACGGCCTGGTTCCTGCTCGGCGAGCGGCTCGGCACCCCGCAGCTGGTGGGCGGTCTACTGGTCCTGATCGGGGCCTTCGCCGCACAGACCAGCAGGCCGGCCAAGGCCGCCGAGGTCACCGACATCACCGGCGTCACCGACTTCACCGACTTCACCGAGACCGGCAAGCCCACCGAGGCCACCGGACTCGGCGAGTCGGCGCGGGACCGGGCCGAGGACAGCGCGGGCGGATCGCGGAACGCGGGCGTCCGGGCGGCCGTCGGCGGCTCCCCGGACGGCGCCGACGACCGTCAGATGCCCGTCCAGCCGAACCAGTCGACGTGATTGAGCGGCCAGACCACCGCTGAGGCGGGACCGACCACGTTCGCCACCGGCACGGCGCCGCCGCCCGGCCCCTCCCGGTGGTACCGGGAGTCGGCGGAGTCGCTTCGGTGGTCGCCCTCAACCCAGACGTAACCGCTGGGCACCGTCACCGGGCCGAAGTCCAGACCGGCGCACGAGTCGTCCCCGGGGTGGAGGTACGGCTCGGTGACCGGCTTGCCGTCCACCCGCAGGGTCGCGCCGCTGCACTGGACGCTCTGCCCGCCGGTCGCGATCACACGCTTGACCAGGTAGTTGTCGCCCTTGGGCGGCAGCAGCCCGACGAAGCTGAGCGCGTCCCCGACCACGCCGGAGGTCAGGCCGGTAGCGGGGGCCTGCGGCGGCAGCCAGCCGCCCGGGTCCTTGAAGACCACGGGTTCGCCGGCCTTCGGTTTCCACCCGAAGAGGGACACCGCCTTGTTGACGGCCACTCGGTCGCCGACCCGCAGGGTGTTCTCCATCGATCCCGAGGGGATGGTGAACACCTGGAACAGGCAGGTCTTGACGATCAGTGCCACCAGCAGGCCCACCACCACCATCGCGGGCAGCTCCGCCCACCACGGCCAGCGCCGCCGGGGCGTGCGCGCGCGGCGCAGCCCGGCGGGTCGGGCGCCCCCGGTCGGGTGGGCAGGGTGAGCCGGGTGAGCCGGGGCCGGCTGGTCGTCCTGTGGAGCGGCCGGAGCCGACTGCGATCCAGTGTTCACGAGTCAGACCGCCAGTACGTCGGCTGCGGGCGCCACAGCGGCACGCGCATGCTTGATCAGGACGTCCTCACCCGGACCGGTGGCCAGGGCAGCGACACCCGGCAGTTCACCACCGACACGGCAATCGGCACGGCAGTCGGCACGGCCGTGCCGACGACGCGGTCCGTCGTCGCGCACGAGGCGCCGCCCGTACTGCTGCCCGCGCGGCTGCCCGTTGCTCCGGGCCTTGCTCTGCTGCCGTGTGCGTGCCACCACCGGACCACCTCCAGGGGAGTGGGGAGGACAGCACGCTAACGCCGCCCGGGGAGCGGTGCGAAATCAGGCCTTTAGCCGCCTCTGACGCGGACCGGCGGCGGACGCCTGCGCGAGCGGCGCCCGGCGACCGCTCGCCAGGTCCGCTCAGACCCGCTCAGACCCGCTCAGACCCGTCCGGCCCGCTCAGGCGCGGGCGATCGCCTCGTGGTGGCGGATCACCTCGGCGATGATGAAGTTCAGGAACTTCTCGGCGAACACCGGGTCCAGGTGGGCACCGGCCGCCAGCTCGCGCAACCGCGTGATCTGGGCACGCTCGCGCTCCGGGTCGGCCGGCGGGAGCTTGTGCTCGGCCTTGAGCCGCCCGACCCGCTGCGTCGCCTTGAACCGCTCGGCCAGCATGTGGACCACGGCCGCATCGATGTTGTCGATGCTCTCGCGCAGACTGGTCAGTTCCGCCCGCACCGCCTCGTCGATCACTTCGAGGGACGCGGCGGCAGAGTTCGCGGGCTGGGTGGGCTGATCAGTCATCGGGGCGGCTCCGGAGGCTGGCTGCATGAACGGCACCCGGGTGACCCATTTTCCTGCTGGACCTCCCCGGGCCTCGGCAAATCTAACAGGAGAGCACTGGCCCAGCCGTGGCATTTGGGCCATCCGTCCGCTATGTGGACCGCCGCACCGGGGACGCCGTCCGGCTCCTTCGCCTGTGCCGCCCACGCCGCCGCCGGGTGGCCCCGTAGGCTTGGCACGCACCGCGCCCGCATGCACCGCACGGCATGCATCGCACGGCACGGCCGGACGTGACGACCCAGCAGTTCCCCCATCACAGGAGGTATCTGATCGTGGCAACCACTCGCACCGCACGCACCGCGTGGGAAGGCAACCTGCTGGAAGGCAAGGGGCAGGTGACCTTCGCCTCCTCCGGCATCGGCGAGTACCCGGTCTCCTGGGCGTCTCGCGCCGAGCAGGCGAACGGCAAGACCAGCCCCGAGGAGCTCATCGCCGCCGCGCACTCCGCCTGCTTCTCGATGGCGCTCTCGCACGGCCTGGCCGGTGCCGGCACCCCGCCCACCAAGCTCGACACCCAGGCGGACGTGACCTTCCAGCCCGGAACCGGCATCACCGGCATCCACCTCACCGTGACCGGTGCGGTGCCCGGCCTCGACGAGGAGGGTTTCGTCAAGGCCGCCGAGGACGCCAAGGCCAACTGCCCGGTCAGCCAGGCCCTGGCCGGCACCACCATCACCCTGACCGCCAAGCTGGCGGGCTGACGGCCGCGGAGTGCGACTCCGCGTCATGCGCCCCTGGTGTGCGTCTCACGATGTGCGCCGGGGGCGCAGCACGTACCGGACTGTTCTGCGCGGAACCCGACGAATCACCCTGGCGGCGGTCGCCGCCGGATCTGCGCGCAGCCTATGATCAGCGGCAGTGCCCTGTTCTTCGCCGAGCGCCTGCAGCAAGCGTTCTTGCACCGCGTTCCAGGGGCGTCGACAGTGCGGGTAGCCGGCCACCGCGGTGCGGAACGTCGGCCGGATCAGCGTCAGCAGCGGACGGGAGCATGCCGTGCCGGGCCGGAACGAGGGGGCCGACGCACACCGCCAGCGCGTGCGGCACGGTGAACTGTGCCGCCCCGCCCAGAGCACCACCGACGGCGCCGAGGCCAAACACCAACGGCACGAGGCGCACCGCCTCCCCGCCCTGTCCGACGAGCAGTCGTCCACCTTCTGCCCCACCTGCTCGGCCCCGCTGGGCGGCAGTACCAGGGAGCTGCTCGCCGCCCTCCGGGCCAGCGAGTCCCGGTTCCGGGCCGCCTTCGCCGACGCCGGTATCGGGATGGCGCTGATCGACTCCGACGACCGGATCATCGAGGCGAACCCGGCATTCGCGGCCATGATCGGCCACGATCTGGCCGACCTGGTCCGCACCCACATCCACGACATCATCGAGCCGGAGGAGAACCACCGCCAGCACTACCTGGAGCTGGTCCGCGGCGAACGCGACCGGCTCCGGGTGGAGAAGCGGCTCAAGCACCGCGACGGCCGGGCCGTGTGGAGCAATGTGACGATCTCGCTCATCCGCGACGGCTCGGGCTATCCGCTCTACACGATGGCCATGGTCGAGGACGTCACCGAGCAGCGGCTGCTCGGAGACCGGCTGGCGTACCAGGCGCTGCACGACCCGCTCACCAGGCTCCCCAACCGGACCCTGTTCTTCGAGCGCCTCAACGCCGCCTTCATGCCCGGCAACGGCGACGCACCGCCGAACCCGCAGGGTGCCGCGGCGGCGAAGCCCGGCTCCGAGGAGCCGGCTGAGCCCGCGTCAGCGATCGGGGCGACACCTTCCGCCCCCGAGGCATCCGTCCCCGGAGACTCCCGAACCGGGCTGCTGGGAACGGCTGCGACGACCGTACCCGCCACGATGGCAACGGCCGCCCCCGGTCCCGGTCCCACGGCCGGGCCGGGCAGCAGCCGCCCGACTCGTCGGGTCGGTCTCTGCTACGTCGACCTGGACGGCTTCGCCGCCATCAACGAGACCCTGGGACACCACGTCGGCGACCAACTGCTGGTCGCGGTGGCGGCCCGGCTGGAGCGCGGCTTCTCGCGCGACCAGGAGAGCCTGGTGGCCCGGCTGGGCGGTGACGAGTTCGCCGTACTGGTCGCCGACAGCGCCAGCAGCGAGCAACTGACCAGGCTCGCCTCCGATCTGATCGCCGCCCTTGAGCAGCCGTTCGACATCGCCGGACAGCAGCTGGTGGTCACCGCCAGCGTGGGCGTGGTGGAGCGCCCCGTCCAGGAGACCACCCCGACGGACCTGCTCAAGGACGCCGACGCCACCCTGTACTGGTCCAAGGCGGACGGTCGGGCCCGCTGGACGCTCTACGACCCCGACCGCGGCGCACACCAGCTCACCCGTCAGCGCCTGGCGACCGCGCTGCGCCCGGCTCTGGAGCGCGGCGAGTTCACCGTCGAGTACCAGCCGCTGGTCGGGCTGGCGGACGGCGCGGTGCACGGCGCCGAGGCCCTCGTCCGCTGGTGCCACCCCCGGTACGGGACGCTCTCGCCGGACCGGTTCATCCCGCTGGCCGAGGAGTCCGGCGCGATCGTGCCGCTGGGCAAGTGGGTACTGGAGGAGTCCTGTCGCCAGGCCCGGCAGTGGCTGACGGAGTTTCCGGACACCGAGACCTTCGTGAGCGTCAATCTGGCTGCCCGCCAGATCTGGGACTCCGACGTGGTCGCCGACGTCGCGCAGGTGCTGGAGCGCACCGGGCTGCCGCCCCGGCTGCTGCAGCTGGAGATCACCGAGAGCGCCGTGCTCGGGCCCGGCGGCCGTCCGGTGCAGGCCCTTCAGGCGCTGGCCGACATGGGCGTCCGGATCGCCATCGACGACTTCGGCACCGGCTACTCGAACCTCGCCTACCTCTCCCGGCTTCCGGTCCATGTGCTGAAGCTGGACGGCAGCTTCATCGAGGGCTTCCGCGACCCGGCCCCGGGCGGCCGCCCGGACAACCGGTTCCGGCGGGCCGACGCGGACGAGCAGATCGTCGGCGCGATGGTCCAGCTCGCCCACGCCCTCGGACTGACCGTGACGGCCGAGGGCATCGAGAACGCCTCGCAGGCCGAACGGCTCCGCCTCACCGGGTGCGACACGGCCCAGGGCTGGTACTTCGCCAAGCCCGGGGAGGCGGAGCGGGTCGCCGCCATGCTGCGCGCGAGGCAGGCACGCTGAGCCTCTGCGGCGAGCAGGCGGCGGTCAGCTCAGACCGTACGCCTCGGCGATCAGGCCGTACGAGCGGTGGCGGGCCTCGTGGCCGTGGATGTGCGAGGTGACCATGAGTTCGTCCGCGCCGGTCCGCTTACGCAGGGCCTCCAGGCCGTCGGCCACCTCGTCGGAGGAGCCCAGGACGACATTGGCGATCCAGGTGTCCAGGAAGTCCGCCTCGGCCTGGCTGTAGGGGTACGACGCCGCCTGTTCGGGAGTCGGGATCGGCCCCGGCGCGCCACGCCGCAGGCGCAGCATGGCCAGCGCCCCCGACATCGCCAGGCGGCGGGCCTCGGCCGCGCTGTCAGCGGCCACCGCACCGACGCCGATCAGCGCGTAGGGCTCGTCCAGCACGGCGGACGGCTGGAAGCCGGCCCGGTAGAGGTCCAGCGCGGGGACCGTGCTGGCGGCGCTGAAGTGGTGGGCGAAGGCGAAGGGCAGGCCGAGCCGGCCCGCCAGCTGGGCGCTGAAGCCGGACGAGCCCAGCAGCCAGATCGGCGGGCGCTTCTCGCTCCTGGGCACCGCGGTCAGCCGCGCGTAGGGGTGCCCGTCCGGGAAGTCGCCGTCCAGGAAGTGCGTCAGCTCGGACAGTTGGCGGGGGAAGTCGTCGGCGTCGTCGGCGACTCCCCGGCGCAGTGCCCGGGCCGTGGCCTGGTCGGTACCGGGGGCCCGGCCGAGGCCGAGGTCGATCCGGCCCGGATGCAGGGCCTCCAGCAGGCCGAACTGCTCCGCGATGGCGAGCGGTGCGTGGTTGGGGAGCATGACGCCGCCCGAACCGAGCCGCAGCGTACGGGTGTGGGCCCCCAGGTGCGACAGCAGGACCGCCGGTGTCGAGCTGGCGACCCCCGGCATGCCGTGGTGCTCGGCCACCCAGAAGCGGTGGTAGCCCCAGCTCTCGGCGCTGCGGGCGAGCTCGGTGGTCGCCACCAGCGCTTCGCTGGGCGAGTAGCCCTCTCCGACCGTGGCCAGGTCGAGGATGGAGAGCGGTGCGGGTGCGGTGCCCCGGGCCACACCGCGGATCGGATCGCGGAGTGCCTGTTCGGCGGGCCGCACCGCGTCGGGAGCCTGCTCGTCCTCGGTGGTCATGCCTCGGTTCCTCCTGCTCGACCTGGTCAGAGCGGAACTCCGCTCCCGCCTGGGAGGTCAACCCGGGGACGGGTCGGCGTGTTCCCGGGTACAGGGGCGCCTCCGTTGCGTCGCTGTCCGTCGCGGCGCCGGTGCGGACGGTGCCCCCGGTGCAGCCAGTGCGGGTGGTGCGAATGGCGCGGACGGTGCAGTCCGTGGCTGACCGATCGACAGCACGGCCGTGCGGCTGGCGGCTTCACGCCAACGCCAGAAGTCGCCAGCCGAATGGGTCGCGCGGGCAGCCCGGCTTCGGGCAGCCTTACTGACCAGTGAAGGTCGCGCACCAAGACCTCACGCATCGGCAAGGCAGGCGGGCTGGACCAGTTCCGCCTGACCCCGACGAGCCCCCGGAGCGGTACCCCGCTCCGGGGGCTCTCCCAATGTCCGCCCCGATTTCCTCGGCCCGCTGCGGCGGGGACCGAGTGCCGGCGTGCGGGTGGCGCGGGTGACCAAAGCCCTGGTCCGCGCCTGTGATCCCGCCCACTCCGGGGGTGCTTCATGGCATGAAATGTCGAACGGCTAGCGTTGGCCCCTGCAGCCACCTGCTCCTCCGGGCGGTCTGGAGGGAGAACGACCTTGGGTGTCATAGCGCTGATCGGCCCGGCCTGGATCTGTGTCCTGGCGCTCTGTGCCGTCCTCGGCGACGCCTTCCTCCCCTTCCTGCCGAGCGGCACGCTGGTCATCCTGGCCGTGCTCAGGACCTCGCAGGTCGCCGGAGCCCCGATACTCCTCGCGCTCGGGGTGGCGGTCGCATCGTTCCTCGGTGATCTCCTGCTGCTGGCGCTGGCCCGCCGGGGTGCGCCGCTGGTGGACCGACGGCTGGCGGGCAAGCCACAGCTCGCGGCGAGCGTCGAGCGCGTCCAGCGGAGCCTGTCGGACCGGGGAGCGCGTACCGGCGCCGCCATGGTGATCATCGCCCGCTTCGTTCCCGGTGGGCGCACCGTCCTCGATCTCGCCGTGGGGCACTCCCCCGAGCAGTCCCGCAGCTTTCTTCGCTGGTCGGCGCTGGCCGCAGTGCTCTGGGCCGGGTACATCGTCACGCTGGGCTGGCTCAACAGCCACTGGTTCAACACCGCCTGGCTCAGCCTTGCCGTCTCCTGCTGCGCGGCGACCACGATCAGCACCGCCGTCGCCCAGGTGATCCGCCGCCACCGTCGGCAGTCGGCCGCCTGAACCGGTCCGCCCCATCGGCCGCTCTCGCTCGGCGCCACAGCACTTCGCACCCGTCCCATCGGCTTCCACCTGCGCCGATACAGCCCAGTAGCCGGGGACGAAGTGTCTCAGGACGGCAACATTGGCCGGACCGCTGCATCCATCCGGGCAGCCTCTGCGTGATGGCCAGTAGTGGGTGGGGCCCTTGGATGGCGGTCTGCACCCATGACATCCTGAAGAGGCAATAGTCAGCAATGTCCGTTTTCTCCTGGACGTCCGGATGCCCCTGCGGCCTCCGGACGTTTTCTGGGCGTCGGACGCCAACCGGCAGGGGAGACCATGAGTAGCATCTCGCGCAGGACCATGCTGAGCGCCACCGCCGCCACCGCGGCCCTGGGAGCCGTGACGGCCTGTTCGAGTGGCGGGAGCTCCACTTCCGGAGCGAAGGGCTCGGGCGACGGTGCTGCCACCGGCGGCAGCAGCAAGCCGGGCACTCCTGCGGTCAAGGGCACGCCGATCGGGGACGGGTCGACCTCCGACACCGGGGCCCAGCCCAACCAGCCGAAGCCGGAGAAGCTCAAGCCGGGTGAGCGCCCGCCGCAGTTCGTGGTCTTCTCATGGGACGGCGCCGGCGGCACCGACGACGGCCAGTTCCCCCGGTTCCTCAAGCTGGCCGAGCAGTACAAGGCCACCATGACCTTCTTCCTCTCCGGCATCTACGCACTGCCGAAGAGCAAGTCGAGCCTCTACCACCCGCCGAAGCACTCGGTCGGGGCCTCCGACATCCCGTACCTGTCGGACGGGGCGGTGAAGAGCACCTTGAAGCTGGTCAGCCAGGCGTGGCTGGCCGGGCACGAGATCGGTACGCACTTCAACGGGCACTTCTGCTCGACCCGGTCGGACGGCAACGGGGTCAACAAGTGGACCTCCGAGGACTGGCAGAGCGAGATCGACCAGGCCGTCTCCTTCGTGACCCAGTGGCGCACCAACACCGGCTTCACCGACGTCGATCCGCTGCCCTTCGACTACAAGAAGGAGCTGATCGGCGGCCGCACCCCCTGCCTGGAGGGCCAGAAGGCGCTGCTGCCGACCGCCGCCAAGCTGGGCTGGAAGTACGACGCCAGTTCGCCCGGCGGCCTGCAGATCTGGCCGCAGAAGGTCCAGGACGGGAAGATATGGGACTTCCCGCTCCAGGGCATACCCTTCCCCGGGCACAACTTCCAGGTGCTGTCGATGGACTACAACATCCTGGCCAACCAGTCCGGCGGCAGCACCAAGGGCGACCCGGGCAAGTACGACGAGTGGCGCAGCCAGGCCAAGGACGCGTACGTGGCCGGCTTCAACCGCGCGTACACCACCAACCGGGCGCCCTTCTTCGTCGGCAACCACTTCGAGCAGTGGAACGGCGGCATCTACATGGACGCCGTCGAGGAGACCCTCAAGGAGATCGCGGGCAAGCCGGAGGTCAGGCTGGTCTCCTTCCGCCAGCTGGTGGAGTGGCTGGAGGTCCAGGACGAGTCCACCCTGCGGAAGTTGCGGACTCTGGGCGTCGGCAAGGAGCCCTCGGGCGGCTGGGAGAGCTTCCTGGGCGCAGCCGGGTCGAGCACCGCAGGCTGACCTCGTCGGGCCCGCGGCGCCACGCCTCACCCCACTCGCGCACTGCGCGCTCGGCCGGCAGTCGGCCCGCCACAGCTGCCGCGCCGTCCGCACCGGTCAGGATCGAGTAGTGGCCGGTGCCGGGTGCCGGGTACCGGTGAGACCGACACCCGGGTCGGGTCGAGTGCCACGTCCTCGATCCGACCCGGGTCGGATCGGCTCCGAGGTACGTCCTGCAACCCCCGCTCGGCCCGGAGCAGTTCGACCCTGGCCAATCCGCCGCCGTCGCCCCGGCCGTCGTTCCTGTGCCTCGCAATCGAACTCACGTGCACGAGCCAATAGCATCGACCGGCCGTCGAACGCACCGATTCCGCCAGATCTTCACCCCCTGGGATCGGTCACCCTGAGATCGGTTGCGATCACCCTTGGCGCTGAGGAGAGTTGGCAGGCAGTCACGAGCCTGCCGTCACCTTCACATCCAGACTCCGGCGATGAACCGATCCGCCGGAACCCGTGAACCGGGCCAAGGCATCCGGAAGCCGGGCTTCCGGCGGGGACGGCATGCTCGGCTGAAGCAGTCATGGTCCGGAAACTGTCATGACTCCGACGGTTCATCAGACCGTGCTTCGTCCTGGAGACCGCAGATCCAGGAGGCGAGTCCGGGGGGACTTGCCGCACCGAGTTCAGGGGCAGCAACAGAGCCGCAGAACCGTGGCTCTCGGGGGGAGTTACCGTCATGCCGAAGACCGAGGCGTACCCGCAACCGCGGATACCGGCGCAGGCCCACGCACAGCCGCACCACCAGCCCCGGCAGGACCACCAGGAGTACCCGGAGCGCCGCTCCTCGGGCACGCCCGGCCGCATCGAAGCGCCGTACGACTACGAGCACTTCAGCCGGCTCGCCGGTCCGCTGACCGACCCGGCCGCCGAGACGCCGTACCGGGTCCGGTACCGCAGCCTGCTGCACGAGGAGCCGCACCGGATCCGCGCCGCGCTGCTGCTGATCGCGGCACCCGTGGTCGAGGCGACCCTGCTGATCTGGCTGCTGCTGCCGGGGCACTGGCCGGTACGGCCGGGCGAGACCCACCTGTGGCTGCTGGTCGCCGACAAGGTGATGATCGGGATCGTCGCCGTGATCGAGGTCTTCCGGCTGCTGAACGTGATCTCGAATGCGCACGCCACGCTGGTCGCCCGCGATCCGATCCCGGTAACTCCGCAGACCGGCACCAGAGTTGCGTTCATCACCACCTGCGTTCCCGGCAAGGAGCCGCCGGAGATGGTCCGGGCGACGCTGACGGCCGCGCTCGCCGTCCGGCACGACGGCCCGTACGACGTCTGGCTGCTGGACGAAGGCGACACTCCCGAAATGCGGCAGCTCTGCGCGGAGTTGGGCGTGCACCACTTCACCCGCCACGGTGTCGGCCGGTGGAACCAGCCCAGGGGCAGCTACCGCGAGCGCACCAAGCACGGCAACTACAACAGCTGGCTGCAGGCCCACGGTGAGGACTACGACTACTGGGTCTCGGTGGACACCGACCACGTCCCGCTGCCCGAATTCTGCGAGCGGATGCTCGGCTACTTCCGCGACCCGGACGTCGCGTTCGTGGTCGGCCCGCAGGTGTACGGGAACTACGGCAGTTCGCCGTCGGCCGTCACCAGGTTCTCCGAGAGCCAGCAGTTCCTCTTCCACGCCCTGATCCAGCGGGCGGGCAACCGGTACGGCGCCCCGATGTTCGTCGGTACCAACAACGCCGTGCGGATCAAGGCGCTGCAGTCCATCGGCGGGCTCTACGACTCGATCACCGAGGACATGGCGACCGGCCTGGAGTTCCACCGCCGCCGCAACCCCGCCACCGGCGCGACGTGGAGGTCGGTCTACACCCCGGACGTGCTGGCGGTCGGCGAAGGACCGTCCTCCTGGACGGACTTCTTCTCCCAGCAGCTGCGCTGGAGCCGGGGCACCTACGAGACGATCCTCACCCAGTACTGGCGGGCCGCCTGGCGGCTGTCACCCGGCCGGCTGCTCAACTACACGCTGATGGTGTGCTTCTACCCGATGGCGGCGCTCACCTGGCTGCTCGGCGGGATCTCCAGCGTGCTCTACCTCGGCTTCGGGGCGTCCGGCGTGCACGTCTCCTCCCAGATCTGGATGATGCTCTACAGCGACGCCGCCGCCCTCCAGGTCCTGCTCTACACCTGGAACCGCAAGCACAACGTCAGCCCGCACGAACCGGCCGGGTCCTCCGGGGTCGCCGGGATGGTGATGTCCGCGCTCTGCGGGCCGATCTACGCGGCCTCGCTGCTCCAGGCCCTCGTGCGCCGCAGGAGCCGGTTCGTGGTGACCCCGAAGGGCGACTCGGCCAGTCCCGACCGGCCCGCCACCTTCCGCATCCACCTGTTCTGGGTGCTGCTCTTCGGCGGCTCCATCGCCGCCTCCTTCGTCACCGGCCACGACCACGTCGCCATGCGGACCTGGGCCTGCATCGCACTGCTCTTCAGCCTGCTGCCGATGCTCATCCGGGCGTACGACGTACTGCGCCGGCGCAGCGGCGCCCGCAGCAGCTCCTGAGGCACGGCCCGCAGCAGCCGCACCACTGCACCACCCACACCAGCAGTCCAGTCCAGCAGCACTGGGGGGGACCAGTCATGAAGATCCGCCACACCGGCGGCCGGACCAAGCGCTACGCGCTGGGCAGCACCGTCGCGCTCGTCGTCGCGAGCATGAACGCACCGGCCGTCCTCGGCTTCGCCGGGGACCAGTACCACCACTACGTCATCAACCAGCCCGGCTACAAGGCCGAGTACGGCCACTGGCAGACCCTCGACCTGCCGACCAGGTTCCGGGTCAACGCGATCCACGCGACCCTGCTGCGCACCGGGAAGATCCTGATCGTCGCGGGCTCCGGCAACGACCAGAAGGCCTTCGACGCCGACACCTTCAAGACCCTGCTCTGGGACCCGGTGAAGAACACCTACAAGCTGATACCCACCCCGGTCGACATGTTCTGCGGCGGGCACACCTCGCTGCCCGACGGCCGGGTCCTGGTGGCCGGCGGCACGCTGCGCTACGAACAGCTGGACGGCGCGGTCAAGAAGGCCGCAGGCACCATGCGGGTGCGCAACGAGAACCCGGACGCCCCGCGCACCTTCCCCAAGGGGACCGTCTTCACCGGTCCGGACGGCCGCGAGTACGCCTCCACCGCCGAGGTGACCGTCCCCGCCGCCACCAAGACGACCGACCGGGCCGACGGCCGGGACAGGGTGACCGTCACCGCCGGTGAGCGGCAGGTCTTCGTCGAGGCGGTCGCCGAGGGCGGCTCGTACGTCGACCAGAACCCGGCCCAGTACCGGATCAAGGGCCTCACCGGCGTCGACGCTCACAACCTCTACGGCATGGGCAGCAAGATGACCCTGGACAAGCAGGACTTCCAAGGCATCAGGAACGCCTACGAGTTCAACCCGGACACCGAGCTCTACGAGCAGGTCCCGGACATGGCGTACGCGCGCTGGTACCCGACCCTCACCGGGCTGGGCGACGGCAGGGTGGTCACGGTGTCCGGTCTCGACGACACCGGCCAGATCCTCAGCGGCAACGACAACGAGCTGTACGACCCGGCGACCCGCACCTGGTCCAAGGCCCCGGACCGGTACTTCCCGACCTATCCGTCGCTCTTCCTGACCGCGTCCGGCAAGCTCTTCTACTCCGGCTCCAACGCGGGCTACGGCCCGGCCGACAAGGGGCGCACCCCCGGCCTGTGGGACCTCGCGAACAACAGCTTCCAGACCGTCGACGGCCTGCGCGACCCGGACCGGCTGGAGACCTCGTCCTCCGTACTGCTGCCGCCCGCGCAGGCGCAGAAGGTGATGGTGCTGGGCGGCGGCGGGGTCGGCGAGTCCCCGGCCTCCACCGCCAGGACCGGTATCACCGACCTGACGGTGCCCCAGCCCCGCTTCACCCCCGGCCCCGACCTGCCGGCCGGTGGCACCCGGTACCTCAACAGCGTGATCCTGCCGGACGACACCGTCTTCACCACCGGTGGCTCCAGTGACTACCGGGGCAAACACCGCAGCGACCTGCTGAAGGCCCAGACGTACCACCCCGACAGCAACAGCTTCAGCACCGCCGCCGAGCCGACCGTCGGCCGGGACTACCACTCCGAGGCACTGCTGCTGCCCGACGGCCGGGTGGTCGTGCTCGGCTCCAACCCGCTCTTCGCCGACAAGGCCGACACCCAGTCGGCCGACTTCGAGCAGCGGATCGAGATCTACTCCCCCTCGTACCTCTTCCACGGCGACCGCCCCGAGATCACCGCCGCCCCCGGCCGGGCGAGCCTCGGCAGCGCCATCACCGTGGCCACCCCGTCCCCGGACCGGATCGCCACCGCCAAGCTGATCCGGCCGAGTTCGGTCACCCACGCCACCGATGTCGAGCAGCGCTCGGTCGCGCTGGACATCACCGCGCGCAGCGGTACCGGCATGACCTTCGCACTGCCGCGCAACGCCAACCTGCTGCCGCCGGGCTGGTACATGCTCTTCGCCACCGACCGGAACGGGACGCCCTCGGTGGCCCGCTGGATCCAGATCACCGGCTGAGCCCGGGGGCGGGCGGGGGTCGGCGGTCAGCCGCGGGCCAGGCCCAGGGCGTACGGGAGCCAGAAATCCCCCGCCTTGGGCTCGCCCCGGCCGCAGTCGCCGTCGGACTCCCCGGGGTTCTTGATCCAGAGGTAGGCGTCCGCCCCCGGCCGTCCGGTCGCGGTGGTCGGGGTCTCCCCTAGGGCCCGGCCGGACGGGTTGCACCAGTCGCGGTCCCCGAGCGGGCCGTTGCCGTTGCGGCTGGTGTCGATCACATAGTGCTTGCCGTCGAGCAGTCCGGACAGCCGGTCGCCGTACGCCGAACTCTGGTCGGTGGTGTAGAAGTTGGAGACGTTGACGGAGAATCCGTCGGCCTCCGCGATCCCGGCGGCGCGCAGCGCGCCGGCCAGCCGGTCCAGGTCCTTGAGCCAGCCCGCGTTGCCCGCGTCGAGGTAGACCCGCACCTTGGGCTGCTTCTTCAACTCCCGCACCGCGTACATCAGCAGTCCGTAGCGTTCGGCGGCGGCCGCCGCGGTGACCCCGCAGCTGTCCAGGGTGTGCGCGACGGCGTCCGGTTCCAGGATCACCCAGGCGGCGCGGTCGGCCAGCCCGGCGGCGAGCTGGTCGATCCAGGCCCGGTACGCGGTCGCGTCGGCAGCGCCGCCGGCCGAGAACCGGCCGCAGTCGCGGTGCGGTATGTCATAGGCGACGATCAGCGCGGTCCGGCCCGCCGCGGCGGCCCGGACGGTGAGGTCCTCGGCCTTGGCGCGGGCGTCCTGGCCGCCCAGCCAGAGCGCGGACGGCTGGTCGGCGATCCGGGTCAGGGTCCTGGCCTCCGACCCCGTCGTCCTCGCCAGCTCCCGGGCGGCGGAGGTCTGGTCGGAGACGTAGAAGGACTGCCCCGGCTGCTGCGCGGGCAACCCGGCCCGCCCTTGGGCCGATGGCGGTTTCGAGCCCCCCGATGCCGCACCGCCGCACCCGGCCACCGCACCCACCGACAGTGCGGCCAGCGCGGCCGCCGTCATCACTCGCCACCCCAGGCGCCCCACGACTGACCCTCCCCACCCTCACGGTCGGCACCAGCTTCGCACAGCCGGCGCCGACCGGAGCGGCAACGCCAACAAGTCCGCGGCAGTGGGGCGTTGGGGTGTAAGGCGGCAGCGTCAGACGGACGCGAGGTCCGGCACCCGCCAGTCGATCGGCTCCGAACCGAAGCCCGCCAGCGCCTCGTTGATCTGCGAGAACGGACGGCTGCCGAAGAACAGCTTGGCCGACAGCGGCGACGGGTGCGCCCCCTGCACCACCACGTGGCGCGAGGTGTCGATCAGCGGCAGCTTCTTCTTGGCGTAGTTGCCCCAGAGCACGAAGACGCAGGGCTCCGCACGGTCGCTGACCGCCTTGATCACCGCGTCGGTGAACTTCTCCCAGCCCTTGCCCTTGTGCGAGTTGGCCTCGTGGGCGCGGACCGTCAGCACCGCGTTGAGCAGCAGCACGCCCTGCTCGGCCCAGTGCATCAGATAGCCGTTGTCCGGCGCCGGGACGCCGAGGTCGGCGTTCAGCTCCTTGAAGATGTTCCGCAGCGAGGGCGGGGTCTTGGTGCCGGGCAGCACCGAGAAGCTCATGCCGTGCGCCTGGCCGTCGTCGTGGTACGGGTCCTGACCGAGCACCAGCACCCGGACGTTCCGGTACGGCGTGGCCGCCAGCGCCGAGAACTCCTGCCCGCTCGGCGGGAAGACCTGGTGCTCGGCCCGCTGCGCCGCCACAAAGGCGGACAGCTCGGCGAAGTACGGCTTCTCCAACTCCCCCGCCAGCGCTTCGCGCCAGGACTCCGGCACCTCGAACTCCGTGCCCACGGCCACCTCAGCCAGCTCCGTCACGACTCAACCTCCCACCGGGCCAAGGGCAGCACTCGGCTGCGCGCCCTGACCGGACGTCCACTTCCACCGAGAACGCTACACAGCCCCACCGACAGCCGACGGCGCCAGGCCGTCCGGGGAAGGGGCCGCACTGCCCCCGCCCCGAACCCCGCTGCTGCCCCTGCCCCATCCCCGCCGCTGTCGGCTTCCGCTTCCCCGGGAGCTAGACCAGCTCGATCAGGTCCGCGATCGACTTGACCACCCGGCCCGGCCGGTACGGGTAGCGCTCGACGTCCGCCGCGTCGGTGAGTCCGGTGAGCACCAGGATGGTCTCCATACCGGCCTCCATGCCCGCCACGATGTCGGTGTCCATCCGGTCGCCGATCATCACGGCGGACTCGGAGTGCGCACCGGCGGTGTTCAGCGCCTCGCGCATCATCAGCGGGTTGGGCTTGCCGACGAAGTACGGCTCGACACCGGTCGCCTTGGTTATCAGCGCCGCGACCGAGCCGGTGGCCGGGAGGACGCCCTCGGTGGAGGGCCCGGTCTCGTCCGGGTTGGTGCAGATGAACCTGGCGCCCGCGTTGATCAGCCGGATCGCCTTGGTCAGCGCCTCGAAGCTGTAGGTGCGGGTCTCGCCGAGCACCACGTAGTCCGGGTTGTTGTCGGTCAGCACGTAGCCGGCCTGGTAGAGCGCGGTGGTGAGACCGGCCTCACCGATGACGTACGCCGTGCCGCCGGGGCGCTGGCCCTTGAGGAACTTCGCGGTCGCCAGCGCGGAGGTCCAGATGCACTCCTCCGGCACCTCCAGGCCCATCCCGGCCAGGCGGGCGCTGAGGTCCCGCGGGGTGTAGATCGAGTTGTTGGTCAGCACCAGGAACGGCTTGCCCGACTCCCGCAGGCGGCGGAGGAACTCCTCCGCGCCCGGGATCGGCGTGCCCTCGTGGATGAGGACGCCGTCCATGTCGGTCAGCCAGGACTCGATGGGCTTGCGGTCTGCCACGTGCGTGTCTCCAGAGATCGTGCGGTGGTCGTCCGGGCGGCATCCGGCCCGGACGGAACTGCGGACCCCGCCGCCGGGCACAACCGGGCGGTCGGGGGTGCTACTGGCTGCCCCAACGACTCCAGCCTAATCCGCACGCATGCCCGAAGACAGCACGTCCCGGCCACCGGACTCCCGCTGTGCACCGGCCGTACCCGAAGCCTTCATCCACGCCGCCCGGGACGCCACTGCCTCAGCCGCTGCCACAGCCGCTGCCTCAACGGAGGCTTAAGCCGCCCCTAAGCAAGCCGAGTTGGCGTCAACTGCCCCACCCGGCACGGATAGCGTGCCGGAAGAGCGATCCCCCACCGCTCGAACACCACCCGAGGTGTCTCCCGACCGAGCGCACCGAGCACGTAGTCCCGTCCCACCCGAAGGAGCGTTCCCCCACCATGTCTGCCCGCCGCACCACCACCGTCGGCGCCCTGGCGCTGGCCGGCTGCGCCCTGGCCGGCGCCCTCGGCTCCGGCACCGCGTACGCGCACGGCTCGATGCAGAACCCGCTCAGCCGGGTCGAAGGCTGCTACCTGGAAGGTCCCGAGGCGCCGAAGTCGGATGCCTGCAAGGCCGCCATCGCCCTCGGCGGGACCCAGGCCATGTACGACTGGAACGGCATCCGGATCGGCAACGCCGCCGGGCAGCACCGGCAGCTGATCCCGGACGGCCGCCTGTGCAGCGCCAACAACACCGAGTTCGCGGGCCTCGACCTGCCGCGCACCGACTGGCCCGCCACCAACCTCACCTCGGGCGCCGACTTCACCTTCCGGTTCCGCGCCACGGCGCCGCACCGGGGCACCTTCCAGCTGTTCATCACCAACGGCACCTACAACCCGGCCCAGCCGCTGAGCTGGTCCAACCTGGAGTCCACGCCGTTCCTGACGATCACCGACCCGCAGCTGGTGGACGGCCAGTACGTGCTGCCCGGCAAGATCCCGGCGGGGAAGACCGGCCGTCAGCTGATCTACGCGATCTGGCAGCGCTCGGACAGCCCGGAGGCGTTCTACTCCTGCTCGGACGTGGTCTTCGACGGCACCGGCCACACGGCGGGCACGGCGGCCGTACCGGCCTCCGACAGCGGCGTGAAGCATGTGCACGACGCCGCGGGCCCGGCACAGCAGGCGCCGGCGGCTCCCCGGGCCGGCTCGGTCAAGGCCGACTCGGTCAGCGCAGGCGCGGTCAAGGCGGGTGCGGGCAACGCCGCCCCGGCCGCCGCAGCAGTCGCCGCTCCGGCCGCTGTTCCGGCCGCCGCCCCCGTACAGGCCGCCGCACCGGCCCCGGCCCAGGCCGCAGTCCAGCCTGCCGCCGCACAGCTCGCCCAGACCGGTACCGGCCGCGCGACCGGCATGATGGTCGCCGTCGGGGCCTCCTTCCTGCTCGCCGGTGGCACGGTCGTCCACCTCAACCGCCGCCGCCGCGCCACCGGAGCGCACGTCCGCTGAACCACCCGCGCCGAACCGCCCGGACTGAACCACCCGGACTGAAGCGGTGGTTCACCCTCGGCCCCCGGGTACCGGCCGCGCCCGCGATCCCCCCTCCCCGGCGCACCCGGTACCCGGGCCCACCCGCTCCGCCGGTCCACAGGCTGTGCCCCGCCCCGGGCGCGGCCGTGTCCGTGGACCGGCGGCCGCGTGATTGAGTAGGGGCATGAGCAGCACGTCCCGCCCCCCGTTCCGCGTCGGTCTGGTCGGCTACGGCCTGGCCGGCTCCGCCTTCCACGCCCCGCTGATCGCCGCGACCCCCGGCCTCCGGCTGGACGCGGTGGTCACCGCCAACCCCGAGCGCCGGGCGCAGCTGCACCGCGAACACCCCGGCGCCCGCCCGCTGGACACGCCCGAGCAGCTGCTCGCCGAGGCGCTCGACCTGGTGGTGATCGCCTCCCCCAACCGCACCCATGTCCCGCTCGCCCGGGCCGCCCTGGACGCCGGTCTGCCGACCGTGGTGGACAAGCCGCTGGCGGCCACCGCCGCCGAGGCGAGCGAGCTCTGCGAGCTGTCGGCCAGGACCGGGGTGCTGCTCTCGGTGTTCCAGAACCGCCGCTGGGACGGCGACTTCCTGACCGCGCGCCGGCTGGTGGAGTCGGGTGCGCTGGGCCGGGTGCACCGCTTCGAGTCCCGCTTCGAGCGGTTCCGCCCGAAGCCCAAGGCGGGCTGGCGCGAACTGGCCGACCCGGCCGAGGTCGGCGGCACGCTGTACGACCTGGGCAGCCACCTGGTGGACCAGGCGCTCACGCTGTTCGGCCCGGTGGAGACCGTGTACGCCGAGGTCGACGTCCGACGGGACGGCGCGGTGGTGGACGACGACGCCTTCCTCGCCCTGACCCACGCCGGCGGCGTCCGCTCGCACCTGTGGACCAGCGCGCTGGCGCCGCTGGCCGGCCCGCGCCTGCGGGTGCTCGGCGACTCGGCCGGGTACGTGAAGTCCGGCATGGACCCGCAGGAGGGCGACCTGCGCGCGGGCCGCCGCCCGGACGACGGCGGAGCCTGGGGCGCGGACAACCCGGCCGCGTACGGCACCCTCGGCACCGACGAGTCCCCCTCGCGGATCCCCACCGACCCGGGCGACTACCCCGCCTACTACGCCGGTGTCGCCGCCTCCCTGGCCGACGGCACCCCGCCACCGGTCGACCCCCGGGACGCCGTCGCCACCCTCGCCGTCCTGGAGGCCGCCCGGGCCTCCGCCGCCACCGGCTCGGTGGTCCGGCTCCCGTAGCCGTCTGCGAACAGCCGTCCGCGAACGGCCTTCCGAGAACAGCCCTCCGGCGAATCCGGTCGGGGGGCTCCGCCCAGGAGCAGGGGAACCGCTCGCGCAGTCCCTCGCTCCTGCGGGATCGCGTCGCGTACGATCGCCGCTGAGTGTCCGTTCACCGTCCGAGGAGGTCCGCAGTGCCGTTCGTCGCCGTACTGCTCGGCCTGCTCCGGGTGTTGACCGGTGAGCTGCTGGCCGGGTCTACCGGTCTGACGGCCGTGGCCGCCGCCGCGACCCTGGTGCTGTTGGCCGGTGTCGCCGCAGGTGTGCTGGCCACCGGGCGCCGGCTCGGGGCGCGCGCCCCGGCGATCGTCCGGTCCGGGGCGCTGCGCAGGCGCGCGTTCCGGACCGCCTTCCTTCCGCAGCGTGATCCGGACGCCCGGGGCCGACGCCGCCCCAGGGCGCCGGGCGCGGCCCTGGCGGCCGCGTAACTCCCGCTCCCTCCTGGAGCGTTGACCCGCCAAGGCCCTGCGCGGCCGCCCTCCGCCGACCTCTCATCCCACGAGACCCCGGAGGGCTCGCTCCCCCATGTCCGTTTTCGCCTTGCTCGACCCTGCCGTACGGCTGGCCCACGATGCCGTCTCGGCGCTCGCCGCCGTGCTGCCGACCGCGCTCGCGATCGTCCTCTTCACCGTCTGTGTGCGGCTGGCGCTGCACCCGCTCGCCCGCGCCGCAGCGCGCGGCCAGAAGGCCCAGGCGCGGCTCGCCCCGAAGGTCGCCGAGCTGCGGCGCAGGCACGCCAAGCAGCCGGAGAAGCTGCAGGCCGCGCTGACCGAGCTGTACCGCGAGGAGAAGGCGTCGCCGTTCGCGGGCTGCCTGCCGGTACTGGCGCAGGCCCCGTTCTTCTCGGTGATGTACCGGTTGTTCACCAAGCCCAACGACCTGCTGCAGCACACCGTGTCCGGTGTTCCGCTCGGGCTGCACGTGAACGCCGCGCACGGCCAGGGCCAGTTGCTGGTCTTCGGCCTGCTGTACCTGGCCCTGGCCGCCGTCGGCTTCCTGTCGTTCCGCAATGCCCGCCGGGCGGTGGCGGACCCGACGGCGCCCGGTGCGGCGCTGATGCCGTATCTCTCGTTCGGCACCGTGCTGTTCGCCGCGCTGGTACCGCTCGCGGCGGGGATCTACCTGCTCACCACCACCGCGTGGAGCGTCGCCGAGCGCGCCTGGCTGCACCGGGACAGCCGTCCGGTTCAGCCCCTGGCGGTCCAGCCCGCGAGGTAGCTGTCGATCTCGCCGGTCAGCCTGGCCTTGCCGCTCTCGTCCAGGAAGGACGCCTCGACGGCGTTCCTGGCGAGGGCGGCGACCCCGGTCTCGTCGAGGTCGAGCAGGCGGGCGGCGACGGCGTACTCGGTGTTGAGGTCGGTGCCGAACATCGGCGGGTCGTCACTGTTGACCGTGACGACCAGGCCGGCGTCGACCATCTGCCTGATCGGGTGCTCCTCGATCCGCTCGACGGCCCGGGTGGCGATGTTGGAGGTCGGGCAGACCTCCAGCGGGATGCGGTGCTCGCCGAGGTAGTCCAGCAGGGCCGGGTCCTTGACCGCCTGGGTGCCGTGGCCGATCCGCTCGGCGCCGAGGACCCGGATCGCGTCCCAGACCGTCTCGGGCCCGGTGGTCTCACCGGCGTGCGGGACGCTGTGCAGACCGGCCGCCCGGGCCCGGTCGAAGTACGGCTTGAACTGCGGGCGCGGCACACCGATCTCCGGACCGCCGAGGCCGAAGCTGACCAGGCCCGCGGGGGCCAGGTCGACGGCCATCCGGGCGGTCTCCTCGGCGCTCGGCAGACCGGCCTCGCCGGGGATGTCGAAGCACCAGCGCAGCACGATGCCCAGGTCGCGCTCGGCCGAGATCCTGGCGTCCTCGATCGCCTCCATGAAGGCGACGTCCGGGATGCCCCGGTTGGTCGAGGAGTACGGGGTGACGGTCAGCTCGGCGTAGCGGATCTGCTGGCGGGCCATGTCCTCGGCGACGCCGTACGTCAGCGCGCGGACGTCCTCGGCGTCCTTGATCAGGTCGACCACGCTCAGGTAGACCTCGACGAAGTGCGCGAAGTCGGTGAAGGTGAAGTACTCGGCGAGGGCCGCCGGGTCGGTCGGCACCCGGCTCTTCCCCGCGTGCCGGGCGGCCAGCTCCGCGACCACCCGGGGCGAGGCCGAACCGACGTGGTGCACGTGCAGTTCCGCCTTCGGCATCCCCGCGATGAACGCCTCGATACCGCTCTTGCCCTCGCTCACCGGACACTTCCCTTCGGATTGATTCGATCCTGCATGCTAACCGCCGAGCGCCACCGCCACGGTGTGGATCAGCAGTCCGGCCAGCGCACCGACCACGGTGCCGTTGATCCTGATGAACTGGAGGTCCCGTCCGACGTTGGCCTCGATCTTGCGCGAGGCGTCGTCCGCGTCCCAGCCGGCGACGGTCTCCGAGATCAGCGAGGTGATCTCGGTCCGGTAGGTCTGCACCACGTACTGGGCGGCGTCCTGGAGCCAGCCGTCGGTCTTGGCCTGGAGCCGCCGGTCGGTGGCGAGGCGCCGGCCGAACGAGCGCAGCCCGGCCGCTATCCGGCGGCGCAGCTCGCTCTGCTCGTCCTCGGCGGCGGTCAGCACCAGCGTGCGGACGGCCGACCAGGAGGAGGCGATCAGGTCCTGCACCTCGGGGCGGGCCAGCAGGTCGGCCTTGGCCCGCTCGACCCGGGCGATGGTCGCGGGGTCGTGCTGGAGCTCGGTGGCGAAGTCGGCGAGGAAGTTGTCGATCGCGCCCCGGGCGGGGTGCTGCCGGTCGTCCCGGATGTCGGTGACGAAGCGCATCAGCTCCTTGTAGACCCGCTCGCCGACCTGCTGGTCGATGAACCTGGGCGTCCAGCCCGGCGTGCGCTGGGTGACCCGCTGCACGACCTCTTCGTGATGCTCGGTCAGCCAGTCGTGTGCGCGGACCGCGACCAGATCCACCACGCCCCGGTGGCCGCCGTCCGCGACCACCCTGCCGAGCAGGCGTCCGGCCGGTTCCGCGACCGAGCTGGCGGCGGCGCGCCTGGTCACGGCCTCGGCGACGACCGCCTGGACGTCGTCGTCGCGCAGCACGGCGAGGACGCCGCGCAGGGCGGCCGCCGTCTCCCGGGTGACCCGCTCGGCACTGCCCGGGGCGGCCAGCCACTCGCCGAGCCGCCGGGCGATCCCGATCGCGGCCAGCCGCTCGCGGACCACCGGTCCGGACAGGAAGTTGTCGCCGACGAAGTCGCCCAGCGACTTGCCGAAGGCGTCCTTCTTGGTCGGGATGATCGCGGTGTGCGGGATCGGCAGTCCGAACGGGCGGCGGAACAGCGCGGTGACGGCGAACCAGTCCGCCAGGGCGCCGACCATGCCGGCCTCGGCAGCCGCCGCGACGTACCCGGCCCACGCACCGGCCCCCGCCGCCCCGGCCCAGGTCGCCAGGCCGAACACCACCGTCGCGAAGGCCAGCAGGCCGGTCGCGATCGTCTTCATCCGCCGGACTCCCCGGCGTTTCTCCTCGTCGGCCGCGGTGAAGCTGACCCCGGAGGCCGTCCTGACCCTCTCTTCGACGCTCACCCGGACAGTCTGCCCCGCACGCCCCCGCGCCGGGCCCTCCACCCCGCCGAGTCCGGGTCAACCCGGGGTGACCCCGTACGGGCAGCGCCCCAGGGGTGGCGCCGCGGCTCGCGACGGACGCGTACCCATGCTGCCCGCAGGACCCTCGGTCAGCCTCCGCCGCCGAGGACGATGCGGCGGACACCGTCCCACCGGGACGGGTCGGTCACCCGGCGGCCGTCCAGCAGGACCCGGATGCCCGGGAGGTCCGCGGCGGACAGCTCGCGGTACTCGGGGTGGTCCGCCTGCACCACCACGGCGGCCACCGGCTCGTCCCGGTACAGCGGCAGTCCGAGCGCGGTCAGCTCCGCCGCCGTGTAGAGCGGGTCGCTGACGTACGGCACGGCCCCGGCCGCCCGCAGGGCCTCGACCAGCGGGAAGACCCCGGAGTACGCGGTCTCCTTCACCCCGCCCCGGTACGCCGCACCGAGCACCCGCACCCCGACCCCGGCCAGCGGCCCGAGCGCGCCCTCCAGCAGCCCGACCGCGTACCCGGGCACGGTCTCGTTGGCCTCCCGGGCGACCCGGACGACGCTCGCGTGCGGGTCGTTCCACAGGTAGAGCCTCGGATAGACCGGGATGCAGTGGCCGCCGACCGCGATGCCGGGGCGGTGCAGGTGGCTGTACGGCTGCGAGTTGCACGCCTCGATCACTTCCGCGAGGTCGACCCCGCAGCGGTCGGCGAAGCGCGCGAACTGGTTCACCAGGGCGATGTTGACGTCCCGGTAGGTGGTCTCGGCGAGCTTGGAGAACTCGGCCGCCTCCACCGAGTCGAGCGCCCAGACGCCGTTGCCGCGTGCCAGGTCGGGGCGCGGATCGAAGTCGAGCACCGCCTGGTAGAACTCGACGCCCTGCCGGGTGGAGCGGGCGTCCAGGCCGCCGACCAGCTTGGGGTAGCGGCGCAGGTCGGCGAAGACCCGTCCGGTGCGCACCCGTTCGGGACTGAACACCAGGCCGAAGTCGCGCCCGGCCGCCAGTTGCGAACCGGCCGCCAGGCGCGGCGCCCAGCGGCCCCGGGTGCTGCCGACCGGCAGGGTGGTCTCGTAGCTGACCAGGGTGCCCCGGCGCAGCCCGGCCGCGACTGCGTCGGTGGCGGCGTCCAGCAGCGAGAAGTCCGGGGTGCCGTCGGCGGCGGTGACGAGAGGGACCACGATCACCACGGCCTGGGCCGTGGCGACGGCCGCCGCCGTGTCGGTGGTGGCGGTCAGCCGCCCGTCGGCCACCGAGTGCTTGAGGCGATCGGCGAGTTCGGCCTCCCGGGGGAACGGCGGCCGGCCGTCGTTGACCGTTCGCACCACCTCGGGGGAGATGTCCGCGCCGATGACCCGGTGGCCCTTCCCCGCGTACTGCACTGCCAGCGGCAGGCCGATCTTGCCCAACCCGACCACGCAGATGTCCATACCGCTCACCCCTCGTCCGCTCGCGCGCCCGCCGGCGCACCGACCCACCCACCGGCCGCCGCGCCCGCGCCCGCATCCGTTCGCACGCCCGCTCGCGCCGGCGGCCTTCGCCGAACCAGCCGGCCCAGTCGGCGCCGCAGTGCCTTCCGCGCCCTCGGCGGCAGCCGCCGCATGACCTGCCGCCGCAGTCCGACCAGCCACCCGCCGTCGGGACCGGCCTGGCCCAGGGCGAACAGCTGGTCCGGAAGGCCCAGTCGACGACTGCGGAAGAGGGGGTACCCGGCGTACTCACGACCGCGCCGGCGGACCGGCGGCGGGGTGCCGTTGGCGAGCTCGTAGTCGATCACGCCGCGCAGGGCGGCGAGTTCACCGCGCCGGGCGAGGGCCAGTCGCAGCCGGTCGCCGACCGGCAGTCGGGCGAGCAGCTCGGGTGTGCAGAAGTCGTCCAGCAGCCCGGCGATGCCCGCGCAGACCTGCCGCTGAAGTCCGTGGTCCAGGTGCAGGAAGTCCGCCTGGAGCAACTGCGGTACCTCCCAGCCGAAATGGCGGCTGCGAATGGCGTCCCGCGCGGGCCCGGGGTCGGTGAGGCGTTCGACCACCTCCTGGATCGCCCGGACGCCGCGCAGCCGGTCCAGCGGACCGGCGCGGTGGGTGACGTTGCTGCGGTCCTGGCGCAGGACCAGGTGGTAGTAGTCGTAGTCGGCGAGGACGGAGACCCGCTCGGCGCGCAGCAGGGCTTCCAGCGTGAACGGCTGGTCGCTGTGGACGAGGAGGTCCTCCAGCCTGCTCAGGCCGTGGCGTTGCAGCAGGTCGCGACGGAACAGCTTGGTGTCGGCGAGCGCCCAGGCGAGCGCGGAGTCGGTGAAGCTGACCTCGCGGGCGGTGCGGTCGAAGACGCCCTGCGGGACCAGCCGGCCGTTCTCGCCGACCTGTTTGGGCACCAGGACCTCGGACTCCCAGCGGTCGGCGGCCGCGACCATGCGTTCCAGCGCCTCGGCCCCGAGCCAGTCGTCGGCGCCGAGGTAGAGCACGTAGCGTCCGGTGGCCTCGGCCGTCCCCCGGTTGGTGGGGTGGGCCGGGCCACCGGAGTTGGCCTGGTGCCTGACCTTGAAGAGGCCGGGGTGCCGGGTCGCGTAGCGGTCGAGTTCCGCGCCGCTGCCGTCGGTGGAGCCGTCGTCGACGGCGACGATCTCCATCCGCCGGTGGCCGATGCTCTGGCCGACCAGCGAGTCCAGGCAGGCGGTGAGGTACGGCATGGTGTTGTAGACCGCGATCACCACGCTGACGTCGGGCGGTTGCGGCGGCTGCGCAGTCCCTCGGGAGGTCACTGCCTCTCGTGAAGTCACAAGGGGGTCAACGCCGTTGCCCGCCCCGGGGTCACTGCCCCGTCACCCCGATGGCCCAGGGCGGATCGTTTTGCCGACGCCTCCGAGGGCGGTCCACCGGGGAGGTTCAGCCGATGGCCACCTCCGCGTACATCCGGGCGATGACGTCCTCGATGGCGGGTTCGCGGACCGAGAGGTCGACGAGCGGGTAGCGGTCGGCGACGGCGGCGACGATCGGGGCGGCGCTCTCCTCGGCGGGGAAGGCCAGCCACTGGCGCGGGCCTTCGACCCTGACCACCCGGGCCCCGGCGACCTCGATCGCGGGCCCGGCCTCGGCGAGGTCGACCACCAGGGTGCGCTCGCTCTGCCCGGCGGCGTGGAGGCCGTCCAGGCTGCCGTCGTAGACCACCCGGCCGTGGTCGATCACCATCACCCGGCCGCACAGCTGCTCGATGTCGACCAGGTCGTGGGTGGTGAGCAGCACGGTGGTGCCCTGGTCGGTGTTGACCTCGCGCAGGAACTCCCGGACCCGGGCCTTGCTGACCACGTCGAGCCCGATGGTCGGCTCGTCCAGGTAGAGCACCTGGGGGTCGTGCAGCAGCGCGGCCGCGAGATCGCCGCGCATCCGCTGGCCGAGCGAGAGCTGGCGTACCGGGGTGTCCAACAGCCCGCCCAGGTCGAGCAGTTCGACGCAGCGGTCGAGGTTGGCCCGGTAGCGGGCGTCGGGGATGCGGTAGATCCGCCGCGCCAGTTCGTACGAGTCGCGCAGGGGCAGGTCCCACCAGAGGGTGGTGCGTTGACCGAAGACCACGCCGATCCGGCGGGCCAGCCTGGCCCGTTCGCGGGCGGGGTCGACTCCGGCGACCCGCAGGCGTCCGCTGCTGGGGACCAGGATGCCGGTGAGCATCTTGATGGTGGTCGACTTGCCGGCGCCGTTCGGGCCGATGTATCCGACGCACTCGCCGGCATCGATACCGAAGGTGAGCCCGTCCACGGCGTGCACCTCGCGCTTCTCCCGGCGCAGCCGCCCGGCCTTGGTGCGGATGGTGAAGCTGCGCCGGACGTCCTGCAGTTCGATCAGAGTCATGGTCGCTCTCCTGTCAGAGGTGGGTCAGTTGCCGGTGCCCCGGTACGCGCGCAGCCCGGCCCGCCAGGCCGCGGCGGCGGCGAGGACGCAGAGGGCGGCGGCGATCGGGGAGGCGTACTGGAAGGCGGTGGGCAGGCCGAGCGGGTCGGGCCGGTCGAGGATGCGCAGTGCGGGCAGCCAGTTGACGAAGGCCAGCGGCACGCCGAAGACGACCCCGGCCACCAGTTCCTTGGCGAAGATGGTGGGCGGGTAGTGGATCAGCGTGGCGCCGCCGTAGGTGAGGGAGTTCTGGAGCTCCCTGGCCTCGCCCCACCAGAACTGCAGGGTGGCGCCGCCGATGTAGATGGCGCTGAAGATCACGGTGCCGCAGACCAGCAGCAGCGGTACGAGCAGCAGCCGGTCGGCGGTCCAGTGCACCGGCAGCACGGTGAGCGACCAGACGAGGACGGCGACGGCCTGGAGCGGGCGGCCGAGGCGGCGCAACGAGAAGCGCTCGGCGCAGAGTTGGGCGAGTGCGGGGGCGGGCCGGATCAGCATGGTGTCGAGGGTCCCGGTGCGGATCCGGTCCCCGAGAGCGTCCACGCTGCCGACGAACAGGTTGGCCAGCCCCAGGCAGAGCCCCGACGTCCCGTACAGGAAGCCGAGTTCGGCCAGCGACCAGCCGCCGAGGCGGTCGGTGTGCTGGAACATCAGCAGCAGCACGACGAAGTCCAGCGAGGTCGCGGCGAGGCTGGCGGCGAGCATCAGGAAGAAGGAGGCCCGGTAGGCCATGGTGGCGCGGGTCCACATGGCGGCGACCAGCCACCAGGAGCGCAGCGCCCAGCGCGCCTTGGCCGACCGTGTCTCATCGGCGATCATCCGCCCTTCTGTTGCGAGGAGTTCAGCCACCCTGGACCACCACCTTGCGGGTTGCGAGCAGCTGGGCGGCGCGTCCTGCGGCGAGCAGCAGGACCGCCCAGAGGAGCTGGAAGCCGAGCCCGGTGAGCACGGCGAAGCCGGAGCGGCGCTCCAGCAGGATGTCGGTGGGGATCTGGATCAGCGCCGCCCAGGGCAGCACATGGGCGAGTTCGCCGAGCCAGCCGGGGAAGAGTCCGATCGGCAGCAGCATTCCGGAGAAGAACATCGCGACCACCAGCATCACCGCCCGGATGCCCTCGGAGTCGTGCAGCCAGAAGCCGGTGAGCGAGACCAGGAAGCGCAGTCCGAAGCTGACCACCACGGCGAGCAGGACGGCGAGCAGGAAGACCGCCCAGACCAGCGGATCGGCGGGCAGGGTGAGCGAGAAGGCCAGCGCGCCCGCGAGGGTGGGCAGCACACCCCGGGCGAACAGGTGGAAGGCGGCCCGGCCGAGGTCGGTGGCCAGCCACCAGCCCTGGAAGTCCACCGGGCGGTAGAGGTCGATGGCGATGTCCCCGGTGCGGAACCGCTCCTGGACCTCGTCCTGGAAGCCGCCGCCCCAGACCGCGACGGTGACCAGCAGCGACTGGCTGATCCAGATGTAGGTGACGGCCTGGACGCTGTCGTAGCCGCCGAGTCCCGGCCTGGCCTGCCAGAGGGCGAGGAAGGTGTAGGCGAGGATGAAGCCGAAGACGGTGTTGGTGACGGCGCCCGCGACGGTGGCGGCACGATAGGTGGAGTAGCGGCGGAACGCGCCCTGGGCGATGGCCAGGTAGAGCCGTCCGGCCTGTCGCCGTCCGGCATCCTGCCGCCCGATGTCCTGCCGCCCGGCGCCCTCGGGCCGACCGTCCGGGCCCGGCTCTCCGCGCTCCGGCCTGAGCTGTGCGGAGGTGTCCGCGGCGGCTTCCACAGAGGTATCCATATTGTCTCCTTGTCGACTTTTTGTGGCGCGGTACTCGGCGGCCCCCCGACATGCACAAGCGCAGCGGCGATCGGCTCCGACCGGCGGACCCCGGGGGTGGCGGGGCGCGGGCGGAGCTGCGGCTGACGAGGTGCGCTATGTGGTTGTCACCTTTCACCGTAGCGCCGCCGGTCACCCGGCGCAGCCGCTTTTACCGGCACGCGAGCCCCTGGGGGCGCGAAGAGCCGACCCGTACGCCGATTCGCCGGAAAAAACATCTGATTACGCGTCAAATCACCCATAATCCACCCATGAGCCAGGAGCCACCGGACCAACCCGCCACCGCCGGAAGCACGCCACCGCGCACCCCGAGCCCGCACGACTCGCTGGAGGGCGAGGACCGCGCCGAGGGCTCCCGCCGTGACCGCCGCCGCGCCAAGCGGACCGCCCGCAGGGCCCGCCGCCGGGCGCTGCCCCGCCGGCGCCGGCTGCTGCCGACCTGGCGGATGACGGTCGGCAGCCTGCTCGGCCTGCTCCTACTGGGCATCACGGCCTTTGTGACGCTCTATCTGCTGGTCCCCGTCCCGGACCCGAACGCCCACGCCGTGGCGCAGAGCACCGTCTACTACTACGCGGACGGCACCACCGAACTGGCCCGCACCGGCGCGGTGAACCGCGAGGACGTGGCGATCGGCCAGATTCCGCCGGCCACCCAGCAGGCCGTGGTCTCCGCCGAGGACCGCTCGTTCTACCGGAACAAGGGCATCGACCTCAAGGGCATGCTCCGCGCCGCCTGGAACACCGCCGCCGGCAAGGGCACCCAGGGCGGCTCCACCATCACCCAGCAGTACGTCAAGAACCACTACCTCACGCAGGACCAGACCATCACCCGCAAGGTCAAGGAACTGTTCATCTCGCTCAAGGTCGACCAGCAGCAGAGCAAGGACGACATCCTGGCCGGCTATCTCAACACCAGCTACTTCGGCCGCAACGCCTACGGCATCCAGACCGCCGCCCACGCCTACTACGGCATCGACGCCGCCAGGCTGACACTCGCCCAGGGCGCCTACCTCGCCACCCTGCTGCAGGCCCCGAGCACGTACGACGTCAGGACCAGCACCCCCGCCAACCGCGAGAAGGCCATCGCCCGCTGGAACTACGTCCTGGACGGCATGGTCTCAATGGGCTTCCTGTCACCCGCCGAACGCGCCTCGCTGACCTTCCCCGAGCCGATCGACCCGCAGCCCACCAAGGGCCTGAGCGGGCAGGCCGGCTACCTGGTCGGGATCGTCGACGACTACCTCGCCGCCACCGGAGTCCTGGACACCGCCAGTCTCAAGGCCGGCGGCTGGAAGATCACCACCACCTTCGACAAGGCCAAGCAGGACGCCTTCGTGGCCGCCGTCCGCAGCGAGCTCACCACCCAGCTCGATCCGAAGGCCCGCCCCGACTCCGACACCGCCGTCCGGGTCGCCGGCGCCTCGATCGACCCCGCCACCGGCCGGATCGTCGCCGTCTACGGCGGCCCCGACTACGCCGGCCAGCCCTTCAACGACGCCACCCGGCAGGACAACCAGGTCGGCTCCACCTTCAAGCCGATCGACCTCGCCGCCGGACTGGAGGGCAACCACACCACCCAGGACGGCTACCGGATCACCACCCAGACCCTCTACGAGGGCGACAGCCGCCTCCCGGTCATCGGCGGCCCGAGCGTCTACGCGCCGCCCAACGAGGACGACATCGACTACGGCCTCGTCACCCTCCGCTACGCCATGATGAAGTCGGTCAACTCGGTCTTCGCCCAGGAGGGCGTGGACGTGGGACTGGCCGCCGTCCGGCGGACCGCCGTACAGCTGGGCCTGCCCGAGACCGTCCCCGGCATGGACCCGGCCAACACCTCGATGACCCTGGGCACCGCCACCCCCAGCGCGATCGACCTGGCCTCGGTGTACGCGACGTTCGCCAACCACGGCCAGGCGATCACCCCTTGGCCGGTCCTCAAGCTGGAGCGCCCCGGCGACAGCGAAGTCCCCAAGCTGCCGGGGCACCCCGCCCGCACCGCCGTCAGCCGGGGCACCGCCGACGCCGTCACCGACGTCCTGCAGGACGTGGTCAGCTCCAGCGGCACCGGCGCCCTCGCGCTCTCCCTCAACCGCCCGGCCGCCGGGAAGACCGGCACGACCGACAGCAACCGGTCCGCCTGGTTCGCCGGGTACACCCCCGAACTCACCACCGCGGTCGGCCTGTTCCGCGAGGACCCGAAGACCCACGCCAAACTGCCGCTCACCGGAACGGCCGGCTTCACCCGGATCAACGGAGGCGCCTTCCCCACCGCGATCTGGACCGCCTACATGACCGCGGCACTGCACGGCGGCCCGGTCCGGTCCTTCGACCTCCAGGTGGACCGCGACAACGCCCAGTACGCCGAGGCCCCGCCGCCCAACCCGGCCCGGCGCAGGCCGCACTCCCCGGCACCCTCGCACCCGCGCTCGCCGGCGCCCGCTCCCAAGCCCTCCCCCACGCCTTCGCACTCGCCGTCGCCCACCCCCAGCCCGACCGGACTCCCGACGGGGCTCCCCACCCGGTTCCCCTCCGGCAGCCCGTTCCGGCTCCCCGGCGGCACCCCCGCTCTCCCCAGGCCGTGAGGCCCGGGAGCGGCGTACGTCCTCGGGAGTAGGGTGGGCGCCATGCATCGCGGAGTTCTGCCACCTCCTGCCGCCTAGGCGGGCGGCAGGCCACTGAAGACCCCGTCCCGGGCGACCTCGGTCCCCGGGCCGGTCGTTGCTGCCCGCGGCCCGGAGCACACGACCGACATCCGAGTCTTCCGTGGGAGAACCCCCGTGTCCTCTGCCGTACGCACCCTGTCCACCGGACGGGGCATGCTCTACATCACCGTGGCCGCCACCTCCTGGGGCACCGCGGGCGCCGCCGCCGCCCTCTGCTTCGACGGCAGCGGCCTGGGCCCGATGGCCCTCACCTTCTGGCGCGCCCTCGGTGGGCTGGTCCTGCTGCTGATCGCCTCCCGGGCGACCGGCCGCCGCCCCCTCGGCGCGACCCCGCAGCCGCACCGCCGCAGGGTCACCGACACCCTGGCCAACGGCCTCGGCCTGACCCTCTTCCAGGCCGCCTACTTCGAGGCCGTCCAGGGCACCGGGCTGGCGGTGGCCACCGTGGTCACCCTCGGCGCGGCACCCGTCATGATCGCCGTCGGCGCCCGGCTCACCATGGGCGAGCGGATCGGCGGCGCGGGCACCGTCGCCGTAGCCGGTGCGCTGACCGGCCTCGCCGTCCTGGTCCTCGGGGACGGCGGCAGCAGCGAGGTCCGCCCCGCCGGGGTGGCCTGGGCGCTGCTCTCGGCCGCCGGCTACGCCTGCATCACCGTCTACACCCGCAGGCAGGGCCGGGCCGGACGGCAGCCGGACGCCTTCGGCACCACCGTCCGCTCCTTCGCGGTCTGCACCGTCTGCCTGCTCCCCCTGGCCGCCGCCGAGGGGCTGTGGCCGCACGCGGCCGGCCTCGGGCGCACCGTCGCACTGCTGCTGTACATCGCCGCCGTACCCACCGCCCTCGGGTACGCGCTGTACTTCGCCGGAGCCGCGACCGTACGGGCGACCACCGCCTCGGTGATCGCGCTGATCGAACCGGTCAGCGCCACCGTGATCGCGGTCCTGCTGCTCGGCGAGCACCTCACCGCCGCGACCGTGGGCGGCACCACCGTCCTGCTGGCCTCCGTCACCGGCCTCGCCCTCGCCGAGGCCCGCATCGCCGTCCGCAGCCGCCCGGCCCCCGCCACGCGGTAGTCCGCTCCCGACCACTACACGGCCTGGGCGGGCGGTGTCGTTCCGACGGACAGCGCTGCACCGCATCCGGTCCAGCCGCCTCGTCCGCCACGAATCCCACCGTTCAGCCACACGCGGCTTCATCTGCCGACATCCCGTCAGAAGGCGTAGGGCCACCCTCTCCTGGATCATCCCCGGTTGCCCGGGCCAGGTCGACGAGGCCCACCTGGCCGTTCTGATCGAGCCCCGAAGCCCCTGGAAGCGGTCGGGCCCTCCCCGACAACCGGGAAGGGCCCGACCGCGCCGCCGAGCGGCACACCGGATCACAGGTAGAGGCCGGTCGAGCCCTCCGTGTCGCCGAAGCGCATCGCCGCCACCGCGTGCAGGTCGCGCTCGCGCAGCAGCACATAGGTGGCGCCGCGCACCTCGACCTCCAGCTTGTCCTCCGGGTCGTACAGCACCCGGTCACCGGGCTCCACGGAGCGCACGCTCTGGCCGACGGCGACGGCTTCCGCCCAGGTGCAGCGCTTCGAGAGCTCGGCGGTCGCGGGAATGAGAATCCCGCCGGTCGAACGGCGTTCGCCCTCCCCGCCCTCGGTCTTCACCAGCACCCGGTCGTGCAACATCTTGATCGGCAGCTTCTCGCCCAGCCGGTCGTGACGGGGCGCCTCGTGCTGCTGGCTCTGCTCTGCATTCGTGCTCACGTCCCCGACGGTACCCGGCCCGTGCCGCCGCCGTGACGCTGACCCGGCAGGCGGAACGGGCACACCGGACCGGCGCGCCGAAGGGGCATGCGAAAGGGGCCGGTCTCCCGGCCCCTTCCCCCCGGACTCCCCGGGGGTGGATCAGCCCCGCTTGCGCTTGCTGCGCGCGGAGGCGAACAGCAGCAGCACGCCGACACCCACCAGCGCGGCCGGAATGACCCGCTCCTGCCGCGGCCGGCCGTCCGCATCCGTGAACTTCGCCTTCAGCTGCTCGACGGCACCGCTCGCCGCCACGTACGCGCGCCCGGCCCTCTGCTCGACCGAGGCCACCATCTTCGCCTTGGTCTGCGCGGCCACCGTGCTCGGGTGGACCCGCATGGCGAGTTCGTCGAGGTTCACCGCCAGCTGCTTACGGGTCCGCTCGATGTCGGCCTCGATCTGGGCGGTCGTCCGCGCCGCCTTGCCCTCAGTGCCGGCCTTGCCCACTCGGGCCACCCCTTACCTGATCACTCGTCCTGTCCATCAGGGCCAGTCTGTCAGCTGCCCCGCCCATCCGCGCGGCCCACCCACCATCGGGAGGTAAGTTTGCCGTGGTACGACCACCAGTCCACGCACGAGGAGAGATCCACCGTGAGCGAGCGCCTCAAGGCCGGCGAGACCGCCCCCGCCTTCACCCTGCCCGACGCCGACGGCAAGCAGGTGTCCCTCGCCGACCATCTCGGCCGCAAGGTGATCGTCTACTTCTACCCCGCCGCCCTCACCCCGGGCTGCACCACCCAGGCCTGCGACTTCACCGACAACCTGGAGGTCTTCGCGGGCGCCGGGTACGACGTCATCGGCATCTCTCCCGACAAGCCCGAGAAGCTCGGCAAGTTCCGCGAGACCGAGGACCTCAAGGTCACCCTGGTCTCCGACGAGGACAAGTCCGTCCTGGCGGCGTACGGCGCGTACGGCGAGAAGCAGCTGTACGGCAAGACCGTGGTCGGCGTGATCCGCTCCACCATCGTGGTCGACGAACAGGGCAAGGTCGAGCACGCCCTCTACAACGTCAAGGCCACCGGTCACGTCGCCAAGCTGCTCCGCGACCTGAAGATCCCCACCTCCTGACCTTCGGCGCGCCCGCACGGGCGCGGGGAACGCAGCGGTGGCGGCACACCCCCCGACTGGGTGCGCCGCCACCGCCGTCCGTCACCTCGGGTCAGCAGGGACCGAGGTCGCTCCAGACACCCCACGGACCGGTGGTCGAGGGGTCCTCACCCGTGGTCCACCACTTGTTGCTGCTCAGAAGGTTGAAGTGCCCCTGGTACGGGAGTGACGGGTCCATCTCCGCACCCGCGACCCCCGGGAAGGTCATCCCGGTCGCGGCGTTGTTCGGACCGCCCGAGCCGACCGAGAGCCTGTTGTCGCCGCCGACGTGCGCGAAGGCGTAGTTGAGGTGGGTGACCTTGTCCCAGGGGATGTTGTTCACCAGGTAGGCGGGCGTGCCGTCCCTGCCGGTCCGCCAGCCGGTGAAGTAGCCGATGACGCGGCGCTGGTGGTCCGCGCCCATCTGCTCACGGCCCGAGCCGTCGTAGACGTTGCAGTACGGCACGTCCACCCCGGGAGTGGTGTACACGCCGTCGGGGCGACAGGACTGGCTGTCGACCGGGGCCGACGCCTGCGAGGGCGCCGCACCCAGCGTGGCGACCAGCAGACCGGCCAACCCGGCGGCGGCCGCGGCGGCGAACGCCACCCGCGGACCGGTGGTCCGGCGGCCGGCAGCGGTGGGATGCTGCTCCGCCCTGGTCCGGATCAACACTCGGCCTCCAGGAGTGAGTGTCGGTGCGCTGTGGGGACGCAGGTGGGGGTTACGGGCACACCCCACAGCCGACCCCCGGTCAACTCGCCCGGCTGCCACGCTGCAGGTTGGCGTGACCGCATGTGGTCTGAACCACATGGGTCAATAGGTCTGTACCAATTGGCAGCCATCCACTGTCAAGTCCATCCGGCGACTCCCCCCACATCTTCCTCCCCCCCCCCACCCCCCCCCCCCCCCCCCCCACCCCCCCCCCCCCCCCCCCCCGCCCCCCCCCCCCCCGCCCCTCCGGGCGCTCCCGCTGCCCCCCCACGACACCCGCAACACC